>NZ_WSRO01000002.1:0-606875 GCF_009769735.1 Streptomyces sp. BA2
CCCCGCACACAGGAAGAGGCAACTCCATGACAGCAAGGGACTGCTTACGCTAGGCATTCCACGACAGTCGACAGTCAACTCATGGCAGCCGACACGAACACTGATATCCGCACACCGACCCGCGTAGAAGCACGGCCTGGAAGATCAGACCCACTGCTGACCAACCACTGCCACCCCACCACCCACCCACACGGAGCCGGGTACCGCATCCCCCGAGCCGCACAGCCCGGATGATGCTGCGCGACGCGAAGGCGCTCCAGCCGTAGAAGCCAGCCTGATCGATGTGCGCTTTCGAGCCCTCTGGGGTTGTCGGGTTCTGGCGTACTACAGTCGTCGGTTTACGCGTCGCACGTTGGCTAGCCGGTTTTGTTCCGCGAGTTCCAGGGTTCGACTCATGGCTTCGGTGAGTTCTTTCCTTCTGGGTGATACTTCGGTGTCCCAGAATTCTTGCCGTTCGGTTTCGTTCATTGGCGCTTCGCGTATCCTGCGGGCCAGGTCTCCGCATGTCCCGCTCAGCCATCCGACCTTTTCGGCCAGGCTCAGCCCACCGAAAGGGCGGACCGCGTGGAAGAGGCCGTGCATATCGAGCCCGATTCGTGCGAGGGCGTCGGTGTCAGCGTTCTGCAGGAAGGCTGTGCGGAATTCGTCTAGTGAGGCGTGGACTTTCTCGAAGGCGGCGCTGCGCTTCTCGCGTTTCCAGCGTTCGATTTCCACTTGGTCCTGGGCTCTGGCGACCTCGAGTGCGGACCGGTGGCTGGCGGCTGCCTGGGCCATTGCACTGCGGTGAGCGGCTGCCGCCTGGGCGGCCTGGAGTTCGAGGGCGGTTTGATGGTTGGCGGCCGCCTGGGCCATAGCGCTCTCGTGTGCGGCTTCGGCTTGGGCGGCTTGGAGTTGGAGCGCTGCCTGGTGGTTGGCGGCTGCTTGGGCCATGGCGGCTTGGTGTGCGGCGGCGGCTTGCTCGAGGGCGGTTTCCCGGGCGGCGCGGTGGCTGGCCTCGGCCTGCGCCAGCGCCGCCTGGTGGGCGGCTTCGGCTGTCTCGCGGGCGGCACGGTTGAGGGCGTGGGTCTGCTGCAGGGCGGTGCGCTTTTGCCAGTGCGCGATGAGCACGCTCACGGGGATGCCCGCGAGAGCGACCAGAGCCGCTATGCCTGTGAGGTCCATGGCAATGCATGATGCCCCGACCACAAACCCGGCACCTCCCCCGCCACGCCCCCTACCCCCACCAGCGCACCGCAGGCCGCATCCGATCCCCGGCCCGGCAGCGGAAGCCCGAGGTGTGGGCGGCTTTGGCCGACGGGCAGCGCGAGCGCCTGGAGGCCGTCGGCCTCACCCGCTCGTTGCGGCCGGTGGAGACGGACGTGCCCGCGCAACCGTCCACGGCACCCGCGAGCGCCTTCTAGAGGGGCGTTACGGCCCTGTGGCGCAGCAGTACGAGGGCCCACACGGGCTCTGTGACGGTCCCCAGGGGCCACGTAGAGGCGTTGCCGGACGGGTCCGGAGGTGAAGCTCGGGGTGTCCCTGTCCAACAGCAAGAGCCGCCGGGCCAAGCTGACCGTCGACAAGCTCGCCGCGCTCGCCGGGCAGCCTTCGACCCCCACCAGGTGCGGACACCTACGGACCGATGGAGAAACGGTCACGGCGGCAAAGCGGTCGTCGGCCCACCCCGCGGTGCTGACCTCATAGGCTCCAGCGTTCGCGACGCAGGAGGCTCCCAACCACTGGGGGCTGAGTGCCGGGGAGGCTCTAGCCGTGAAGTACATGTCAGCTAGTCGCCCTGTGGGAGGAGGAGTTGGAAGCGGCACCCTCTGGCGGCGGACTGCGCCCCGGCCTGCTCAGCCGACATCTTGATCGCGTCTTCCGCAACATCGGCGTGCCGAAGAGAGATCTCGTGGGTATCGGTGCTGAAATGGACTTC
Source organism: Streptomyces sp. BA2 (assembly GCF_009769735.1). Classification (NCBI taxonomy): domain Bacteria; kingdom Bacillati; phylum Actinomycetota; class Actinomycetes; order Kitasatosporales; family Streptomycetaceae; genus Streptomyces; species Streptomyces sp. BA2. The sequence goes on from NZ_WSRO01000002.1 coordinate 1,916, forward strand.
ATAGGCTGCTGTCGTGACAGCCTCGTCCGGCCCCCGACCCGTGATCGGGCTGGCTGGTGAAAGCGGCACCGCAGCATCCGGTAGGAATATTCAGTTGCCGCATCGTGCGGAACTTCGTCTGTTCTCGCAGTGTGAGGCGGAACGGTTCACGGGCCCAAGCCGCCGGTTAGGACACCGCGATGCACAGGGACCACGCCCGCAAGAAGGATGCCCGCGCCCACGCGCAGCAGAGCGGGAAATCGTACGCCGCCGCCCTGTCCACGCAGCACTCGACGCGGGGCCAGCTATACCGGGGAAGACCCCATGGCCGCGGCTCTGGGAGCCGCTGACCGTCCTGGCCTGGGGCTCGACGTGTGTACGACCGAACAGCGTCGGCTGCGTGTCTTGCTGGCACTGGGTCTGTTCAACGCCGGGCTGTTACAACACACCGTGCCCGGAAGTTGGGCTGTGCGGGGACTAGCCAGTTACGACCCCGTACCCTCCCCACGGCCTGGACACCTCGCCATCGTGGTGAACGCGGCTTTCAACGCCGTCCGCTACCTCGTTCCGCGCGTCCGCGAGGGCGGGGGCGCGATGTGTCGGCTTCCGGGGCTGCGCCTTGAAGCTCAGGTCGGGGATACCTTCCTGCTGCGCCACCTTCCCACCGGCGCACAGATGTCTGTCACCGAGGAAGCGACAACCCAGCTCCTTGCCGGCGAACCCACACCCCGCGCCCGCCACCTGCAGGGCCCCGAGGTGCCGATGAGCGAGAGCGAGAAGGAGGCTCTCACCGAGATTCCGCCCCTGACCGAGGCAGCCGAGGTCCTGCTGGCAGGACTGCTGGTGCGGCTCAACCTGCGTGACGCCCAGGGCGCATGGGCGCTGCACGCCTGGGACACACACCCCTTGGATCGCCCCATGCCACAGCGCCCCTCGTGTGATCGGCGCTTGTGGGGCTATAGGCCACGGTGGGAGCTCGAATGGGCAAGTGACTTCCCCGCCGGGGATGATGTCGTGACCGCGCTTACTCACCCGCAAACCGGTATCCCCGCAGCCAAGGCAACGCGAGTGCCCCGCGGCTGGGACATCCACCTCGATGACGCCACGCTCGCACTTCGGCCACGGTCCTGGTGATCTGGCGCTCACCACCAGGTACGGGGCGATCATCAGCACCTTGAAGCCCCCCGCCCCGGAGCGTGTGCCGAGCGCTCCGGCGACCATCTTGTGGCTCCCTGTGCCGGTGAACTGGGTTTGGGGGAAGGGCCCTTGCAGCCAGGCGTGCCCGTGGCGGCGCATGAGCGTGTCGAGGAGGTTGCCCGGAAGAGCCTGAGCAGCTGTGTCGTGCCCGGCGCGCACGCAGGTTGCTGCCTCCAGAGAGAAGTGCACGTCGTCGGACAGCGCCGGGTGATCAACATGCGTCAGGCTTTCCTCGACATCGTCGACAACGTCGGAGCGCCGGTCGATGAGGAGGCGATGACGCTGCCTGGTCGTCTTCAGCATCATGAGGTCTTCGATGAGCTCAACGCGAGGCGCCCATGCCAGGCACACACCGTCCTTCACACTGATCCGCGGCCAGGACGTGACCATCGATCCGCGGCCCACCGGAGTGGCTCCTCAGGGCCGCCGACCGCTCGGCTGCCACAGCAGCGGGAGACAACACACCGAGAGCTCGACGGCCCAGCACTGCGCTGGCGTGGCCACCTGCCAGGTTCCCGTTCAGAACCTGAGACAGCTGACTGGAGCCGGGCGTGGTCTGGCTCCAGTCCGAGGGCCGCAGTCAGCCGGTTCAGGGCGCCGCTGGCCGCAGGGCGGCGTGCAGTGTGTTCATCTTGGCTTGCGAGGCCGTTGAGACGACCGTTTGACTGGTGGCGCGGAGCAGCAGTTTCTCGGTATCGAAGGCCCAGGGGCGGCGGAGGCCGGGCCGCGTGAAGGAGGCGAGGGGCGACGCGTAGTGGGGGCGCATCGTCGCTGCCGTGCCCTTCTCGCGCAGCATGGGTCGGACCGCCGGGGGAAGGGGACGACACACGAACTCGCCGTGCTTTTGGTCCTTCGGCTCTGAGTCTGCCATGTCGGCAAGCGTCCTCTGCGCCACTGACATCCGTCAGCGTCTTAGCTTGTTCCCATGCCTTTCCGATGCACGCCCCGGCCCTCCCTTCGGCGACCCCTACCGGCACACCCCTGTCGCTTCGCCCCCCGGCGTCGCTGCAGGCCCTCAGAAGACGACGCCTGTGATCGTCATACCCGGGCGCGGACGCCGTCTGTGGTGCTGTAGAAGGTCTGAGTGATCCACATGTCCCGGCCGTCTGTGGCCGCTTTGGCGGCGAAATAGGAGCACTGATACCCGGACATCTGGCCGAGCGGGACCTTCGTGACCCGGGGCAGTGTGTCGCAACGCAGGTCCGTGCCTGCCTCGCGATTATTGCCCCAGAAGTAGGTGAGGGCGCCCTCCCGGGTGAGCAGACCGGTGCTGGGCTGGGCTTCGTATCCATCGCCCATGCCGCCGAACCCCGGCTTACCCGTGAACTTCACCGGCCAGGTCACCTCGATGCCCTCATAGATGAGTGCAGGTGATCCTGGCGCCTGTCACCGGCCGGACGAAATCCTTGTCGCATCGGGCGCTGGTCTCGCCCGGAGCACCGGCCATCTTCACCGTGCGCGTGCGCAGTTCGTACTTGACGTGCTCGATGAACGGAGCATCCGGATCCGGCTCCGGAACGCTGTTGCTTTTCCTCTCCGGCGTCGCCTCCGGCGACTCGATGGGCTTGCCCACCGGCGAGCCGATGACCGAAGGCTCAGCCGCACCGCCGTTCTTCCCGTCGTCGGCGCTGCTGCAACTCGTCAGCAGGAGGCAGGAAACGGCGGCGGCAGCTATCCGTGATCCCCGTGCATAGTGCATGACCAGCACAGTAGCCGCCAGTAACGGCCCGCCCACGGCGAGGTCGTTGCGCGGAGAAACCCCCATAACGATCAGACTTACCGCTCGTGCGGGTGACACGAACACCTTCAACGGCCCGGCGACAAGCGCCGACTCGCTACGAAGACCACGACCAGTTCGTGCTCTTCGAGGAGACCCGTGCCCGCCATCACCCGCACCGCCGTCCTGCTCACCGCCGCCGTCGCCCTGGCCATCCCGGCCGCCACCGCGCACGCCACACCCGCTGGCAGCCCCGATACGGCACCACGAGTCGGTGAAACCGTCACGAAGCCGCTCATGGCCGCGCTCAAGGCCCTGCCCGTGAGGGAGGAGGACCGCACCGGCTACCAGCGGACCTCGTTCAAGCACTGGGTGGATGCCGACAAGGAAGGCTGCAGCACGCGCGCCGAGGTCCTCAAGGCCGAAGCGCTCACCGCCCCAAAGCAGAGCGCCAAGTGCAAGCTGAGCGGAGGCCGCTGGTTCTCGGAGTATGACGACCGGTACGTCGAAGGCCCCTCCGGGCTCGACATCGACCACCGGGTTCCGCTTGCGGAATCCTGGGACTCCAAGTAGGCGGAGTTGCTTCTCCTGCATCGACATCGCACTAAGGACGTCGCGTCCATGACCTGGTCAAAGTCGGCGGGCGCGTAGCTCGTTCAGGCGAAGTCGAGGCATCTGGCCTCGGAGGTTCCAGCACCAACGCCACGATGATGCATCGAGCGCAACATCGTGGGAGTGGCCGTGAGAGCTGTTGATGTGCCGGGCACGTTCCGGCTGGTCGTCCCGGGAAACGTGCAAGCTCTGGACCCGGCACCGGCGATGTTCGATGCGATGCTGCAGGGGTGGGAGCAACAGCAGCGGGCGCGGCTGCTGGCACGTAAGACGATCGAGGACCGGCTGAGCCTGGTGCGGCGGTTCGCGCTGTTCGCGGCGACGTATCCGTGGGAGTGGACGCCTGAGGATGTGGAGGCGTACTTCTCGCATCGGCTGTCAGGTCCGGCTCCGCTGGCCCACTCCACAGTCCGCGGCCAGCAGGGTGATCTGCAGATGTTCTGCGCCTTCATCACCGATGGCCGCTACGGCTGGGCGTCTGCCTGCGAGGAGGCCTTCGGCCAGTTCCCAGTGCAGGTATGCCATGACTGGAACACTGCCGATCACGTCGCTGAGTTCGAGGGGAGTCCCGAGCGCCGGGCCTTGACCTATGACGAGCTGCAGGCTCTCTTCGACGCCGCCGACGACCGGGTCGAACAGGCCAGGAAACGCCGCCGCAAGGGCGTGCTGGCGGCCTGGCGCGACGCGGTCATGATCAAGCAGGTGTATGCGTATGGAACCCGGCGCCGCGAGACATCCAAGCTGGACCTGCCAGACCTGCGACGCAATCCCAGAGCCAAGTCCTACGGCCGGTTCGGTGCACTGGAGGTCCGGTTCGGCAAGGCGTCACGGGGCAGTCCGCCGAAGCGGCGGACGGTGCTGACGGTCCCGGAGGTCGACTGGGTCGTCCCGGTCCTCGAGGAGTGGGTGGACGTGGTTCGCTCCGGCTTCTCGCCGGGCCGGCATCCGGCACTGTGGGTCTCCGAACGCCGCGGCCGGCTCGGGGTGCGGCGCCTGGACGAGGTCTTCACGCTCATCCGGGAACATGCCGGGCTGCCGCCGGAACTGGAACTGCACTGCCTGCGGCACACGTACATCACGCACTTGATCGAGTTCGGGTATCCGGAACGGTTCGTCCAGGAGCAGGTCGGTCACGCCTATGCCTCTACAACGGCGTTGTACACGTGGGTGTCGGACGAGTACCGCAACCGTCTGATGGAGGCGTCGTTGCGGCGACGGATGGAGCGAGCGGGTGGAAAGGAGTTGAGGTCGCGGTGATGAAGCGGATGGGATTTGACTGGAATCTGCGTCGGCTGATGGCCGATCACGACATGTATCAGACCACGGACCTGGTGCCGCTGTTGGCCGAGTACGGGGTGCACCTGTCGCGGGAGCAGGTGTTCCGTCTGGTCACTCAGCCCCCGCAGCGCCTGTCGATGGAGACGCTGGCTGCCCTGTGCGGGATTCTGGGCTGCTCGCCGGCGGATCTGATCACGGTGCGGGAGGTCCGCAGGCAGGTCGCGAAGCCGACGGCTTCGGGTGAGGTCGATGGGCCGGCCGTGGTCCCGCCGGCCCGGAAGGTGCGGGTTCGTCGCCCTGAGGACGTGTGAGCGGCCAACCGCCACCGGCCTGGGAGGAACTGGCCGATCGGATCACCGCCTTCCTTCCCGGCCTGTCCGCCCAGCACGCGGAGCGGATCGTTGCCGAGCTGACCCCCTCTGCCCGTGGCAGGATCCGCGCGCATCTGACCCGACATCCGGACGCCCTGGTCAGCGGCGCGTCCGACGCGCCGCGTTCGGTGCAGGCACTGATCACCGTCCTCTTGAAGGCCGGGCTTGCCGGGGTGAGGCAGCCGGCCTGCCTGCGCTGCAGACGCGTGCGCATGCTGCGGCGGGCCGTCCCCGGCGGGCGGGTCTGCCGCGGATGTGAAGGCATCCTCGCCAAGCAGGACAATGTCGGACCATGCGCCGTATGCGGCGAGTCCCGCCCCCGGCCCTGCCACCAGACGTGCGAGCGCTGCCGACGCGCCCAGTTGGCGGTCGGCAGGTCGTGTTCGGCCTGCGGCAGGCCAGCGGCCACCGACCCGTGCAGCAGCTGCCGACCGCGTCCGCTGGAACGGTGCGCACTGTGCACCACACACGCACCGGTCTGTGCGCGCTGGCCGCTCGGGGCGGTGTGCCTGCCGTGCTACCGCCAGTCGCGCACCCACCCCGGCACGTGCCCGAGCTGCGACAGGCAGCGCGTTCTGATCGCCCGCCAAGACGGCCGCCGGGTCTGCGGTCCCTGCGCCGGCCACACCGACCGCTACGCCTGTCCCCGGTGTGCGAACCCGCGCTCCTACATGGTCCGCGGGCTGTGCGACCGGTGCACCCTCCACGACGACCTCGCGGCACTCTTCGAAACGGCACCCGCCCAACCGGATGGCCAGTACGCACGCATGCACGCCGCTCTGACCGGCTGCGAACAGCCGCGCACCGCGCTCAACTGGATTCGCAACTCGCACTCTGCCCGCCTCCTGGCCGATCTCATCGCCACCGGACGCCCACTGACTCACGAGGATCTGGACGCCGCCGCTGGCTCCTGCGGCCGCGGCGGCGCTCAGAGCGTCGACTACCTCCGAAGCGTCCTGGTCAGCTATCAGGCCCTGCCTGAACGCACCGAGCTGCCCGCCCGTATCGAACGCCACCTGGCGCAGGTCACCGACCGCCACCCCGAGCACGCCCTGCTGCTGCGTTCCTACGTCCGCTGGTCGCTCCTGCCCCGCGCGCGCCGCGCTGACCAGCGGTCGACAGGCTCCAAGCACCGGATCCGCTGGGCCTACACCCGGATCAACCTCGCAGCCGCCTTCCTGACCGCCATGGCCAAGCGCGGACTCACCCTCCACGACGTCACCCAGGGCGATGTCGACTGGTGGCTCGCAGGGAACTCCAGCACCCGCTTCGAGGTCCGTGACTTTGTCGTCTGGTCCCACCGCCGCGGACACAGCCGCCTTCTTTACGTCCCGCACCGCGGCAAGGCTGACCCCGTTGGTCTCAACGAGGACTCCCATTGGGAAATCCTCCAGCAGTGCCTGACCGACAACGCTCTGCCCCTCGAAGTGCGCGTCGCTGGTGCCATCTTGAACCTCTTCGGGCAGCACCTCACGCGCATCGCCGCGCTGCCCACCGACGCCCTGTCTACGATGGACGGCCACCCTGTCCTCGTTCTTGATCGCACCCCTATCCGCCTCCCCGCCCCGCTCGCGGTCCTCCTCACGGAACTGATCCGTCGGCCGGTGGCTGGTTGGGCCGCGAACTCGACCCGCCGGTGGCTCTTCCCTGGGCCTCGGCCCGGCGAGCACATCTCCGCCAGCGTCCTCGCGCGCCGCCTCACGGCTCGCCAGATCCCGGTCCGCCAGACCCGCACGACCGCACTGATCGAACTCGACCAGGACCTGCCGCCCGCCGTCCTCGCACCCATGCTCGGCCTGCATGTCATCACCGCCCAGCAATGGCGCCACCGCGCCGCCAACGACTGGACCGCCCATCTCGAAGCCCGGCTGACAGATCCGCATGCTGGCAAGATGAGCGCCCATGAATGATCAAGAAGCCGTTGAAACACACGCTCTCCGTGTGGTCACCGAGCTCTATCCCCATGACCTGGGCGCCATACTCGGAGGCTCCGCCGCTCAGGGGCGGGCCACCGCGACCAGCGATCTGGATGTGGCCGTGCTCCTTCCCGACTCGGACATCAGTCGGCGGGAAGTGATCCGTCACCAGGGCCGCATCGTCGAGCTGTTCCTCAACACCCTGGGGGACATACCGGAGTTCTTCGCCTGGGACCGAGCCCGGCGCCGCGGGACCGTCCTGTTCGTCTACGACCAGGGTCTGCCCCTGGCAGACCCGGTCCTGGGCAAAGCACTGCTGGATGGGCACCAGGCCGTAGCCGAACACGCCGTCCCCCGACTGTTGACCACTGCGGTGAATCAGGTGCTCGACCTGCTGGGCGGACCACTGCTTGAGGGTTTCTCCCACCCCTGGCGAGCCTGAGTTGCTCCTGATGCGCCCCAGGAGAAGTCGTATCCGGCCCAGTCCGTAACCGGGACATATCCGATTCGCTGGTAGAGGGCGTTGCTGGCACGGTTGGCAGGGTCCGCGAACAGCACGACGTCCGTCGCTCCTGCGGCCAGCGCGGCTCGGCTCACCTCGACCGTCACGGCACCCGCGTAGCCGCACCCCCGAAGGTGCGCCGGGGTGTACACCGGGTCCACTCGGACCATGCCTGCAACTATCACCGTCGTGGCGGCCATGGAGACGGGTGTACCGTCCGGTGTCTGCCAGAACGTGAAGTGCCTGTCCGCGAAGCGCGAGCAGGCCCAGGAGTCGATGTCCACAGCGGGGATCTCTCCGACTGTTTCGACGAACTCAGCTACCCAGCAGACGAGTTGCTCATGGTCCTGATCGCCCACAGCGCGACTGCGGCCCTTGGGAAGCGGCTCAGGCGGGGTGATCGTGCCGAGACGGTAGAGACGGTTCCGTTGGCTGAGTGTCGGTACCGCGCCTGTGCGTCGCTGCCATGCCTCGGCGAAAGCGGTAGCGGTGCAGTGGTCCGCGCTGACACCGGGGACGGGGCGGCCGAGGTCAGCCAGGCGAGCGGCGAGCAGGTCGGCCTGCTCGCCCGTGGTGGATGTGAGACTCAGGGGACCGGACGGAGTGCGCTGGTAGAAGGTGGCACAGATCTCGCCCCCGAGCTCCAACTGGCCGAATACAGAGGCACCGGCGCCGCGCTCAGCCTCCCTGTCCGTTAGCAGCTTCTCCGTCACCGTCAGGGGCATGGTGTGCAGGGCAGGTCGGGAGCGCAGGAAACCTCCAGATCGGGCGAGGAAGTCGTCGACGCCTTCGGTGAGGTGCCAGTCATCGGGGCGCATAGTTCATGGTCTCTGACGTACTCGACGCTGGGGAGCACTTGCCCGGACCAGATCGGCACCTGCCGAGGGTGATCGGCATTAGATCCGAGCCAGAGCCAGTGCCCTTCGACGTGGGCAGAGGTCCCGCTGCCCACCGCAGCATCAAGTAGTAGGCCCTCGATGGCCCCACCGTGGGTCGCCCGGCCTGAGAGACAGACACTCCGGAATATCGCGCATGTGGAATGACGCCTCCCGCCAGTCGGAGCTAAACAATGGAGCACGGCCGAGCGCCAGGCCTATGCCAACGACCTCGGCGACGACCGGGCACTGATCGCCGTCACGGCAAAGTCCAACCGCAGCAAGTCCGACCAGGACCCCTCCACCTGGATGCCGCCGGCCGAAGGCAACCGGTGCGACTACGTCAGCCAGTGGGTCGCTATCAAGACCCGCTGGAAGCTCGCCATTGACCCCAGCGAAGAAGCCGCCCTCGCCGAGAACGCCACCCGCTGCCCCAACATGCCCATCACGGTGCAACTCGCACGGTAGCCCCGGCGTACATGCTGCCGCCCGGACAGACGGTGCCGCCCGTTGACGCCGGGGCGGCACCGTCGACTTCGTCAAGCATGGAAGGCGCCTCACACTGCGCGTCCAGCAGCGCCAAGCGATCAGAGGACGAATACTCCGTCCAGAAACCGTGGCGTGGCGGCTTCGTAAAGCCGCGCCGACAGGACTGGCCTGACTCGCATCAAACCGCCCGCAACCCGCGTGAGTACCCCCGAGAACAGGGCACACCAGCCTCTTAACCTGCGACTTCAAGTTGGCGGAGGCTCAGTGACTGCTGGTTGCGCCCTGATGAGGCGGTCCGGATCACGGCCTGTGGGGGGTCCTCCGGAACTTGACGCTTGGTCAGCAAGAGTGCAATCGGCTTGCCCCCGGGGGCTACACGGAAGAATCGCCCGTCAGGGCCTCTGGGCTCCATCCCCTCTCCCCCGATGACAGGCAACCGCATCCGCTCCTGAGTAGACGAGATCACATCCACGTAGCTGAAGACCTGATGGGACCCCCGGATCTCTGCGAGCAGGCGGGGCCGATGCGCGCTGAACCACTTCGCGGACCCTCACATTCCTGGTTCACTCTGGATATGGGGGAAACAGTGACAGGGCCCTTCTGGACATCCGGTACCTTTTGGGGGGCGGCGGGTGTCATCGTTGCCATGGTGAGTGGCGTTGCCGCAGTGTGGGCCACCCTTCAATCTGCACATCCGAAGCGCCAGCTAGTTTACGACTATGAGGTGACGTCGATTGTCACGCGAAATCACACGCTGGCCAACACCCTCGAATTGCGACGCAACGGTGAACTTCTCATAAATCCCCACGTGGTGCGTATCGATATCAGGAATACCGGACGGCGAGACATTCCGAGCGCCGCATTCGATAGCGAGATGCCGGTATGTTTCAATCTCGGGGCGCAGATCCTTGAGGTCCTAGACGTCCATTCCCACTCGGCTGAGGCGCAGCCCCCTCGGTATGAGATTGTCGGGCAGGAGGTTCACATCAGGCCCGGCCGAATCGGCAGAGGGACGGGAGCGAGCTATACGCTCCTCGCGGACGGACTACCCGCGCTCACTCTCACGAACTCCCTGATCGATATCGAGGTCAAACGCGGAACTGCACACCGGTGGGAGCGCCGCGCAGAAAGTATTGGCGAGTGGCTGGAAGACCTCCCCACTCCCATAGCCTTCTTCGGTGCGTGTTTATTTATCGGGCTGATTATCTACGGCCTCAGCTACCTCTTCGGGGGCACGGGGGGAATTGATTTCCGGTTCAACTTCGAAAAGGTCTGACCCGGCGCAGAGACTTCGACGAAGGTCACCTTGACGAATCGGATCGGGTCGGCGAACCGCTGTCCTGGCACCTGGACTTCGGCCTGAAGATCACCAACGGGCCGGACCCACCACGCGTGATCCACATCGGCCTGAACGAATAGCGTCCGGCCCGACCTGAGCAGAGTACGCAGCGGTGCGTACTCCTCCCGTCTGACGATCCAGGTCCATTCGATCGCATCGTCCTTATCGCCCGCCAGCCGACCACCATCGGGATTGATGGACCCCACCGGCCGCTCCAGACCGCGAACATCGAGTTCAGGTCGCGGCTGGCAAACTCGGGCCAGAGTGTGCGGGCTGGCCGAACCCGTGCGCGTGGGTGAGACAGACGATGAGGAGGGGGCGCCTGTTCGTGGCCGTGCGGGCCGGGTTCTCCCGCTTCAGCGCGGCCGCCAGGTCCAGCACCTCCACCGGCGTGCGGGGGATGGCCTTGCGCGGCTCGGGGACCAGCGCAGCGAACCCGCCGCGGCGGTAGTCCCTGGCCCACCGGTCGATCGTGCCCCGCGACACCTTCACCTGCCGGCCGAACGGGTCGGTGTGCTCTCGTTCTGCCAACTCCCGTGCCAGACGCCCGCGTTGGCGGGTCGTCAGGGCCGGATCGAGCAGGTCCTGGATCAGGGAATAGCGGAACAGCCCGACCTGCCGGGCCTTCTCCTCCCGACGGCGGTCTTCATCCTCGCTCGACACCATGCGCGGACTCACCTCGCATCTCAATCGGCGTCCGCCTCCTCGCGGACGGACACGATCAAGACTCCCGGCGCCTCCCATCGCCGCCCAGGGGCGGCCCGTGTTGATCAACTAGCGGAAGGCATGCAGGTCAGGACACGGCCGTCTATCGCCCGGCCCGCGAACTCCCACCGCGACACCGTGTTCATGCTGGCCCACTTCATCGCGGCCGCCCGATGGGCGGCCGCGATGGCCGAGACGGCATCGGACAGCGGGCCCTCGGACGGATCGGGCATCACCGGATCGTCGGCGAGCGCGACCAGGGCGACGGTGAAGTACCGGCGAACGTCCTCGGACTGCCCCCGGAATCGGCGGATCCAGCCGCGGACGGTGCCCTCAGCCCGGCCCAGATGGGCGGCGACCTGGCGGTGCCCCAGCCCCAGAGCCGCTATCTCCAGTCCGGACCCGATCACCCGGGCCGCGTCCGCCCGCCGAGGCCAGATGGCCTCCGGCAGCAGCATGTGCGTGACACCGCAGCCCGAACAGCGTGACCGGCGAGGCCGTACGAACAGCCGGGCCCCGAGATCGCCGCGTACTTCCCGCGGCCGGCCGTGCCCCCACGGCGCAAGAGACACCTGGCACGACGGACAGGCCAACTCGCCCGCCCGCAGCTGGCATTCCACACGTACGACATCGGAATCGACGATGAGCACCCCACACCTCCGCTTCGTGCACATCGCGTCGTCGTTCACGAAGCAAGGCCAGACTGCCCAGCAAGTCAACACTCATGTTCACCGCGAGTGTCGCGAACCCCCACCTACATGCTCATACAGAGAGTCGTTCAACATCATGTGGCCGATGGTGGTGAGCAGTTCATGGTCGACGTGCTTGATGTCGGCGAAGTAGCGGTGGCGAGCGGCGTAGGAGAAGACCAGGGCGGAGATGCCCTCTTCGATGGCGATGGCGCGGCCGCCGTCCTCGGCCTCGTCGGCGTCGGGGCTGGACTTGCGTTTGCAGCCCAGGAGGAATCGGGTGACGGGTGACCAGCCCAGGACGGCCGCGTGGGCGAGGTGGAAGGCGTCAGGGAAGCGGTAGTCGTCCTCGACGCGGGAGGCGCTGGTGAGCGGGTCACCAGCTGTCCGCGTACAAGTGATCTTGCCAGGGCCACATTCTGGTGTACGCCGACACCCCGCTGCCGAGCCCGACCGCTAGCCCGACTCCGAGGCCGCTTCGGAGCCCGGCGGTGAGTCCGACCGCAAGCCCGCTCCCGAGTCCGGCGGGGAGTCCGGCTGCAAAGTTGCCGAGGTAGGTGGGCAGCGCCTGCGGGAGCCGAGCAGTCCCGGGCGCGCGCCGTGGTCACCGACCCGCTCTCCGCCCAGCGGGCCGCCGACGCGGCCGACCGGAGCGCTCACGCGCCCGTACGAGCCGAAGCACCCGCAAAAGCCGGCTGCCACTCTGCGGGCCCGGGTCCTCGGCGGCTCAACACCCTGTTCCCGCTGGTGCCAACGGCCGTGCTCACCCGTCGTGGGCCGAGCCTGAGAAGCGCGAGCATCCGGCGCCCCCACGGCTCCCCCCTCCCCTCTAGCACTCCAGCACTCCGCAGCCTCCCCAAGCGCCCGCCGGCGACAACCGCATCGGGCGCAGGGCCAACGCGGCCCTGGCCTCCGGTGCCGCGGCACTCGCCATACCCTCGGCTCCCGTCCCCCGTCAGGAGCTCCACCCACCCACCACGCCAGAGCCGCTGCCCCACCTGGCCGAACAGGCACAGCACACGGCCCGCACCTCCGGGCCCTCCGCGCAGGCGGCCCCTCCGTGGATGCCTACGACCTAGTCTCGTGTGGGAGATCGCGTCACTTCCTCCAGCCGAGCAGGCCCGTACCGCGGTGGCGCTCGAGAAGTGAGGCCGCGCTTCCCAGGCCGGACACACCCTGCGCCTGGCAGCCGGCCTCCCGCGCGCATCGGTCACACCGAACTCACCGGCGGACTGTTCGCATCCGGCCAGTCCGACATAGGCGCTGAGCTGCTGAGAGCGGTCCTGCCCACACGGCAGCAGACAGACTCCGTCCCAGTCGTCCACGCCGGACCGGCGCTGACGGGCCACATGGTCGCGGCCGCACAGGAGGTCCCCGCCGGCTGCCACCGAAGCCTGCTCTTCATGCTGCGTCTCAACGGCGGGCGCGCCGACACCTGACGGAACAAAAGAGCGCAGCAAGGATGTGCCCCACGAGGGCACCGAGCGCGACGAAAATCCAGCCGTGCCAGCCGAGCAACATGCCCAGCGGCAGCGCGAGCCTGACGTCCCCGAAGCCGGAAGGCGACGGGTTCCCAGAATCTCGCGGTATGGATGTGCTGAACCCACGGGGCATGCGGCCCAATTATGGCTGCTGACACGTGGGTATGCACTGCTTACCGGAGATGGCTGAGCGGGCCTCGCCTGTCTTCCGGGGCCATCCGAGGTATCCGATGCTGCTGTTGGTCGATCTCACCGATCGCGTTGAGGACTTGACCGCCTCACCGGGCCGCTGACTCCCTCAAGCCGCCCATGGCCTCTCGCGGTCACTGGGCGTCTGGCTCTTCGGGCGAGGCCGAGGGTGAGCGCCACGCTTCGCCGTTGGGGAAGATCCATTGGCGGGTGGTCGGCTGCCATCGGGCGGGGACCATGATGGTGGGTATGCCGGGGTTGGGGTGAATGAGTGCTTCCCATGTGTCGTCGTCCCACACGATGACGACTTCGTCGGTGCCGAACGCGCTGATGTCTACCTCAAGCAGCATGAGTGCAGCGGCGGTTCGGCGATCTGGCTTGTCCTTCAGAGGCAGTATGAAGGACACGTTCAAGCCGTCAGGGCGTAGCGCGATGGCGTAGTCCGGCGCTTGGCGATTGAAGCCTCTTCCTCCTTCGAGGGCCCTGTTCGTCCCCTCTTCTCGCTCCCTGAGGAATTTCCCGACGGCCTTGCGGAGTGCAGTCTGGGACACTCCACTTATGGCCCCGCCGTATCCGGCCATGATCGCTTGGATGAAGGGGCCGAGTGTGAGCGTGATCAGCACGGTCTCCCAGACACCCGCCATAGGGCGGGATTCGCCCGGCTTGTAGTACGCAGGCGCTGTGACGGTCGCGTCGACCAATTCCGGGTGCACCGTACGGAGCTTGATGAGCTCGTCCGGGGTTGGTTCGAGGGTGTCGCTTGTGCCTCCAGTCAGGCGCCCCTGACGGAGAACCCGACGGTCCCAGCTCTCAAACATGGGGAGGCGGCTTTCGTGCCATTCACTGTTGAAGTCCGGGTGCTGACGGTATCGGCCAGCGAGCATGAGCATAGTGCGCCGGGCACTCGCCAAAGCAAGGCGCTCCAGCGCAGTTCCATCCGAAGCGATTTGCGGCTGCGCTTCGCCAAGGACGTAGATGGCCTCGACCGCTTCGAAGATCCCGCGCCTATGCCAGAGATCCGCGAGCTCATCCCCCGCGCTCGCTGAGCGATCGTCCTCAAGGTGCGCTTCGGCCTCGTCGAAGCGAGCTTTCAGGAAGGCGATGATCGGCAGATCAGTCATGCCCGGCAGCGTAGTTAGGAACTGGCGGCAAGGACACGGCCGAGCAGCAGCCACTGATCCTGCGACCGGGTGCACGTGATGGTCCGGCCTCGTCAGCAACGCTGACGGGCGTTCTCCATCTCGGTGGCGAGGGTCCGCAGGTTGGCTTTGTTGGCGAGTTACGGGCTCTGGCACAGATCTTGGGCTCTGTCGCTGATTTGGGGGGATGGCTGGTTGATCACGGCGACAGCAGGATGCGGCGCCGCAGAAGGTCGAAGTTGGCCCGGCCGTACATCTGTCTCTTGAGCAGCTTGATACGGGTGACATTGCCCTCGACTGCGCCCGAGGTGTAGGTGGTGGTGAGGGCCGCGAGGATGGCTGCGCGGTCGCGCCGCATACCGTTGGCCAAGGTACGGAGTTCGCGTTGTCCGTCGAGGTGGACGTCGGCGAGCCGAAGGCGAGGTGTTCGTTGCGGCGTTCGCGCAGGATGACGGCAAGCCGGCGGGCGTACTCGGTGGTCATGGCCAGCGCCGGAGTGCGGGCGCATAGGTCGTCCAGGCCCTTGCGTTCGGTGTCCGTGAGCTGCTCGGGCCTGCGCATGATCCAGGCGGTGACACGACGGACGGTCAGTCGAGGCAGCGGGGTGTCCGTTGGGATCGCTCCTGTCCGGTAGGCCCGGAGGTGTCGTTGGACGGCGCCAGTGCCTCCGCGGTAGCCCAGTTGCTGGATCTCTCGGGTGAGGGGGGAGGCATTGGTGCAGCCCTCCAGCCAGCGGTGATGCAGATAGAGGCGGTAGTCGTCGATCATGCTGGGGCGGTGGGTGGCCGCGATGAGAAGTTCATCGACGTCAGCGGCCTCGGCGAAACGAACCACGGTGCCGCGGCTGAGGCGGAGTTCGCGAGCGATCGCGCGCAGGCTGTCGCCGCGCTGAATCCGCTCGTGGAGCTGCTGATACCGCTCGCGGGTCCGCGACACCAGAGGGCGCGGCCGACCATGGATGTCGACTTCAGCAGGCGATGTCCCACCAGCGGGTGCCGCATCGGCTGCCGTCGCCAAGGGTTCGCGTAGCTCAGCACGATGCCGGCCGACAATGCGCTCCACGGCCTCGGCCAGGTTGTGGAGCACGTGCCACATATCGGCCACCTGCTCTTGCTTCCGGTGCTCCGGCGCAGGCTCCGTCACGGAAGGACCCGGCGCGATCGCGGCAGATCATCTTCACTTCCGGGTGGCGCCTGAGCCAGGACGCGAAGGTGTCGGCGGTCCGGTTGGCGAGCACGTCGACGGGACGGTGGGTGGTCATGTCGACCAGGACGGCCGCGTACTTCCACCTGCGGCGCAGGGCGAACTCGTCGACGCCCAGGACTTGGACGGGACCATGCTCCGGCTCAGGCAAGGCCCTGATCAACCGGAGCATCGTGTCCTTGCACGTCACCATGAGCATCCGGTCGGCCAGCCGAGCACCAGGCCGACCGCCCAGGAACAACGCGATGTCTGTGAGTAGCACCGTCAGGGCATCGGCCCGCCGCGCATAGCGGCGGGTCAGCGCCGGTATCTGCTCGGCGAACGTCCGATGCGAGATGCAGTGTTCTCGCAGGTGAACCGACGGGCCCGCAACCTGATTTGTAGGCGCCGCCCGGCAACAGGAGGGCCCGCGAGACGCCGCTCGTAATAGCAGTGCACCCGGGACGATCTCCAGCCGCACTCCGGACAGACAGCCCCATGCCCCTGGCCCGAGCGGCCACGAGCACTTCGTCCTCGGTGAGCGTCAACCGCTCGGCCTCCACAGCCGCACCGGGAAAGAGAAGATCAGCAACGCTCACGACCCCGTCCATACCCAGGTGATGCCCAAGCCGTGGTCGCAGTCACTGCCCCCAAAACAGCGACAGAGCCCAAGATCTGTGCCAGAGCCTCGTTTTCACCTACGCAGCCAGTGAGGGCCTGACGGGACCGACGGGACCGACGGGACCGATACCGAGTCTTCTCCTTCCAGCACTGTGGGCCCTCTGAAAGTTGTCAGAGGGCCCACAGTGCTGGACAGCCGGCTGCAGCTGGCGCGGACGGCCTACGAACGCACGACCAGGTGAAGGAACCCCGCCAGCCCAATCGCGACCGTCACGCCGGCTTCCAGCCCCTCTACGCGGCCGACTGCCGCCCCGCCGATCACGCTCGCCAGCAGGATGACTACCCACCGCAGCGGCATCCCTTCGCTGCTGGAGCCGTTTTCTCCTGCACTCACGCTGCTGTCCTCTCCCCGAAACGCTATCGGCGTGACCCCGAACTACCTGTTCAGGAGGCACCCTTGTGCTTCCAAGCCTTCTGGATGCGGCCGCCAAACACTAGGCTTCGGCGACGACAACACGGCCGGGGGGTTATCACTATCGTGGACGACGAGCCCACTGAAGCAATGTCCATCACCGGAGACCGAACTTCGGGGTGGATTTACTCCTTCGCCAACGGCTCAGAGGCTGTTGATGTCACCTACTCCGACATCCCAGGCCCCTGGATCTACTCCGCCGAAGGACGGATGGTGGCCGGGAAGCCAGCCATCACCAGGCTGGCGATCGCTCCGCGAGACCCGGAGAAGCCTGAGGCCATCACCCCGGGAGACCGTCCGGCGAGCGCCGACAGGAACCATCCTCGGCCGGGTCAAGAGCACCCTACGGACCACGTGGAACAACAAGATCGCCGACGCCTTCGCCCAAGCCCGCATCCAGTCGGTGAAGGTCGGCCGATCCTGGCCTGCGGAACACTTCGTGCAGGTCGCATGGTTCGCCGTCGATGCGGAACTGACGGACCGAGCCCCTCGGCAGGTTATCCAGGACACATGGGGAGTCAGCGGGATCACCGCCAGCCGTTGGCTCGCCCGCGCCCGGGAACTCGGTTACCTGCCGGACTACCCGCTCACGCCGGTTAAGGGCCGCCCGCACGGATACGACTACGTTGTGGCAACGCAGATCCTCGAGGAGCAGATCGTCCAGAAGGTATTCCGCGAGGGGTTTACCCGCGCCTCTAACCCGGCCACGGTGAGGAGTGAACTTGGGGAAGTCCTACACCGCACGATCTTCGACGACTCGAAGGAAGCTAGGCGGCTCCGGACTGAGCTCTTCGCCGCGAGCTTGACGCAACTGACGGAGGGCAGCCCTGACGAGCAGGTCCGAGCGGCAGCGCAGCACCTCCGCGACCGGATCGCTCAGGCTCCCCGCTAGCTCCTTCCAGCCGGCCGTCCCCGCCATCTGGTCCTCCGCCTCGCGAGGACGGCCTTGGCTTCTCTCAGGCGCCCGGACGAATCCTGTTCTGCGTGAGGCGGTTAATGACCTGAGTGGGAAGACACCCGTGTTCCGTCATCACCGACCGAACGTGCTGTCGCAGCGTCTGCTCTGCCTGGATTCCTACCGCGCTGGTAAGTAGATCGCTCCAAACGATGGAGACGTCACCGGCGATCTGTTCGATGGTCTCGGTCGAGGCAAGGTAGACGTTTGCGTTCGCGGCCGGGGCGTGCTGCGGATCGACGGTGAGGCGGTCCGACACGATAACTGCCGGACTACCGGCAGGTGGGTGATCCATGGAATGATCCGCCGCCAACTGATCGAGCTGCGTGTTCGCCTGACGGATGTCATGGAGCGGCAATAGGCCGTCGGCGTGTTGTTCGGACTTAGCCTCGACAGTCATCCAGATCGCGGTGCCCCAGACCCAAGCTGAGTCACATCGCCCCTGCCCCTTAGGCTTGGATGCCTCAGCGCCAAGGAACGATCCAAGAGAGGTAAGCCCTCCCTCGTAGACCGTCGATTCGTCCGGTGCCAGCGCCTCACGCATCTTCTTCAGGTCATCGTTCACGCGATTTGGGCGAAGCTGCCCCCGCAGACGCGCGACAATCGCGCTCACGGCAACCACGTCCATGCTCGCGAGCGAAAGCTCCTCGGTCCCAGGAAGCTGAGGCATTTCTTTGAGCCAGGTGCCCCGCACTTCCGACGCGGCGGCCGCCTGGCGTACGAGCTCCCTCGCCCGCGCGCGCTGGGTCTCGTCCTCCGATCCGAGATGCAGCCAGACCCCCGAGAGATACAGCAGGAGACCGCGATAGCCGCGGGTGCTCTGACCGCCGGCACCAACCTGTCTCGCCGCCTCCTGCAGCTGCTCGCTCGCAGCGATCCATTCGCCTCGGAAGGCCAGGTGCCATGCCTTGACCTCAGAAGCGGCTGAGGATCCAAGCGCCTCCGCACCCGCCGCCTCGACCTTCACGGCGTCCTGCCGGAACTCGGCCACGAGCGGCTCGCCATCTTCCCGCCAGGCGGCGTCGTGTTCGAGGAACATCTCAATGTTCTCGATGACCTCGTCAGGATCGGTACCGCGGCTGTTCTGCCACCCGAACTCGACCTCGGCCTGCAACTCAGGCTCAAGAGCCTCACGGTTCTCCGGCCGGCTGAAGTACCTCGTGATGTCTGACCCGAGCACCACAACGACGGCGTAGTCGTTGGGTCCTCGTGTGCACCGTCCCGCTCCTTGGACGATGCGCGTCCTAAGAGGTCGTTTTCAGCTGGTTTGCGCCGCCTCATGTATCTCTTAACTCGTCCTGGGTCTCACGCGTGTCGATTTCCGGCACGCCTCCGCTAGACGGAGAGGGCATCAGCGCACGTCTTGGGATGAGACAGGCTTTGCAGGATGAGACCGGCAAGTCGGGCCTCACAGGCGGCCCATGGAGCACCTTCACCCTTGCTGCCCCTCAAGTCGCGCCCCGTCACAGGTACATGTTGGGATCAAATAGGCTTCATAGGTTAAAACGACCTCTAAGAGGTCGTTTTCAGCTGGTTTGCGCCGCCTCATGTATCTCTTAACTCGTCCTGGGTCTCACGCGTGTCGATTTCCGGCACGCCTCCGCTAGACGGAGAGGGCATCAGCGCACGTCTTGGGATGAGACAGGCTTTGCAGGATGAGACCGGCAAGTCGGGCCTCACAGGCGGCCCATGGAGCACCTTCACCCTTGCTGCCCCTCAAGTCGCGCCCCGTCACAGGTACATGTTGGGATCAAATAGGCTTCATAGGTTAAAACGACCTCTAAGAGGTCGTTTTCATCTGCAGTGCGCTGTTATCTCTAGTTTTGCGTCCACTGGTGATCTGGTGCTGGTGAGTCTGCAGTGAGGGCCGTGGCTGGCGAGGCGGACGGTGTGATGGCTGGGGCGAGAGCCTGCTTCCGCCTGTCTCATTCCAGGACGCCCGCTTCTGTTCCGTGCTTCCACGAGGCCGGACGCACGCCTGGGCGCACGCCCTCGATCGGCGGTACGTCCAGGTCATGACCAGCCGTCGTCCCTATCCGAGTGATCTGTCCGATGCCCGTTGGGAGTTGATCGAGCCGGTGCTGTCCGCTTGGCGCTTTGAACGCCGCGGCCGGGCCCTGGACTTCGGACGGCCGCCGCGGCACGACCTGCGCGAGATCATGAACGCGATCTTGTATGTCGACCGCACCGGCTGTCAGTGGGCCTATCTCCCGCACGACTTCCCGCCGCATCAGACGATCTACGGCTACTTCGCGAAATGGCAGACCGACGGCATCTTCGCCCAGCTCAACGGGCTGCTGCGGGAGTTGGTGCGCCAGCAGGAAGGCCGCGACAAGCACCCGTCGGCCTGCGTGATCGACGCGCAGAGCGTTAAGACCTCCACCTCCGTACCCGTCAGGACGCAGGGCATCGATGCGGGCAAGAAGATCGTGGGGCGCAAGCGCAGCATCATCACCGACACGCTCGGCCTGCTGCTGGCGGTGCTGGTCACCGCGGCCGGCGTCCAGGACTCCACGGCCGGCACCCAGCTCCTCAGCCAGGCCGCTGCCGTCCACCCCGGCCTGCGCAAGGTCTGGGTCGACGGCGGCTACCGCAAACACTTCATCGACCACGCCGCCACCCTCGGCATAGACCTCGAAATCGTCCAACGCACCCCCGGGACCAGGGGATTCACCCCGATCCCCAAGCGGTGGACGGTCGAGCGGACCTACGGCTGGCTCATGCTGCACCGCCGCCTGGCCCGCGACTACGAGACCCTCCCGCACCGTTCCGAAGCCATGATCCACCTCGCCATGACCGACCTCATGGCCCGCCGACTCACCGGTGAGGGCACCGTCTCCTGGCGTGACCCGACATCACCGGATCAAAACCACATCACGGGATGAAACACCGGGAGAAAACGACCTCTAAGAGGTCGTTTTAACCTATGAAGCCTATTTGATCCCAACATGTACCTGTGACGGGGCGCGACTTGAGGGGCAGCAAGGGTGAAGGTGCTCCATGGGCCGCCTGTGAGGCCCGACTTGCCGGTCTCATCCTGCAAAGCCTGTCTCATCCCAAGACGTGCGCTGATGCCCTCTCCGTCTAGCGGAGGCGTGCCGGAAATCGACACGCGTGAGACCCAGGACGAGTTAAGAGATACATGAGGCGGCGCAAACCAGCTGAAAACGACCTCTAAGACGGTGCTGGGCACACACGGGCCTGTGTGTGCCCAGCACCGGTGGTGTGGGAGGTCAGATGAATGCGACTGCGGCGGCCCCGCCGAGCGCAGCCAGCACGAATGCCAGTGTCTCCTGCCAGCCCTTGAGTGGCTTCTTGTCGCCGTGTGTGCTGAGCAGCATGACGGAATTGGCGGCGTAGCCCGGTACCAGGACACCGAGAACGCCGAGCAAGCTCAGAGTGCCGATGCTCCACTCGAAGTCGATACCGCTGAACACGGCTTTGGCGACCAGGGCCAGTGCGGCGACGGAGTACACCAGGCCGGGGCCGAGCCTGATGTCGTCACGCTTCCGCGGCGCCGCTTCGCCCTTCGCGTGGTGGCGCCAGTGCCGCCGTTCGGTGCCGAAGCGGGCGAGCAGCATGATGATGATCTCCGCGGCCAGAACGGCAACAGAGAGGTGTTCCAGGGTCACTTGTCCACCTCAGACAGTGTCAGGTGCAGGCCTTCTGAATGGCGCTGATGCCGATGAACGCCTTTACGGCCTCCCGCTCCTTTGAACCTACGTGCTTGCCCTTCATGAAGCGCCAGAGGATCGTGGCTGTCTTCTTGGCGCCGTAGCTCTTGAACAGCTTGACGGCACGGGCCACCTTGACGCCCGAGCCGGCGGGGACGAAGGAGATGAGCACCCCTGCCACAGCCGCGGAGCAACCGACGATGAACTTGGTCTGGTCCCACCAGCCGAAGGCAACTGCGGGAGCCTTCTCACCGCTCTCGGCGGCCAGGTTCTGGAGAGTGGCGTAGCGGACCTTCTCGTTGGCCAGAACGGGCAGCATGGCGGCTTGAGCGTCGGCGTCGCCGGGGTAGGCGGCCTCGGCGGTCTGCTGGGCGGTGGGTGATGTGGGCAGCGCCGCAAGGCGCTCGCGCAGGCCGTTGGCGTCGGTGGTGCGGGTGAGCGAGATCTCCAATGCGTTGGCAAACTGGCTCTCGCTGATACCGAGTTCGGCTATGCCGTCGGCCAGGGCCTTGCCCTGCTCCAACTCATCGGCGGTGAAGCCGTCTTGGTCGTTCCGCCCGGCCGCATCGGAGTCCTCGGCGCCTGCCGCGGCGGCGGTCATAGACGTGGCGGCGGGGGTGCGAGGAATGGCCTCAGCCGCCTGCGCTCCGGTGCTGGTGGCGAAGACCGCACCGGCCGTGAGCGCAGAGACGAGTACGGCGGTGCGCGTGAGCACGGTGCGATTGATCGTTCTGTTGGACATATGCCCGAAGTTCCCCATTCTGAGCAGTTTTTGGGTACGGCAGAACAACCCCCACTCCTGTATGAGCGGAAAGGGGGACCTGTACCCGGATGGTCGAGGATCACCTCATCACGGAATGATCATGATAGCTATGACGAAAGGCACACTTCCGCCTCAGCGGTTCCTCAACTGCACAGATGGTCAACAAACGTCACGAAAGCCTCTGGCAGACCCCGCACCCACCGCCGGCCCGATCGCGGAACGCCCAAGCTCGGGCCGGTCACTCGAAACGAACCGCACCTATCGACGTTCACTTCCCATGTAACTGGCCATCGCCTACCAAGGCGCACTCCACCTCGCCGCGATCCTCATCTGGGCCCGGCGATAGGCGGGTTTGCGTTCGGGTGTGGCTCTTCCTGAGTGAGCAACGGGGAAGCGAAGCGAGTATCTGTTTCAGCAGCAGGCCGGGCACGCGTTAACGTGTGAGGAGATCAGAGGAGGGGCTGTGGCATTGGGGAGGAAGGGCTCGCGCCGCATTGTCGTGGACGGGGAGACCTATCGGTGGCGGCTGCGCCGCAGGCCCACATACAGCCAGGCACTGTGCTGGTCACCCTGCACTTACGCCGTCGGACACGCCGACCGCCCGGGAACAACACTGGTGGTCACCACCGGCCAACCGCACTTCAGTAACTGGATCGGCAGAACCGGCGCCCCGATTCGTCCCTCCGACGTAGCGGATCACATTCGCACCGCGCTCGCGCGAGGCTGGGCCCCGGATCGCCCCGGCTCCCCCTTCGAGCTGGACCTCTCCCACGGGTTCGCCTCTTCCTGAAGGAAGTGACTGTCAGGCCGTGAGGGCATAACTGCCCTGGTCACAGACTGGGTAGAGGCGTTGATGCTCCCGGGCGAGATGATGCTTCCAGTAGGCGTCGAGGTCGCCGTTGGCTGCGACAGCACGGAGCTTGAGGACGGCTTCGGCGCCGTCGAGACCCCAGCGGGCCCCGCTGATATCGAGGCGGTCGGCGACGAGGTGGCGTGCGGCTCCTTCGATGATCCCGGTGGCGATGGGCCAGCCGGCCTTGAGGGCCTGGTCGTAGTGGAGGAACTCGCTGTTCGTACGCAGGTAGCGGACGCACACGTCGACGCCGCGGTGTTGCTCACCGTTCAGATCGGCGTGGTCGGCCTGGTCCTGGATGGCGTCGGCGACCTCGGCGGCATGACCTGCGAGAACAGCGAGGGCGTGGGTGGCAACCCAGCTCTCGGTGGTCTTGTCGCCCGTGCGGTGGAAGCACCAGGCCGCCGCCCAGATCTTCTCCAGGACGTGGATGATGTCGATGACGATGCGGACGTCGACATGGTGCAGGCGGGCTTCGGCCTGGACCAGCTCGAGTTGGTGGCGGGCGCCGTCGACCAGGACCACCCACCTGCGACGATGATGGGGGTCGCGGGCTTCGGCGTGATCGAAGACCTGCCTGACGACATGCTCCGCATCGTGACGGACCGAACCGCACAGCCACTTGCCCCGGGCGATGGGGCCCGGCCGCGGGGTGTAGCCGGCGGCCCGTCCGCCGGGCGGGGTGATCACGTCGTGCGGTCGACGTGGTGCGGGGTCGGCGTCGTAGACCGCGCCGAGCGTGGCCATGCGTTTGCGGGCACTCTTCTCCCCGATGGCCAGCCGGGTGCGGAAGGTGTTCTCCCGGCGGGCAGCGGCCTGCCGGGTAGCCTCCCGCAAAGCCTCCGGCCTCATCACGATCCCCTTGCCGTCCACCGACAGCACCAACACCGTGGAGACGGTGCATGGTTGAACGATCCGCGCATCGTAGAAGGCATCGATGTCCTGGGCGGCCTCGACGAGCAGGTGGGCGAGCTGGCGCTTGCCGAGGACCGGGCCGCACCGGCGGCAGATCGTCTCCGCGGCGGCGTCGTAAGACATCCGGGTCGCGGCCTGGACCGCGAGGCGGGCGAGGCCGTGCGAGTGCCGCCCTCTGGGCAGCGACAGGTCCTCGTCGGCCGGGTGCACGTTGGCCGCCTCCAGGCGCCGCCACGCGCAGCGGGACACCCTGACCGTTCCGAACACCGTGGCCAGCAGCCGCCCATGACCGGTCTCCAGCCGCGAGCGGAGCAGCCCGTCGGCGCCGACTATGCACGGCCGTCGCCTCGCCACAGCTTCTTGTTCGTGTTGCTCCCGCAGGGGGTCCGGCTCGTTTCGAGTGACTGGCTGAGGGTTGGTCGACCTGCTCGTTTGTGTGCGCGGTCTGGTGGCGGGTGCTGGTTCGCTTCTACCTTCTTGGGTAGGTGCGAGGGGGTGTGGTGATGGTGTCCCTAATCGAGGAGTTGGAGCGCCGCGAGACTGCGATCCGTGAGCGTGTGTGCGAACTGCGTGCTGAGGTAGCGGAGTTGAGTGATCAGCTGGGGGCGTTCGAGGAGATGCTCTCGCAGGTGGAGATTGCCCGGATGGTGGTGCGGGAGGTCCTGGACGACGTGGCCGCCGATCAGCAGGCGCCGCGGGAGGACGCCGGACCGCAGGAGGCGGGGGTGGGCTCGCCGATCGGGGTGGTGACGGTGCCGCCGTGGGAGCCGGGCATGGGGGTGTCGGTGCTGTCGGAGGGATATCGGGATGTCGTGGGTGTGCTGCGGGCTGCGGGGAGGCCGATGCGGTCGAAAGCTGTGTCGGTGGCGATCGGGTGGGGCGAGGGCGCCTCGAAGGTGGAGTCGGTGCGGGCGAAGCTGAAGCGTCTGGCTCGGCGGGGCTGGCTCACCGAGGACAGTCCGGGCCTGTTCGCCCTGACGGAACATGCCGAGGACATCGGGCAGCACGGCCCGGGCTCTGGCGGATGAGAACCCTTCTTCCTACGGTCGTAGGTACCACCCAAAACGTCCGTAGGAAGAAGAGCAGTGGAACCGTACGACATGCCGTCGAGTTCTGACTCGTTTGAGGCAGCGACGAATTTATTCAGGGCGCTCGTGACGGATCTGGCCTCGCCCGAGGCGGGCGGGCTGGCCCATCACGAGTTGGAGGACCTTCTCGAAGAGCGGGGCCGTGACCTGCTGCGACAGCTGTTCCAGGATCATCTGGACCTGCGGGAGGGTGCGGCTCTGTTTGAGGGACGGTGATCACGCCGCGAGTGCGAGGCTGGCGCGGTAGCGGATGGCGTGAACCCGCAGGTGCTCGCGCTGCGCGTGATACTTCCAGTACTCCTCGAAGTCGCCGTTGCTGATCACCGTGCGGAGCCTGAGGACGGCCTCGTCCCCGGCCAGGCCCCAGCAGGCACCGGTGATGTCCATCCGGTCCTTCACCAGGTGCCGGCACGCCCCCTCGATCACGCCTGTCGCGATCGGCCGGCCCTCCGCCAGCGCGATGTCATAGCCGAGGTAGGGGAGTTTGGCCCGCAGGTAGCCGCCCGCCTTGTCCACCCCCAAGCGCCGCCGGCCCGCCAGTTCCGCCGCGTCCGCGTGCGCTTCGAGGGCGTCGGCGACCTGCCGGGCAGGTGCGCAGGCTGCTGATACGTCAACCTGACCGCCTCCGATGACCGTACGGATACCGAAGACGCGATCGTGGAGAGGGCCCCACCGGTCGACCACGTGGTGCAGGAACTTTCGATACCTGCGGGCCCAGACGTCGCTGGGCTGGCTGTGGACATCTGAGCGGGTTCTGGTCCACTTGGTGTGGGCGCGTACACAGCGTGACTGTCGATCTCCTGGTAATGGCTGAGATAGCCCGAAAATCGCCCGGCCGGTGTGCCGTGTGGTCGATAGTGCTGCGCCGTGAACGAAGTACGGCCGCAAATCGAAGAGTTGCTGTTCTCCTCGCTGGAGAACGTAGTTGGTGGAGTCAGTCGAGACGACCGACATGGCCGTCGTCGGCCCCAGCTCACTCCTTGCCCCCATCGCTGTCTGGCGCAAGAACCTAGGCCAGACCATCGCCCCCGAGACGGCCTCCCTGCTGGCGCGCAGCCTGCGCACGCTCGTCGTCCGCGTACGGGCGCAGAACACGACCGCCACTGCAATCGCCCGCCACCTGGCCGGGCACCCACGCGTCAGCACGGTGCACTACCCCGGACTGGCCACCGGAGCCAAAGCCCGCCTCGTCGCCACACAAATGCGCGGGCACGGCGGGATGCTCAGCTTCACAGTGGACGGCCCGGGCGCGGACGCCACCGCCGCCGTCGACCGGCTTCAACTCTTCAGCATCGCACCCAGTCTGGGCGGCGTAGAGAGTCTGGCCACCCAGCCGGTCACCACCACCCACCACGGCCTCAACCCGCAAGAGCGGACCCGGCGCGGCATCACGGACAGCATGATCCGTCTCTCCGTCGGTCTGGAAGACAGCGAAGACCTTGTCGCCGACCTCGACCAGGCACTGAGCAAGATCTGACCAACCGCCCGAACGCGCCTGCGCCGCCTCAGCGTTGACCGGATGCAGGCAGCGCCGCCTGGATGACCCCGTGCACGGCTTGGCTGATGCGGCCAGCCGCCTGATCGGGGTCGGGCTGCCCAGTATCCAGCCAGCCGATCACGGCCTCGGTCGTGAAGGCGGGGATGACGCGCGCCGCCCAGTCCAGCCACGGCCCCGCAGGTAGGCGCTGGGCGAGATTGCGCCGCGCGACCTCGGCCGAGGCGGCGTTGAGGGTGTCGACGAGTTCGCGGAACTCCGGCTCCCGGGCGGCGTGGTGGAACAGCAGCCGGAACCCGTCAGGGTCGGCTGACGCGGCGCGGAGCAAGGCGGGGATCGAGTCCTCGTCGAAGTCGTCGCTGCCCACGCTCTGGGCCAGCCGACCGCAGGCGCGGTCCAGGACCGCCCGGTACAGGTCCGCCTTCGACTCGAAGTGACGGTAGAGCAGCACCTTGGTGATCCCGGCCTCCTCGGCTACCTCGTCCAGGCCGGTCGCGACGTATCCGGTGCGCGCGAACGCCCGTGAGGCAGCACCAAGGATCTGCTCCCGCCGCTCGGCCCGCCGCATCCGCGTGACCGGCACCGGGCCGCCGCCGGAGGAGGTTCGCTGTGCTGCCATCGGTCCGCTCGTCCGCCTTCCTCGCTGCCGCCACCACTTATTGACTCGGAAGTATACAAGTGCTTTTGTTTAAGTGAGAGTATACAGGCTGCAGTAAATAAGGAGTGCCGGTGACCACCCAACTGCCTTTCCCGCAAACCGTCCCCCTGCAGGTTCCGCTGCTGCTGCGGGCGCTTTCGGCACAGGGCGCCATCCACAGGATCCGCACTCAGGTCGGCGATGACGCCTGGCTCATCACCGGATACGACGAGGTGCGCCAACTCCTCGACGACGACCGGCTCGGCCGCTCCCACCCCGAGCCCCAGACCGCCGCGCGCTCCGGCGAATCCGCGCTGTTCGGCGGCCCGCTGGGCAACTACGACACCGAGAAGGCCGACCACACCCGGATGCGCCGCCTGCTCCAGCCGCACTTCACACCCGGCCGCATTCGCGCCCTCCGCAATCGAGTGGAAGCCCTCACCGGCACCCTCCTCGACGACCTCGCCGGGCAGGCCCAGCCCTGCGACCTGAACAGCGCCCTCGCCCTGCCCCTGCCGATCCTGGTCATCTGCGAGCTGCTCGGTGTGCCCTATGAAGACCGCACCCGGTTCCGCACCTGGACCCAGGCCGCCGCCGACATCCACGACCGAACCCGCTCCGAGCAAGGGATCGGTGAACTCTTCGCCTACGGCCAAGAGCTGGTGGCCCGCAAGCGACACACCCCCGGCCCCGATGTCATCTCACGCCTGTGTGCGACCGACGGCCTCGGTGACGACGAGATCGCCATGCTGTCCATGGCGCTGCTCTTCGCCGGCCACGAGACCTCCGTCGTCCAACTCGGCCTGGGTGCCCTGCTCCTGCTCACCCACC
Organism: Streptomyces sp. BA2; assembly: GCF_009769735.1. Classification (NCBI taxonomy): domain Bacteria; kingdom Bacillati; phylum Actinomycetota; class Actinomycetes; order Kitasatosporales; family Streptomycetaceae; genus Streptomyces; species Streptomyces sp. BA2. The sequence continues at coordinate 29,880 of NZ_WSRO01000002.1, forward strand.
CCGACCAGTGGCAGGCCCTGCGCGGCAACCCCGCCCTGATAGCCGACGCTGTCGAGGAGATCCTGCGCGCTCCCGGCAAGGGCGGCGGAGGCATTCCCCGCTACGCCCATACCAACATCGACATCGACGGCGTCACCATCAAGGCCGGCGACCTGGTCATGCTGGACAACGGCGCGGCCAACCACGACGCCGCCGCCTTTCCCGACCCCGACAGCTTCGACATCGCCAGGCGCGCGGCCGGGCACCTCACCTTCGGGCAGGGCGCCCGCTACTGCATCGGCGCCCCACTGGCCCGTATGGAGCTGCAGGTCGCATTCGGCCAGCTCATCTCACGCTTCCCGGCCATGCGGCTGGCCGTACCGATCGAGGAACTGCGGATGCGCAGCGATGTGTTGACCGGCGGTCTGGTCGAACTTCCAGTGAGCTGGTGACCGCCGTGCCCCGGCCCGCCTTCGCCCGGCTCTACCCGCACATGAACAAGGCCATGGAACGAGGAGGCATGGCCGTACGCCGCCAAGCCCTGCTCGCCGGCCTCACCGGCGAGGTCATCGAGATCGGCGCGGGCGACGGAGCGAACTTCGCCCACTACCCGCCCACAGTCACCCGTGTCCTCGCCGTAGAACCCGAACCCCGCCTGCGCGCACTCGCGCAGGCGGCCGCGTCCGAGGCCCCCGTGCAGGTCAGCGCTCGCGACCGAGGCCGGGCAGGAAGCGGCCGGTGCGGGCGGCGTAGCGCTGGTAGTCGTTGCCGTGGATGCTCTGCAGGTACGGCTCCTCGATGCGCCGGACCTGGATCTCGATGCCGAGCGCCATGACGGCCAGCCCCAGGACGGCGATGGCGTTGGGAACGGCTAGGGCCAGCGAGGCGATCACTACGGTCAGCGCGGCGTAGATCGGATTGCGTACCAGGCGGAACGGGCCGGTGGTGACCAGGGGGGTGTTCCGTGGGGTCGACGGTGGTACGCCAGGAGGCGCCCATGGCGAGTTGGGCGGCGAACACGGCGGCAATGCCGGCTGCTGCCAGGACCAGGCCGGTAAGCCTTGCGGCTGGCTCCTCCAGCCAGGGCAGCAGGGGCAGGCCGAGCAAATCGGCGACCGGGGCCGCCGCACCGGTGAGGAATCCGCCTGCCGCACCGGCCAGCCGCGCACCCCAGTCCCGTGCCCCGCTGGGCGGGCGTACCCCGCTGTCTCCGGTCCGCCGCTGCTGCACAGCAGCACACACCCCGCCGACGAGCAGCAGGACCAGCACGAAGAGGGTCAGCGCCGCGACGGTCATCGCGCTCACCCCCGGTCCGGGTCGTGCTTGCGGGCCGCACCGAGCAGGTAGTCGCCGCTGATGCGGGTGTATGCACCCACCGACACCCTCGCCCGCCTCAACGACACACTCACCGCGGGCCAGGGGGTCTCTGGCCCGGCAGCCCGCCGTGTCATCCGCGCCGCTGCCCGCGCCCCGCGGTTCGAGGGCAGCATCATCAACGCCACCAGCGCCCGCCGACTGCTCGCCAACCAGGACGCCGTGCTCTACGACAACCCGCAAGCCCTGCTGCTGTGCCACTACAAAAGGGAGCAGGCCCTGTGCCACCGTGCCGGAATCCGGGACGCCCCGCAGCTCGATCGTTGCGTATCGGGTTGCGGCAATATCGTGCGCACCGACCACCAGGCCACGGCTCTGCACGAGCGTGCCGCCGCTCTCGACCAGCAGGCCGCCCCGTCTCCGACGGCGTCGACGACGTCCCGGCCCAGGCCGATGTGTTCGTCGCTGCCGAAGACGCCGGAACGCGTGGCCGCATCCACCAGATTCTGCGCGACCGCCCCTACATCGATCCGCACCTGCCGGGGGCCGGGACGGGCACCGGGAGCTCGGTTACGGCGGGTCGTTGGATGGACGGAGTCCATCCACTGCGGTCAGCCCAGGTGTCCCCAGTCCAGGCGGTCGGCGAGCCCCGCAGCGGTGAAAGCGGCCTGCAGGGCGTCTCGGCCCTCGGTGATGTGGGCCCAGCTGTCGTAGTGGACGGGGACCACCCGGCGGGCGCCGAGTATGCGAGTGGCTTCGGCGGCCGTAGCGCTGTCGAGGACGAGGGGTGCGCCGTCGAATAGACCTTCGAAGCGGGGTGCGCCGGCGAACAGGACGGCCGTGTCCACCGGCCCGAAACGGTCGGCCGTCTCCCTGGCGGCGTCGAGGGAGGCGTTGTCGCCGCTGACGTAGACCGTGGGTAGTCCGTCACCGGTCAGGACGAAGCCGACGACCTGCCCGCTGAACGCCTCGACCGCCTCGCGCGGGCCGGGGCCGTGGACGGCGGGGACACCGGTGACGGTGACCGTGCCGCCGCCGGGACGGTCCAGCTCGACCGACTCCCAGTCGGCCAGCCCCCTGGCCTTGTCTCCGAGATGCTTGCCGCCATCAGGAGTGGTGAGGGTCAGTGGCACGTCGGCGAGCAGGTCGCGGCCGGAACGGTCGAGGTGGTCGGGGTGCTCGTGGGACAGCAGGACCACGTCGACGAGACCGAGTTCGGCGGGGCTGCCGGCGGAGGGGGCGGTCTTGGTCAGGACCGCGCCGCCCGGCGCCGGGTAGTTGCCGGGGGCGTCGAAGGTGGGGTCGGTGAGAAAGCGCAGGCCGCCGTACTCGAAGAGGGCGGTCGGGCCGCCGAAGACGCGGACGGGGAATTGGTCACGGGGCGTCTCGGCAGGAGTCACGGACGAAGGAGCGTGGAAGTAGTGGCCCCTGTTGAGATCTTCCAGGAGGCCGGGGTGGGTCGGCCGCCAGTCCAGCAGTTCCCGGGTCAGGGTGCTCGACGCCGAGACGTCGAGGCCGAGGAAGGGGCCCAGCCAGGTGAAGTGCTCGGGCGCGGCCTCGGGGGTCACGGAGGTGACCGGCACGTCCAGGTGGCGGCCGATCACCTCCGCGATGTCGCGGATCGGGATGCCCTCCTCTGCAACGCCGTGAAGCACCGATCCGGCGGGGGCCTTCTCGACGGCCAGGCGGAACAGCCGTGCGGCGTCGAGGCGGTGGACGGCCGGCCAGAGGTTGGCGCCGTCGCCGATGTGACCGGAGACGCCCTTGGCCCGCGCGATGGCGACCAGGGCCGCCACGAAGCCGTGTTCTCCTTCGCCGTGGCAGGTCGGTGACACTCGTACCACGGATGAGCGCACACCGCGCGAGGCGAGTGCGAGTACCGCTTGTTCGGTGGCCATTCGGATCGACAGCGGTGAGCCGTCGATCGTGGGCATGTCCCGCTCGGTCACCAGACGTCCCGGCTTGAAGCCGGCCAGGCCGGAGGCGACGACGAAGGGGCGGTCGGTGCCGGCCAGCGTGTCGGCGAAGGCATCGACGGCGCGGCGGTCGGCCTCGGCGGCGCCCTGGTAGTCGCCGGTGAAGCCGATGTCGTGCTTGAAGGCGAGGTGGATGACCGCGTCCGACGCAGCGGCCGCGTCCCGCAGGACGTCGAGGTCGTCGAGGGTGCCGCGGACGGCCTGTCCTCCGGCGGCGGTCAGGGCGGCGGCGGAGGCGCCGGACCGGGCGAGCCCGACGACCTGGTGCCCCGCGTCGATAAGTTCGGGAACGACGGCGGAGCCGATCCAGCCGGACGCGCCGGTCACAAAGATGCGCCTGGGGATTCCAAACCGTTGATGTCAGTGCCTGTCATCGACAGTAACACCTGATGTCAGTCACTGCCATCGCGTACACTCTGCGCATGGGTAGATGGGAGCCAAACGCGCGCGAACGCCTGGCGAAAGCGGCGTTGGAGCTCTACAGCGAGCGTGGCTACGACCAGACCACCGTGGCGGAGATCGCCAAACGGGCCGGGCTCACGGAGCGGACCTTCTTCCGGCACTTCGCCGACAAGCGCGAGGTGCTGTTCGACGGCTCCGACATCCTGAAGGAGCTGTTTGCGAGCGCAGTTGCCGAAGCTCCGAAGTCCGCAGCGCCCATCGACGTGGTAGCGGCCGGCCTTGAAGCGGTCTGCACCGCGTTCGTCGACCGTCGCGAGCACTTCCGCCAGCGGCAAGCCGTCATAGTGGCCAACGCGGAACTCAAGGAACGTGAGCTGATCAAGCTCGCCTCGATGTCAGCCGCGCTCGCCGACGCCCTGCACGAACGTGGTGTTGCGAAGCCGGCCGCGAGCCTGACCGCCGAGGCTGGGATCGCCGTCTTCAAGGTTGGCTTCGAGCGCTGGATCGCGGCGAGCGAGGAGCGCGCGATGTCGCAGTTGATCCGGGAATCGCTGGACGAGCTCAAGGCCGTGACTGCGGGCAACTAAGGCGGACCGGCAGTGATGCTGGAGAAGGAGCCTTCGCCCCCTTCCCCACGTAGCGTGTTGAACAGACCTGATCCGGCCGCGGGAGGTACCCGGTATGCCTGCGGTTTGCACTGACGCCACCTCTGGCAGCCCGCGACACTGCCGAATCCGGCTGGCTACCAGAGCGCAGGGTCTCTGATTGAGCCTGCACCCAAGTGGTGATGAAGAGCAGGGTTGGGGATCTTCGGCACAGCGTCGCTGAACACCCATCCCATGGTTTTCCACCTGTCGTCGCGAAACGGAGTACCCACCGGTGCTGGACCACGCTTCGATGATCACTGCTGGTGGCGATCGAGCCGCCGCGGTCGTACTTACCCGGACCGTCACCCTGGAGCGGCCCCGCTCACAGGTGGCCGCGGCGTTCCTGCGGGCGACCGCGCACGGGGTGTACGAGGCGCGCATCGACGGCCGCCCCGTCTCGGATTCGGTGCTGAACCCGGGCTGGACGTCCTATGCATGGCGGCTGGAGGTTCAGGAGTTCGACGTGAGCGGTCTCCTGCGCGGCGAAGAGGGTGAAGGCGGCGACGAGGTTGCCGTGGAGGTGCTGCTCGGGAACGGGTGGTGGCGTGGTGATCTGGGTTTCTGGGCGGCCCGCTCCAACTACGGGAACGAGATCGGCTTCGTCGGCGAGTTGGAGATCAGCTTCGCGGACGGGCATGTCCAGTCGGTGGTGAGTGATGCCTCCTGGTCGGCGCGGGCCAGCGAGGTGACGTCTAACAGCTTGTACGACGGGGAGCGGATCGACGCGCGCCTGCGCGGCAGGGGCGATGCGCTCCCGGTGCGGGAGGTGGCCTTCGACCGTGCCCCGCTCGTCGCCCAGGTGGGTCCGCCGGCGAAGCGGCAGGAGGTGCTGCGCTCCCAACGGATCTGGACCTCGCCGCAGGGGCGGACACTGGTCGACTTCGGCCAGAACCTGGTCGGCTGGATCCGTCTCCGGGCCGTCGGGCCGGCCGGCACGGAGGTCGTCGTGCGGCATGCCGAGGTCCTGGAGGACGGCGAGCTGTGCACCCGGCCGCTGCAGACGGCCCGGGCCACCGACACGTTCGTGCTGTCCGGGGGCAAGGACGTCTTCGAGCCGACGCTCACGTTCCACGGTTTCCGGTACGCGGAGGTGACCGGATACCCGCGCCGGCTGAGCGCGGACGACCTGGAAGCCGTTGTGGTGCACTCGCAGATGACACGCGTGGGTGACTTCGAGTGCTCCAGCGATCTGGTCAACCGGCTCGCCTCGAACTCGGTGTGGGGGCAGAAGGGCAACTTCCTGCATGTGCCGACCGACTGCCCGCAGCGGGACGAGCGGCTGGGCTGGACAGCCGACATCGCCGTCTATGCCCAGACCGCGTCCGTGCAGTTCGACACGGCCGACTTCCTGCACCGATGGCTCCTGGACCTGGCCGAGGAGACCCACCGCTCAGGCGCGGCCGGCGTCCCGCACGTCGTCCCCGACGCGTTCAAGCTGGCCGCGGCGCCGGACCCGGGAATGTTCGAGATCTGGGACAGCCCCACCGCCGTGTGGGGCGACGCCGCGGTGTGGGTCCCGCAGGCTTTGTGGGAGGAGTACGGGGACCGCGAGCGGCTGGCGGCGCACTATCCGGGCATGGTGCTGCACCTGAAGTCGATACTTCCGCGGCTGTCGGAGAACGGTCTGTGGGATCAGGGTTTCCAGTTCGGTGACTGGCTCGACCCGGACTCCTCCCCGCACGAGCCGTGGGCGGCCAAGGCCGACCCCGGGGTGGTGGCCACCGCCTGTCTGTACCGCTCGGCGATGTTCGCCGCCGAGACGGCCCGCCTCCTCGGCAAGAACGCCGACGCCGCACGCTGGACAGAGCTGGCCGAGCGCACCCGGGCCGCGTTTGGGGAGCACTACGTCGCCGAGGATGGCCGGATCCGCTCGGACTGCGCGACCGTGTACGCGCTGGCGGTCTGCTTCGGCTTGCTCGACGAGAGCACCCGGGCGGCCGCGGGCAAACGGCTCGCCGAACTGGTCCGCACGCACGAGTACCGGGTGACCACGGGATTCGCGGGCACGCCCTTCATCACCTGGGCGCTGTCGGAGACCGGGCACGTGGAGGACGCCTACCGTCTGCTGCTGGAGGAGCGGTGCCCGTCCTGGCTCTACCCGGTCACGATGGGCGCGACCACGATCTGGGAGCGCTGGGACTCCATGCTCCCCGACGGCTCGGTCAACCCCGGTGAGATGACCAGCTTCAACCACTACGCCCTGGGGGCCGTAGTGGACTGGCTCTACAAGGTGGTGGCCGGGATCCGGCCGGCCGAACCGGGCTATGCGCGCATCCGCCTCGCCCCGACACCAGGGCCCGGCCTGGACTGGGCCGGGGCCCGTCTGGAGACGCCACGCGGCCGGGTCGAATCCCACTGGCGCCGCCAGGGCGCTCAGATCGAGGTCCGTGTCCTGGTTCCCGACGAGGTCGTAGCCGACGTGGTCCTCCCCGACGGCACCGAGACAACCGTCACCGGCGGTGAGCACACCTTCCTCAGCTGACCTGCAGTCCCGCGTCAGTGACAACCATCGGCGCGGGGCGCGTCCTTGCCGAGCGGCTGCTGGTCCGGTGCCCGTCCCCTGGCCACGGTGTCACGCGCGGCCGGAGCGGCGGGCCCGGGCGGCACGGGCGCGGTCGCCGCACCGGGTGGAGCACCAGTGGCGGCGGCCGTGGCGGAGCAGGTACCGGTTGCAGGGCGTGGACGCGCAAGCAGTGAGCCGCTCGGCGTCCGGACCGGTCAGGAGGTCGGCGGCGTCGGCGGCGAGCGCCGCCAGGGCGTGGTCGACGAGCTCCGAGGTGGGATTGGACATGGCGCGGTAGGGGCCGCTCTTGTCGTCCCAAGCCAGCAACGGGGCGGTGGGCACGCGGGTCAGCGTGTCGTTGATCGCGGCGACCGCGGAGGGCAGCGCGGGCAGCCCCGCGACACGGGACGCGAACAGCGCCCGGACCTGCTCACGCAGGGAACGCAGCTGCGCGGCGCACATCTCGAGCATGCCCGCATCGACCGGCGTGAGGCCCTGCTGCGTCAGCCACTGATCGGCCCCGGCGGGCGTGCCGAGCTGGTCGACGTATTGCCCGCCCGGCAGCGCGACGGCGCTGTTGACCAGGGCAATCGACGGGTGCTGTTCGGCCCCCGGAGCGGGCGGCAGCCCGGACTCGGTAACGATGCTCTCTTCCATATCCCTCATGGTACGACCCCGACGCAACCGTGAGTCACGGTTGGGTTTGCCTCTATCCGTGACGTGTGCCTACAGTCGAGTCACGGTTCAATCATTTCGCATCCGTGAGGTTACTTGTGTCTGCTTCCCCTGCGTCCACGCAGTTCCCCGTCCGCGTCTTCGGCGGACCCACGGCCCTGTTCGAGTACGGCGGCCTGCGCTTTCTGACCGACCCGACCTTCGACGCCCCCTGCACCTACCCCGCGCCTCCCGGCGCCCCGGCCCTGAAAAAGACGGCCCACTCCACCGGCACCCCCGACGACCTGGGCCCCGTCGACGTGGTCCTGCTCTCCCACGACGAGCACGACGACAACCTCGACAACGCCGGCCGCGCCCTGCTCGCCGACATCCCGCTGACCCTGACCACCACCGGCGGCGGCGAACGCCTCGGCGACAAGGCGACGGGGCTTGCCGACTGGGAGTCCATCGAGCTGGAGCGCCCCGGCGGCGGCACGCTCACGGTGACCGCCGTGCCCGCCATCCACGGGCCCGGCACCCGCGAGGAAGTCGAACCGATCGCCGGACAGGTCGTCGGCTTCGTCCTGACCGGCGAGGGCCTGCCCACCGTCTACGTCAGCGGCGACAACGCCTCCCTGGACGCCGTGAAGGAGATCGCCGCACGCTTCGCACCCATCGACACCGCGATCCTCTTCGCCGGCGCCCCGCGCTTCGCGGAGATCTTCGACGGGGGCCTGATCGTCCTGGACAGCGCCCAGGCCGCCGAGGCCACCCAGATCCTCGGTGCCCGCCGCGTGGTGCCCGTCCACTTCGACAGCTGGTCCCACTTCACCGAGGGCCGAGACGAACTGCAGGCCGCCTTCGGTGCTGCGGGCCTCGCCGACCGTCTGCAGCTGAACTGAGCGGACCCATCACAGCCTGCCCGCGGGGGCCCGGCAGGTCCGCCGCCCCCGCGGGCCCCGTGGCTGCGCCCGCTCCCACCGACGGCCGAGCGCCTCCCGCCCGCCCCGAGACAGCCGCCCCCTTCCATTGGTCCTCAGTTACGCCACAGGCTCGCCTGGGGGCCCGTCCCTCCTGGATCCGTCATGGCCCACCGCACGACCACCCCGAAGCCCCCCTCCCCTCAAACCAACGCTCAGGGCAGCGGCCCGCCGAGCGCCCGCACACAACAGCGCATCCTCACCGTCCTGTTCGCCTCCCAGGTCCTGAGCGGACTCGGGCTCGCCGCGGGCACCACCGTCGCAGCGCTGCTCGTGCAGGACATGCTCCACTCCACCGCCCTGGCCGGACTGAGCAGCGGCCTGCTCACCGCGGGCTCCGCACTGGCCGCCATCGCCGTCGGCCGCCTCTCCCAGGCCCGCGGCCGCCGCCCCGGGCTGGCCGCCGGATACCTCGTCGGCGCACTCGGCGCCGTCGGCGTCACCACCGCCGCCGCCAACGACAGCCCGGCCCTGCTCTTCGTCGCCCTGTTCCTCTACGGCGCCGGCACCGCCGTCAACCTCCAGGCCCGCTACGCCGGCGCCGACCTCGCCGCACCGGCCCACCGCGCCCGCTCCATCTCCACCGTCGTGGTCGCCACCACCGTCGGCGGCGTGGCCGGCCCCGCCCTGGCCGGCCCCACCGGCCACCTGGCACAAGCCCTCGGCCTGCCCAGCCTCACCGGACTCTTCGTCGTCGCCGCCGCGGCCTTCACCCTGGCCGCCCTCACTCTGCTGATCTGGCTGCGCCCCGACCCCCTCCTGCTCGCCCGCACCGTGCACGCCGACACCAGCACCGACTCGGCGCAGCCCACCAGCGCGACCGCGGCATCTGTACCCGGCACCCCGCGACGCGAGCCGAGTCTGCCACTGGGCGTTCTGGTCCTGGTTCTCACGCAGGCCGTCATGGTGGCCGTCATGACGATGACCCCGGTCCACATGCACGCCCACGGCCACGGCACCGCCGCCTCCGGTCTCGTCATCGCCCTGCACGTCGGCGCCATGTACCTGCCCTCACCGCTGACCGGCCGACTCGTCGACCGCTTCGGCTCCGCAACCATCGCCGTCTGGGCCGCCCTCACGCTCTTGGCCGCCGGCGTTCTCGCGGCCACCGCCCCCGACGACTCCGTCGCCCTGCTCGCCCTCGCCCTCATCCTGCTCGGCCTGGGCTGGAACTTCGGCCTGGTCAGCGGCACCGCCATCGTCACCGACGCCGCCCCCGTGGCCACCCGCGCCAAGACCCAGGGACTCGTCGACGTCGCCGTAGCCATCGCAGGCGCCGCCGGCGGCATGATCTCCGGCCTCGTCGTCGCGGCCGCCAGCTACTCAGCCCTGGCCATCACCGGAGCAGTCATCGCCCTCGCTCTGCTGCCCGTCATCATCGCCACCGCCCGCAAGCGCTGACCGCACACCGCATTTCGCCATCACCTACGTGGTGCTCGGCCTCGTGGCGAGCGGGGTCTGGCGGTGGCGCCAGGACATGCTGATGGACTGGCCGCTCACGCAGTTCGGCGAGGGCGTGACGCCCTGGCTCGTCTCCGTCTGGGCGGACGGTCCGGCACGCTACTGGGTCTGGCCACAGGGCTGGCCGTCGATCTGTGGGCCACGCTCCCCCTCTCCGCCCGCAACGCCCAGGAGCTGCCCTCCAGGACACCGAGCACGCAGCTTCCAGTGCCTGATCCTGGTACGACAGGAGTACGCGCACCCCTCACGACATCCAAAGGGGTACGCCGACACGCCGGCGACAAGGAAGACCCTGGAAGCCCAACACGTCGAACTTGACAGGGAACAGACCCGGTCGGTGTAGAGCTTGGTCGTCAACTGGCCGCCGCAGCAGCCCGCACCAGAACGTGTGGTGCTCGTGCCGGTGACGAAACGCGTCCAGCTCGATCGCCTCCAACGGCAGCATCAGCGGCTCCTCCGAGTCCGCGCTGCCCAGCATGCAGTCTGAATCTGCCGCCTGTCACGATGCACGAAGCCCCCCATTGACTTCAACTCAGTCTGTCATCAGTGGAATTTGCGCTCCAGACCACAATGCGGTCCCTGCACCGAAGCGCCGTGGCCGAAGCGCCGCTGTGCTACGCAGCATGGCCGCCGCCTGCCCCGTCGCCACCCGCGGCACGGCCCAGACCGGTGTCCTGGCGCCAGTGGCGCAGACGGCGTCGGCGCAGCAAGCGGTGGGCGTCGTCTGTGGGCTACTCGTCTTCGTCGTCGGTCGGCTCGGTGATCCACTCCGGCGGCGCGAGGGCTTGGTTGTTGTAGCACCAGCGTTCGATGACATGGTCGCGGAAGAGTGCCTCGGCCAGATCGGCGTGTTCGACCTGTCCGATGCCGACTGGCGAACGGCTGCAGGCGCGGGCGCGGGCCCCGGGGGGGCGCTCGCTCCGGCCCGCGTGCACACCCGTTCGACGACGCGGTCGCCGCAACGGCGGTCACGGGTGGCTAACGGCTGCGTCTTCTGCGGCTGGTGCCAGGCTTCGGCACGGTCTCCAAGTCGGCCTTCGCTTGCCGGAAGAACACAGTGCGGGCCTCCCGCGCCTCCAGCGCTCCCCTGTTCCACGCAGCCCACTCCGGGTTGGCCGACTCGTAGCGGGCACGGGAGTGCAGCCCGGAACTGAGCACCATCAGACGCTGCAGCACATCCTCAACCTGCTCTTCCAGGGGCGGTGTGGCGACCAGCGTGGCCCGCTCGGCTGCGTCCGCCGCTTCCGCCAACGGTCCGTTGGCCCGCGCGACCACCACTTCCTGCATCCGTTCCGCCAGCCCGACTTCCCCTACGTTCTCAACGGCCAGGTCCAACTCCGCCCCCCGCTCCTCCTGCAGGTCCTCCATCGCGCTCATCGCCGCGCCCCAGGAGTGCAGGAAGTCCAGGTAGGCCTGCAGGCGTTGGCCGCGAAGCCACTGCCCATGCTCGACCTGGGCCTGGTCGCTGACCTGCCGTCGACCGACGAACAGGCCCAGCAGGACTCCGGCGATGCCCAGCAGACCAGCCGTCACGGCAGCAGCGACCACCCCCACGGCTCGTTCATCCCGTCAGCCTTCCCGATCCAGCCCGCCGTTGACACGGATGTACGCAGCAGGGTGACGGAGACCCCGCCTCACCCAGTACGACGTGAGCCGGAGGGCTTGATGGTGTTGAGGGTTGCGGTGATCTCATAGGCGATGGCGGTGGCCGTCTCGCCGGCCGCAGCGTGCACGGTGATCCGGGCGAGGTGTGCGGCAGCGTACTCGCCTTCTGGCCGCCGTTGAACTTGGCGGGCTCTGGCCAAGGCTTCGGCTGTGTCGGCCCGAGCCGAACAGCACGAGCCGGCGCACCGCGCATCGACGCCGCACCGCTGACGCGGCCGTCCGAGACTGGCACGAGCGCTCTGGGCGTTCAGACGAACAGTGCTGCGAGGGCCGCGGTCACGGCGGCGGCGAGGGTAATGACCGCGGTGAAGGTGGTGGCGGCCCGGGTGAGGGCGGTGGGGTAGGTGGCGCCGTCCATGCGGGCGAGTTTGCCCGCGCCGGCGGCGGCCAGTAGCGCGATGACGATCACGAGTGCGGTGGTGAGAAGGACGACGGCCACGATGGACTCCCGGTAGGCGGTGGGGCGTTGACGTGGTCGAAGGTCGTGGAACCTGCGTTCTCCGGGGTTCGCCTGGACGAGAATGAACACCGGCGAACACATCCGGGCCCCGGGAGGGGAGGTACATGGACGAGCAGAACGGCCACGGCCCGCAACTCACCGAGCTGCGCGCGAGACTGGCCGACGGGCTGGTCCGGGCCCGGCTGAACCAGACCGTGCTGGCCCGGCGGGCGGGGTTGGGGCGGACCACTGTCTCGGAGGCGCTCTCGCCCCAGAAGCCCGTGCCGTCCGCGGAGACGGTGGCGGCACTGGCCCGCGCGCTGCAGCTGCCTGTGGAAGAACTGCTGGCGTTGCAGCGCGCCGTGGTGCGGGAAGCGGGCACGGTCACCCCGGAGGGGCCGGGCCGCCCCATCGGCGAGTGGTCGCCGCACGATCTGGAGGTCCACCGGGCCGGACCCGGCCCGGCGGCCTCAGGCTCCGGCATGTCTGCAGAGCGGGCTTGGCCCGCCTATGTGCCCCGCGCGCATGACCGGGTGCTGGACCAAGCGGTCCGCGACACCATGGCCGGCCGCAGCCGGATCATGGTGCTGGTGGGCGCCTCCTCGACGGGCAAGACACGGGCGTGCTGGGAGGCCGCCCAGCCCCTTGCCGATCAGGGGTGGCGGTTGTGGCATCCCTTCGACCCGACCCGGGCGCAGGCCGCGTTGGATCAGCTGCACCGCGTCGGGCCCCGCACGGTGGTGTGGCTGAACGAGGCCCAGCACTACCTCGGCGACCGGGCAGTAGGTGAGCAGATCGCGGCGGCCGTGCACCATCTGCTGGTCAGCCGGCAGCGCGGGCCCGTGCTGGTGCTGGGCACGCTCTGGCCCGAGTACGCCAGCCAGTACACGGCTCTGCCCACACCGACCGAGCCGGATCTCCACAGCCGAGTACGAGAACTACTCGCTGGCCACCTCCTGGCAGTACCCGACGCTTTCGACGCCCAGGCCCTGACTGCGGCTAAGGCCCTTGCCGAGGGTGGAGATCCGCTGCTGGCCGACGCCCTCACCCGTGCAAAGATCGACGGCCGGATCACCCAGGACCTGGCCGGCGCTCCCGAACTCCTCAACCGCTACCAGCACGCTAGCCCGGCCGCCAAGGCAGTGCTGCAGGCCGCGATGGACGCGCGCCGCCTCGGTGTCGGCTTGCACCTCCCGCAGGCCTTCCTCACCGATGCTGCCACCGACTACCTCAGCCAGAGCGACTACGACCAGCTCACCGACGATTGGGCGGAACAGGCCTACGCCGAACTCGACAAGCCTGTGCACGGCAAACAGGCTCCCTTACGACACACCACCCCCCGCCCCCTGCGACGTCCCCCCGCCCCTGCCTCTGCCGCCACAACGGGCGCAGAGGCGGTGAGGGGACCACAGTTCCGGCTCGCCGACTACCTCGAGCAACACGGTCGCACGAGCCGCCGTCACCTGTGCCCACCTGCATCTTTCTGGCATGCTGCTCTCACCCATCTCGCTCACCCTGATGATCTGAACCGAGTCGCGGATGAAGCTGAGGAACGCCTGCGGCTGCAGTGGGCTCATCACTTGCGCCATCAAGCCGCCGCACACGGAAGCCCCGTGGCCCTGGCCTTACTAGCGGTGTTGCGTGCGGAGGCCGGGGACCTGGACGGCGCCGAAGCCCTAGCCCGCCAGGCCGCCGACCTCGGCGACACCCACGCCTTGCATCAGTTGGCGATGATGCGGGAGAAGGCCGGGGACCCGGACGGCGCCGAAGCCCTGCTTCGCCAGGCCGCCGACCACGGCGACACCGACGCCCTGCACCAACTGGCGGTGATACGGGAAGAAGCCGGAGACCCGGACGGCGCCGAAGCCCTGCTTCGCCAGGCCGCCGACCACGGCGACACCGACGCCCTGCACCAACTGGCGGTGATACGGGAGAAAGCCGGAGACCCGGACGGCGCCGAAGCCCTGCTTCGCCAGGCCGCCGACCACGGCGACACCGACGCCCTGCACCAACTGGCGGTGATACGGGAAGAAGCCGGAGACCCGGACGGCGCCGAAGCCCTGCTTCGCCAGGCCGCCGACCACGGCGACACCGACGCCCTGCACCAACTGGCGGTGATACGGGAGAAAGCCGGAGACCCGGACGATGCCGAAGCTTTAGTCCAGCAGGCCGCCGACCACGGCGACACCGACGCCCTGCACCAACTGGCGGTGACGCGCGAACTCGCCGGGGACCGCAACGGCGCCGAAGCCCTACTTCGCCAAGCTGCCGACCACGGCGACACCGACGCCCTGCACCAACTGGCTGAGATGCGGGAAGAAGCCGGGGACCGGGACGGTGCCGAAGCCTTAATCCAGCAGGCCGCCGACCACGGCGACACCATCGCTCTGCACCAACTGGCGGTGACGCGCGAACTCGCCGGGGACCGCAACGGCGCCGAAGCCCTGGCCCGGAAGACCGTCATCTACGGTGACGCCATCGCCCTGTGTCGGCTGTCGGTGATGCGGGAGTCTGCCGGGGACCGGGCAAGCGCGGAAATCCTGGCCCGGCAGGCCGCCGACCACGGCGACACCGACGCCTTGCGTCAGTTGGCGGTGATGCGGGAAGAAGTCGGGGGCCGAGATAGTGCTGAAGCCCTGAGCCAGCAGGCAGCCGACCACGGCGACACTCTCGCCCTGAGCCAGCTGTCGGTGATGCGTGAGGAAGCCGGGGACCGGGCAAGCGCGGAAATCCTGGCCCGGCAGGCCGCCGACCACGGCGACACCGACGTCCTGCGTCGCCTGGCGGAGATGCGGGAAGCCGCCGGGGACCGGGCGAACGCGACAACCCTGGCCCGGCAAGCTGCCGACTACGGCGGAGCTTCTGTCGAATACGAACACGCGGCCTGGGCATCGATGCTCCGCGCGCGATGGCCGCACGGTATGGACCCGGATGGCACTCCGACGCCCCTTTGGCAACCGACGGTGGATATTCCGCACAGCCCACTCACACCATCAAACGGTTCATCACCGTAGGCATGCTGTGTCACTGCGTGGTTCGTTGGTCCGCCACACGGTCACGGCGCGCATGGAGCTTCGAGCAGCCCCGCAACGACCTCGATGTTCCGTACAGCGAACGCTCATAGCTCACATGTCCGCGTCTGGAACGCTCCCTGGCGCCGCGTAGTTACTCAGCGGACAATCTGTGCAACATTCTGCTGTCCGAGGGGGTCGGAATGGGTGTTCTGTGGCCGCTGGAACCGGCAACGGGAGCCAAGCACCGGTTGTACAAGCACTACTTCGACGCCTGGTGGCCGATCCTTCTCCAGCCCAGTCCCCGCTCCGGCGGCAGCTGGCCGAAGGTCACGTTCCTGGACGCGTTCGCGGGCCCAGGCCGCTACGAGGCGGGCGAAGAAGGATCCCCCGGTCTTCAACCTGCGGGGGCTCCTGCACCATAACCACCTGGACCGAATGGGCCTATCCCGGGACCGGGCGCAGCTGATCTTCATCGAGAAGGACCGCGCCACCTACGAGCACCTGGTCAAAGAGCTGTATGAGAACTTCGGCCCGCTGGATCAGCTGCCCGTGCGGGTGGAAGTGCGCTGCGGTGAGGCAGGCCGGGACAGCGAACGGCTGCTGACTGAACTGCAAGCCTGGGGACACCCGATCCTGGGGGTCTTCGACAGCTGGGGCAACGTCAACACTCCCCTATCCGTGATGGCCCGTATCGCGGCAAACCCGGCCAGCGAGGTCATCGTTACCTTTGGGCCGAACTGGTTCAGCGGACGCAAGGAACTCAACGAAGACATCGTCGACGGCGTATTCGGCGGTCGGGAGCACTGGACGCATGTAGCCGCAGCCCGTGACAGCGAAGAAATGACTCCTCTGCCTCGCCCGACGCAGAACCGACGTCCTCTTCGCGATGCTCCGCGACGGGACCTTCTACCAACCCCAACCCGCCCCAACCCCTTGACCAAAGTCATAGGGGCATCCTCCTCCCGCCTCGTCCCGCCACTTGTGCTACCGGCACGAACGGAGAGAAATGTCGAGCTCCCGCCGACTCGCCCTGGCCGCCGCACTCGCAGCCGCCTTGTGCAGTGCCCCCACTGCAGCACCCGCAGCCTCCCTCACTGCTGGCCAACCATCCCTGAAGACCCATGCCTTCACCAACAAGACGACGGCGACACCTTCGTGCCAATTGACGTGAAGGTTTCACAGCCCACCGACGAGCGAATGTGGCGCCTTGGTCCCATGAACTCGTCCTGGTGGGGCGGACCGGCCAGAGACTGCATTTCCGGCAACAACATCGGAGGCGAATATTGCTGAGTTCGTTGGCGTTCGGCGATCCGGTTGAGATCGGCGCCGAGGAGCGCTAGAGCGTGTCCCTTTGATCGGCTGGTCAGTTGATCGGGTGTGTCTGTCCGATTAGTGATCACTGATGCGCTGTGGGCGCAGGTGCGACTCGGGGTGGCGGCCGGGCTCGGCATCGGGGCGGTCGCGGCGATCATCCGCGTGTCCGGGAGCGAGCTGCTGATCCCGACGATCGTGTTGCTGTTCGGGCAGGACATCAAGACCGCGGGAAGCCTCTCGCTGCTGGTATCGCTGCCGACGATGTTGATGGCCTTCGCCCGTTACAGCCAGGACGGCAGCTTTGTGGTACTGGGCACCAACCGCCGCTTCGCCCTGGTCATGGTCGCGGGCTCGATCGCCGGGGCGGTGCTGGGCGGGCTGCTGCTGCTAGGCGTGTTCGCGGACCTGGTGCTCATCCCCGTACTGGCTGTGGTCCTGCTCGATTCCGCTGCCAGACTGGCCCGTCACGACTGATGGTTCCGCGGTGAACAGGGCGAATCGACCCTAAATCCTGGCCGCCAGGAGCAGCCCGGCGGCGCTGCCGGTCTCGGTGATGAGACCATCCCGCACGGCATCCGCCGCGTTGCCGAGCTCCATCCGTGCACCGTCATGCCGATCTCTGTGTCGTCTCGATGAACGACCCCGGATCGCAGGTCGGTGGCGAGGAAGAGGTGAGTTCTCGCGGCGGTCGCGCCGGGGAGCGGGTCGATCACGCCCGAGGAGGCGCAGATCGCGGGCGAGGAGCCCGGTCTCCTCCTCCAGCTCGCGTATCGCCGCTTCGCACGGCTCCTGGCCTCCGACTCCCCCGCCGGGAAGGTGAGGGACGCGCTTCTCCTGTAGGCAGAAGTCGTCCACCAGTGTCGCAGCCGCAACGGCGGATGCGTCCGCAGCGCGAGGGGCAGGTCCCGAAACCGCTCGGGCAGCCGTCGTGAACCTCCAGATCACGCCCTCGAACTGCTGCCGCAGCCGCTCGGGGTACGGGCCGTACCTGCCGATCGGCAGGTACGGCCCGACGAACTCCCATTCATCGTCTGTCAGTTGCGCCCGCGTCATGAACGACGATCTACCAGATCGCGTCACGCGAGACGGGCGAGTCCCACAGATTGATGTCCTGTGCCATCGAACTTTGAGTGAGTGTCATCGAAGTGTGGCGGTACTTGTGACTGACACCGCCCGTCTCAGGTCAGTACGCGATAAGTCACGTGTGTAACCGAGTTCGCTGCTCGCGACTCCACCTGCTCAAGATTCAGTGACGGCACTCCGTCGAACAGCCGTGTGCCGGCGCCGAGCGTGAACGGCACAATGTGTAGCCGCAGCTCGTCGATCAAGCCTGCGGCTAGGTACTGGTTGATGGTGGTCGCGCCCCCGTGGATCGACACGTTGCGGTCCCCGGCCGCCTCGCGAGCCTGCCGCAGTGCGGATTCGATGCCGTCGGTGACAAAGTGGAACGTGGTGCCGCCGTCCATCGGTTGCGGGTCGCGCGGGTGGTGGGTGAGGACGAAGACCGGCGCGTGGTACGGCGGATTGTCGCCCCACCAGCCCTTCCACTGCCGATCCCACGCGCCGCGTACGGGGCCAAACATGTTGCGCCCCATGATGAAGGCGCCGGCTGCCGTCAGCCGGTCGAGTTCGACCTGCCGCCGCTCCGGGGTTTCGAACATCCATGCGTGCAGCCTGTCGCCCCAGCCATCACCGGCGTCGTCGCCGAACGGGCGCTGCTCGGCCTGGTTGAGCCCGGCCGAGTACCCGTCGACGGAGATCGAGAGGTCGCAGGTCACCCTGCCCAAACGTTTGGTCACTGTGCCGTCCTCCTGGTGGCGACCTTCCGTCGCCTTCGCGGTGAGTCGCCTGATCCGTTCACTACTTGGGTAGACCGTTCCGGGCCCGCGAACTCATCGCGCGGCCGTTTCGCTGTTCTCGGCGCCACTCAGCTGGCCCCGACCCTTGACGCTGTGCTCAAACTTCGACGACACGGGAGCCTGACCCAAGGCCGGGTACTAGCGTATTTCCGCTGGCGGCAAGGGGTGTTGGCGTCGAGTCGGAACGCAGGCGACGAAGTGGCGTTGGTCAGGTAGTCCGCCAAGACTGCTGATCATCGAGGCGCTCCGTTGCCCGCACGTCATTGTCCCCTGCCGCCCGGCCTGACCACCGTCTCACGCGAGTTCACCGTGGCCTCAGCCGGTTCACTCCCGGGCATCTGGGCGAGTTGACCCAGGTCATACCATTCGACCTCGTTGATGTACTCCTGGACGAAACCCGCTGTGTTCAGCTCCGTTTGCGAGACCTTCCTTCTCGGGTCGGGGTCTACTTCCTGTTCGCGATGTGCCTGTTCCCCGAGGTCGGCTACCGGCTGGTCTGGGGCAAGCTGACCGCGGCCCTGACCGGCGCCGGGCTCGAGGTCGCGGCGCCGACCGCGAAGGCCCTGCGCGATCTGCGCCGCCGCGTCGGCACCGAACCGATGCGGCACTTGTTTCGAGGTCCTGGCCGGTCCGCTCGCCGTGCCAGCAACCACCGGAGTACGGTTCGGGCCGTTCCGGATGGTTTCCTTCGACGGCTGCGGTTCAATCAAGATCCCCGACAGTGAACGGAATGTCGAGTGGTTCGGGCCCGGCAGCCGCGGCGGGTATCCGATGCTGGAACTGATGCCCCTGGTAGAAACTGGCATCCGCTCCCTGATCGGTGCCGTGTTCGGCCCCACCAGCGACGGCGAGACCGCCTACGCGAGGCAACTGCGGCACCATCTGAGCCCGGAGATGCTGGTCTTGTGGGACAAGGGCTTCGACGCCAACGCCTTCCTCGCCGCCGTGACCGACACTGGCGCCAAGTTCCTGGGCCGGCTGCGCGCCAACCGCCGCACCCCGATCCTGACCTGCCTACGCGACGGCTCCTACCTCCCCGTCATCGGGACCGTCCCGGTGCGCGTCGTAGAAGCTCAGATCTCCGTGCCCTGCGGCGATTCCTCGTTCACCGGCTCCTACTGGCTGGCCACGACGCTGGCCAACGCCCTCCGCTCGGGCGACCCTGGCAGCGTCGAGCGGAAGATGTGGGCTGTGCTCGCCCTCTATCAAGCATTGCGGACGGTGATGATTGGAGGCCGCCGGTCCCGGCCCGGCACCGACCCGGACCGCTGCGGCTTCACCATCGCCGTCCAGACCGCCCGTGACCTCGTCGTCCAGGCCGCCGACATCATCACACCCGTCGGCACCACCGCCAACATCGTAGGCGCCAAAGGCAACCGCGTCCTCGGCGGGACGTCATCGTTGGCCGGTGGTGCTGGATCCGTCGAGTGCTTCCCGGATGATGTCGGCATGCCCGGCGTGCTGGGCCGTCTCCCGGATCAAGTGCAGCAGGATCCGGCGAGCGGGCCAGTAGATGGTCTCCGGCGGGGACCATGGAGTCCTGGGCAGAGGGACGTTCCGCTCGAGGTCCGCAAAGGCAGCCACGGCCCCTTCGGTCGCCCGCGCCGCCGTCGCATACTGCTCCAGCAGTGCGGCGATGGTCTCGTCCTCTGCCATCTGGTACTGCCCCATGTCGAGCATGCCCTCTGGCAGTTCGCCGTCCGCCTTGACCATGATCTGTGTCCACACTCGCTCGCCGCCGGCGAGGTGCTTGACGATCCCACCCAGGGTCAGTTCGCTCACCGTCGTGCGCCGTGCGGCCTCAGCGTCCGTGATCCCGCGGATCGTGATAAGCAGCAGCTCCCGCTGCTCCGCCAGTGCCTACAACAGTTCGCCTCGCTCACCTGGAAGAAGCGAGACTTGGTTCTCCAGTGACGTTGTCATGGGCTGACCGTAGAAGGGATATAGGTCAGTTGGTGTCCTCGATCCAGCGCTCTGCGCGGCAGATACGGTGCAGCCACAGGGAGCCCAACTCTCTCTTCACACAATGCCGTTGGACTGCCTCGTCTGATGCGCGCAGCCCAGCCGCCGGGAATCGATCAGTCAGACGTTCAGGACGCCGTCGAGGATGGTGACCGCGTGGCCGGTGAGGTGGACGCGGTCACCATGCACGGCGGTCCTCACCATCCCGGTGCGCGCGGATAGCTGCAGGCCGGTGAGCTCGTTTCGACCGATCCGCTCCGACCAGTAGGGGGCCAGAGCGGTGTGGGCGCTACCCGTGACCGGATCCTCGAGGATGCCCTCGGCAGGTGAGAAGAAGCGGGAGACGAAATCGTAGTCCAGACCGGGACTGGGTGCCGGGGCTGTGATGATGACGCCGCGCAGGCCCTCACGGCGGGTCACGTCGGCCATCGCGTCGAGGTCGGGGGCCACGGCCCGGACGGCGGCCTCGTCGGGCAGCACAGTCAGCAGATCGCCGAGCGCACCGGTGCGGAAGACCGCCTCAGGCTTCACTCCCAGGGCTTCCAACAGGCCTGCCGGTACGGGACTTTCCGTGCAGGGCGCGGCCGGGAAGTCCAGGGTGATGCTGCCGTCCTCGTGCGCATGCGCGGTGAGGATGCCGCTGAACCGGCTGCGGAAACGCAACGCGCCGACAAGCCCACGCTCCCGCCGCAGCGTGTGTGCCGTGGCCAATGTGGCATGGCCGCACAGGTTGGTCTCCACCAGAGGGGCGAACCAGCGGATCTCCCAGTCGGCGCCGTCGCCGTCCGGGAGCCGCCGCGCGAAGGCGGTCTCCGAGTAGTTCATCTCGGCGGCAACTCGCTGCATCCAGGCGTCCTCAGGCCAGTCTTCAGTGTCGAGCAGGCATACACCCGCGGGGTTGCCGGCAAAGGGGCGGTCGGTGAAGGCGTCTACAACGTGGATCTGCATTCCGCGACCGTATCGATGCCAATCACAGCTACGCGCAGGCCAATTTGAGGAAAGTGGACTCATTACCTGTCCGGAGTCACCATCCGCACACCGATCCGCGCCGCGAAGACCGAGGCCAGACCGATCAGTTGGGGCGCGGTACTGCCACGCTCGCCTGCGACCACCGACCCCTTGGAAGCCATCATCGGTGGTCGCCACGATCAGTTCACGCTGGAGCTCGGCGAGCAAGGCAGCATTCCAAACATCACGCGGTCCTCATGGTGGAGGGGATGATGCCGTACTCAATGCCGTGCAGGCCGGTGCCGCGCTCGCGCATCCCGCATGAGCGGTATGCACACCCACGGCTATACCGTTCTGGCCATCGTGAGCGGCTGCTCGCTGATCTTCATTGCCGTCGGCATCCCACCCCCTACAGGAGCATCCTCAAGCTGCGTCAGTTCCTCCGTGGTCAGCTTGAGGTCCGCGGCCTGAGCCGAGTCGGTGATGGAAGCCGGGCGGCTGGCTCCCGGCACCGGGATCACTGCAGGGGAGCGGGCGAGCAGCCAGGCCAGGGCGATCTGCTGCGGGCTGACGCCGCGTTTGGCCGAGATGCGGTGGAAGGCAGTGCCCGCCGAGGTGGGGCAGGAGAGGCCATCGAGGGAGCTGCGCCGGATGCCGCCGAGCGGACTCCAGGGCAAGAACGCCAGACCCAGCTGGTTGCTCAGCCGCAGTTCGGGCTCGCTGTCGCGGACAGCCGGCGAGTACTGGTTCTGCACGCAGACGAGTTTGTCGCCCAGGATCTGATGCGCCTGGCAGATCTGGGCGGTGGTGACGTTGGAGATGCCGGCGGCGCGGATCGTGCCGGCGTCGAGCAGCTCGCGCAGTGCGCCGACAGACTCCGCCCAGGGCACGGCCGGGTCCGGCTTGTGCAGCTGGTACAGGCCGATCGCGTCGACGCCCAGGCGTTTGGCGGAGGCCTCGGCGGCTTGCTTGAGGTGGGTGGGGGCGGCGGTGACGGTCCAGCTGCCGTCGCCGGGGCGGCCGCGGCCGCCCTTGGTGGCCACCAGGACGCCGGAGGTGTCGCCGCGGTAGCGGGACAGGGCGCGGGCGATCAGAAGCTCGTTGTGGCCCACCTCGTCGGCGTGCCAGTGGTAGCTGTCGGCGGTGTCGATGAGCGTGACGCCGGCATCGAGGGCGGCGTGGACGGTGGCGATGGCCCGCGCCTCGTCCGGGCGGTGCTCGATGGACAGCGGCATGGCCCCCAGACCGATGGCGCTGACGGCGGTGTCTGCGATGGTGCGGTACTCCATGGTGACTTTGCACCTCAGGTGGTGGGCGACGGCTCGGTGGTGAAGGCTTCGGCGATGGCACCGGGCAGCCAGTCGGTGGTGCGGGAGAAGGAAAAGCCCAGCTCCCACCCGCGGGCGTTGCTCATCGCGTAGTGGCGGTCGACGGAGAACGGCGAAGCCTCCTCGCCCGCCCGAACGGTCCGGTAATGGGGCTCCCGACCGGCCTGCGTGGCGATGATCGCGGCGAGGCCGTGCACGTCGAGCGAGCCGTCGGAACAGGCGTTGACCGGACCGGTGAAGCCGACTGTGCTCGCCCACATCAGCAGGTCCGCCAGCTCCTCGTAGTGGATGAAGACCGTGGGCAGTGCCTTCGCGTGCACAGTGATCTCCCTGCCCCGGGCGATGCACTCGGCGTAGTGCGCGAGCCGGCCGGTGAACTCCTGCGCGCCGCCGCCCAGCACGTGGGCGCTGCGCACGGAGGCGAACTCGAAGCTTCCGGAACGGGTGAAGACCGCCTCCGCCTGGCGCTTGCCCTCGGCGTAGTGCGCCTCCAGATACGCCTCGTCGTGCCAAGGAAGGTCCGTGGCCACCAGCCAGGTGGCCGGGTCCACGACCTCCTCCGGCACCGGCGTTCCTGCCGGCACAGCCGGCAGCGCGGCGGTCGCGGGGTCGTAGACCTCGATCGTGGAGGTCATGACGTATCGCCGGGTGCGGCCGGCAAAGGCGCGGGCGACGATGGCGGCCTGAACCGGGGTGTAGCAGACCTGGTCCACTACGACGTCGAAGGTGCGCGAGCCGAGCGCCGCCGTCAGGGCGGCCTCGTCGTTCCGGTCGGCGACGAGGTGTTCGACGCCTACGGGTGGCGGGGTCGAGCCGCGGTTGAGCACGGTGACTCGGTAGCCCGCGGCCAGCAGACGCTTCACCAGGAGCTTCCCGAAGTACCGGCTTCCGCCGATGACGCAGATCCTTTGCATGCCCCCACCCTGGCGACCTATCGTCACCAGTAGAAGCCCTGACTTACTGGATGCGTATGAAGGAAAACTGTTGATCGATGTGCAGCGACTCCGCGTTCTGCGGGCGGTTGCGGAACGCGGCAGCTTCAACCAGGCGGCCACGGCTCTCCGCCTCACGCCCTCGGCCGTCTCCCAGCACGTGGCAGCCCTGGAGCGCAGCCTCGGCGCCAAGGTCGTCGCCCGCAGCACCCGCGGCGTCACCCTGACGCAGGCCGGTCAGATCATGGTGGGCGCCGCCGAATCCGTCGCCGCAGAGCTCGAACACGCACAACAACAGGTCGCCCAACTCAGCACCGGGCGTACCCAACTCACCGTCGCCACGTTCACCAGCGGTGGCAGGCTCCTGCTGCCCGCCGCTCTCCCCCGGCTCATGGCAGCCCACCCACGCACTGTGCTCCACATCAGGGAAGGCGAACCCGAGGACACCCTGCCGCTCGTCCGCCAGGGGGCCGTGGACCTCGCCCTCGCCTACCACTTCGACGGCCCGCTGCCCATCGGGCCGGGCCCCAGCTCCAGCCTGCAGTGGACGCCACTCCTGGAGGACCCCCTGCACGTCGTCCTGCCGCAAGGGCACCGCCTCGACAACCGCGACGCGCTCGAACTCGCCGAGCTGGCAGCCGAAACCTGGGTTCTCGGCTGCCTGAAAACCGAGGCGTACCTGCGCCGCTACGCCGAGCGCGCGGGCTTCGATCCGGAAGTGCGCGGCACCACCACCGACTACTTCTTCGCCCGCTCTCTCGTCGCCGCAGGCATCGGCATTTCGTTGATCCCTTCCATCGCGCTCGCCCCGGAGATCCCGGGCCTGTGCACTGTCCCGATCAAGTCGCCGGGCCCGATCCGCCACATCGGTGTCGCCGCCATCAGCCGTAGCGACCAGCCCCACGTCACGACGCTCGTCCAGGCCCTTCGCGAGCAGGCAGTGCAGCAACACCAGGGGCGTTGAGTGACGTGGGCAGGCGTGCTGGCACACGGCGACGCTGACGCGCTGTGGTCGCGTTCCGCACCGCACCGGCCTCGGACTGGCAGCTTTTGATGGGCCTGTAGCCGGGGTCGAGCGGGCGGCCACGAGGGTCAGCGTTCGGCGCGGGGGGTGCTCTTTCGGTTGTGGGAAGCGCGGGCCTTGGCGCGATTGCCGCAGAGCTCCATGGAGCACCAAGTGCGGCGCCGGTTGCGGGAATGGTCGTAGTAGGCCCATCGGCAGCTCGGCTCACGGCACGCCTTGAGGCGGGGCCACGTTCCGTCGGCCACGGCGTTCGCGACGGCGATCAGAAGGGTGGCCACCGCGGCGTCGATCGGGTCGCTGGTGGCGGGAGAGAGCCGCGGCGGCTGACGGCTCACGTCGAGTGTCAACGGGATGTGTGCGGTAAGTGCGGCCAGGGCGGTTCGGGCGGCTGGGTCGAGGCCGTCGGGCCTGGGGCTGGCGACCGTTTCGGTGTTGTTGGCGGCGATCAGTGCCCGCAGGCCCTCGCGCACGGACGCCGCGCGGGCGTGCTGGGCATCGGTCACAGCTGCCTGCCGGGGGATCAGCCCGCGGTCGTGGAGCCACTGGGAGAGCTGCTGCGGTGCTGCGATCACATCGCCGTCGGCGCGGCGGGTGTTGATGAACTCTTCGATCCAGCGCAGCGGCCCGGGCGCTGTACCGGCGGAGTCGTTGTCCGGGCGCGACCCGGTGACCGGCTTCGACGTCATGACGCCATTCTAACCATCTATTGACAGTCACTGGTTACCTAACTAGCGTATCGCCTTCACCAGTTAGATCGAAGGGGTGAGCATGAGCATCAGCATCGGGAACGTCTGCATCGACACCACCGGCCTGGCGGGGGCCTCCGTCTTCTGGCAGGCGGTGACCGGGTACGAGATCGCATCGTCCGACGGCGCCACCACTTATCTGCAGGACCCGGCCAAGAGCGCGGTGGGACTGTCCCTCCAGCGGGTGCCGGAACCGCGCGTGGGCAAGAACCGGACGCATGTGAACCTGTCGACCGACGACCTCGCCTGCCAGGTCGACCGGATCAGCGAGCTCGGCGCGACCGTGGTGCGGCGATTCGACGAGGACGGTTGGGTGGTGCTGGCCGACCCCGCCGGCAATCAGTTCTGCGTGATCGCCGCATAACCGCCGCATAACCGCCGCACCGACGAGAAACAGGGAGAACCAGCGATGGCCTCAGTGATCAGAGAAGTCTCCATCGATGCACCGGCGGAGCGCTGCTGGGCCCTGCTCGGCGACTTCGCCACCGGTCCACAGCGCTTCGCGCCCGGCTACGTCATCGGCAGTCGACTCACCGAGCCCGGTGAGCGACTTGTCACCTTCGCCACCGGCGACGTGGTGCGAGAACGCCTCATCGCTCTCGATGACCAAGCCCGCCGAATCGTCTGGGCCTGGACCGGCGACGCCATCCAGCCCCTTCACAACAACTCCTCCATGCAAGTCTTCGCGCACGGCCCCGACCGCAGCCGACTGGTATGGATACACGACGTACTGCCGGACGAACTCGTCACCGGCCTCGCCTCCGCGATGGACGGCGGCCTCCCGATCATCAAACAAACCCTGGAGGCACACGCCAACCAAGCGCTGGACAACGAGCCTTGCCCAACCTGACCGTAATGACCGCCAGCTGGACGCCAGCGCGACACCAGGCGCTCCCTGGCAGACACTGATGGCGCCCGAGTACTGAGCATCAAATCGACGGGGTCTACGCCTTCGGGCCACAACGGCGAGCCGACGGCTGCACATGCCCCCTGCTGGCCGCAGCAGTAATCCAGGCGCCGAGATCTGCTGCGGCGTGGGGCAATAGGTGGCCGGGAAACTCGACGTCACCCGAATCGGAGCGTGAACAATGGCCGGTATGCCTTCGATCTCCCGCCGTGCCCTCAACAGGACGTTACTCCAGCGCCAGTTGTTGTCGGACCGCAGCGTTCGCCCCGCCCTGGAGGTACTGCGGCACCTCGTCGCCGTGCAGAGCCAGGAGCCCAACTGGCCATACGTCGGCCTCTGGACGCGCATGGAGAATTTCAAGCAAGACGAGCTGACCTCGCTGCTGAACGATCGGCGAGCGGTCCGTTCGACTGTGCTGCGCGGTACGCAACACCTGGTGGCCACCGACGACTTCGGCTGGCTGCGGCCCACCGTCCAGCCAGTGCTGGAGCGCACCTTGCGTGCCGCGTACTACGCGAAGGAGACGGCCGACCTGGACGTCGGTGAACTCGCGTCTTTGGGACGGGAGATCGTCGGTGACCGGACCCTGTTACGGCGTGAGCTGAGCCGCACGCTCGCCGAACGTTGCCCCGGCCACAAGGGCGCCGTACTGGCGGGCGCGGTAGAGCTGCAAGTCCCCCTGGTGCATCCGACTCCCGGCGGCACCTGGGGCACATGGGGAACCCGGGGCGCGATGCCGGTAGCCCTGGCCGAGGCTTGGACCGGGAGGTCCATGGAACCTGCGTCCGTCGAGACGCTGATCGACCGCTACCTGGCGACCTTCGGCCCCGCGAGCATCAAGGACATGCAGGCGTGGTCCGGACTGACGCGCCTGCGCGAGGTGGTCGTCACCATGGGCGCCCGGCTGCGGGTGCTCCACGACGAGCAGGGCTCCGAGCTCTTCGACCTGGCGGACGCCTCCTACGCCCACGCCGACAGTGTGGCCCCGGTGCGACTCCTTCCGGCCTACGACAACCTCCTCCTCGGCCACGCAGACCGGACGCGGGTCATCGGCGACGAGGACCGAAAGCTGGTCATGCCCGGGCAGGGACAGGTCCTGCCCACCTTCCTCGTCGACGGATTCGTCCGTGGTACCTGGGCCCTGGAGGAACGCCGACTGTGGATCTCGCCCTTCCGGGCACTATCGAGGACAGACAGCGCCGCCGTGGCCGAGGAAGCCGCACGACTACTGCCCTTCCTCGTCGAGGACACCACCGGTTACGACATCACCGTGCGCTGATGGCCTCACTCGCCCTGTCCAAATGTGCCGCAAGCCCGCGTTGATCAGAGGCGCTGCCGAACTTACAGCCAGGTGCGGCGAGTTCCGTACCATGCCGCGCAGCCGCGATCACGATGGTGCGCGGGATACCTACTCGGCGGCGACCGCGTTTCACCAGGTCAGCGAATTCCGTCGGTTGGCCGCCCTGCAACCCCGAAACAGCCACAACATGACCAGCCCGGCCTTGACGAAGGGCAATAGGGCCACCCCCGACAGGCTGTCAGGTCCTTACTCGCGAGGGCGCGTTCTCACCGCTGGGTGCTCCTCGAGCCAGTCCGACAGCTTGTGAGCGAAGCCGAGGACGTCCGGCCGGGGTCAGCTCTCCCGTACCGCCCGGCGGTCGGTAAGAGCCCGCGCCTTGGCATTTTCGATGTGCTGCCGCATCCTCTTCGACGCGCCCTCCGCGTCTCCCGCGGCCATCATGTCGAGTACTGCGGAGTGTTCGCGCGCCGGGGACTCGGCCTCGGAGGCGCCGAGTTCGGTGAAGAGACGGAAACGCTGGACATGGCCGCCGAGGGAACGGTAGGCAGTCTCCAGGAACGGGTTGTCGCACTGGGCGGCGATGCGTAGATGGAAGCGCTCGTCGGCGGCCCAGTACGGACGCACCGAGGCCGCAGGGGGCGCCGTCGCACACCGTTTCAGCTCCTGGATGCTCTCCTTGAGCTCGTCCAGAAACTCCGGTGTGGTGCGCCGGGCCGCCTCGTGGACCATCGCCGGTTCCAGGACGAGCCGCGCGTCCATCAGTTTGATCAGTTCGCGCTCGGTGAAGAGCGGTGCGACGCGATACCCCTTGAGTGCTTCCCTGCGCACCAGACCGGTGTGCTCCAGGCGTGCGAGGGCCTCGCGAAGCGGGGTCTGGCTGACATTCAGCTCCCGGGACAGGGCTCCGATGTTCACGGACTGCCCCGGTGACCACAGACCGTCCATGAACTGGCCGAGGAGTACCTCATACATCTTGTCGGCCAGGGGTTGCCGGGCGGGCGGACGCGTCATAGCCATCATGCCTCCTTCAGTGCCCGACCCTAGCGCAGCCGCTCCTCACTTTTGATCACAGCCAAATCCTATACTATTTTGCTTAGCGCTATAGTATAGCGACAACTCGAAGGGGACCCGATGCATGTCAGCGGCCCGCCAGTGGTGCTCGTGACCACGGCGTATCTGGAACCAGAGGGCGAGGTCGACCGCCTGTTGCGGGAAGCCGGTTTCCGTACCGTCTTCGCGCGGCCGGTGGACCGGCGCGCCGCGGAACGGTCGATGCCGACGGCCGTCGCCCACGCAAAAGCCTCGGGCATCGTCGCGGGCACCGACGCGTTCACCGCCGAGGCGCTCCGGGCGTCCACCGGGCTGCGGGTCGTGGCCCGGTGCGGCGCCGGTTACGACAACGTGGACGTGGCCGCCGCCACCCGGCACGGCATCGCCGTCACCCACACGCCCGGCGCCAACCGGCAGTCGGTCGCCGAACATGTCCTCGGACTGATGGTGAGCTGCGCTCGGGGCATTCCGCAGAGCGTCGCCGACGTGCGAGCAGGGGGCTGGTCCCAGCCCAGCGGACGGGAGCTGGCGGGGGCCACGCTCGGGGTGGTCGGGCTCGGCTCGATCGGGCGGGCCGTCGCACGCCTCGGTACGGCGCTCGGCATGCGGGTCGTGGGACACGACCCGCAGCTGGATGCCGCCTTCCTCAAGGAGAGCGGGGTTGTCGCCCTGCCGCTGCACGAGGTGCTGGCCGAGGCCGACTTCGTGACGTTGCACCTCGCACTCGACGCCTCGACCCGGCACTTGATCGACGGTGCCGCGCTGCGCCGGATGCGGCCCGGCGCGTATCTGATCAACACCGCGCGCGGCGGCATCGTCGACGAGGAGGCCCTCGCCGACGCGCTCGCCGGGGGCCTGCTCGCCGGCGCCGCACTGGATGTGACAGAGCGGGAGCCACTGCCGCCGGACTCCCGGCTGCGGGCGTTCGGCAATGTGCTGGTCACCGGTCACATCGCGGGCGCCACGGTGCAGGCCCGGTCTCGGTCCAGCCTCTTGGCGGCTCGGCAGGTGATCGACGTCCTATCCGGACGGCCGCCCGCGCATCTCGTCAATCCTGACTGCGCGGCCGCCCGCGCCGAGGTGCGGTGATGGGGGCCGTCGGGCGGCCGGGCAGTCGCGGCAAGGGGGCCCTGCCGGCCGCGGGCGCGGGTACGCAGCGGGGGGCGCTTTCAGCGCGCATGCCCTTGGCCGCGTACCCGGAAGCACAGCC
Organism: Streptomyces sp. BA2; assembly: GCF_009769735.1. Taxonomy (NCBI): domain Bacteria; kingdom Bacillati; phylum Actinomycetota; class Actinomycetes; order Kitasatosporales; family Streptomycetaceae; genus Streptomyces; species Streptomyces sp. BA2. The sequence goes on from NZ_WSRO01000002.1 coordinate 59,494, forward strand.
GGTGGCGCCTGCGGGCAGTGTGTCGTCCGCAGTGCCCGCAGGCGCCCTTCGGGTGCCGGGCGGTCCGCCCCTGGCCGCCAACCTCAAGTGGCTCTTCACGGAGCTGCCCTTCGAGCGGCGCTTCGAGGCGGCGGCCGAGGCGGGCTTCGCCGGCGTCGAGTACGCGGCGCCCTATGCGTATTCTCCGGTGCGGCTGCGCGGGCTGCTGCGGGACGCGGGGCTGCGGCAGGTTCTCATCAACTCGCCTGCCGGGGAGCCCGGTTCACCGGAGCGGGCGGGGCTCGCCTGCCATCCGGGGCGGACCGCGGACTTCCGCGCCGGGATCGAGCGCGCTCTGATGTACGCGGCCGATCTCGGCGCAGGGCTCCTGCACGTCCTGGCGGGGGTCGTGCCGCCGGACGTGAGTGCCGAGCGCGCCTTCGCCACGTACATCACCCACCTCGCCTGGGCCGCCGACCGGGCGCACGGCACCGGCGTGCGGATCGTCATCGAGGCGCAGAACGAGCGTGACGCGCCCGGGTACTTCCTGCGCACCCAGGCCCAGGCGGCGGCGGTCGTGGAAGCGGTGGGCCACGACCGGGCGGGGCTGCTGCTCGACCTCTACCACGCCCAGGTCACCGAGGGAGATCTCGTGCGGACCGTGCACACCTATCTGCCGTACGCCCTGCACCTGCAGATCGCCGACCCGCCCGACCGCACCGAGCCGGGCACCGGCGAGGTCCGCTGGCCGCGCGTCTTGGACGCCGTGCACGAGGCCGGGTACGCGGGCTGGGTCGGCTGCGAGTACCGGCCCGCCGACGGCACGGCGGCCGGGCTCGGCTGGGTCACGGAGGTGCGGGCATGAACACCCCCACTCCCCCGCGCCCGCCCGCCGCTCACACTCGGCCCGGCGTCGCTTCCGCACACAGCCAAACCCCCTACGCCCAGCCCGGCACGACCTGCGCGCACAACGAAACCCCCTCCGCCCAGTCCGACATGACCTCCGCACACAGCGAAGCCCCCTCAGTTCGCCTCCGTGCAGCCGCCGCTCGCGGCGGCACCGCCGCACCCGGCCCCCGCCCGGCTGCACCCCGCAACGACGCCCCTTCCACCCGCCCCCGCATCGCGCTGATCAGCGCCACACCGGCGGCGATCGGGCCCGCCGTGGACGGGCTCGCCGATGCCTTTCCCGAGGCGGAGCCCTGGAATCTGCTCGACGACGCCCTGCTCACCGACGCCGCCGCGCAGGGCGGGCTCACCCCGGCCCTCGCCGACCGGATGCGGCGGCTGATCACGCACGCCGTCGAGGGCGGCGCCCGGGGGGTGCTGCTGACGTGTTCGCTCTACGGGCCGGTGGCGGCTCGTGCGGATGTGGGTGTCCCGGTCCTGGCGGCGGATTCCGCCGCCTTCGCCGCGGCCCTGGCGGGCGGGCACCGCCGCGTGCTCGTCCTCGCCACGTTCACCGCGGCGTTGGACGATTGCCTGGAGCGCTTTCGCGCCGCGGCGCGGGCCGCCCACTCCCCCACCGAGGCCGTCGGCCGGGTGATCGCGCCGGGGGACCGCCCGGACCCGGCAGGGGCGGACGCCATTCTCCTGGCCCAGTACTCGCTTGCGCCCCGCGCCGATGAGCTTTCCGCCGCTCTCGGGCTGCCCGTGCACGCGGGCCCGCGGACCGCGGCCCGCGCCCTGCGGGCCGCAGTGGGAGACATCCCTACGGCGGGCGAGGGAGGTGCGGCGTGCTCGGAGTGATCGCGGACGATGTGACGGGGGCGAGCGATGTGGCGCTGGCCCTGCGGGAGAGCGGCCTACGGACCGTCCTGTACTTCGGGCTGCCGGCCGAAGGCCTGGAGCCGCCCGGCGGGCACGAGGCCGTGGTCATCGCACTCAAGAGCCGGATGGCCACCCCGGCGCGGGCCGTCGCGGATTCGCTGGAGGCGCTGCGCCGGCTGCGCGGGCACGGCGTGCGGCAGGTCTACTTCAAGTTCTGTTCCACCTTCGACTCCACCGCGGACGGCAACATCGGACCGGTCCTGGACGCGCTGGCCGACGCCCTGGACGCGCCCGCCGTGCTCTTGACGCCCAGCTCGCCGCGGCACGGCCGCACCCAGTACGAGGGCCACCTCTTCGTGCACGGCCAGCCGTTGGCCGAATCACCGATGCGGCACCACCCGGTGACGCCGATGACCGACTCGTCGCTGCCCCGGCTGCTGCGGGCACAGACGAACCGGCCGGTCGGGCTTGTGCGGTGGCAAACCGTACATGCGGGCGCCGAGGCCGTCCGCACGACGATGGTCGACGCGGCGGCCCGCGGTGTCCGCTACCTGCTGGCCGACGCCCTCGACGAGAACGACCTGCGCACCCTCGGCCGTGCCGCCGCCGGAGCCCCCCTGGTCGCCGGGGCCGCCGGACTGGCCGGCGGGCTCGCCCGCACCGCGCGGGGCCAGGCCCCCGACGCCTACGACGAGGACGAGGACGAGCCGATGTCGGCCTGGCCCGCCGCCGTCCTGTGCGGCAGCTGCTCGGCACGCACCCTGGAGCAACTCGCTGCCTTGCGCGCCCTGGGCCGGCCCGTGCACCGGCTCGACCCTGTCGCCACCCCCGACCCGGCCGCGCTCGCCGATAACGCCCTGGACTGGTACGACGCGCTGGCGCCCGGCATGCCCCGCGGAGCACCGGTCTTCCACTCCTCCGCCCCGCCCGAGGAACTGCGCGCCACTCAACGGGAGTTGGGCGCCGAACGAGCCGCCACCGTCCTTGAAGAGGCCACCGGACGCATCGCCGCCGGACTCGTGACGCGGGGCGTACGGCGTCTGATCGCGGCCGGCGGCGAGACGTCGGGAGCGGTGATCGCCGCACTCAGGGTCACCGGTGGCTGGGTCGGCCGGGCCGCCGCGCCCGGCGTCCCGTGGATCCGCCCCACCTCCGGCCCCGGCATCGTGCTGCTGCTCAAGTCGGGAAACTTCGGCGGCCCCGACTTCCTCGCCACCGCATCGGCACCTGCCCCGCCCCCCGTGCTCCACCCCTACGGACGCACCGAAGGAGCCCGCTCATGAACGCCACGCCTCCCCACTCCACCACCGCCCCCACCGGCCCCATATCCGCGCCCGCCGCTCCGCCGACCGCCCCTGCCCCCGCGGAACACGCGCCAACCCCCGCATCCCTGTCCCACCCGGCCGCACGCGCCGCCGTCATCGCCACCGCCCGCGCGCTGGCCGCCCGCGGGCTCGTGCACGGCCGCACCGGCAACGTGTCGCTGCGTACCGGCGACGGCACCATCCTCATCACCCCGACCGGCGCCGATCCGGCAGCCATAGAGGCACAGGACCTGTCCGTCATCGACGCCGCGGGCACCCACCTGCACGGGCCACCGCCGTCGAAGGAGGCCTTCCTGCACGCGGCCGTGCTGCGCGCGCGCCCCGACGCACGGGCCGTCGTGCACACGCATTCCCCGCACGCCGCCGCCCTGTCCTGTCTCGAGGGCCTGGACCCGGACGACGCGCTGCCCGCGCTCACCGCCTACTTCGCCCTGCGTGTCGGCCGGCTGCCGCTGCTCCCCTACGCCGCGCCCGGAAACGTACGGCTCGCCGAACTGGCCGCGGACAAGGCCCGCACCCATGCGGCGTTGCTGCTGCGCCACCACGGCCCGGTCGTAGCGGCCCCCGGCCTGGACGCGGCCCTCGAGGCCGTCGAGGAACTGGAGCAGACGGCGCGGATCTTCCTGCTGCTCCGCGGCACGGACCACGCCCGGCTGACCGAGGCGCAGCGCGCGGACCTCACCCCGCAACCACCACGCCCGGTGGCCCTGTTCAGTGCCCTCGCCATCAAGAAGGCGCTCGACGATGTCGTTCTGGAGGCCTTCACCAGCACGAGCGGCCTCGATGTCGAAGGCGTCTACGAACCCACGAACGTACTGCTGCGCCACCTGGCCTCCGGCGCGCGCCCCGACGTCATGGTCGGCGTGACGGGCGCCCTCGAACAGCTGGCAGCCTCCGGACAGCTCGCGGCGTCCTCGCTGCGGCCGCTCGCGCGGGTGGGCATCGGGGTGGCCGTGCCGCCTGGTGCGCCCGCCGTGGATCTCTCCAGTACCGACGCGCTCGTACGGGCACTGACGTCCGCGCGCTCGGTCGCGTACTCGCGGACGGGCGCGAGCGGTGTCGCGTTCGCCGCCCTCCTGGAGCGGCTCGGCATCGCGGACGAGGTCAACTCCCGTAGCACGGTGGTCGAGAAGGGCTTCACCGCGCTCGCGGTGACGGACGGGCGCGCCGACCTGGCCGTACAGCAGCTGAGCGAACTGCGCTTCGTTCCGGGCGCCCGGATTGCGGGCCCCTTCCCCGAGGAGGTCCAGCACTACACCGAGCTTTCTGTGGCGCTGGGCGCGCATGCCCTGAGCAGTGCCGGGGCCGCGGCCCTTCTGCGGCACCTGACCGCCGCCCCCGCGCGTGCGGCGTACCGCGCGTGCGGCCTCGAAGACCCACGCCGGTGAACGCCATCCTCGCCCTGGGGGCGTTCATCGGCGTCATCGTCGTATGGAACGTGGCGTTCAGGCGGAACATCGGCGAGGCCATGGTGCTCGGGTTCCTCGCGAGCGCGGCGTTCGGCGGCACGAACGCGCCGCGCGTGGCCGGGGAGAGCCTCATGGAGGGGCTGAAGTCGGAGATCACGTTCGCGGCGCTCGCGTTCGTCTTCGTCAGCGAACTGCTCACGCGTACCGGCCTGGTGCACCGGATGATCGACATCCTCAGCTCGCTGCTCGGCCGCCGCAAGGGCGGTTCCGCGTACGCGGCGACGGTCGCCTCCGGCCTGTTCGGCGCCGTCGCGCACAACGGCGCGGCCATCGTCGCCACCGTCGGCTCCCTGGCCATTCCGTGGATGAAGCGGTCCCGCGCCAGTGGCGAGACGGCCGCGCTCGTGCTGTCCGGCAACGCGGGGGTGGGCGCCACCTTTCCGTTCAGCGGCGCGTTCTTCGTGCTGCTCGCGGCACCGACCGTGGTCCCGGTGCTCTCCTCACGCGATGTCGTGGCCACCCTGTTCGTCACCGGCGCGTGGATGGTCGCGATGCGGCTCGTCATCGCGTACGCGATCGTGCGGTGGCGCGGAGTGGGCACCATGGCGGCGACGGACATCAGGCCGTTGCGGGACTCCTTCGGCACGGGCTGGACCTCGCTCCTGGTCCTTGCCGCCGTCGCCGTGCCGGTGCTGCTGACGACGGGTCCGGCCAGCGACTGGGCCAGTGGCCGGCTCGGCGGACTCGACGCCGCGGACGCGGTGCCCCTGCTCGTGTGGCTGCCGGTGGTCATGCTGATCGCCGGGCTCCTGGTGGAGCGGCGGGCACTGCCGCACGGCGGGCCCGACTGGTGGCGGACCCTGGGCGAGATCGGCCCGAAGCTGGGTCTTGTGGGCGTGACGATGGTGTCGGCGTTCGCGGCCTCGGAGGTCCTCGCCCGGCTCGGCCTCGGCGAAGAGCTCGCGCCCTACCTGGAGGACCTCCAGGGCGTGCCATCGCTGGCGGCGGCGCTCGTGGTGGGCCTGGTCCTCGTTATTGTCGCGGGCCCCCTCAACACCACCTCCACCCTGTCGGCCGTCGGTCCCGTCGCGTTCGCCGCACTCACCGCCGCGGGCATCCCCGCGCACGTCGCCTTCGCGTCGGTCATCGTATGGGCCTCCTCGGAGGGGTGTTCGCCGCCGGGCGCCGCGCCGCTGTACGTGGCCGCCGGCATCGCCGACATCAACCCCGCCCACATCTTCGTGCCCGTCGCCCTTTACTACCTGCTGCCGACCTATGTGTTCGGTGTCCTGATGGCGGTGGGCGTGCTGTGGATCCCGGGCTGAACCCGATGAGCCGCACAGAGAACGGAGAGCCTCATGCAGTACATCCGTGCCTTCCTCCTGGGCGCGACCCGCGTCCTGCTCATCGCCTTCCTGCTCGGCGGACTCCTTGTGGTGATCGGCCAAGTCGTGGCCCTCTTTGCCGGCGACCGGCACCTCATGGAGCTGTTCGGCACGGAAGTCACCGAGGTGGTGTGCATGATGGCGGGGGCCGCGGGCATCTGCTCGTTCCTTCTCCTGTACGTACGGGACCGCAGCACCGGCGATGCCCCGCGGCGCCACGGGAGCGGACCAGCCGAGAATGACGGCAAAAGTGTCTGGGACTGAGCTTGTTCCTTATCCTCCACCCCGGCCGGATCATCACTCTTTGGAGTGATTGCAGGGTGCGGGGTGGCCTTCCTCGCGATGCTGAACTCTGCCACTGCGTACGGGGCCGACCGGCGGGAGGCGCTCGCGGAACTGTCCCGCTTCCGGACGGCCTTCTACGGGTGTCTGACTGCGCGGGCGGATGCGTTCTTCGAGCTGACCGACGGTGCGCCACGAAGCGCTGATGTACCGGATGGGGGTGAAAGACCGCCCATCGTTCCGCCGTCGTAGCGGCGGGACGAAGCTGGAGGGAGCCTGCCCCGGGGATCGCCGGGAAGGGTGGAAGTAACCGCGACAAAGTCGCGACGGCCCAGAACTACCGGATGGGCCGGGCGCGGTGAGCGAGACGGGAAGGTATACGCGAGAAACCGGTTACGTTACGCCTCTTGACAGCTCGCCAGCTCTAACCCGGTGGATTTGGGCTGGTTCGCGGTGCGCACCCGCTCTCTCTCGAGAGCGGGGAACTTCTGGTTGGGTCTCGTCTGTCTGAATCAGGAGGCCACGTCGAATTGTCTACGGCAGTAGACGTGGCGATACCGCAGGGGTAGAGCCGGGTGCCCAACCCGTCGACCGGACAACAGTGAGCTTCTTCGAGTTGGCCACCGATCGGGTGACGGTCCGTGAAGCGAAACGAGCGAGACCCCGGGCTGTTGATCGAGATGTCTGACGTCTCAATTACGTTGCTCGGGGGCCTCGTTGGTCGTCCATCCTGCCGCACTCGACCTGCCGCACGCACTCGTGGAGTGGGTCACCATGCTGATCGTCACCCATGAGGGCGACCGGCGCTGCAAGCTCCGTCCGTCCCAGCGCGCGATGGTGGCACTGGTATACCTGCGCGAGCACACCACTTTGGCGAAGATCGCCGCCGGGTTCGGGATCAGCGAGTCCACCGCCCATGCCTACATCAGCGCGGTCGTCGACCTGCTCGCCGCGCGTGCGCCGGGTCAGCTGAGGACGCTGCGCGAGCATGACCCCGACTTCGTCCTGCTCGACGGAACCCTTGCCGAGTGCGACCGGGTCGGTGACGGCCGGGCCGACTACTCCCACAAGCACCGGCGCCACGGCGTGAACGTGCAGGTCGTCACCGATCCCGGCGGCCGGCTGCTGTGGCTCTCGCCCGCCCTGCCGGGCCGCACTCACGACCTGACCGCCGCCCGCACCCACCGGATCATCCGCATGCGAGCGCCAGGGCCTTCCCATCGTGGCCGATCTCGCCTACCAGGGCGCCGGTCCGTGGCTGACCTCGGGCATCAAACGCAGGCCCCTGCAGGAACTGACCCCGACTGAGAAGACCCGCAACCGTGCCCTGGCCGCCACACGGGCACCCGTCGAACGCGGTGTCGCCCGCCTGAAGTCCTGGCGGATCTTCCGCAGGTCCCGATGCAGTCCCAACCGCATGGCGTCAATCGCCAAGGCCGTCCTCACACTGGAGCTGCAACGCTGAAGAAGCTCAGTGAACCTGAGCCTTGCGCAGCACAGATGACACGACCTGATCGCCCACCAGCTAACTGACAAAGCCACAGGCCAGGCCGATGATCCGGCACAGCGCCCACATTCACTGCAGCTACTGGCACACTGCAATCCCCCGCCCACCGAAGCACCACAAACTGATCAGTGCAGGCCAGACCACCAACTACTGATCAAAAGACCGACCCTGGACACCTCCCTGGCCGAGCTGGGGATTGAGTGGGCATGAACAACGACGCAAAGACCGCGACGGGGCCGGGCGGGAGCGACTCCGTCGTCCACTCCCAGGGCGGCCACCGGTACCACCGCACTGCCGACTGCCGCGCCTTCCGGGCCAGGCGAAGGGTGGGCGCCCGGCCGGCTCCTTGCCCGGCGTATCCGCCACGAGCCCGAGTACGACGCGATCGTCCGCGGCAAGGACCCCTGCCGCGTGTGCATCCCCGGCACACCCCTGCCGTTCCGCATGTCGCCCACGTTCGGACAGAAGCGGACCTGTACAGGCTGCGGCACCAGCGACGAGGGCTGCGGCGGCGGCTGCGCGACCACCTGCGGGTCCGAGGGGAGATATGCGCACGCTGCACATCCGATGTCGGCCACTCCGTGTGGCCCTGCACCAGCGCAATCGTCCTCGGCCGCGCTGAACCGCTGCGCCGCTGTGTGCCGCGCTGACCACATTGGGAGTTGGGCCTCCCGTCGTCGCTGGAGAGCAGCTGCGTAGCATCGCCGTTGTCGCAGCACCATTCACGGGGAGGGGCACCCAGATGGCATTGGTAGCAGGGGAGTGATGGGGATCCGCGGTTTTGGTTCTGGCCGCAGTTTCGTGAATGCCGCGCAGTTCAGCGGTGATGGAGGAAGGCTCCGTCTGATCTTGTGCTCCGACCAGGATGCACGTGACTGCGACGAAGGCCGTGATGGTGAGTCTGCTGGCTGACGCTGCCCGGGCGGAGGCGTTGGCGGACGCCTCACGTTTCCGCGGCGAGTTCTACGCGTGTCTGACCGCCCGGCGGGACGAGCTGGTCGAACTGGCTGACGCGGTGCTGTGTGTCGAAGGACCGGTGGTCTCGCCGGTGGATCTGACGCTGGTGCCTGAACATCGGCGAGGGCACGGAGCGTTGTACGGAGCCCTCAACCATGGCCGGATCGACGTTGAACGATTACGGACGGTGCTGGCCGGGCTGCCGTTGCCACCCGACACGTCCTGCGCAGCGGAATACCGCAGTGGCCCCAGCACGGGCCGGGGCGACACAAGGTGCTTGTCAAGTCACGTTGAGGTAAGAGGCTGGCTCAGCGGTGTTCGCCCCGTGCGGGCGGCGGCCCATCCGTCACCGACCGAGGAGCTGCAAATGACCAGGAAGACATCCCGTATGACAGCCGGTGACCACCCCGACATCCGACGTCCCGACTCCGCTCTGGTCCGGATCCATGAGTGGGCAGCGCAGGGAAAGGAAGAACAGAGCGCGAAGGCCGCCGACCTGCTCGAGACGTGGGGGCAGGAGCCGTGGCCCGATGCGCTGCTGTCCCGCAGTCTCTTTGTGGGCACCGACCATGACGCTCTCCTCAGTTACGAGCAGTGGGCAGATAAGGACGCCATCCCGGCCGACGCGAGGGCGAGGACGTTCTACCGCCGCCTGAGCGTGATCGCGGACGACGAGAGGCGGGTGCCCGGTGTCATCGCGTTCGCCGAGATCGACGTCGACGACGCAGAGGCGGCCCAGGACATGCTCGACGCCGTCACCCAGGCACTGGCGGCGGACCCGGAGCCGGACCACCCGTGGGGCATCTCGGCCAACTTCCACGTCAGCACGGACGGTCGGCGGGTAGTCAACCTGTCCGAGTGGATGTCTCCAGAACACCATCAGGAGGGATTCGCCGACACCACCCGCTCCAGCCGCCCAGCCTGGCTACAGTTCAGGGCCCTTTCGGGAGTGCGCCCGATCGGAGTGCGGCGCTTTCGCCTGCACACACCCGCCCCCTGACAACGATCTCGGCGTGGTGGGGTCATGACGCCCCGGCACGGTGTTGGGGCCACTCCCACCTGGGCGGTCAGTCAGCGGCAACCACTGAAGTCGATGGTCGAGCCTTCCCCGATTTCGGGGAACTTGCCACAGGGCGCGACGGTGACCGGGCTCGTGGGGAGATTGCCGCAACCGATGCCTGGGGCGGAAGCCCACCGGTTTCCTGCCGCCCGTCGAAGGGGTTGACGGCGCAGGTCAGCAGGTCTTGGGTGGGGTGCCACGTCCAGAGCAAGGGGGCCGGCCATGGAACCGCTCAAGTTCGCCGACCGACTGCCGCAGTGTTCACCCGAGGCGACCTCATCCTGAGCGGCGTAGCGCCGCAGAACGACGAACAAGGACGGCCAATCCACCTGGAGTTGTGCCCGATCTGCGACACCGGCGACGCCGACCGCCCGGCGGCCGGCATGTTCGTCCAATGGTTCGCCGACGGAGGCGGCCATTGACGAAAGCCGCGTCCAGGAGGGCGCACATCTGCTGATGGAGTGGGCGAAGGAGTGTATGGCTGTCCACGGCTGGTACTTGCAAGACGCCCCGCCCAACCATCCCTGAACGCCGTCTGACGGCCCTATAGATGCAAGAGGTGTGACCGTACTGGGCCTGTCGGGATGACGGCATGACGAAGGCCCGCACCGATGGGTGGGGGCCTTTGTAGAAGACGGCGGAGCCGGCTACAGAGCGGTCATCACGAATGCGGCAACGGGAGGATGGTGATGTGGGCGGCCTGGTCGACTAGGGCGGCCCCGCCACGCTCTGCGAACCGGGATTGCCGGGCGAAGGCCATCCACCGAACGACGGGCCAGCGGCGGTCGATGACCGCGTGGGTGACGCCGATCCATACCAGGGCGGCGTCAGGTCGCGTTGCTGAACGCGGCTTCCCCGGTGGACCAGTAGCTGTCCCAGGACACCCGCACGAGGTCTCCTCTCGATATGGATCGGTCTGCGCGCGGGGCTTCGGGATCAAAACTGCACTTGGAGCCCGCCACTACAGGTCGGCGTTGAGGCGTACGTGCCGAGTCCACCGCTACCGGCAACCGAAGGCTTGCCTCTATCGCCACGACCGATCTGACCGCCAGCCGATGCATATCCAGCTGCACAGTTGCCGTAAGCCGACGGGCCAGGGTCGTTGCCTCCGGTCGATCCCTCGACACCGCCGCCTACGCCGGCGAACCGACTCCGATCTTGAGGAAGGCCTTCCGCGCGGGTTGGCAGCACGGGTGCGAGAGCTTGCCGCCGGCGCTCAACGCGTCAGATGGATCGGCTGCCGCAGGGGGCGGCTCGCCTGGTGCAGGCTCTTGAGCGCCTGGCCGTAGGAGGCGATGAGCGAGGTCTGGAGGTAGGCCACGCCCAACTCGTCACAGTAGCGGTGGACCAGGAGTTGGGCCTTGCGCAGGTTCGGCGACGGCATGCTGGGAAACAGGTGATGCTCGATCTGGTAGTTCAGTCCTCCGAGGACCACGTCCGTGAACCAGCTTCCGCGCACGTTGCGGGAGGTGAGGACCTGGCGGCGCAGGAAGTCGGGCCGGTCGTTGCCGGTGAACGTGGGCATGCCCTTGTGGTTCGGGGCGAAGATGGCGCCCAAGTAGAGCCCGAACAGGCACTGGTGCACAACGACGAACACCATTGCCTTGCCTGGGGAGAGCATGACGAACAGGGCTCCGAAGTACAGCAGGAAGTGCGCGGCCAGCAGCGTCCCCTCGAGCCTGCGCTGCTTCAGGGACCGGTCCGCCAGGGCACGCACCCCCGCGACGTGCAGGTTGAAGCCCTCCAAGGCCAGCAAGGGGAAGAACAGATAGGCCTGCGCCTTCCCGATCAGGCGGGGCAGGCCGCTGGCCGCTCGGGCCTGCGCCTGACTCCAGACCAGAATGTCGGGGGCGACATCGGGATCGAGCTCCTCGTGGTTGGGGTTCGCGTGGTGGCGCGAGTGCTTGTCCTGCCACCAGCCGTACCCCATACCGATCCCCAGGTTGCCTGCGAGACGACCGATCAGCGCGCTCACCGGAGTCCTTCGGAACACCTGGCGGTGGCCGACGTCGTGCGTGACGAGTGCGATCTGTCCGAAGACCAGAGCGAGGAAAGCGGCGACAGCGAGCGTCCACCAGCTGTCACCGACGGCCACGAAGGCCAGCCAGCCCCCCGCGAAGGCTGAGGCCACCAAGGCCATCCGCACGCCGTAGTAGAAGGGACGGCGCCGCATCAGTCCGGCGTGCTTGATCTCCTTCGACAGCCGGGCGTAGTCACTGCCCCCACGTCGTACCGGTGTGTCCACGGTTGTGCCCGCCCCCAGCGGTGTCTGTGTGCTCATCGGCGGGCCTGTTGTTGCGTCGACGAAGAGCGGAGGGTGACCGGCATGATGCCTCTTTTCCCGCCAGGTGCCTGATCGCTGCGAGCGACGTCAGGCAAGACCGTCACACGAGGATCTGGGGCAGGCGGTAGCGGTGTGATCTGTCACGCAGCCGTGGCGACGTGTCGTAGAGATCGGGCCCGCACAGTCGTGGCGCATTGCTTGTGCGCGCCGTCATCGCGACTGAGTGCGGAGCCAGTACGTCTTCTGGGACTCCAGGAAGAGCAGCCAAGGACTAGGGCATCCTGCATCAGAGTACCCATAGCCGTGTTCACATCACGTAAGGAGCGGCGACGACGAGACCCGCCCTCAGATCACCTGCGATGTTCGCGGTTGCGGCGGCCCTGGCGCATCCAGCTCCCCCGGCGCTGGCGCCGGTAGCGGCGGTCCCAGCGGTCCTGCCGGTCCCGGCGGTCCCGATAGTCGCGGTACTCGGAATTACCGCCTCGGCCCGTGCCCCCAGACCGCCACGGCCGTAGTGGACAACTGCGAAGATCAGCACGGCTGCGGCCACCCACCACATGGCATTGAGGAAGCCGAGGCCGAACAGAGCAACAACAAGGAGGGCGAGTAAGACGATCATGGGGTGGCACCTCCCGGGCGGAATGGATCATCGCTGCCGGGGACAGGGGCCTCGCCTCACAGCGTAGCCCCGGGCAAGGGGGCGCGGATACACCGATGCCGACGGATAGCCCTTCCCACAGGGCCACTTGACCGCTTGACAGCTCAGCGACGAAGCGCGCCCCCTGCTCAGATGCGCAGCAGCCGCTGTGTGATCTCTCGGTACTGCCTCATCGCATGCCGGAGTTCATCCGACTGTGTTTCGGCGTCATGGTCCTGCCACCCGTCGTGGAGAGCGCGCCGTCGTTCCGCGAGAGAGCTCGCGAGATGGGCGGCGGCTTCATCGAAGATGCCCTCAGCCTCTTCCAGCGCCTCGAGCGGGCTGTCGGCGAAGTTGTTGAGGGCCTCCTGGAGTCGCAGGGCGAGCCGGTCCCGTTCGTCCGCCGGAAGCAGCGACTCCGGGCCCAGAGCGCGGCGTTCGGTGGAACCCCGAACCTTGTCCGGCGGCTGCTGAGCACGTGCCTGGTCGTACATCATCGTGTGTCGCTTTCCTGTGCGTCGTGTCGGCGAAGTCGGAACGAGCCCACTGGGCCGATGAGCAACGGGTTGATGAGTTGTGGGCCGACGAGCTGAGGGCCGATCAGGAACCCGGATCGGCGGCGTGCCGTGGGAGCCAGCGTAGAGCTTTCGGGTGCTCCGCGCGCCGTGTCGGTACGCCTTTGCGGGATGGGCCGGCGGGCGGAATCTGCCGGAACAGGGCGGGTCGGAGTTCCCCTTCACGGCCTCGGGCACGGCGTGGGAGAAGGAGCTGGATGCTCCACCGCCGCCTAGCGCGCCTACGAAACTCACCCGCACCGGTCCGAAGCCATGGCCCACCTCGCGATGATCGACCTCATGGCCCGCCGCCTCACCGGCGAAAACACCATCTCCTGGCACAATCCGGCATCAGCGCATCAAAGCCGCATTCAGGGATGAAACAACGGGATGAAACGACCTCTTAAGCGGCAAGTCCAGCAGCTGACTGGAGAACACCGCAAACTCCAGGAACGGCTCGAAGGGGCCCGCTCCAACCTCCGTTTCGCCAACAAACGCATCGCTGATCTTGAAGCAAAAATCCTTGAGCAGGGCCGATGGTGCCCCTCGAACCAGGGCTGCAGATGTGCCTGAGCCTGAAGATTGGCAGCACACCTAGGTCTTGCCGAAAATGGATCGTCATGGCGGACCTACCTCCTAGCGTTCCGCCATGCAGATCGTTGTGACGCTGGACTGTGTCGACATTGAAGCGCAAGCGAACTTCTGGCTCGGCGCGCTCGCCCCGCTGGACTATCGTCGCGGCTTCCACGGACCTCCCTACCTGAGCCTGGTCGGGCCCGCTCCTGCCCCAACCCTTCTCCTGCAGCACGTCCCAGAACCGAAGCAGGGCAAGAACCGCATGCATCTTGACCTCGACTTCGGCACCGCAGACCTGACGTCCGAGGTCAATCGCCTCGAACAGCTGGGCGCTGCGAAGCTCTCTGAACAACTCAGCGAACACGGCTTTCGTTGGATCGTCGTTGCCGACCCGGAGGGCAACGAGTTCTGCGTATTCAATCCCCCGAAAACGCTTCGTCACGGACGTCTACGCGACGCGTAACTCCAGTTCAGAACCAACACGGACACTCCGAGGCTCAGTAAACTCGACTTCCTCAGCGCGCGGCGTACGTCGCTGCCGGACATCGACGTCGATGTAGAGTCCGCCCGCCGCCTGGAGGTCTACGACCGCATCTTCGAACGGTTCGGATCCGAGCGGGTCGCCGTCACGGGCATGCCCGAGACGTACAGGGCCCGGCACGCGCTGCGGGATACCGGTCTCGCGCTCGGGATCGACCCGCAGACCGTCGACATGATCGCCAAGAGCTTCCCGCATACCCGCGCGTGCGACATCCGCTCCGCGCTCGCCGAGCTGCCCGAGCTGCGCCAGCTCGCGGAGCGGCAGGAGGAGTTCGGGGCGTTGTTCAGGTCTTCAGGATTGTTTCCTCGTGGCCGGCTGCCTGTACCGACAGCGTGATGACCACGCCCGGGATGGAGCCGTAGCCCCCGATCTCGCGCTTGAACTTGGACTCGGCGACTTCCTTGTCGGTCCACGACCCGGTCACCGCCGGGCCGTCCGCGCGGAACCGGAGATGGACGATGTGCGTATCGGGCTTCTCCACCCCCCTGCAGCCGCGCACGGCGATCACGAACTGATGGACGCCTCATAGGGCGGTGAGTGTGACCAGGCACCTCGCCTGGAAGCCAGCTTCCGCATCAGCGTGTCCCCGACGTGGGGGCTGCACCATTGGCCCATGCCGTCTGGGCCCGATGCCCGCAGATCGTGACGGCGGCCGGATTCCGGTGAGAGGCAGCTCAGGGACACCGGCGCCCCATCTTCGCGAAGTGGCGGTTGTACCCCTTGGTATCCCACCACTCTTCCAAAAGGCCCCGCACCAGCTCAACCAGTTGGCGAAGACGCTCAGGATCAGGGGCAGACGAGGTGAACACGTCCACAAAGGATCTGTCGCTCCATGGCAGTGTGAACACCCAGCACTCGTCAGCGTGACCCTTGCGCTCGATGATGAGCCGGTAGGTCAAGGTGAGGCTGCGGTTCGGTTGGTGGTCTACCGTCAGGTCGGTGACATTGAACCTGGTCGCGCCATCATCGGAGGTGTATGAGCGGGCCAGGACGCCCTCAGCCGGCGTGTGAGCCACCGTATGCACCTCTCATCTCGTCTGCCAGTAGCCCACGTTAGTCGCTAGCAGCTGGCGGCGGCGCGGGCCGTGCCCCTGTAAGCGGTCCGCAGGTCGTTGCTACCGGCGGGCATTCCGATCTTTGTACGGAAAACCTCGCGGCTTGGGCAGGAAGGGAGTGCACGCGATGGAGGCAGGGCCGACTGGTGGCAGTCAGTGGGACGGGCAGGGTTCGCGGCGTCGCCGGGAGATCGTGGCTGCGGTCCAGCGATTGCTCGGCGAATGGGGCAGCTCCGAGCGGCTGACGATGCGGGCGGTTCCGGCTCTCAGTGAAGACCGTGCCAGTCACCAGCTGAGGTGGCTGGGTAGTTGGGCAGGGCCACGGTGCTGCTGACTTTCTCGCCCAGCTTGAGCATGCCGTTAAGCAACAGGCGCTGGGACAGCAGGGTGTTGCGGAGACGTATGCCGGTGGCGGTGGCGGGGGCGAGGAACTTACCGGTGCGGTCGCCGCCTGCCTGGCAGCCCTCGGCATACTTGCGGAGCCTGCTCTCGTAGCGGGCGAAGGCCGCCAGGTGATCGCCCTGGGCTCGCGCGAGTTCGCCGGCCAGGACGTATGCGGCGACCACCGCGGTTCCCGTGCCCATGCCGCCGATGGTGGCCCCGCAGGCGGCGTCGCCGACGAGGCACACGCGCCCTGTGGACCAGGTGTCCACGTCCGCCCGGCTGATCGAGTCGAAGTACAGGTCGGGGGCCTGGTGCAGCGAGTCGAGCAGGTGTGGCACCTCCCAGCTGAGGCCGGAGAACGCGTTGTCGATCAGACGCTTCTGCTGTTCGAGGTCGTGGCGGTCATACGACAGCTCCGGTGCGGCGAAGACGAAGAATGCCCCTGCCCGTGCCGGATCCCGGTGGTCGGTTCCGACGGAGGCCAACCGCCCCGGCACGTTGTATCCGATCGACCCCCTTCCTGCTCCCAGGTCGTTGCGCAGTTGCCAGGTGGCGGCGTAGTAGCCGAGGTGGCTCACGTAATCCTCCTCCGGTCCGAAGGTGAGCCGACGGACGTTGGAGTGCAGCCCGTCCGCGCCGATGACCAGGTCGAAGTCGCGCGAGATTCCGCTTCGGAAGTCGGCCCGCACGCTGGAGGAGGTCTCGGTGAGGCTGACGATCGAGTCGCCGAAGACGTACTCGGTGTAGGGCGCGCTGTGCCCGTAGAGCACTCGGGCCAGGTCTCCGCGGAGCACCTCTATCTCACCGCCGGCGAACTCGGCCGGCAGGTCCAGACGTGTGCGGCCGCGTTCATCAACGAAGCGCATCGGGCTGCCGCCGGTCTGGACGCGGCGCAGTACGGGAAGCAGGCCCATGCGTTCCAGCACGGTCAGGTGCGTTTCACCGCGGAAGTCGACGGCCTGACCGCCCTGGCGCAGGGCCGGGGCCAGCTCGACGACGGTGGGCTGGAAGCCGTGGCGTCCCAGCCAGTAGGCCAGCGCCGGGCCGGCAATGCTCGCGCCGGAGATGAGGACGTTCCTGTTCACGGGATCCCTCCGCTCGAAAAACTGTGTCCAATGGACACTGATATTTACTGTGTACTCTAGACACAGTTGATTCGGCAAGGCAGGGCAGGAGGGCGGCCATGGGTGGCAAGCACGCCGAGGTGGTGCGGCTGCTGTGGGGGCCGCACCCCAAGCCCGCGCGAGGCCCCAGGCCGACACTCGACCTGGACCGCATCGCGCGGGCCGGGATCGAGATCGCCGACTCGGAGGGGTTGGCCGATGTGTCCATGCAGCGGGTCGCCGCGCAACTGGGCGTGACCAAGATGGCGCTGTACCGGTACGTGCCTGGCAAAGCCGAGCTGGTCGCTCTGATGGTGGACACCGCGATCGGCCCCTACCCGGCGGCGAAGGCTCCGCGCGGTGGCTGGCGTGAGCAGCTGGAGGAATGGGCCCGCCAGTTGCTCACTGTCTTTCGTCAGCACTCCTGGGCACTGGACGCCACCGTCGGGCCGCGGATCATGGGGCCTGGAGAGCTGTCCTGGCTGGAGCGTGCCGTGTCCGCCCTGGACGGCACCGGTTTGAGCGGTGCCGAGCGAATGGACGCGGCTGTCCTGCTGGTCGGTCACGTACGCGGCATCAGCCAGCAGGCCCGTGCGGCAGGCCCCGCAGGCAACCCCGAAGCCCAACTGGGCGCCATCCTCGGCGATCTGATGCAGTCTCACGGCGAGCGATTCCCCGCGCTCACTGCGGCCTTCGCTTCAGCCGCCCAGTCCGACGGGCAAGATCAGGCATGGGATTTCGGCCTGCAGCGGATCCTGGACGGTTTGGCCACATTCATCGACCAACGCGCACGTTGACCGCGGCTTGGATCACAGCCGTCTGGCTTCCTTGCTGAGCACCGCACAGTGACGGCCCCGGTGTCCTGGCTCAGACACCAGCCGCAAAGTAGCGGGGTGATCACGCGCTCGCCGCCGTAGCGGCCTGCTCGCCGTGTTCGCGCAGCATCCGCATGACGGTGGCGGGCGAGGGGTGCTGGCCTTTCTTCGTGCCGGTGGTGATGACGAGCTGCTTGGCGATGTCGCGCAAGCTCATCTCCTGGTCGCGTAGATGAAGGGCCATGGACAGCATGGACTCGTCGGTGACGCCTGCGCCGCCGATGGTCTTGCCGCGCCTGCGGACGGACTCGTGGCCTTCGAGGGTGCGGTCGCGGATGTACTCGCGCTCCTCCCGGACATGGCCGCGAGTACGGTGAACACGATGCCGGACGGGTCATACGAGCCCTTCAACTCTCCGGTGAGGAACTCCAGCCCGACATCGCTCGCCTTCAGTTCCTCGGCGAGCATGGCGAGTTCGATGCCGCGGCCGAGCTGCTTGTGCTCATGGACGACGAGGGTCACGGCGGCGCCGGAGGAGCGGATCTCCCCGGCGAGCTTCACGACGGCCTCCAGCTCGGGCCATTTCGTGGCACGGGTGGAGATCTTCTCCGAGAAGACCCGCGCCACCCCGGCCTCGGCGAGTGAGTCGAGCTGTGCGTCGAGGGACTGCCGGGCGGTCGAGGCGCGGGCATGGCCAAGGCCGACGTGCCCGACCGGTTCGGCGCCGGCGCTCACCGGCCGCGGCAGCTCGGCCCACACCAACCCGACTTGTGCACGGCGGGGGTCGGCACGCTGAGGGCCTTGGCGAGTTGGGGCACGAGGCGGAAGCGGGCGGTGTGGTACTGGCGGGGCACCCTTGCCCTTGCCGGTGCGGCAGGGCGAGCCCGCGGGGGCGGCACAGGTCGACAACGGGCAGGCATGCGCTTCCACGCGCTTGAAGTCGTCACTCACAACCCCGGTTTGTTCCATGAGGGTGTTGCTGACCGCACTGCCGATCAACCGTCATTGGCCCGGCGGATGCAAAGTGCACCGATGCGGGCGGCGTCACTTGGCTGTGGTTTCACGGCCGGCGTCGCGGGCCGCGGCCAGGGCTTTGGTATGCAGCTCGGCGGCGAGGTCCCGCAGATGTTCCATGCCGGGGGAGGTCGCGGCGAGGGTGAGCTCGCGTTCGATGACAACGAGGTCGGCCTGCCACACGTCGGCGAGGATGCGCTTGAGGTAGGGGGTGGAGTGGTCCCAGCCTTCGCGCGGAGTGCCGGGGGCGTAGCCGCCGCCTCGCACGGTCGCCAGGAAGGTTGGCTTGTCCTTGAGTACCGGACTTCCCAGGGGCGACCCGGCGATGATCAGGTCCACCCAGGTCTTGAAGTGCTGGGAGACACCGAAGTTGTACAGCGGCACGGCCAGCACCACCGCCTCGGCGGCCTCGAGTTCCGCGGTGAGCGCCCCCGCGAGGGTGAGCGCGTCGCGCTGGGCGGGAGTGCGGTCCAGCTCGGGCGTCAGATTGCCGGTGTGGGCGTACGCCCAGGCATCGGCGGGCAGCGGATCGGTGCCCAGGTGGCGGCGTACCACCGGCACGTCCGGGTGAACTGCGGTCCACTCCGATTCCACGAGGTCGGCGAGTTCGGCGCTGGCGGATGTACCGGGAAGGATACTGGCGTCGAGTCGGAACAAGTTCATAACGTCTCCATGGTGTGGGTAGTCGCGCGATCCAGTGGTTCGTGTCCCTCGACGCGGTTTGAGGTGCGCGGTCTCTCATCGATCGGGGGTTGTCGGTGGCGCCTCGCACCGCGCTGGCGCGGCGCGGGGCATTCAGGCAGATGACCGCAGCATTCAGCGCCCTCTGCGCGTGTAGGCGCGCAGTGACAACGGGACGAAGATCACCAGGAGCGCAGCCGACCAGAGCAGGACGGTGGTCACCGGATGCGCCAGTGACCAGGCCACGTTTCCGGCCGGAGCGCCCGGATTGCCAAACAGCTCCCGTGCGGCGACGGTGAGCGCGCTCACCGGGTTCCAGTCGGCCAAAAAGCGCAGCCAGCCCGGCATGCCGTCGGTCGGGACGAAGGCGTTCGACAGCATCGTGAACGGCAGGCCCAGCGGGACCATCGCGTCGGCGACCTGGTCGTTCTTCACCGCAAGGCCCACATAAACGCCCACCCAGCTCAGCGCGTACCGCAGCACGATCATCAGCAGGAACGCCTGGAGGGTGGGGAGCAGGCCGCGGTGCGGCTGCCAGCCCACGAGCAGGCCCGTGCTCACCATCACGGCCAGCATCATCAGGCCGGTCAGCAGGTCAGCGCCGGTCTGCCCGAACGGTACCGCCAAGCGCGCCATCGGCATGGAGCGGAACCGGTCCATCACACCGCGGGAGGCGTCGGCGGCCATCCGCGTCATGACCCCCAGCCACGCGGAGAAGGTCACCATGGCGAACAGGCCGGGCATGAGGTACTCGCGGTAGTCGCCGCCGCCCGGCACCTGTATCGCGCTGCCGAAGACGTACCCGAACAGCACGACCATGACGGCCGGGAAGATCAGCGCCGCGACGATTTCGCCGGGAGCCTGCCGCAGTCGGCCCAGCTCACGGCCGACCAGGGTCAGCCCGTCGGTGAACGTCCACCGCAGGCGGTTGCCCAGCGGCGGGGCGAGGTCGCTCATCAGACCAGCTCCTTTTCATCGGTTTGGTCGGTCTGGTCGGTGAGGCGCAGGAACACTTCGTCGAGGGTGGGGCGGCGCAGCTGCACGTCGGCCGCGGCGACACCGGCTCGTTCGAGCTCACGCACGATCTCCGTGAACCGGAAGCTGCGGCCAGGCAGCGCGACGCTGAGCCGGTCGGCGCCCGTCACGAGGGGATCGGCCCCGGCTAGTGCTTTCAGCGCGGCCGCCGCCGGATCGAGGGTGGCAGGGTCTTCGAGTTCGACATCCAGGCGATCGCCGATCGTGGTCTTCAGCTCGTCGGGAGAGCCCGTGGCGATCACCCGTCCGTGGTCGACGACCGCGATGTCGTCGGCCAGCTGGTCGGCCTCGTCCAGGTACTGCGTGGTGAGCAGCACCGTGGTGCCGTCCGCCACCAGCTCGCGGATGCTGTCCCAGATCTCGCCGCGGCTGCGCGGATCCAGGCCGGTGGTCGGCTCGTCCAGAAAGAGCACCTCGGGGCGCAGGATGAGGCTGGTGATCAGGTCGAGGCGGCGGCGCATGCCGCCGGAGTAGCCCGCGACCGGCCGATCGGCAGCGTCCATCAGAGCGAAGCGCTCCAGCAGCTCGTCGGCCCGTCGGCGCGCGTCGCGCCGGGACAGATGGGACAGGCGCGCGAACATGCGCAGGTTGCCGCGGCCGGTGAGCTTCTCGTCAACGGCCGCATGCTGGCCCGCGAGCCCGATCCTGGCACGCACCTTGCCGGCCTCGCGCACGACGTCGTATCCGGCGATACGGGCATGCCCGGCATCAGGATCGGACAAGGTCGCCAGGATGCGCACCGCGGTCGTCTTGCCCGCGCCGTTCGGCCCCAGCACGCCACAGACCGTTCCTCTCGGGACGCTCAGGTCCAGACCCCGCAGGGCGCGGGTGTCGCCGAAGGATTTGTGCAGCCCTTCTGCGACCACGATCGGGTCAGGCATAACGCCTCCACTGGGTACCTTGTACGCGGTCTCGACCGACACGCTAAGCGACTGGGTACTATGTACGCAACCAAGGAGGTGGAACGGTGACTGACGCCGAGTACGTGAACATCTGGATGCGGCCCGAGCGCGCGACCTACGGGCCGACGCCGGTCTACAGCCGAGCGAAGATCACCGAGGCCGCCGTCCGGATCGCCGACGCCGAAGGGCTGGAGGCCGCCACCATGCGGCGGATCGCCGCCGAGATCGGCGCCGGCGTGATGTCGCTCTACCGGTACGTCCCGAGCCGCGAGAACCTGGTCGAGCTCATGGCCGACCAGGTGATGGGCGAGATCGACGTCACGGACATGCCCTCGGGCGACTGGCGCGCCGACCTGACCCGCTACGCCGACGGACTGCGGACCATGTGGATGAGGCACCCGTGGATCGCCACCGTGCAGCGCTCCCTCCCCAGCTTCGGCCCCAACCAACTGCTCCTGGTCGAACGGCTGATGGGGGTGCTCGACGCCTTCGTCCCCATCGACGAGAACCTCGACCTCGTGGCCCTGCTGAACAGCTACGCCGAGGGCACCGTCCGCGAGGAAATCAGCACGGCCAGGGAAGTCCAACGCAGCGGACTCAGCGAGTCGGAATGGATGGCGCGGAGCTACCCGTACATCGACCGGCTGGTGAAGAGCGGGGAGTACCCGATCTTCACCAAGATCGTGATGGAGGCGCGCCAGCCGCATCTGAGCCGCGAAGCCCAGTTCCGGCATGGGCTTCAGCGCGTCCTCGACTGCATCGCCGCGGCCCTCCCATCAACGGCCGAGTCTCCGACGTCGGCGCACCGAGAGGGGCGGGAAGACCAGGACGGGCCAGGGCAGGCTCGTCGTCGGCCATCCGAGAGAACATCAAGAGCCAGATAGACGCACAGCCGTGCCTTAAATGCCACGGCTGTACCGATGTTCCCCGCGGCCGTAGTACGCCACCGCGGTTCTGCATCCGACGTCCTCGTCCACGACTTCACGTCGTTTTTGTTGTGAGGAGCGCCGAGGCAGGCTGCTTGAGGTACTGGAGGGTGGGCCAGCGCCCATTCGGCCGGTCCCGGCCACCGGGGCAGGTCCCGGCCACCGGCGACGTACAGACGGCTCTGCGGTGGGTGGGCAGTCTGGGCGGCGTCGAGGGCTTGGCGGTCAAACCGAACCTCCCCTATGTCGCGGGCCGTTCTCGGGCTGGCTGAAGTGCCGGCGCACGCATACCAGCGAGGCCGCCGTGCTCGGTGTCAGCGGCCGGACCCCGGCCACTCAGTGCCTGGTGCTCGGCCTGCCCCGGGGCGATGGCCGGATGCGGGCAGTGGGCGTGAGCCTGCCGCAAACGCAGGCGGTCCGCCGCGAGCTGGCGCCCTTGCTGCAGCCCATCGGCTAGGACCTGGCCGAACTCCCCGGAACGGTGGGCGGACTGCCCGGCGCCGCCCCGGTCAGCTACCTGCCGGTCAGCGCGAGCGTGGTGGTGGAAATCGAGGCCGACCAGGAACGACCGGATGAGTATGGCCGATTCCGTCATCGGCCCCGCGTACTGCGCTTGCGCGGCGACATGACGGCCAGCGACCTTCCGTCCGCACGGTGAGGCAGCGGTCAGCGGATGGTCGCATGACTCATGATCCAGGTTCTGCGGTGCACCCGGCGGACGAGCGCCCGCGGCGCGCGGCGGCGTGGGCAGTGCACGGGTGTGGCCGTGCAGGGCCGCTGCACAGGTGCGCAACTGGTCGTTATCTGCTGTGAGTTGGTGGAGAGCGTAGACGAGATGTTCGACGTCCTGGCCCAGCTGGGCGAGTTTCCCGGCGTCCCGGGCCCGTAGTTCCTTGAGTTTGCCCGCTGATCCCGCCGCCCCTGGCCCAGCGCCTGGCCTTCCGCGCCACCCGCCTGGCGCGACCTGGCCGCCACCCACCACTACACCCGCCTGACCACGTACGGCTGGTTAGAACTCCCCACCCGCTTGGACAAGTTTGCTCTGGGCAGCCCGGAGCGGGTGAAGAACAGCAGGGAGATCATGGAGATCCCTGAGGCGTATGACCTGACAGGCAGTTACCGTGCCGCGGCCGAGCTGGCTGGGTGCGATCACCACACGGTGGCCCGATACGTGTAGATGCGGGCTGCCGGTCAGCACCCCGATCAGAGGCGTCATCGAGCTCGCGCGATCGACGACTATTTGCCGAAGATCGAGGAACTCGTGGTGCGTTCGCAGGGCAAGATCCGTGCGGACGTGGTTCACAAGCGGATCGTCGCGATGGGCTTCACAGGCGGGGAACGCACCACCCGCCGCACCGTCGCGGAAGCAAAAACCCAGTTCAGAGCCGGACGGCGGCGGGTCTATCGACCGTGGGTGACCGAGCCGGGCCTCTGGCTTCAGTACGACTTCGGCGACGGGCCAACGATCCAGGGACGCAAGACAGTTCTGTGGAGGCCGTCTGTGGAGGCCGCCTTCCTAGCGCTTGGCCCTGGCGCCGCGTCCTGGCTGGTGGAAGCCGGATCGGCGGACGTCCGCCGGATCATGGCGAAGATGAACGACAGGATTGCACAACGGCCCCGCTACCCGAGAACGCGGGAAATGTGTCTGTCAGACCCACCGATCCACTTGTCCGTGCAGGTCAGCGTCCCTGAGGGGCACCTCTCCCGCATGCCCGCACGCCGGGATACCCGGTCCCGAGGTGCACTCAGCGGTCCACGCGCTTCTCGTGCGGTCCTGTGTCCGGGACCTCGCCTATTTCCGCCGCCGCAGGATCGAGTACGCGCGCCAGGAAAATTCGGGTCCGTTCGTGCTGCGGGTCGCCCACCACACGTTCGGGCGTGCCCTCCTCGACGATCACTCCGTCGTCCATGAAGACCACCCGGTCGGCGACCTCGCGCGCGAAGCTCATCTCATGGGTGACGACCAGCATCGTCATCCCCTCCTGGGCGAGCGAGCGCATCACCGCGAGTACGTCCCCGACCAGTTCGGGGTCGAGCGCGGAGGTCGGCTCGTCGAAGAGCATCAGCTCGGGGTCCATGGACAGCGCCCTGGCGATCGCGACCCGCTGCTGCTGGCCGCCGGAGAGCTGCGCCGGATAGGACTGCTCCTTGTCGACGAGGCCCACCCGCGCGAGGTTGGCCCGCGCGATGCGCTCCGCCTCCTCCTTGCTCCGCCGCAGCACGCGGCGCTGCGCGATGGTCAGGTTCTCCAGTGCCGTGAGGTGCGGGAAGAGGTTGAAGGACTGGAAGACCATGCCGATCCGACGGCGTACGCGATCGATGTCCACATCGGGGTCGGTGACCTCCGTGCCGGCCACCGTCACCGTGCCCGACGTGGGCTCTTCCAGGAGATTGACGCAGCGCAGCAGGGTCGATTTGCCGGAGCCCGAAGGGCCGATGACACAGACCACGTCACCGCGCCCGACCGTCAAGTCGATGCCCTTGAGCACCTCCAGATCGCCGAACGACTTGCGCAGCTCGCGCACCTCGATCGCCTGGCCCGAAGGTGCGGGCGCGTCGGGTGCCTTGTCCAACTTCATGGTGCTCACCTGGCTTTCGCCGTATGGGCCTCGAGCCGCCGCACCAGATGGCCGAGCGGGAGGGTGATGACGAGATACAGCAGTCCGGCGATCAGGATCGGGGTCAGGCTCTTGTGCTCGTTCAGCGCGTCCCGGCCGAAGTTGGCCAGCTCGAACTGGCCGAGCGAGAGGCCGAGCAGATACACCAGTGAGGAGTCCTTGGTGAGCAGGATCAGCTCGTTGGTCAGCGGCGGCAGCACGATCCGGAACGCCTGCGGCATCACGATCGACACCATCGCACGCCCCGGTGACATGCCCAGCGAACGGGCCGCCTCCGTCTGCCCCTTGGGCACCGCCAAAATGCCCGCGCGGATCGTCTCGGCCATATAGGCGGCGCCCACCAGGCCCAGAGACAGCATCACCGTGATGTCCATGTCGAGCGCGACCTCGAAGGCCAGCGGCACACCGAAGCCGAGCGCGATGAACACCAGCAGGGAGGGAACGCCGCGGAAGAACTCGATATAGGCGATCGCGATCCAGCGGTACGGAGGCACCGGGGACAGCCGCATCAGTGCCAGCACGATGCCGAGCCCCAGGCCGAAGCCGAAGCCGAGCAGCGTGTAGTAGGCGGTGTTGACCAGCGCGGTGGTGATCACCTCGGGGAACAGCGCCTTGGCGATCTCCACGTCGAAGAACGCCTGGCGCAGTGTCCCCCAGTCGGCCACCAGCGCGAACACGGCTATGGCGATGAGCAGCACGGCGTACTGGACGCCGCGGAACAGCCGTGCCCGCCGCCGTCGGGACATGGACATACGTGCAGAACTCCTCTGGTCAGCCGTTTGAATGCTCGAGGTCAGCTCTGCGGAGTGGTGCCGAACCACTTCTTGTAGATCTTGTCGTAACTGCCGTCGGTCCGGGCCTCCTTGAGGACCTCGTTGACCTTCGTGCGCAGTGAGTCGTTGCCCGTGCGGAAGCCGATTCCGTACTTCTCACCGGTGTCGAACTCCGCGGTCACCTCGGTGTCCGGGTTGTCCTTGATGTATTCGAAGAGCACGCCGTTGTCGTTGATGCCCGCGTCGACTTTGCCGGCCTTGACCGCCGTGAGCAGCAAGCCGACGTCCTCGTACTCCACGAGCTCCATGTCGAGGCCCTTGCTCTCCTTCTTGGCGTAGATGCCGCCGGTGGTGGCCTTCTGGTAGCCGAGCTTCTTTCCCTTGAGGTCCTCGAAGGTCTTGTAGGGCTTCCCCTTCTTGGTGATCAGCGCCTGGGTGGCGTTGAAGTAGGGGTCCGAGAAGTCCATGACCTTGTCGCGCTCGTCGGTGATCGTCATGCCTGCGGCGGCCAGGTCACACTTGCGGATGTTGAAGTCCTGGCCGGTTTCGATGCCCTCGAAGGGTGTGTTGACGATCTCCTGCTCGACCCCCAGTTCCTTGGCGACCAGGTCGACCAGATCCACGTCGAAGCCGACGATCTTGCCGTCCTTCTTCGACTGGAACGGCGGATAGGGCAGATGCGTGCAGGTCTTGATCTTGCCGGACGAGACGAGCTTGATCCCCGAGGCGCCCTTGTCGCCGTCGCTGTCGGCCTTGGTGCTGGTGCAGCCCGTCATCAGCAGGCCGGCGACTGCGGTCAGGGCTATGGCAGCCACCGGGGAACGAACGGACTTCGGGGGACGAGCGGACACAGGACCTCCAGGGCAGGCTCGAACCAGGGCGCGAGCGAGATCAACAGCGCTGTGTGCTGCGCAAGTTGCGGTGCATCCTGCCACCGACCAGGGCTCTTGTCCCGCCCTCGGGATTGCGTATGGGTAACACACTCGATCTCCACGACATCAACTCCCCTCTGCCATCATGGCCTTACTCTGCGTCAGCTTCCGAATCGGCGGCGAGGGGCAGCCGGAGACGCAGAGAGGTTATGTCCCCGTAGCGCCCGGCACCACGAGCCCCGACTCGTACGCGACGACCACCGCCTGCGTGGGGTCACGCAGGCCCCGGATCTGCCCGCACCCGGAGCTCCGGGGCTGCGGCTCGTGGCCCGTGTGCGAAGCCCTCCGATCCGGCACGCGCGACGTCTGAGGCATCCGGGTGACGCCGTGCGTGTGCCATTGGTGCCCGTGAGGTGCAGGCGCCAGGCTGGTGGAGCCCGGCTGTCCCTGCCCGCCACCGGCTGTACGTGCCAGAGTCACCCGCTTTGCTGCAGTGCATCGGCGCACGAGCGACCAACTCCGACCCCTGAGGAAGGCGCCATACATGCCCACGATTGTGCTCTCCGGGGCAACCGGCTTCCTGGGAGCCCATCTGATGGCCCGGATGCTGTCCGCGGGCGTCGCCGTCCTCGCCCTGACGCGCGGCACCCCGGCCTTTGCCGGTCGCCGCCTGGTACGGGCCCTGCACTTCGCCGGCCTGCCGGCAGCAGGGCACTTCCTGCAGACCGGCCAGCTACGCGTCGTGCCGGCAGACCTGCACCGACAGCAGCTGGGCGCCGAACCGCCCGTGTTCCAGCAGCTGGCTGACGAGGCCGACGAAATCTGGCACAGCGCCGCCTGCACAGACCTGCAAGCGCCTTGGGAGGTGGTCAGTCAGGTCAACGTGGACGGCACGCGCAGGATGCTGCACCTGGCGGCCGCCGGGCGCCGTCGACCGCGTTTTGTCCACATCAGCACGGCCTTTGTCGCAGGCGGGCGCCCCACCGGTATGATCGGTGCGGACGCCTTGGATGCCTCGCACGGCTTTCTGACCCCGTATGAGGAGTCCAAGTACCACGCCGAGCAGTTGGTACGGGCCTGGGCCGCCGAGGGCCGCCGCGCCCTGGTGCTGCGCCCCAGCACCCTGCTGAGCGACCGGCCCCCCGGCCTGCGCGGCCCCCGCCACCCGCACGCCGCCCTCCGGCTGAAGCTGAACCGGCTGGCCGCCCACGGTCCTCACGCTCTGGCCCAGCGCTTCGGCCTCGCACCGGACGCCGAAGGCAATGTGCAGATCCGGCTGCCCGGCCGCCCCGACAGCCTGATCAACCTGACACCCGTGGAATACGCCGCCGATGCCATGATCCGTCTGGCCCGGGCCGACAGCGCGCCGGGCACCACGACACACCACGTGGTGCACCCGGCCGACACCCCTCTCGCCCACTGGCTCGGCGCCATGGCCGCCAATGCCCCCTGGGTGCGCACCCGGATCGTCGGCCACCTGCCGGATCCCACCAGCCTGGAAACCTTCGTGGCGTCCCTGCTGCCCGGCTCCGACCGCTACAGCTACCACCGTCGTCACTACGAGCGCACTGCCCTGGACCTGGCCGAACAGCGCGACGGCGCCGCCGCCCCGCCCGCCCTGGATGCCACCTACCTCAAGGCGGCCCTGAGCAGCCCCGCGCGCCCCACGACGCCGCTGCATTCAGGCATCTGAAGCCGGACGCACGCGCCGCGGCGCGTCTGCCACCACGAAGGAGAACACCATGGCATCCCAGCCGCTGGAGGACCGCATCGTCACCATGCTGCGCGAACACTTCGAGATCGAGGAGGATCTGGTGCGCCCCGAAGCCACCTTCGCAGAGCTGGACATGGACTCCCTGGCGATGGCCGAGATGCTGGCCATCCTCGAGGACGAGGAAGGCGTACCCATGCCTGCCAGCATCCCCGGCATCGGCGCACAGACCACCCTCGCCGAGGGCGCACCCATCCTCGCCCAACTCCTCGCCGACGCCCGCGCGCTGCACGCCGCCCAGGCGACGGCATCCATCGGAGCGCAACCGGGCTCCGAGCAGGACGGCGCACGACCGCTGATCCCCTCGACGGACACACCGCGGTGAGCGCCGCCGTAGCCGTCACCGGCCTGGGCCTGGTCACCCCGGCCGGTATCGGCACCAAAGGCTCCTGGGAACGCCTGCTCAGCGCGACACCCACCGCAGCCACCGATCCCGAACTCCAGGGCTTGCCCGTGGACTTCTCCTGCCGCGTGCCGCAGCAGCTACTCGCCGACTCGCTCGGCCGGGGTCTGCGGTGGCGCACCGACCGGTTCATCCAGTTCGCCGTGATCGCCGCACGCGAGGCCGTCGCCGACGCGGGCCTGTACCCCGCCGAATGGGACAGCACCCGAGTCGGCGTGGTCATCGGCGTCGGCGGCAGCGCCCTGGAGCACATGCCCGAATACGCCAAAGTCGCCCAGGGACGGTACGGAGCGGTCACCCCCAGCCTCGTCGCCCGCAGCCAGCCCGGCATGGCCGCCGGAGAGGTCGGCCTCGACCTCGGCGCTCAGGGCCCGACCATGTGCACCAGCACCGTCTGCGCCTCGGGAA
Source organism: Streptomyces sp. BA2 (assembly GCF_009769735.1). NCBI lineage: Bacteria > Bacillati > Actinomycetota > Actinomycetes > Kitasatosporales > Streptomycetaceae > Streptomyces > Streptomyces sp. BA2. The sequence continues at coordinate 88,520 of NZ_WSRO01000002.1, forward strand.
CCGCCGCCCTGGGCGCGGCGAAAATGCTGTTGGACTCCGGCAGCTGCGACATCGTCATCGCCGGTGGTACCGACTCGGCACGCTGCCAGCTGGGGGCGATCGCCTTCTGGCGGATGGGCGCGCTCTCCGGCCGCTGCGACGACCCAGCCAGGGCCTCCCGCCCCTTCGACGCCGATCGCGACGGCTTCGTCCTGGCCGAAGGCGCCGGCGTCCTTGTCCTGGAGCGCACCGAACACGCCCGGGCCCGCAACGCCCCCCTCTACGCCGAACTGGCCGGCCAGGGCCTGTCCAGCGATGCCTACCACTGCGTCGCCCCGCACCCGGAGGGAGAGGGCGCCACACGCGCCATGCATGCCGCCCTCAACGATGCCGGACTCCGCGCCGCCGACATCGACCACGTCAACGCCCACGGCACCTCCACCTCCCTCAACGACCTGGCCGAGGCCCGCGCGCTACGCCGCGTCTTCGGCACACCGCCGCCGGTCACCGCCAACAAGAGCGTGTTCGGGCACTCCATCGGCGGTGGCGGCGCGATCGAGGCCGTCTGCAGCGTGCTGTCCCTGCACCACGGCATCATCCCCCCGACCGCCAACCTCGACCGTCCCGACCCTGACATCGACCTCGACATCGTCACCAAGAAGCCCCGCACCGCAGCCCTTTCTGCCGTGCTGTCGAACTCCGTCGGCTTCGGCGGACACAACGCCGCCATCATCTTGCGCAAGCCCTGAGCGCGAGCCCTCTCCTCCACACACTCAGGCGCCAAGCCCTCTCCCCCGGACGGCCCGGCCTCCTCTTGGCTTCACCCGCGGCCGGGCCACACACCCGCTCGTGGTGCACGGCCCGTCACTCGTCAGCGCCCGGCGCAAGCGGTGCCGAAAGACGGGTTCAGCAGCCCCACTACATTGGTGTTCCCGCCACACAGGTGAACCGGTACGTTGACCGGCACGGACAGAATCCCGCCGGAGTACACGCCGGGCGAACCGGCAGTTGCCACTCCCGCCCCGGCACCAGCCGCTGCCGCCCCAGCCCCAGACAGCACTCCCGTGACCGCCATACAGACAGCAGCAGCAAATGCGTGAGCACGCATGGATCCTCCACGATGTCGATGAGCTCGCCCGTTTCGCACTGCCAACGACGAAGCGCACGCACCGGCAATCGCCCAAAGGGAGCATCGTGGCATCCCCGTGAGCTTGTCGTTTAACCTCATCTCCTTGAAGGGGTGGGGATGGAGCAGATGGTCGTCGAGTCCATCAGGTACTCGGCTGGGTGCCAGGACTGTGGTGCGGAGTTGGAGTGCTGGGGTGTCCAAGCCCTGGTAAGTGGCTCTTTGCGCTGGGACACGGAGTCCAGGTGTCCAGCCTGCGGGTTTGCGCTGGCTTCGTGCGGTGATGACCTTCCAGCCGCACTACGGAGCCAGCTGCTCGCCCAGTGTGGACCAGCGCACCTTCAGGTAGTTCCCTCGGCAAGGAACGCTGCGATCATGCGCGTTCTACGGGCAGAACTCGGTATTGGTCTGGCCGACGTCAAGTCCGTGCTGAGCGAGGTCGTGGCGGGAACCCACTCAGGCACGATGCCCGAGATGGAGTTTCTGGCTCGCAAGCTGCGCGCGTCTGGGATCGATGCAGTTGCCGCTCGGCCGGAGAGGCCTTGACCCGGCTGCTCAACTGACTCTCCGTGGTTCGGCGCCCGTCTTGTGGTGGGCGGGCCGACGGTAGGGCTAGCCGGTGACGAGTTCGAGACCGAACCGATGTCGTGGCGTGTGGGCGGCCGTTGGTTCTTCGAGCCGGGCGGCCGCCCGGGGCCTGGGCTGGAGGGTTTGGGACCGGGGTCGTGCCAAGAGATGGTGTTCTCGCCGGTGAGACGGCGGGCCATGAGGTCGGTCATGGCGAGGTGGATCATGGCTTCAGAGCGGTGCGAGTGGGTCTCGTAGTCGCGCGCCAGGCGGCGGTGCAGCATGAGCCAGCCGTAGGTCCGCTGCACGGCCCAGCGTTTTGGATCGGGGTGAACCCCCTGCTCCCGGGAGTGCGTTGAGCGATCTCGAGGTCGATGCCGAGAATGGCGGCGCGGTCGATGAAGTGCTTGCGGTAGCCGCCGTCGACCCACACCTTGCGCAGGCCGAGGCGGTTGGCGGCGGCTGTGTGGACGCTCACGTAATTCCCCAGCTGCTGACGTGAGCCGACGGTGAGGCGGTCGGTGTCAGTCCCACCAGAGCACGACGAGAAGCTGCCGTTGGGATGCGGCATGGTAGAACTCGCGCAGGGCGTTGAAGTGCCCCAGCACGTACTTCTTCGGGCCACCGACGATCTTGTCTGCGCCGTTGCCGATCAAGGCGGCGGCCTCGGCTTCGTCTGTCGGCAGGACGGCCAGCACGAGCCCCAAAGTGCCGGTGATCAAGTGCCGCTTGCGTCCTTGATCTTCTTGCCCGCGTCGACGCCCTGGCTGGTCTCGGCGACGTTGGTCGAGGTCTTCACGCTTTGCGCATCGATCACGGCCACCGTCGGCTGCGGGTTGCGGCCTTGGGCTTGCCGGGTCTTGTCCCGGAGCAGGTCGTGGACCTGTTGAGTGGTGCCGTCGGCTTCCCACTTGGCGTAGTCCCAGAACACCAACTGCCTAGATCAGATGCCTTCTTATGCCACACAGAGGGACGCCACCTTCGTATTTCGAACCAACGACAGAAGGGCATGCTCACTACAATTCCGGTTGGCAGACACCAGGAGGCTCTGTGGCAACTGGCAAACCGCGTCTTCGCGGCGTGCGGGCTGTGACGCAGGTGTTGAGGCGGCGGACCGCGTTACGGTACTTGGCCGTCGGCGTGGGGGCATCGCTCCTTGGCGCATGCGGCAAGGAGCAGGACGGTGACAAGAGTCCCGCTTCCGCGACCGGGACAGGCACCGGCCCTGTCGGGCGGGCAGTCAGCGCCTTCCTCAAGGGATCATGGGAGGTCGTCTCTCCCGACATCTGGGACAACACACCTATCCACGTCGAAGTTGGGGATGGCACCTGGAGCATCACTCCGTCCGACCGTGAGTGGGAAAACGACGCCTCATGGGTCGGCCAATGGGCTCTCCGCAGGGGCAGGATCGCCATTGAAGGACCCGCTTCACCGTATACGCCGAACAAAATGCTCCAGGTGGCCGCCGACGACGTTCCTGGACAGGTCGCAGAGGCAGGATCGATGCGGTTATGGCTTGGCGAGGTCGAAGGACTCCAGGTCAGTTTCGGCGCCGCGATGGCCAAGCTCAACGGCCTCAAGACCAGCCGCGCCGACGGCCGGCCACAGCTGGTCGACCTCGGCATCCCCGCCTTCACCCAGGCAGACCTCTGCGGTCCGGATGCAGCCAGCGCCCACGCAGTGCTCCACTTGGGCCGAGTGGGAGCAACTCCTCGACGAGAGGTCGAGGAACCACTGGACGAAGCCTCACAGGTCGGTGGCGAACAGGCGTCGGAAGTCGTACGCGGTAAAGGCCAGGTCGGCGAACCGCGGGGCGTACTGACCGATCCGGTTGCAGACCTGCCGCAGCAACCGCATCACGGCGCTTTCGGTCAGCGAGCCGAAGGAGGAGTTGTGGCGCCACTGGAACAGGAGCGGTCACCACAGACAAGATCCTGGCTGAAGCCGATGGCGTTCAGCTCCAGCTGGGATCCCGACCAGTAGAGATTCCCGACCCGCTGGGATCATTGCTCCTCGAACTCGCCCGTAGCCGACAGGCTTTCGCTGTCCTGGGACACCACGGCCAAGGCCCGTGGCTCTTCCCAGGCGGCCGCGCCGGACAAGCCATGACCGCAAGCCACCTGACCGTACGGCTCAACAGGCTCGGCATCCGTGCTCGCGCCAGCCGCAACACAGCCCTGCTGGACCTTGCAGCTCAGATCCCGGCGTCGGTATTGAGCGAGGTTCTGGGCCTCTCAATCACCTGCGCGGTGGCCTGGTCCCACGACGCCGGCAACACGAGACTCGGCTACGCGGCAGACATAGCACGCAGGGGGTGCAAATGATCCCGCCCCGTTGAACAGTCTCGATGGCGAAACGGGTTGAATGTCTGAGTGCCACTGGGCCAAGGCCGCGGGGCGCCGCGCTCCTGGCCCAGTGGGGCGGGGACGTTAAGCCGCGCAGCGTTCCGTGTTCCCGACGGGCAACCAGGCGAGGAAGTCCTTGGCCTACTGCTCCTGGGTAGTCACAACCGACCGGTACGCGCGATCACCTGGCCGGCGAAGTCAAGCATTTGCTCAAGGTCGGGGAACAGTGCGAAGGCGTCCACGAACGCCTCGTCCGCACCGGACTCGGCCAAGCGCTTGAGCTTGTCGGCCAGCGAACCAACGGACGTGCCCGGTTCGAGGTTGATACGGATGGCCTTCTTCAGCGCGTCGGGATCGCGGCCGGCCCCCTGCGCCGCCTGGCGCGCGAGCAACCACAATTGGTCGGCGACCTCGTCCGGGAGGAAATCGATCCCGAGCCAGCCGGTGGCGCTGCGGCCGACCCGGCGCATCGCGGCCTCGCTGGTGCCGCCAATCCAGATGGGCGGCCCGCCTGCTTGCACCGGTCGCAGGTCGGCGTGGACCGGCGGCAGCGAGAAGAACTCGCTTTCCCAGGAAACCGGGTTGGCCGTCCACCACTCGTGCAGGAACGCCACGAGGTCATCGAGCATCCGCCCGCGCCGGTGCCAGTCTGCGCTGCGGGAGATGTCGTGCTCGTCCTTCATCCACCCGAGTCCCACGCCGACTTCGAGACGTCCTTCGCTGAGCACGTCGAGTGTGGTCAGCATCCGGGCCAGGTGCGGTGGCTCCCAGTAGAAGGTGCTGAGCGTGCTTGCATTCAGCCGCACCCGGCTGGTCGCCGTCGCGGCGACGGTCCACAGCAGCACCGGGTCGAGGTATCGCTTCATCTGCGGCGGGTACGGCTGCTCTCTGCCCGGATAGGTGCTGTGCATCTCGACCGGCTGTACCAGGCGATCGCCGACCCACAGCGTGTCGTAGCCAAGGTCCTCGATTCCGCGGCAGAACGCGCTCAGGCCAGCGGCGCTGCTGATAGCGGGCCCGATGATGGGAAGTGTGAAACCAAGCTTCATGCCGAGTCCTTTCGGTGTTCCGTCAACCGTCCGGTCAGACGGGAAGCTCGGTGATGCTGAGGGCGAAGTCCAGGTTCCCCACCCCGTGGTTGGCCAGGCCCACCGTGACCACGCCCGCTCCTTCCAGCCAGTGCGCCATTGTCAGGCCGCCGACGTCCAGCGGGCGCAGCCCGAGGCTCTTGATGAACGCCTCCACACTTGCCTTGGCCCGCGCATTGTCGCCGGCGAGGAAGACGTCGGGCCGACCCTTTTCCAGGACATGGCGGAAGACGGTGTTGAACGCCTTCACCACGCTGGCGCTTGCGGGTGCCGTCTTGGCGACTTCCTGCGCGATCGAGGTCTGCTCGCGGTGGGCCAGCCCGTCGTGCGTGGAGTTGAAGGGGTTGCTGATGTCGACGATGACCTTGCCCGCGAGGGCTTCTCCGTACTGGGCGACGGCCGGTACGACGCCGTCGTGCAGCAGGGCGACGATGACGATGTCCCCGGCCGGGGCGGCGCCCCATTCTCCCGTCGTGGCGGCGCCGCCGAGCGTCTTGGCGAGGTCGGTGGCCTTGGACTGATCGCGGCCCATGATCTCGACGGTGTTGCCGCCCGCTATCGCCCGCGCGCCGATGGTGCGGGCCATGTTCCCGGTGCCGATGATGCTGATGTTGCTCATGAGGTGTCCTGTCCTGGTGCGTCTTGTTGGGTTCAGATGGCGGTGGTGCCGCCGTCGGCGACGAGTTCCATGCCGTTGACGTAGCTGGAGTCGTCGGAGGCGAGGAAGAGGGCGGCGGTGGCGATTTCGTCGGGGCGGCCCATCTGGCCGCGGGGGATGAGGGACTCGAACTGGCGCCTGGTGGCCTCGTCGAAGAGTTCTTCCTGCTTGGCGGTGGCGACCTGGCCGGGGGTCAGGACGTTGACGCGGATGCGGCGGTCCTTGAGCTCGTTGAGCCAGATGCGGGCCCAGGCCTGCTGGACGGCCTTGCTGCCGGCGTAGACGCTCCAGCCGGGGAAGGCGCCGAGGGAGGCGTTGGAGCCGGTCATGAGGATGGAGCCGCCGTCGTTGAAGAGCGGGAGGGCCTTTTGGACGGTGAACAGGGTGCCGCGGGCGTTGAGCCCGAACCAGGTGTCGAACTGGGCCTCGGTGATCTCGCCGAGCGGGGCGGGCGCGCCGCCGCCGGCGCTGGCCCACAACACGTCGAGGCTTCCCTTCTCCCGCTTGACGGTGTCGTACAGGCGGTCCAGGTCGTCGAGGTTGGCGGCGTCGCCCTGGACGCCGGTGACGTTGCGGCCGATCTGCTTCACGGCCTCGTCCAGGGCGTCCTGGCGGCGGCCGGTGATGAAGACGTGTGCTCCCTCGTCGACGAACAGCTTCGCGCCGGCCAGCGCCATGCCGGTGGTGCCGCCGGTGATGACCGCGACCTTGCCGTCGAGCTTTCCCATGGTCATTCCCTTGGGTCGGTGGTGCCGTGTGTGCCTGGGACGACGGAGTTAAGTACACCGCCTAGTGTGCTTAACGTACGCGGCGGGTGGCCGGGGCGCAAGCTATGTACACCGGTCGTTACCTAGCTGCGGTACGCTGGACCCATGACGGAGTTGGAGAAGGGCCCCACGGGCAGCCGCCGCGGCCGGGGCGCCCGCGAGCGCATCATCAGCGCGTCCCAGCAGTTGTTCCGCGAGCAGGGCATCAACCGCACCGGCATGAACGAGCTCTGTGCGGCGGCCGAGGTGTCCAAGCGCACGGCCTACCAGCACTTCACCGGCAAGGACGAACTCGTCGCCGAATACCTGCGACGGTTCGACCCCTCCGTTCTGTCCGGCGTGTTCGACCGCACCGACCTCACACCCCGCGAACGGCTCCTCGCTGCCTTCGACATCTCCCCAGACACACCCCTGTGCCCGTACATCGCTGCCGCCGTGGAGCTCCACGACCCCCAGCACCCCGCGTCCCAGTACGCACGCGACTACAAGAAGGCCGTTGCCGCGCGGCTCGCCGACACCGCCCGCGAAGCCGGCGCCGCCGACCCTGAACAGCTCGGCGAGCAGCTCGCCCTGCTCATCGATGGCGCCGCTGCCCGCACCCGGGTCCTCGACGCTGATGCCTTCCCCACCGCCGCCGCGATCGCCGCCGTCCTCATCGATAACGCTCTCCCCGCCACTGCGGGCCACAACCGCCGACGGGAGGGAGTGTCGAGTTGACCCGGCACTCCGGGCCGGGCTGGACTCGTTGCCGGTCACGCTGCTGCACCCGCTGGTAGGCGACACCCTTCGCCCGGCACCTGAACCGGACCTGCTGGCTTTTTACGGAACTGGCCGCCCGCTGAAGGCCGCAGTAGAAGCCGCTGGGGAGACCGGCGACCCGCGAGGATCCGCCGCCGTGGTCGGCCGGATAGATGCCGGCCCAGCAGGCTGCCGTAGTGGCTGAACAGCCTCAGCGCTCTGCCGGACGGCTCAATGGCGCCGGGGGCTTGTCCGTTGCGGGCCTTGCCCTCACCCTGCCACCGACACCCGATCGGTGGCCATGCTGAAAATGCTCACTGATCCGTACGGGGGCTCCGTCTTGCCCGGTCCTGTCGACGTAGCCCTCTGCCCCTTGGGTATTCCGCAAGTTCTCATAGCCGCACTTGCCAGTAGCGCGCAGCCGCGACCGTGTCCGCTCCTACGGCGCGGACCGGACCGTCGACTACACCGTGACCCCCGTTGTGCAGGCGCTGGCCGGGCAGCACTTCGACGTGGTGCTGCAGCTGACTCCCGCAAGACCCGAGGAGAACGCGCAGCTGGTGGACCTGGTCGCCGACGGCGGAGCCTTCGTCAGCATCACCACCCCCGGCCCGCAGGACGCCGGGCGCGGCGTGCGCACGGTGCACGTGTTCGTGCGCAGCGACGTCACCCAGCTCGCCGAACTGGTCGCCCGAATCGACGCAGGCGATCTGGCGATCGAGGTGGCCCAGCGGCTGCCCCTGGCCGACCTGGCCACGGTCCACGCCCGCGCCGCCGGCCGGTTCGCCCGAATCGCCGAGCTCGCCGCCCGCGTCGAGGGCGGAGACCTGGCCGAGCGGCTGCGCGCCGACCAGGGCGCGGTCCGCTCCCCGGCTGCCGCCGGAGAGCTGGCCGGCAAGACCGTCCTGACCCCCTGACCCGAGCGACGCCGACACCGGCCCCCTCAGCCCGGATCATGCATGCCAGGACGCTTATCGAGTTCGACATCCCGGCTGGCCTCCAAGGAGAGGCAAACTCTCTCTCGGCGCGATTGAGACAGTTGGCGTCCATATAAGGCGGCGCGCGTGTGACTCGGAGCTGGATCTGGTCAGACAACAAGCGAGACTGAGGCACCCGAACTGTTCCTACTGACCTTCCCGAAGGGTTGTCGGGGGTGACACGGCGGGTGCTTCGCGCTACGCCGATGTCATGCGGTATGCGCAAGGGGGTGGACTCAGGCCCCACGCTAGGAACTCCACGGCAGCCGACAGTCAACTCATGGCAGTCGACACAATCACGGATATTCGCACACCGACCCGCGTACAAACACGGCCTGGAAGATCAAACCGACTGCTGACCAACCACCGCCGCCCCACCACCCACTCACACCCCAGCAGATGCCCCGCCTGGCTACGGATGCGGGACAACAACGACGGCATACCTGATCGTGCTGCGCATGACTTCCCCCGAGAGACTCGACGGCAGTCGGCTGATCCAGGAGTACAGCACCAGCCGCGGGGCGTCGAAGCCGCTGGTCGCATACAAGTCCACGTCGGCATAGCTGGATTGACCCCAAAGCGGGCCCCGGAGCCTTTCGGAGTAATGCAGGTTCGTTTCCTCACTGTCCATACGGGTGAAGCACCGGTGCCCTCTGCGTTGAGTGGGCAATAAGGCCACGGCATGTTCCGTTCCCGCCCGGCAGAAAGACCCCTCGATGCGTTTTCGTTCCGCCTTCACAGCCGTTCTCGGCGCCGCCCTGCTCCTCGCCATGAACCCCGCTTCCGCCTCCGCCGCAACCGGCCAGTTCCGGTACGACTACGTCACCGACGAGGGCTACGACGTCACCGGCTTCCTCACCAACCCGCCCAACGAACAGTGCCTCACTCTTCCCGGCGTCGGCCAGGACAACCCCCAACCCGGCCACTCCCCCAAGAACCGCACCGACGCCTGGGCCACGGTCTTCAGCGAGCCCGACTGCCAGGGCGCGTTCTTCAAACTCCGCCCGCACACCGGCGGCGCTTCGGAGCGACTGAAGGTGCGCTCGGTCGTCTTCGACTGAGCGCATTCTCATCCGCCGATCTCCCTTCAGGGCCGACTCGCCGCCAGGGCGGGCGGCCCCGGGAGCGGGCCCGGCACAGTGTTGAGGCCGCCGAACACGGAGCCGGCCTCAAGGCACTTCTGAGGCAGTTCCTGACTGATCGGCCAGTCAGCTAGCCGACTGGCCGTGAGCCAGAGAAGAACCGGAAGCCCTGAACAGCCCCCTCACCGCCCATCAATGCCCGCCCCGCACAGAGGAGACCCCGTCAGGGGCGAGAACCCCGGGGACGGGCACACGCCGCCGCGCGAGGCCACCGCCACCGCATCGCGCGTCCGCGCCGCGAGTTGCAGCCACTCCGCCGCAACCGCCGCGAACCGGGGTCCCGCCGATCCGATGGGGCCGACAATCTTGGTCAAGTCGGCGCCGAAGTAGAAGGCCCCCGGCGTGTGCCCGGGAAGTTCGGTTCCGTTGAGTGATGGCGTGAGCCTGGCGTCTGTGAGATCCCCTGGGGCGGAGAGCACCGAGGCCGGCGCGATGTTCGCGGCCGCCGACCAGCCGCTCGCTCGTCTCCTCATCGGCCCGGGCCGGCCGGAGGTGACTTCACTGCTCGACCAGCCGCATCACAGGCCTTGTCCAAGCCGCATTCACCCTGCACCATGCCACCTCGACCGCAGGTCGAAAGTGCCTCACCGGCGGGTACGGTTGACGCCAAGTCGCCGCAGCTCGCACGAGTTTGACGGTGTGAAGGCGCTGGCTTGATCTTGTCTCGGCCCCGGTGAAAGAGTGTTCTTGTAGGTTGCATCCCGCATGTTTTCGCAGACAGGAACGTTTGTCATGAGCACTCTCGGGTTCGCCGGAAAGTCATCCGTCGCCCTCGCACTGGCCTGCGCGGCCACGTTGTTGATGCCCGCCACTCCGGCCGCCGCCTCGGACTGGGACCGGAACTGCTACAGCATCTCGGCCCCCTACAAGGGCATCAGCGAGATCATCGGCAAGGCCGGCAAGACCCGCAGCGGCTGCACGGACGCCACGATATCCCTGCAGCGTCACCGCTGGTACGGCTGGGAGGAGATGGACTGGACCCCGCTGGAGAGCGGCACCAAACTGGCGTATTGGAACTGCACGGGTTCTGGCACCTACACCTACAAAACGGTCGTGGGTGTCGACTCCAACCTCGCCACCTACGAGAGCGCCGAACGTCGCTTGACCTGCTGAGGGCAGGCGCGGCGGATTTTGCGAGATAGCCGGTGGCGGTGCGAAGTGACTGAGGATGCGATGAGCCGCAGACCTTGAGATCCCCAACAGCGACGCCACCTGCCGCAACGTGAATCGCGCCCCACTGCGGCATCGCCATCAACACCCCTCGTACAGGTCATCGGCGGGCACCCGCTGTCCGGCCGGATCCCGGTGCAGGGGCGGCAGGAAACATCGCCCTTCGCCTCTACACCGCCGACCGGGGCCACGTACGACGAAGGCAGAACGCGTCGCCGCCGGGACACAGGAAGGCCACCTGCCCGGTCCCAGCCAGCACTGCGGCGGCCGGCACAGCGGTCCTACGGACCCCATGCCCCCGCATCCAGATCTGAGTTCAACAGCTTCGGCTTGCTCAAGGGTTGGCTCGGTGCCGCCGGTCGCGGCGGCGACCATGGCACAGAATCTGGATCGGGCCTATGTGATCAGGAGGCCGCAAGAGCCGACTCACCCTCACGTCCTGGACCGCATCTTTCTGCGCCTCCGCCGCTGGGGTGGGGGCGCAGAAAGATGTCATGGGAGAAGAGGTGTGCCGAACTTCTCGACGGCCGCCGGTGTGACGGGGGTGAAGAAGTTGACCAGGTTGCCGTCGGGATCGCGGAACAGGAGCGAGCGGTTGCCCCACGGCAGCGTAGTGGGCTCGTTTACGAAGTCCTCCACGAAGCCGGTCAGGTTCTTGTGCACAGCGTCCACGTCGTCGACGAGAAATTCGAGGATGACGCTGTGGTTGTCGGACGGGCGGGCGGATCCGGGCGCGAACAGCGGAACCGTACGGGTGCTGCCAATGGCGAGGGTGGCCGAGGCGACCCTGAGTTCGGCGAAGTCCTCGTTGGCCCAGTCGGCGACCACGCCGGTGGCGCGCTCGTAGAAGTCGACGAGGCGGGCGACGTCGCTCGTGATGATGCGGACAGAGACAAATTTCATCGGTCTTCTCCTGGTCGATCCGTGCTTCTGACCTGAGACTATGACCAATACCGGGCGAAACCCGCCCGGTATTGTCGGGGAGACTTCCGCACATGCCTCGTCCCATCGCCCGCGTACTCACCCTCCTTGAGCTCCTGCAGTCGGGCGGCATCAGAACCGCGTCCGAACTCGCCGACCGTCTCGACGTCGACGAACGCACGGTGCGGCACTACGTCAGCCACCTCGTCGACCTCGATGTGCCCGTCGAAGCGGTCCGTGGCCGTTACGGCGGCTACCGGCTCTCCCCTGGCCACCGCATGCCTCCGCTGATGCTCGGCGACGACGAGGCGCTGGCCGTGCTGCTCGGCCTGGTCGCGGGTCGGCGCACCGGCCTGACGGCCGCCACCGGTACGGCGGGTGAGACGGCGACGGCCAAGATCCGCCGAGTACTGCCCGAGCGGCTGCGGCTCGGACTCGACGCCGTGCTCGCTTCCCTTGCCTTTACCGCTCAGCCCGGCGAAACAGTCGCCCCGGACTCGGAGGTCCTACTGCCGGTCGCCGACGCGGTGCACCACCACCGGCCGGTCTCGATCAGGTACACCGACGCGAGCGGCCGACCCAGCGAACGCACACTGCACCCTTATGGGCTCGTCGCCCACTCCGGCAAGTGGTACGTGACGGGGGCGGACCTTTCGACCGGCGGCCAGGACCGCACGTTTCGCCTGGACCGCGTCACCGACGTACGGGCCCTGCCGGGCTCGTTCGAGCCGCCCGCTGGACTCGACTCCGCCGAGCGCGTCCTGACAGGGCTCGCCACGGCTCCGTACCGGCATGCGGTGACCCTGCGCGTCCAAGGCACGACCGAGCACATTCACACCCGGCTTCCGCCGGGCGTCGCGCTCGTGGAGGAACTGCCGGCCCGGGAGACTCCGGACAGCACGGACCCGCCGGATGAGCCGTGGTCTCGCGTAGAGATGCGCGTGGACCGGCTCGACTGGCTGCCTGCCGTACTGGCCTCGCTGGACCGGCCCTTCGTCATCGAGCGCCCGGACGAGCTCCGCGACCTCGTCGAAGCCTTCGCCGAACGGCTCGTGCACTGCGCCCGGACCGAGCGCTCCTAGCGACCCGAGCCCGAGTCATCGAGGTGTCTCAACGGAAAGGGGCGGTGTTCCGGGCGACCCAGGCATCGAAGGGGCGTCGCGATCTGCGCCGCTTCCGTGCCCGCGGCATCCGCTGCCCCGTCGAACTCGACGAACCCGACGCTTCGTTCCTGGCTGACTGCCAACATTCCGCCCGCTTCGACCGGCCGCAGAGGACGGCGGCGGCCGTGAGCAGAGGGGCGGTGTGCTTGGGTTTCGTCATGCGGGTGAGCTTCGCCGGTCTCCCCCAGCAGCCACGTCCTCCCAACTGGTCCCTGTGAGTGGGGGTTTACCCTGAGCGATCGCCTCGGGGAATGGACACGGGGGCCGCCGCGTACGTGAGGGGCGGCCCTGTCCGGGTACTCGGAGACGGACATCAGGAGGACTCCATGCCGCTCACGTTCCGCAAGAGCTTCCGCATACTTCCCGGCGTACGGCTGAACATCAACAAGCGCTCGTGGTCCCTCACCACAGGCGGCCGCCACGGCCCCCGCCGCACCCACAGCAGCACCGGCCGGCGCACCACGTCGATGGACCTGCCGGGCCCGTTCGGCTGGCGGCGCACAACGAAGCGACGGTAAGAGGACAGCAGGTGAGCAGCCTTGAGTCGGCTCCGGACCTGCCCGGAAAAATTTGATCCCGCGACGCGCTGCGCCCTGTTACGGCCACGCACGCCAAGCGCTCGGCTAGAAACCCCAGCCGAGCGCTGCCGTCCCCGCAATCCGGCCGTTCTGACGGGTCTGCGTGGAAGGAGCGACGTTCAACGTGCACTCGCCGCACGGGAAAGGGCCCGCCCGCACCCTGAACCGTCGCCGCCCACCACCGCGGCGAGCGAGCCGACCCCGACCACTCCCCCGCCCGACCCGACCACCGCAGATCAGGCCACGGCGCAACCGGCCCGCCGATGACGGCTCGAAAGTGCGCACCCACCCATTTCAACCCATTTCTTGCGGCGATCGACCCATCGCCGATGTCGTCGCCGGGGCGCGGTCGAGCGGCCCAGGACCAGGCCGTGGACACTGAAGTGGTCGGCGAGCAGAGCGAGTTCGCTCGGGCGGTGGCCGTTCCGGGCTCGCCAGTTCGTACACTGACGAAGGTGGAGGATCATACGGCTACCAGGATCACTGCACGTCCAGCGCCCGCCTTGCGGCGGTACGTCGGCTCGTATGTCGGGTTCGACCTTCGCGGGTTCCCGGCGGGGGTGCACTGCGGTCCGCCGGGCCGGGTGCTCACTGCGGTGATCAGCCTGTCCGACCCTTTGGAGGTGGCGGCGGGCGTCGACGACGGGTCACCGGTCACCCGATTCGACAGCGTGGCCAGTGGTCTGATGTGCCGGTCCGTCGCGATCCACCACGACGGACGCCAACAAGGTGTGCGGGTGTCGCTGACACCGCTGGGGGCCCGGGCCGTCTATGGCATGCCCGCCGCTGCGCTCGCCCATCAACTCATCCCACTCGAGGAGCTTCTCGGAGGGCTTGGCGTCGAGTTGGTCGACCGGCTTCGAGCGGCGACAACATGGGCCGCGCGGTTCGCCGCGCTGGATGAGTTGCTCCTACGAGCCGTCGGCCGCGGAGGCGGTGATCGCGTGCCCCGGGAGGGGCCCGAGGTGGCCGAGGCGTGGCGCCGTCTCGTCGCCGCGCGAGGCCGCGCCCAGGTTGGGGCGCTCGCCGCAGAACTGGGCTGGAGCCGCCGCTACCTCACCGAGCGGTTTCGCGGTGAGGTGGGCCTGTCGCCCAAGACCTTCGCCCGCGTTCTGCGCTTCGAGCACGCCCACGCACTGGCAACAGTGCACGCTCCGCTCCCCTGGGCCGAGGTGGCGAACGTCTCCGGCTACGCCGACCAGGCCCACCTCGTCCGGGACTGGCGCGAGTTCACGGGCCGATCGCCGACAGCCTGGCGTCGCAGCGAAGTCCTCCTCGGGACCGGGTAGTCGCGGACCGGCTGCCCGCCGCCCCTACTTCCGTTCCCTTTTCTTCAAGACCACCCGATCCCCGTCCTGTGACGATCGTCAGCATGAGACTCGTCAACGACGAACGCAATGCCATCGACTTGCGGACCACCCCCGTGCACCTCGGACTGGGATCGAGAGCGAAACCCATCGAGGGCTTCGCCTGGAACCCGCAGGTGCTTCAGGCCTACAGCGCCGCGGTCGCAGCGGACGGCGCGGAGGGCCGGATAGTGGCGATCTTCGACGGCGACGGCGATGGCGACGGCCTCAGCGACCACTGGGAGCGCCACCCCTCCGGCGACGAACTGGTCATCTGCCTCAGCGGGTCGGTGACGGTCACCCGCGATGTGGACGCGGTGCCCGAGCGCGTGGTGCTCGGGCCTGGCGAGGCCACCGTCAACCCGGCCGGGGCATGGCACGCGGTCGACATGACGGGGCCGGCGTCCATCTTGACCATCACCGCCGGACTGGGCACCGACCACCGTCCCCGAACCGATACCCGCCCGACCGAGCACGTCGGCACGCCCGGCACGCAAGCGCCGTGACGACACGTGTCGCGTGCCTGGGCGACAGCCTCACCCGCGCGCAGCTCAGCGTCGACTACCTGGACCTTCTCAAGCGACGCCACCCTCCCGGCACCGTGCGGCTCGCCCGCTTCGGCGCCAACGGCGACTTCGTCTACAACCTCTCGCGGCGCCTCGATGCCGTCGTCGCAGATCCGCCTGATGTGATCACCGTGTTGATCGGGACCAACGACGCCCGAGCGAGCCTCGCCGGCTACCCCGTCGAGCGGGCCATGAAGCGCAAGCAGCTGCCCGAGCGCCCGTCGGCCGGCTGGTTCCAGCAGTGCCTGGGAGCCGTCGTCGAACGGCTGCGAACGGAGACCGACGCGACGATCGGTCTGCTGTCGCTCCCGGTCCTCGGCCAACAACTCGACGGAGCGGCGGCGCAAGCATCGCAGGCGTACAGCCGGATGATCGCCGAGGTTGCCACCACCAACGAGGCGACCTACCTTCCGCTCCACGAACGCCAGATCGAGGAACTACGCCAAGCGGACCCGGCGCCGATCCCATACCGGGAGCTGACGCCCGCTGCGGGCGTCAGCGTCCTCGTCCGGCACGCCGTGCTGCGCCGCAGCCTCGACACGATCTCGCGACGCCGGGGGCTCGTGCTCACAACCGATCACATCCACCAGAACAGCCGCGGCGCCGCCCTTGTCGCCGAGGTCATCGACAACTGTCTGCCGCCCCAGAGCACATAGCCGGTTCATGAGGAGTCGACGTCGCACTCGACATTGTGGCCGGCGAGTTGGTGACTGAGGGGCCGCCGCTGCTGCGCGAAGGAGGCCGGTGGCCCACTCGTCATCCGACAGTTCACGGCGGCGTATCTCAAGCGTCAGATGTTCGGCCGAGCCGGCTTCGAACTCCTCCGCAAGCACGCCCTCCTCGCTCAGCGATCGCACTGTCGGCGCCTGATGCGAAGATCCCCGCGAATCGACGAAGGGGGTACGAAGGGGGTAGCTCTTGCTGAGGAAGATCGTGGTTCACACCGTGAGTTGCTAGCGGTGCTGGTCGGGGGTGGGTAGACGCGGAGCCGTCCTCCACCCACTCATCTCCAGGGACGAAGTACCAGCGCACGCCACCGCCGGAGGCGTTCCTGCGGTGAGTCGGGAACCTCCGGGTGCTCGAGGGCGTTCGTGTCAATGACGACCGGGCGAGCCGTGTCGTCGGCTCACAGTGCCCAACTGCTGGTTCCGTACAACGACTTGAGCGGGGGCAAGAGGCGTGCAGCACCACCACGCTCACCCCACGCGTCCGGCCGCCGTCGTTCTCGCCGCGCTCCTCGCGGCCCTGACCTTCCTCCTGCCGGCGTCGGCCAAATCGGTGGCCGCGCCCCGCCCGTCCTCGACGGGCACGGCCGCGACGGTGACCGCGCAGGCATCCGCGACCGTCCACGCGCAGCGAACCGTCACCGTGGCGCACCCCCTGCTCGGCCACGCCGAGGCCGTGCCCTACCCGTTCCACGGTTTCCTGCGCCCTGGCGCCGGGGACGCGGCCCCGCACCGCTCCGTCGGCGGCCCCGCCGTGGCCGTGGCGACCTCGGCCACAGGAGCGAGCCAGGACGCCGACGCCCATCGCCCGCGTGGCCCACCGTCCCGATGGAGCACCGAAGTCCATATCGACGCCTGACCGTTCGACACCGCGCCCGGGGCAGACGTCGACTCCGTCTGCCTGCCCATCGTGGAGAACTCATGTCTCGCGCACAGATGTGGCGGGCGATCGTCGCCCTAGGCGTGATCGCCGCCTCACTCTTCTTCGCTCTCACCCAATCCGCCCGCCTCGGCCTCGACCTGCGCGGCGGCACCCAGATCGTCCTGGAGACCAAGAACTCACCCGTCGTCGAGGCGGATGCCGAATCGACCCAGCGGGCCCTGGAGGTGCTCCGTCAGAGGGTCGACGCTCTCGGTGTGTCCGAGCCGAGCCTGTACCGGTCCGGGCAGCAGCGGATCATCGTCGAACTGCCCGGCGTGCAGGACCCGCGTGAGGCGGCCGACGTCATCGGCCGCACCGCGCAGTTGACCGTCCACCCCGTCCAGGGCGCGACGGACCAGCAGGACGAGAACAAGGGGAAGCCGGCCAAGGACGGCTCGCGCACCCTGGCCGTCCCCGACCGGAAGGGCGCGTTCCTCCAGCTTGGGCCCACCGCCCTCACCGGCGAGGGCGTCAAGGACGCCGAAGCGGTGCTCGACCAGCAGAAGATGTCGGGCTGGATGGTCGACCTCACCTTCCGCGGCCAGGCGGACAAGGACTGGGCACGGGTCACCGGGGCGGCGGCCTGTGCCCCGCAGGGCGCCCCCGAGCGGCGCGTCGCCATCGTCCTGGACGGCAAGATCCTCTCGGCGCCCGGCGTCAGCGCGGATGTGGCGTGCAAGGTCGGCATCTCCGGCGGCTCCACGCAGATCACCGGCGGCTTCGGCCAGGACGAGGCCCGCGATCTGGCCGCGCTCGTCAAGGGGGGTGCGCTGCCGGTGCCCGTAGAGGTCATGGAGCAGCGCACCGTCGGCCCCACGCTCGGTGCCGACGCCATCGCCGCCAGCACCCAGGCCGCGGTCATCGGACTCACCCTGACGGGGCTGTTCATCCTCGTCGTCTACCGGCTGCTGGGCGCCCTGGCCACCATCGCGCTCGCGCTGTACGGGCTGATCTCCTATGCCGCTCTGGTCGCCTTGGGGGCGACCCTGACACTGCCCGGACTCGCCGGTTTCGTCCTGGCGATCGGCATGGCTGTGGATGCGAACGTGCTGGTCTTCGAGCGTGCCCGCGAGGAATATCTGGGAGTGCGCACCCTGAATCCGGCCTCGGCGCATCTGGACAAGCCGCTGCGCACCGGCTTCGGCAAGGCGTGGAGCGCGGTCGTCGACTCGAATGTGACCACCCTGCTCGCGGCCGGGCTGCTCTTCTTCTTCGCCACCGGCCCTGTCAAAGGCTTCGGTGTCACACTCTCCATCGGTGTCCTCGTCTCGATGATCTCGGCCCTGGTGATTACCCGGGTCCTCGCCGACTTCGCGATCGGGCGGCGCTTCGTACGCAACCGGCCCGGCCTGACGGGCATCACCTCCACCGGCCGGGTACGAGCCTGGCTCGCACACCGCACCCCCCGCCTGGTGCACCACCGGCGTCGCCGGCTCGGCGTCAGCGCGCTGCTGATCGTGGTTGCCGTCGCCGGAATCGGCCTGCGCGGCCTGCACTTCGGGGTGGAGTTCACCGGCGGGCGCCTGGTGGAGTACAGCACCAGCAGGCCCGTGGACGTGGACGCGGCCCGCACGGCGGTCACGGACGCCGGGTTCCCGCGCGCGGTGGTGCAGGAGTCGGGGGCCGGGGACATCTCCGTACGCACCGGTGAGCTGAGCAACGACCAGCAGCACACGATCAAATCGGCGCTGGCGAAGGAGGGCGGCGAAGTCACCGTCGAGCGCGACGAGCTGATCGGGCCGAGCCTGGGTGACGAGCTGCGCCGGCACGCGCTCATCGCGCTCGGCATCGCCGTAGCCGCCCAGCTGGTCTACCTCAGTGTGCGGTTCCGGTGGACGTTCGCCGCCGCGGCGGTACTGGCGATGGTGCACGACGTGCTGCTCGTGGTGGGTCTGTTCGCCTGGCTCGGCAAGCCCGTGGACAGCATCTTCCTGGCGGCCCTGCTCACGGTC
The DNA here is from genome assembly GCF_009769735.1 of Streptomyces sp. BA2. Classification (NCBI taxonomy): domain Bacteria; kingdom Bacillati; phylum Actinomycetota; class Actinomycetes; order Kitasatosporales; family Streptomycetaceae; genus Streptomyces; species Streptomyces sp. BA2. Next base: position 107,250 of record NZ_WSRO01000002.1, read on the forward strand.
ATCGGGTACTCCGTCAACGACACCGTCGTCGTCTTCGACCGGGTACGCGAGGCGCGCCGCCGCGATCCGGCGGCAGACCTGGAAACCACCGCGAACAAGGCCGTCATCCAGACGCTGCCGCGCACGGTGAACACCGGTATGGGCGCACTGTTCATCCTGGCCGCCCTGGCCGTGCTCGGCGGCGACTCGCTCGCGGACTTCTCCATGGCGCTGATCGCCGGCGTGCTGATCGGTATGGCGTCGACGGTGTTCACGGCCGTGCCGATCGCCGTGCAGCTCGAGGGCAGCCGCCCGGCGCCGCCGGTGCACCCCAAGCGCGGCGAGGACAACGGAGCGCGGAGCCCGCTGGAGCGACGCGGACGGGCGCGGGATTCCGGCGCCGTGGTGTGAGCGGGAGGTGAGAGGGCGCGCGACGAGCGGTGAGTCGCCCCCCTACCGCCGGCCACCGGCCACCTGAAGGCGGGTCCCCACCCTGCCACCGGCCACCTGAAGACGGGTTCAGGTGGCTTCAGGTTGTCTTCAGGATCACTCCGTCACTGTGGATCTTGTCGAGCCCACCGCCTCGCACCAACCGACGCGCCGTCAATTGGCGTGCCAGGAGGAACTTTCCGATATGCAGCCCCTCATCGATCACGCCCGGTCCTTCCACCTACAGTCCGCGGCACGACCCGAGGAGTTTGCCCGACTGGCCGAGGGCCAGTCCCCGCAGGTTCTGTTCATCACCTGTTCCGACTCCCGGGTCGTCCCCTCATTGATCACCGGGGCCCGTCCTGGTGATCTCTTCGAGCTGCGGACCGCGGGCAACATCGTCCCTCCGTACGCCTCCGAGCAGCCCACGGGCGAGGCGGCCACCATCGAGTACGCGGTGGAGGTGCTCGGAGTCCAGGACATCGTCGTCTGCGGCCACTCGCACTGCGGCGCGGTGGGCGCGCTGCTACGCGGTGACGACCTGACCTCCGTCCCCGCGGTGCGCGACTGGCTCGCGTACGCGACGCCCCGGCCCGACGGGGTGGTGGAAGACCCGGCCGTCGCCCAGGCCGTGCAGAACCACGTGCTGACACAGCTGTTGCGACTTCGTTCCCATCCTTACGTCGAAAGCCGCCTCGCGCAGAACCAACTCCGCCTGCACGGTTGGTTCTACGAAGTGCACACGGGGTCAGTACTGGCCCATGACGTGCACGGCGACACCTTCCAGGCCCTGTGAGCGCGACCGTGGACCACCGGACGAAATTCCCTCATCTGCGGCAGGACTTCGCCGCCTCGCTCGTCGTGTTCCTGGTCGCCCTGCCACTGTGCGTGGGCGTCGCCGTGGCCTCCGGTGTGCCGGCCGAACTGGGCCTGATCACCGGCATCGTGGGCGGTCTGGTCACCGGCATGATGCGCGGCAGCAGCTTCCAGGTCTCGGGCCCTGCCGCCGGACTGACCGTTCTGGTCTTCGAGGCCGTGCAGGAATTCGGGCTGCCCGCACTCGGGGTGATCGTGCTCGCGTCCGGCCTTCTCCAACTGGCCATGGGAGCCTTCAGGCTGGGGAGCTGGTTCCGGGCCATCTCGGTCTCGGTCGTCGAGGGCATGCTCGCCGGCATCGGACTCGTGATCATCGCGGGCCAGTTGTACGCGGCGGCCGGCATGACGGCCCCGGCCTCGGGCCTGGGCAAGATCTCCGGGCTGCCCCGGGCACTGGTCGCTGCCGCCGGGAGCAGTACTGCCCTCGCATCCCTCGCTCTCGGCGCGGGCACCATCGCCGTCATGCTGGTGTGGAAGCGGCTGCCGCGGCCCGTACGGTCCGTTCCGGCGGCGCTCGCCGCGGTCGCGCTGGCCACACTGGCCTCTGTGGCATTCGCCATGCCGGTCGACACGGTCGAGGTGCAAGGGCTGGCCGGCTCCATTCAACTGCCAGGGCTCGACGCCATCGGTGGGCTCGCCGACGTGAGCGTGCTCGGGACAGTTCTGGCCTTCACCCTGATCGCGTCGGCCGAGAGCCTGTTCAGCGCGGCGGCCGTGGACCGGCTGCACGACGGGCCGCGCACCGAGTACGACAAGGAGCTCATCGCCCAGGGCACAGGCAACGTCGTGAGCGGGTTCCTCGGCGCGCTGCCGATGACCGCGGTCATCGTGCGCAGCTCCGCCAACGTCCAGGCAGGCGCGCGGACCAAGGCCTCGCGCGTCCTTCATGGCGTATGGCTGCTGCTGTTCGCGGCGTTGCTCCCCTTCGCACTGGCGCTCATCCCGATCCCGGCCCTCGCGGGCATCCTCGTCCATGCGGGGTGGAAGCTCATCCCGCTGCGTTCGACAGTGACGCTGTGGCGCGCGCACCGGGGCGAGGCGCTGATCCTGGTGGTCACCGCGGTGGCGATCGTCGCGGTGAACATGTTCGAGGGTGTTCTGATCGGCCTGGCGCTGTCCGTGGCGAAGACTGCCTGGCAGGCCTCGCACATCAAGCTGGAGGTCACCGACAAGGGCGCCGGCCCCATCGAGGCGTGCCTGACGGGCAATGCGACCTTCCTGCGGCTGCCGAAGATCCTCGACAGCCTGGAGGCGCTGCCTCAGGACCGTCCCATCCGGCTGGATCTCTCGGGCCTGCACCACCTCGACCACGCATGCGGGACGGCGCTGGAGAACTGGTCGGCGCGGCACAGTGCGGCCGGGACCGAGCCGGTGGAGGTCACTGAGATGCCATTGGAGCGGGCAACGTCCGGCTGACGCACCCTCTCGCGGGAGCGTAGCGTCCCTCGCTCGAGCCCCTGCCTGACGTGGCGGGGCCCGAGAGAGGGACGCTGGTCGGCGATCGGGGCTCAGGTTCCGGGCGCCTCGGAGTGTCCTGGTTTCGCCGCTCCCCCCCCCAGCGCCGGAAAAGCGGTTCGACCGCGGGGCTTGCGGTGGGACGGTGGATTGTGCTTCTGCCACTGGGGGCCGTGTGGGGACGTCGCAGTCGAAGGTCGATAGGCGAACTCGTCACAGGACACCTTGTCGGTGGAGCTCATCTCGGTGGCCTTGGTGGCAAATCCGGGTTGCCGTAGGTGGCTGCCCAGCCGTCAGGGCAGATCACCTTCCGGTTGTCGTCCGGATTGCGGTTGTGCTGGTTCTTGTCTGCGGAGGGCAGGAAGACATCCGCAAGGCCCGAGCTGTCGTCATTTTCGTCAGTTGCTACGCAAGTTTCGACCCAACTCTTGACAGGTGCACCCCGCTACAGCACTTTGGGAGCGCTCCCACGACTTCAAGGCTTGCACCATCTCCCACCAGAGCCGCGGGGAGGAGACGGAGCGCCGTGACCGGTTGGACCCCCGTCGCAGGGCTTCGGTGACACCCGAGCATCCCCCTCCCGCATTCGGAGAGAGGAACCAGCATGACGCTGGCGCCCATAACCCCCGCCCGAAGACGGGCGTCTCGGAGCATCGCCGCCCTGATCGCCACCCTCGCCCTCGCGGCGGCCGCGATCGGGCTCACGCCTTCGCCGGCGTCCGCGGCCGAGCCGCCGACGCTGCATCAGCTCGCCGACGCCAAGGGCAGGTACTTCGGCTCGGCGACCGACAACGGGGAACTGTCCGACGCCCCGTACACCCAGATCCTGGGTTCCCAGTTCGGGCAGATCACCCCCGGCAACTCCATGAAGTGGGACAGCACCGAGCGCACCCAGGGGCAGTTCAGCTTCTCGGGCGGCGACCAGATCGTGGACTTCGCCCAGGCGCACGGCCAGAGCGTTCGCGGCCACACCCTGGTGTGGCACAGCCAGTTACCCGGCTGGGTGGGGCAGCTGCCCGCCTCACAGGTGCGCCCCGCCATGGAGAACCACATCGCCAATGTCGCCGGCCACTATCGCGGCAAGGTGTTCGCCTGGGACGTCGTCAACGAGCCCTTCAACGAGGACGGCAGCTTCCGCAACTCGCCGTTCCACAACGCCATGGGTAAGGATTTCATCGCCCACGCCCTGCGCGCCGCCCGGGCCGCCGACCCCGACGCCAAGCTGTACATCAACGACTACAACGTCGAGGGACTCGGCTCGAAGAGCGACGCCCTCTACGCCCTCGCCCGCGACCTGAAGGCGGCGGGCGTGCCGCTCGACGGTGTCGGGCTGCAGGCGCATCTGGCGATCCAGTACGGATTCCCGAACCAGATGCGGCAGAACATCCAGCGCTTCGCCGACCTCGGCCTCGACGTGGCCGTCACCGAGCTCGACGTGCGGATGCAGTTGCCGGAGGACTCGGCGAAGGAGGCCACCCAGGCCGAGTACTACCGCCGGGTCACCGAGGCCTGCCTGGCCGTCACCCGGTGCGTCGGGATCACGGTCTGGGACTACACCGACAAGTACTCCTGGATCCCCGGCGTCTTCGACGGCGAGGGCTCGGCCCTCCCGTGGGACGGGAACCTGCAGCCCAAGCCCGTCGTCATGGACGCGATCCGTAAGGCCCTCGGCGACACCGGCGCGGTCGACACCCAGGCCCCGAGCGTGCCGTCGGGGCTGCGGGTGACCGGCACCACCTCGGCCTCCGTCTCCCTGGCGTGGAACGCCGCCACCGACGACACGGGCGTCACCGGGTACGACGTCTACCGCGGCGGCACGAAGGTGGGGACGGCCTCCGGTACGTCCTTCACCGACAGCGGGCTCGCCGCCTCCACCGCGTACGCCTACACGGTGCGGGCCCGCGACGCCGCCGGGAACGTCTCGGCGCAGTCCGCCCCGGTGAGCGCGACGACGCAGCCGGCGGGGACGGGCGGCGGCGCCCTGAAGGTCCAGTACAAGAACAACGACCAGTCCGCCGGCGACAACTCGATCAAGCCCGGGCTACAACTGGTCAACACCGGCGACTCGGCCGTCGATCTCTCCGAGGTGACCGTCCGCTACTACTTCAGCAGCGGGTCCGGCGCCACGACGTACAACACCTGGTGCGACTGGGCGGTGCTCGGCTGCGGGACGCTCACGCACCGGGTCGTCGCGATGAGCAGCCCGAAGGCCGGCGCCGACCACTACCTGGAGGTGGGCTTCGCCGCCACGGCGGGCAGCCTCGCCCCGGGGGCCTCGAGCGGCGAGGCACAACTGCGGTTCAACAAGAGCGACTGGTCGAACTTCAGCGAGGCCGACGACTACAGCCGCGGTACGAACACCTCCTTCGCGGACGCGCCGAAGATCACCGTCCACCTCGACGGCCGGACGGTCTACGGCACCACCCCCTGAACCGCGGTCCGGGCGGCCGGCCCCGCCCGCCCGGACCGTTTCGGCGGCACCACCACCACTCCCACCCGGACCCCCTCTTGGAGGACCTGTGTCCGCACACCCCGAAGTGCCCGAAAGATCCGAAAGATCCGCGTTACTCTCCCGGCGTTCCTTCGTCGGCGTGACCGGCGGCGCGCTCGTCGCCCTCGGCGCCGGGCAGGCGTTCGCCCAGGCTGCCGAGGCCCCGGCCGGGTCCGCCGCACAAGCGGCGGCCGCCGCCGACGGCCCCTACACGGAGGCCTTCCTCACTCAGTACAACAAGATCAAGAGCCCGGACAGCGGCTACTTCAGCCCGGACGGCATCCCGTACCACTGCGCCGAGACCCTGATCGTCGAGGCTCCCGACCACGGCCACCAGACGACCTCCGAGGCGTTCAGCTTCTGGATCTGGCTGGAGGCGGCGTACGGCCGGGTCACCGGCGACTGGGCCCCGTTCAACAAGTCCTGGGAGGTCGCCGAGGCCTCGATCATCCCGCCGCACATCGACCAGCCCACCAACGACTCGTACACCCCCTCCAAGCCCGCCACCTACGCGCCCGAGCACCCGCAGGTCACCAGCTACCCGTCCGAGCTGAACCCCTCCGTTTCCGTCGGCTCCGACCCCATCGCCGCCGAACTCGCCTCCGTGTACGGGACGATGGACGTCTACGGCATGCACTGGCTGATGGACCTCGACAACGTCTACGGCTTCGGCAACAAGCCCGGCACCGGCGACGAGCTCGGCCCCGGCAAGATGGCGTCCTTCATCAACAGCTACCAGCGCGGCGCGCAGGAGTCGGTCTGGGAGACCATCCCGCAGCCCAGCACCGACCTCTTCAAGTACGGCGGCCCCAACGGCTACCTCGACCTCTTCGTCAAGGACGCCTCGTACGCGAAGCAGTGGAAGTACACCAACGCCCCCGACGCCGACGCGCGCGCCGTGCAGGCCGCGTACTGGGCGCTGACGTGGGCGACGGCGCAGGGCAAGGGGAGCCAGGTCTCCGCCTCCGTGGCCAAGGCCGCGAAGATGGGCGACTACCTGCGCTACTCGATGTTCGACAAGTACTTCAAGAAAATCGGCAACTGCACCAGCCCGACCGGCTGCCAGCCCGCCTCCGGCCGCGATGCCCAGCACTACCTGCTGTCCTGGTACTACGCCTGGGGCGGCTCCGCAGGCACCGGCGGCGGCTGGGCCTGGCGCATCGGCGACGGCATCGCCCACCAGGGCTACCAGAACCCCCTCGCTGCCTGGGCGCTGTCCACCATCCCCGCCCTTACCCCCAAGTCGCCGACAGCGAAGGGCGATTGGCAGAAGTCGCTCACCCGGCAGCTGGAGTTCCTGCGCTGGCTGCAGTCCTCCGAGGGCGGGCTCGCCGGCGGCTGCTCCAACAGCTGGGACGGCCAGTACGGCACCCCGCCGGCCGGCACACCGACCTTCTACGGCATGGCGTACGACTGGCAGCCCGTCTACCACGACCCGCCGAGCAACAACTGGTTCGGCTTCCAGGTCTGGTGCATGGAGCGCGTCGCCCAGTACTACTACGTCACCAACAACGCGACCGCCAAGGCAGTCCTCGACAAGTGGGTGGCCTGGGCCTCCGAGGAGACCACCGTCGGCGCCGACGGCAGCTACCGCTTCCCCGCCACCCTGCGCTGGACCGGCGCCCCCGACACCTGGAGCGCCACGAACCCCGGCGCCAACACCGGCCTGCACGTATCGGTCGTCGACTACGGCGACGACGTCGGCGTGGGCGCGGCGCTGTCCATGACGCTGATCTATTACGCCGCGAAGTCCGGGGACGCCGACGCCGCCGGACTCGCCAAGTCCCTGCTCGACGCCATGGCCGAGCACGCCGACGCCAAGGGCATCGCCGTCCCCGAGACCCGCCGCGACTACGACCGCTTCGACGACCCGGTGTACTTCCCGGCGGGCTGGTCCGGCACCTCCCCGCAGGGCGTGAAGCTGGGCTCCGGCACGACCTTCATCGGGATGCGGCCGTGGCTCAAACAGGAGCCGGGCTGGTCGAAGGTGCAGACGTACCTCGACGGCGGCGCCCCGCCGGTCTTCACGTACCACCGCTTCTGGGCGCAGGCCGCGATGGCGCTCTCCTTCGCCTCGTACGCCGAGCTCCTCGGCGACGAGGGCGGCCCCGGCGGCGGCGACACCACCGCGCCGACCGTCCCGACCGGCCTGACGGTGACGGCGACGACCGGCACCAGCGTGTCGCTGAGCTGGACGGCGTCCACCGACGACACCGGCGTCGCGGCGTACGACGTCTACCGCGACGGCACCCCGGTCGGCACCCCGACCGCGACCACCTACACCGACACCGGGCTCTCCGCTGCCACCGCGTACCACTACCGGGTCGCCGCCCGCGACGCCGCGGGCAACGCCTCCGCACTGTCCGCCGAGGTCACCGGCACTACCAAGGCCGGCGGCGGTACGGGCGGGGCCAAGGTCCAGTACAAGAGCACCGATTCCAACGCCACCGACAACGCCCTGCGCATGTCCCTGAAGGTCGGCAACACCGGCGGCGGCGCGCTCAGCCTCTCCACGGTGACCGTCCGCTACTACTTCACCGGCGACGGCGGGCCGTCCACGTACACCACCTGGTGCGACTGGGCGATGCTCGGCGCCGCCAACATCACCCACCGGGTGGTCGCCATGAGCAGCCCGAAGACGGGCGCGGACCACTACCTGGAGGTCGGCTTCAGCGCCGGCGCGGGCAGCGTCGCCGCGGGCGGCGACTCCGGCGAGATACAGCTGCGCGTGCACAAGAGCAACTGGTCGAACTTCAACGAGGCCGACGACTACAGCCGCGGCACCAACGCGTCCTTCGCGGACGCCTCCAAGATCACCGCATATGTCGGCGGCGAGCTCGTCTGGGGGACGGCGCCGTGACGGGACGACACCTGCGCGGCGCCCTCGCCGCCACCGCCGCGGGCATCCTGCTCGCCGGGCTCGCGCTGTTCACCGGCGCGGGCCCGGCGGCGGCCGCGCCGGTCACCGACTGCACCCAGTGGGGCACCACCGAGATGCAGGGCGGCGCGTACACGTACCAGCAGAACGAGTGGAACTCCTCGGCCCGCCAGTGCGTCAGCGTGGACACCGCGACCGGCGCCTGGAAGCTGACCGAGGCGAACTTCTCGCTCACCACGGCGGGGCCGCCCGCCACCTACCCGTCCAGCTACAAGGGCTGCCACTGGGGCGCTTGCACCGCGAACAGCGGCCTGCCGATCCGGGTGAGCGAGCTGGGCAGCGCCCGGTCGACGTTCGACACCACTCAGGTCGCCTCCGGTGCCTGGAACGCCGCGTACGACCTGTGGTTCAACTCCACGCCCACCACCGACGACCAGCCGGACGGCACCGAGTTGATGATCTGGATCAACCACCGCGGCGGCGTCCAGCCCATCGGCTCCCGCACGGCGACGATCACCGCGGACGGCCGGACGTGGGACGTGTGGACCGGTCCCGGCGCCTCCGGGTGGAAGGTCATCTCGTACGTGCTGCAGGGCGGCGCCACCGCGGTGACCGACCTCGACGTGAAGCGCCTCGTCGACGACGCCACCGCACGCGGCCAGATCAACCCCGCGCACTACCTGATCGACGCCGAGGCCGGCTTCGAGATCTGGCAGGGCGGCCAGGGACTGGGCGTGAACTCCTTCTCGTTCGACGCCAGTAAGGGCTCGGGCGGCGGGGACACCACGCCGCCGACCGCGCCCCGCAACCTGCGGTCCACCGGGGCGAGTTCGTCGTCCGCCTCGCTGGCCTGGGACCCCGCCACGGACGACACCGGCGTCACGTCGTACGACGTCTACCGCGGCGGCACCCGTGTCGGCTCCACCGGCGGCACGACGTACACCGACACGGGACTGACGGCGTCCACCGCGTACAGCTACACCGTGCGCGCCCTGGACGCGGCCGGGAACGCCTCGCCGCCCGCCGGTCCGGTGAGCGTCACCACCGCACCGGGCGGTGGGTCGGGCACCGGCAATCTGAAGGTGCAGTACAAGACGAGCGATACGAGCGTCACGGACAACGCCATCGGGATGAACCTGCGGTTGGTCAACACCGGCAGCGGTGCGCAGAGTCTGAAGGACCTCGAGATCCGCTACTGGTTCGACGACTCGGCCTCCTCGTACACCACCTGGTGCGACTGGGCGCAGATCGGCTGCTCGAACCTCACCCACTCGGTGTCGACGAACGGCACGACGACCGGGGCCAACCGCTACCTGAAGGTCAACGTCACCGGCGGCACACTCGCCGCGGGCACCTCGACCGGCGACATCCAACTGCGGCTGCACCGCAGCGACTGGTCGAACCTCAACGAGGCCGACGACTACAGCCACGGCACCGCGAGCGCGTACACGGACGCACCAAAGATCGGCGTCTACTCCGGCGGCCAACTCCTGTGGGGCACCGCGCCCTGATTCACCCCCGGACACCCGGTGGCGGGAATCCTTCCCGCTGCCTCCCGCCACCGGGCCGTACCTCCGCACACCCTTATCCGATTCCGAGAGGAACACCAAGCAACGATGAACACCACCATGCACCTCAGACGCAAGAGCCGCTTCAGGAGGCTCGCGGCGCTGCTGCCGGCGCTCGCCATGGGCGCCGCGCTCAGCGTCGCGCTGCCTACCGCACCGGCCTCGGCGGCCGCGGCGGCCCGCGTCGACAACCCGTACGTGGGCGCCAAGCCGTACGTCAACCCCGACTGGTCCGCCAAGGCGAAGGCCGAGCCCGGCGGCTCCGCCATCGCCGACGAGCCCAGCTTCGTCTGGATGGACCGGATCGCCGCGATCACCGGCACCTCCAACGGCCGTGGCCTGCGCGCCCACCTCGACACCGCGCTGACGCAGGGCGCCACGCTCTTCCAGGTCGTCATCTACGACCTGCCGGGCCGCGACTGCTCCGCGCTCGCCTCCAACGGCGAGCTTAAGGCGGAGGAGCTCGGCCGGTACAAGTCGGAGTACATCGACCCGATCGCGGCGATCCTCGCCGACCCGAAGTACGCGGAACTGCGGATCTCCGCGCTGATCGAGCCGGACTCGCTGCCCAACATGGTCACCAACGCGGGCAGCGCGGCCGGCGCCACGGAGGCCTGCCGGCACGTGAAGGAGCTGGGGTCGTACCAGAAGGGCGTCGGCTACGCGCTGAACAAGCTCGGCGACATCCCCAACGTCTACAACTACATCGACGCGGGACACCACGGCTGGCTGGGCTGGGACACCAACTTCGACCCGGCGGTGGACGAGTTCAAGAAGGCCGCCACCTCCGAGGGCGCGACGGTCGACGACGTCGCCGGCTTCATCGTCAACACCGCCAACTACGGTGCGCTGAAGGAGCCGAACTTCAAGGTCACCGACTCGGTGAACGGCACCACCGTGCGCCAGGCCAAGTGGGTCGACTGGAATTACTACGTCGACGAGCTGTCCTTCGCCCAGGCGCTGCGCGACCGCCTGGTCAGCCGCGGCGGCTTCAACCCCGGCCTCGGCATGCTCATCGACACCGCCCGCAACGGCTGGGGCGGCACCGCACGACCCACAGGACCTGGCCCGCAGACCTCCGTCGACGCCTACGTCGACGGCGGCAAGGTGGACCGCCGCATCCACACCGGCAACTGGTGCAACCAGCAGGGAGCCGGAGTCGGCGAACGCCCGCGGACCGCGCCCGAGCCGGGCATCGACGCGTACGTGTGGGCCAAGCCCCCGGGCGAGTCGGACGGCAACAGCCAGCCCATCGACAACGACGAGGGCAAGGGCTTCGACCGGATGTGCGACCCGACCTATGAGGGCAACGCACGCAACGGCAACAATCCGACCGGTGCCATGGCCAACGCCCCGCTGGCCGGCCGCTGGTTCTCCGCACAGTTCCAGATGCTGCTGACCAACGCCTACCCGCCGCTGAACGGCGGTGGCGACCCGGGCCCCGACACCGAGGCGCCGAGCGTCCCGGCGGGCCTGAAGACGACGGGCGCCACCTCGTCGTCGGTGTCACTGTCCTGGACCGCCTCGACGGACAACGTGGGCGTCGCGTCGTACGACGTGTACCGCAACGGGACCCTCGTCGGCTCCACCGGCGGCACGACGTACACCGACAGCGCTCTGACCGCCTCCACCACCTACCAGTACAAGGTGCGGGCACGGGACGCCGCCGGGAACGCCTCGGCCCAGTCCGCCCAGGTCGCCGGCACGACGACTTCGGGGGGTGGGACGGGCACCGGCAACCTGAAGGTGCAGTACAAGACGAGCGATACGAGCGTCACGGACAACGCCATCGGGATGAACCTGCAGGTGGTCAACACCGGCAGCAGTGCGCAAAGCCTGAAGGACGTCGAGATCCGCTACTGGTTCGACGACTCGGCCTCCTCGTACACCACCTGGTGCGACTGGGCGCAGATCGGCTGCTCCAGCCTCACCCACTCGGTGTCGACGAACGGCACGACGACCGGCGCCAACCGCTACCTGAAGGTCAACGTCACCGACGGCACACTCGCCGCGGGCGCCTCGACCGGCGACATCCAACTGCGGCTGCACCGGGCCGACTGGTCGAACCTCAACGAAGCCGACGACTACAGCCACGGCACCGCAAGTGCATACACGGACGCACCGAAGATCGGCGTCTACTCCGGCGGCCAACTCCTGTGGGGCACCGCCCCGTAACCCGCAAGGCCTGAGGCACGTACGGCACGACGCGTCCCCGGTGCCCTTCCGCCCCGGGGGCGCCCTACTCCCCATGTTGCTTTTTCCAGTGCCAGAATGACGGCTCGCAGGCGGTGTCGAGCGGGTGGGTGGTGTACGACCACGCATGCGGTCCGTTCGTCCGGAGCGGGGGTGCAGTCGTGGCGGGCAGTCATGGGGGAGCCTCGGTGGACCGCGGGAAGGTCGCGCGGGGTGGCGGGCCGACGTCGGTGAAGATCGCGCATATCGCCGAGTTGGTGGGCGTATCGGTGCCCACGGTGTCGCGGGTGCTCAATGGCCGACCAGGGGTGTCTGGCGAAACCTGGGAGGGCGGCTGAGCGCGGCACCGGTGTCCCTGTATTCGGCCGGCTGGAGCTCGGGGGCGAGATCTGCGCCGCCTTCTACCAGCGCACTCCGTCCGGTCCCCTGAGTCTCACGTCCGCCACTCGCGAGCAGGCCGACCTACTCGCCGCTCGCCTGGCTGACCTTGGCCGCCCCCGTCCCCGGCGTCAGCGCGGACCACGGCGCCGCTACCGTTACCGCTTTCGCTTTCGCTTTCGCCGAGGCATGGCAGCGGCGTACAGGCGCGGTGCCGACACTCAGCCAACGGATCCGTCTCTACCGTCTCGGCACCATCACCCCGCCTGAGCCGCTTCCGGAGGGCACCAGTCGCGCTGTGGGCGATCAGGAGCATGAGCAACTCGTCCGATGGGTAGCTGAGTTCGTCGACACAGTCGGAGAGATCCCCGCCGTGGACATCGGCTCCTAGGCCGGCTCGCGCTACGCGGACAGGCACTTCACGTTCTGGCAGACCCCGGACGGTGCACCCGTCTCTATGGCCGCCACGACGGTGATGGTTGCAGGTACGGTCCGGGTGGAGGCCGGGTACGACTTCTCCTGGGGCGTATCAGGAGCAACTCAGGCTCGCCAGGGATGGGAGAAGCCCTCCAGCAGTGGTCCGCCGAGCAGGCCGAGCACCTGATTCACTGCAGTGGCCAACAGTCGGGGGTCGGCGTGCTCGGCTACGGCCTGGTGCCCGTCCAGCAGTGCTTTGCCCAGGTCCGGGTCTGCACTGAGCAGTCGGCGGGGAAGCCATTTGCCGATACCTGTCCAGCCGCCGTGGTAGGCGGTGAGCAGGTCTGCTGCCTGGCGCAGCACTTGGTCGGCGAGGGATAGCTGTTCGTACCGGTTGTCGGGTGGGGTGTGGGTCAGGTCGTCCAGGAAGCAGGTCAGAACGTAGCGGCCGTATGTCCACTCGGCTGTGCTGAGGGGCGGAGGCCCTGAGGCGAGGACATCCCGGGCCAGCTGGCACGCATGGGCTACATGTCCGTGCGGGTCTGTTAGGGGCAGACCCTGGTCGTAGATGAACAGGACGGTCCCGCGGCGCCGGGCTCGGTCCCAGGCGAAGAACTCCGGTATGTCCGCCAGGGTGTTGAGGAACAGCTCGATGATGCGGCCCTGGTGACGGATCACTTCCCGCCGGCTGACGTCCGAGTCGGGAAGGAGCACGGCCACATCCAGATCGCTGGTCGCGGTGGCGCGCCCCTGAGCGGCGGAGCCTCCGAGTATGGCGCCAAGGGCATGGGGATAGAGCTCGGTGACCACACGAAGAGCGTGTGCTTCGACGGCTTCTTGATCATTCATGGGCGCTCATCTTGCCAGCATGCGGATCTGTCAGCCGGGCTTCGATATAGGCGGTCCAGTCGTTGGCCGCGCGGTGGCGCTATTGCTGCGCGGTGATGACATGCAGGCCGAGCATGGGCGCGAGGACGGCGGGCGGCAGATCCTGGGCGAGTTCGATCAATGCGGTCGTGCGGGTCTGCGGATAGGGATCCGGCGAGCCATGAGACGGCGCGCGAGGACAACCGCGGAGATGTGCTCACCGGGTCGAAGCCCGGGGACAAGCCACCGGCGGGGGACGTTCGCGGCCCAACCGTGCTCACCGTGGATGTCTCCCGGTGGCTGCGCTCGGACGCGGCCTGCTCACCGGAGCGGCTCTTTTGCCACGTCCACGGACGTTCTCGTGAGGCCGCGCAGATCATCCCGGGCTGGCCGTACTCGTTCGTCGCCGCGCTCACCCCGGACCGCACATCGTGGACGCAGGTCCTGGACGCGGTCCGGCTGGGGCCGGCCGACGACGCCGCGGCCGTCCCCGCCGACCAGCTCCGGCACGTGGTCGAGCGGCTGATCGCGGCCGGTCAGTGGCAGCGCAGCGACCGGAACATCCTGATCGTGATGGACGCGGGCTACGACGTGATGCGCCTGGCCTGGGTACTGCGCGACCTTCCCGTCGAACTCGTCGGACGCCTGCGCTCGGACCGCGTCCTGCGGCTGCCGAAGCCCACGATCAAGGAGTACGCCGCGGCATACCCCCAGGGCGGGCGGCCGGCCGCCCAAGCACGGCAAGGAGTTCAGCCTCGCCAGGCCCGAGTCGTGGCCCGAGCCGTCCAAGACGACCCTCAACGACACCTCCCGCTACGGCAAGGCCGAAGCCCGCGCCTGGGACCGGCTCCACCCCAAGCTGCAGCAGCGGTCCGCGTGGATCGGCCACGACAGCGAACTGCCCGTCATCGAGGGCACGCTGATCCGGCTCAAGGTCGACCACCTGCCCGGCGACCGCGACGCACCACCGGTGTGGCTGTGGTCCTCCGCCACCGGCGCCACCTCGGACGACGTCGACTTCACCTGGTCCTGCTAACTGCGCAGATTCGACCTGGAACATACCTTCCGCCTGTTCAAGCAGTCCCTCGGCTGGACCCGACCACGATTACGCGACCCACAGGCCGCAGACCGCTGGACCTAATTCCTTCGTAAGGACCCCAGGGACATCGGGTAGATCTCCCCGGGTGTTCGACTACTGAGAGCCGTGACGCCTTGTACGAGCCGGGCTCGTGAAGCCTCCGCTTAGAGCGGCGCGTGGTCCCCAGTGCTCAGTGGTGGTGGTCGTGTGGGCGCCGGGCCGAGACGCCTCCGGTCGGCCTGGCCGTTGATGCCTCCGGACAGATTGGCGGCGCCCGGCGCCTTCACGACAGCCACCACGGTCGGCGGTGATGTTCTATGGGCGCCGAGCGGACGTCTCCGCTGGACCTGGCCTCGATGCCTCTAGCCAGAGCGACGACGCTCGGCACCTATAGAGCGTCAATACCTACTCGCTTGATCACTCGTTGGTGTTGGTGGGGCGAGCCCACTGCACGGTGACCTCTCGATACGCCTGAGCTGTCTGAGCTCCCGCAATAGACCGAGGCCCGTGAGGTGCGCTGGTGCCACGAACACGGCTAGTGAGGCGTCGGACCGACCCCAGCGGTTGAGTCCTGGAATTAGGTCGCCGCGTGGCTCCGTATGCGCTCGTGACCAGCGCAGAACCTGCACTATGGGGAGGGGATTACCTTGATCTACTGCGGAATTGACTGGGCGGAAAGGACGCACGATTTCGCCCTGGTCAACGACACAGGCGAGTTACTGGCCAAGCGGCACATCACCGATGACGCCGCTGGCTACAAGACCTTGCTGGATCTGTTGGCCGAGTACGGCGACACTGAAGATGATCCGATCCCGGTGGCGATCGAGACCTCCCGCGGCCTGCTGGTCGCGGTCCTGCGGCAAGGCAAGCGGAAGGTCTTCGCGATCAATCCTATGGCCGCGGCCCGATACCGTGACCGGCACAGCGTCTCGCGCAAGAAGTCCGACCCCGGCGACGCCCTCGTCCTCGCTAATGTGCTGCGGACCGACATGCATGCCCACCGGCCCCTGCCCAACGACAGCGACCTGGCCCGCGCTATCGCGGTCCTCGCCCGCGCCCAGCAGGATGCGACCTGGAACCGCCAGCAGATGGCCAACCAACTCCGTTCTCTGCTCCGTGAGTACTACCCCGCCGTCTTGGACGCCTTCGCCACCTGGACGAACGGCCTCTGCCGCCCCGAGGCCCGCGAGCTCCTCAAACTCGCCCCCACCCCCGCCAGTGCTGCACGACTGAGCCGCACGCAGATCAGCGCGGCCCTCAAACGGGCCGGCCGCAAACGAGGCATCGAGACCGAGGCCGAGCGGCTCCGCGAAGCTTTCCGTGCCGACTCGGCCCACCAGCCCCCGCTCGTCGAAGATGCCCTCGGCCAGCAGATGCTCGCCCTCCTCGGCCAGCTGGAAGCTGCCTGCACCGCCGCGGATGACCTCGCGAAGGCGGTGGAAGAGGCTTTCCCTCAGCACCCGGACGCTGAAGTGATCCTGAGCTTCCCCGGTCTTGGAGCTCAGCTCGGCGCCCGGGTGCTGGCCGAGATCGGAGACGACCACGCCCGGTTCGCCGATGCCCGTGGGCTGAAGGCCTACGCGGGCGCCTCGCCCATCACCCGAGCCTCTGGCAAGAAGTCCAGCATCACCCGACGACGGATCAAGAACGACCGCCTCAACCACGCTGGCTATCTCTGGGCCTTCTCTGCCCCGAACGGCTCTCCGGGTGCCAAGGCGCACTACCGCCGACGCCGCGACGAGCACGGAGACTGGCACGCATCCGCCCTCCGTAACCTCTTCAACCGCCTCCTCGGCCAGCTCTATCACTGCCTGAAGAACCACGAGTTGTTCGATGAAGTGACGGCGTTCCCTCGCTCGCATGCCGCTGCGGCTTGACTTTTAGCTTCGTGAGGCGTCTGGCTGGTGATCGCCGCGCACACCCAGCTCCGCCTCGCCGCACCACTCGCCGCCGACCGGCGCAAGCCCTGGGAGAAGACCACCAGCCCCGGCACCATGCTCACACCGTACCCGACCGCGCCGAACCCGACGTGCCCGCTATACCAGTCGGCTCCACCGCACTGGTTGTAGGGACTGCCGCGGCGCGGAACCTGACCCGGGATCAAACACACCTCACAGGGCGAAAGCGCAGTTAGGACCTGTCCAGCGGATCGTCATGGCCAGGAACCTGCCGTAGCTGGATTCGTGTGGGCTGTGGGCCCGCTCATGCGAAACGCTCGGCCGGGGTTTCCCGGCCGAGCGTCGTGCGCGGGCGTGGGCCCGTTACCTGGCTGCCTGTGCGGGGTGTGCGCGCCGACGATTCGGCACGCTTCCCCATGGCATTGCACCCCTGGCGCATGAGTCGGAGCATGTCTCACGCTCACAACTCATGCGCCCCGCGGATCAGCTGCCGGGAGGGTTCATCGGCCAGCCGATGTAGTACTCGTTGATCCAGCCCATCTTGCCCTTGTGGGCCCCCTTGAGGACCTTCCCGTAGGCCCAGTCGCCGCGCTCGCAGTACTGGTAGAACTTGTTTTCCGCCTTGCCCACAAGGCCCTTGGACGTGTAGCTCTTCCCGGGACCGGTGCGGAAGTGGACCGTCTCGGTGACCGCGACTTTGGTGTTCGGGGTGTTCTCGGTACAGGCCGAGGAACCCACGGCAGAGGCGCTCGACGCGCCCGCCAGGACCCCCGTCACCACCATCGCGCCCACCGCGAGCGCGCTGGCGAACTTGGACTTCTTCATACGTCCCCGTTTCGGTTGAACTCTTACTCGTACTTTCAACGGCATTGAATGCACGGCTGGTTGGCGGCTTGCATCCCCCGTCGGCCACCGATTCTAGGTGCGGCATCGACCTGTACGCCGACAAGATCCGCGCCGGTTCGGTGGACCATCGGTGAAGATGCGCTGCCCAGCCCCTGCGGCGGTGTTGAACCGGCACCTCCACCACCTGCGGCGATCGCGGATTATGGCGGGGCGGGCGGGAATCGGGCGCCCGGGTGCGGTCGTCGGGAGCGGTGACGGCTCGTCTAGGCTGCCGAGCGATCATGTCGTTCCGGCCTTATGTGCACCATCCGCATGGTGAGTGCGATCACGGGGGTCCTGTTGAGTTCTGAGCACGCCGATGTTCGGCCGACACCTGTGCAGGGCGACGCGCCGAGCACGTCCGGCGCACCGAGCGCACCGAGTACAGGTGCGCCTCGCACCCCCTCACCATGGAAACGTTTCGGCAAGGTAGCGGCCTGGACGGTAGTTGCCGCGGTCGTGCTCGGCTTCGCCGTCGACACGGCCAAACCCCTGTGGCAGCACTGGTGGTTCGCGGCCAGGATGTGCGGCGGGACGCTCGCCTCGGCCGACCTCGCGGACGTGCTGCCGGACGAGCGGCTCCAGAAGCACACCGACGAAGTCTCCCTCGAAGGGGGCGGCATGAAGTGCGTGATCAGTACGGAAGACGACAACCGCGCCCTCTCCGTCGATGTGATGTCGGGTGGCGCCGGGATCGGTCGCGAGCTCGACATGTCGTTCACCATTCCAGATGAGCCGAACTATGTGTTCCCCGACGGAACCCCCGGCTTCGCGGACCAGTTCGGTGCCGTGATCCTGCAGGAGTGCCCCAAGCTCGGGCGTGACGAACTGGGCCGAAAGCAGCGGCTATTGACCAGGGCTATTGGTCCGAATACCAGCGACGAGCCCAGTCCCGCTCTGCTGCGGATCGCCGCTTCCGCAGCCAACGCGGCCTCGGAGAAGTCCGGTTGCGGGGCAAAGCGGCTGCCGTTGCCCGAGCGCGTGGCCGAGCTGGAGAGCCGCCCGTTGTCCCAGGCCGCGGGGACGAAGGAGTGCGGCTGGCTGGCCGATGTCCGGCTGCCGAAGAACCCGTCGGGCAGGCCCTGGGAGCTCGCGGAACGCTCGGCCGGTGACATGCCGATCACCAGCTGCGCCCTGGTCGACCCTGCGAAGGGCAAGGGCGGGGCGCCGGTGGTCGAGTTCTCCGGCTGGTTCGGCGACTGGACCGACGAGCCGTTCGAGACGCTGCTCGCCGCAAACGTCGACTACCCCTCCGACCGCAGTGCCCAGGGCCCGCTGATGGCCGAGGACCTGGGGCGCGCCACCGCCCTGTGCGACGGCGAGGCCGCCAACTTCCAGGCGTACAGCGACCCCCGGGCCACCGACCCCTCGGACCGGTACGTGACGGGCGCCCAACTACGGCCCCTGCTCCTGAAGTTCGCCACCGAGCAGAGCCGCATCCACGGCTGCAGCGACCTGAAGCTGCCCGGCAAGACGGTTTATCCGATGTCGGAAGACTGAGCCACACGGGCGCAGCGACGACGAGGACTGAGGCGGACCCGTGCGTGTGACACGCGCCCGGGCCCGCCTCCGTCGTCGTACGTACCCCTAGATCGTTTCTGATGGCTCTTTGACGGCGCCATGGAGCCAGATGACAATCGCGCCGTCAGTGAGGGTGCCGTTGAAGATGTAGTCGCGCTTGTCGTACCGATGGGCGGCCGCGCGGAACTGTTTCCACTTGCTCACGCACCGCTCGGCAGGACGCGGGGGCGGAGTTGAGAAGAGTCTCCGCCCCCCAGCAGTGCCGCCAGTAGCTATCTTCGTGGTCAGTCCGCCGCGGGAGCGGCCGATGGCGTGGTCGCCGGATTCGTTTGCCGGGGCCCTTCTTGCGGGCACCCGCCGCGTGCTGGTGGGCACGCACGGTCGTGGAGTCCGCCGCGACGGCCCAGTTGAGCTCCTCGTCCGCGTCGGCCTGGGCCATCAGCACGGGGACCAACGGCCGGCTGGTCCAAACGAGACTGCCTAGCTGAGTTCGCTGCTCAAAACGGCGAGTACGTGCGCTCGTTGGATGCGGCGTATCGCGGAGGGCGTCTGTCCGGATGCCAGTAGTTCGTCGACAAGATCGATGTGCACGGCGGCCAGCAAGATGTGCGCCAAGTATTCGGCGTCCTTGGCTGTCAGGGTGGGGACGGCCTCCATCGCGGTCCGCGCCAGCAGGTCCCTCATCCACCGGTATTGCTCGCTTTGCAGCAGTCCTGACGTTGTGGCTTCACGAGCTCTCAGCAGGTTGCCGTTGTCGAGCTTGAATGTGAGCACCGCATCAAGGAAGGCGACGGCTCGGTCCCGCGCGGGCGCTCCGGGGCCAAGGGGTGGGGGGCCGCTGTCCACCTGTTCCCGTAGGTCTCGGGCTTTGGTGGCCCACAGCGCATCCAGCAGGCCGTCGCGACTGCCGAAGAGCCGGAAGATCGTCCCTTTCCTGACCTGTGCCTCCGCTGCGATGTCATCGACGGAGACGCTGCTGACGTCAGCTCGCGCGAAGAGGGCGTCCGCGGCCGCGAGTACGACCTCAGGCGAGGTCGGAGGGCGACCTCGCCTCGGCCTCTTATTTTCGGACTGTCGGTCCGTAATGGTGTTAGGCCCTTCAGGACACACAGGTCGAACACCTCACTGGAGACGCAATGGCCTCATCATCCACCCTGCCCCCGTGGTTCTCTCGGGCACTCGGCTCACTGTGGGCCGGTGACCTCGACGGCTTCACATCGATCTTCGCTCCGGACGCGCTCTACGAGATTCCCTTCACCCCCACCGGCCCGGTGCGGCTGACGAGCCGCGAGGAGATCGACACTTTCATGCGTGGCCTGCTCGACGGCGGCCGGCTTCGCTACGGCTCTCTTACGGAAGTCCGAGCCTACGAGACCGGCGACGATCTGATCGTCGAGGCAGTCGCCCGTCATCACCGCCCCGCAGACGGAGCACCGATCGACCTGAGTTACATCTGGTTCGTCACGCGCCGGGACGGCTACGTAACCCGATTCCGCGACTACATGATTCCATTGGAGATTTCGGCGATTTGAGCGACCCGCTGAAACCGCCCTGCGGGAGGAGACGTGAGATCCGGCGCAGGCCCGCACACCAGAACCTGCGACACCTCGGAGATCCGAACGAAAGGCCCTAGCCAGGTTGCAGTGCGAGCCGGGCCCTGGCGCGTGCCCCCGTCGAACACGGTTGGCACGCCTGCAGTCCTGCTGGGAAAATCTCAATGCAGGTCAGGCGCCTGTTGTCTGAGGGCTGCGACAGCCGCGTCGGCTTCCGCTGAGCGCTGTTCGTTGGTCACGGCGATGGTCGCGCGTCCCTGCCAGTGGCGGTCCTCGACCCGGACGATTCTCACACCGGCTGGAGCGGAGGAGACCGCCATGCCCGGCAGCAGGCAGACCCCCAGGCCGGCAGCCACCATTCCCAGGCGCGTGGACCATTCGCGCGCCTGATGGGCGACCGTTGGCCGAACGAGGGTGGGCCAGGCACCGTAGTACGGGGTGTCACCGGCAGTGTTCTCGACGATCCAACTGTCGTGGCGCAGTTCGTCGGCCCGCACCAGGGGCCGGGTGGCCAATGGGTGATGCCGGGGCAGCGCGACACGTAGATCGTCTTCCAGGAGCGTTTCCTGGCGCAGCCCGTCGAGGTCATGCTCCTGCGGCCCGGCGCATACACCCACGACGGCAATGTCCAGACGGTTGGAACGTAGCTGCCGCAAAAGGCTGGGGGTTGAATCCTCCACGAAGCCGACGGTCACATGGGGGTGTTCGTCCGCCAGCTGCGCGAGAGCACGCGGAACCAGAGCTGCCGCCGCAGACGGGATCGCGCCGATCGTCACACAGCCCGTGATGTGTTGACGCAGCGCGCTGACCTCACGGACGGCGGCGTCGAGGCCCGACAGCACGTCGGCCGCGTGCCGTGCGAATGCCACGCCGGCCTCCGTGGGTGTTACCCCGCGTGCTCTCCTCTCGAAAAGGGCCGCGCCCACGGCGGACTCGACAACTTTCACCTGCCGGGATACAGCCGATTGCGTGTAGCCGAGGGAAGCTGCTGCCTCGCTGAAGGAGCCCGTCGCAGCGACTTCGCGCACCACGCGCAGTCCCACGAGAGTCACATCCGTCATGCCCTTCACTCTACAGCCGAGGTATTCCTGGAATGCATACCTGGGGTTCTCAATCATCATTTGTGCGCGTACCTGCGGTCATGCACGCTGGGTCGCGCACACCGGCCACCAACCCACCAGAAACCGGAGTTGCGTGATGGACGACGCACAGAAGAGGGCAATCGTCGAACACTTCCTGAGCCTCTACGCCAAGGGGCGGTGGGGAGCGGCCGACAACACGGAACCGCTGGAGGAGCTCCTGGTGGATGAGCGGGGCTCCGGGAGACGGTCACGTCACCAAGGACCAGTTCCGCGCCATGCTCAAGCCGCTCGACTCGATCACGGACGGCCCGCTGGTCATCACACCCACCGCATGGACCATTCAAGGCCCCAGGGTCGCCGTGGAGGCGTACTCGACCATGAAACTGAAGAACACGCGAGACTACCGCAACCACTATCACCTCCTCTTCGAGATCAGCGGCGGAAAGATCAGCAAATACCACGAACACCACGACACCGCGCACGTGAACAGCACCATGTGGGCGGGCTGACGCTTCA
This sequence comes from Streptomyces sp. BA2, assembly GCF_009769735.1. NCBI lineage: Bacteria > Bacillati > Actinomycetota > Actinomycetes > Kitasatosporales > Streptomycetaceae > Streptomyces > Streptomyces sp. BA2. The sequence continues at coordinate 129,314 of NZ_WSRO01000002.1, forward strand.
TTACCCGGTGTGGGAGGCGGTGCGTGAGCTCATGTTCGTTTCGCTCTTTCGGGAGGGGTAAGCAGGCTGGCCGCGAAGTCGCCGGGCGGCCATGGCCGCGGCTGGGTGAACAAGCCTTGCTCGGTCTCGGCCAGGCTCCCGCGGCCGGTCAGCCGTTTGAGCTGCAGACGGACGTTGTTGATGTTGTGGGGCGCGACCGTCAGGTCCATCACCTCGCAGACCTGCCGCGCCCGCAGCGGATGATCGGCCGCAGTGAACACCGCCGTGATCTGCTGGTAGGCCGGTGGTCTGGCAGCTTCGGTGCCCGCGGTTGCGGGGCGGGCAGCGTCAGCAGCGTCTTGCGGGTGATCCGAACTTCCTCGGCGGCCCGCCCACAGAGCGCGCCGCGGTCGCCCGAACCAGGGCCAAGGCCGATCGGCTGGCCGCGGCGTAAGTCGCGGCCGTTCCTCGTCATTGGCGGCTGATCGTGCGGGTGACGCCGGCCGCGATCGTCGTCGCGAGGACCCAGCCCATGATGATCAGGGCGTAGGCCAGCAACTGGAGTCCGGTGCTGGTCGGCGTATAGGCATGTTCCTGGCCGAAGTCGATGATCGGCAGCAGAAGGTCGAGTGTGTAGAAGAGCGAGTTGAAGGTCGGGGCCTCGTCCGGTTTCAGGGCGCGGGGGCGCTCGGCCGTGTAGGCGAGTGTGCCGATCAGCAGGAGTGAGAACAGCCAGGAGGCCGCGCGGACGGGGCGGAAGCCGTAGCCGACCGTAGCGTCCTGGACGTAGCCCCACAGGCGGGCGTAAGGCGACAGAGTTGCGCGGTGTCGACGCTGTTTGGCGAGTTGGACCGTGCGGGCCGCGTCGTCGTCGCCGATGCGGCGGTAGGAGGCGGTGAGTTGTTCGTACGAGAACGGGACGTGGCCGTCTCTGTCCCGCCGCAGCAGCGCCAGCCGGCGTTCGGCCGGCTCGTGCGGGGCGAGTGTGGTGTAGGTCAGGCCGTCGAGCCGGACCTCGTCGGGCCAGGTCTCCGGGGCGATGTGGAGCAGATCCAGTTGGGAGCGGCGCAGTGAGACCATGCCCTGGATGGGCCGGGCCTCGCGGAACCAGAGTTCACCGGCGACCAGGCTGCTGGCTCTCAGAGCGACACCATCCGGGCGGGCGAGCGTTGCGTAGGAAAAATTGAGCTGGCCTGGTATGCGCGCGCCGCGCAGATTAATCCGGCCGTTCGAGACGAGCCGCATCGCGTTCAGATCCGCGCCGACGCTGAGCGTCGAGGCATGCAGGGCGGTGGCAGTGGGGTTGTCGAGCCGCGAGTCGCTGAGTGCGAGCGTGCCCGCGATCGTCGCTCCCTTGAGGCAGAGTTCGCCGTTCGCCGTCAGGTACCGGGCATTGAGGTCGGAGCCAACCGCCAGGCCAGTGCCGCGCAGGGCCACGCCCGCGGGGCAGTTGAGCTGCGCTTCGTCGAGGTCGAGGGCGCCCGCGATGCTTGCGCCGTACAGACGGAGCGTGCCGTGCACGGTCAGGCCGCGTGCCGAGAGGTGGTCCTCGATCACGGCGCCGTTGAGCTGCAGGACGTCCTCGCGACGCCGGTTCGGGACAGGTGGCATGGGCGGGACGGAGGTGTCGTCGGGCAGCGGCGCGGGGGGCGCGTCGGCCCCCTGAGCCGGTTCGCCGATGCGGGCACGGTCCAGGAAGAGCGCCCCCGTGATCCGCGCCCCGGCCAGGCGTACGGGGCCGCGCACCCGGCACAGCGTCAAGCGCAGTGAGTCGTCGAGTCTGAGCGCCGTGGCATGCAGCGACGGCAGGACGGAGACGCCGAGGCTAAGGCGGCGTAACTGGGCGCCGTACAGGTCGACTTCTTCCTCGAAGTAGCAGGCCCACAGGTGGACGGGGCAGTCGACGGCCGCGTACTGGAGGTCGAGCCGGCCCGTGATCCGGGCTCCCGCCACCTTGAGCACGGCGGTCTCGCCCGCCGTGCGAGGCCCGTTGAGCAGCAAGGTGCGCAACACCGCTGCGCGCACGGTGCGTTCGGGCCCCCAGGTGTTCCCGGCCACGGCTTCCTCGTCGGGGGTCGTACGGAAGTTGACCTCGGTCCCGCGCGGAAACGCCTGCCAGACTCGCAGCTCGGCCGGGGTCAGCTCATCGATCTCCATCGCGCGACTGTGGCCACGCGGGTCGGTCTTTGTCAACGGGTCTACGGGGTCACCACGATCAACAGAGCTGTCCCGTCCGTCCAGCACGATTCCACGAGAGCCATGTCAGTTGCGAACACTGAGACCCGGTGTTCTCAAGCAACGTGCCACCCCATCAGGTCAGCGGCTTGCCATCTGACAGATGCACTTCGACGGGACAGCGGCCGCGGCAGAGCAACTCCTCGTTCTCCTTGGCGGCCCGTTGAGAGAGGTATACATCCAGCGATAGGCCGGACAGCTCCATCACCACACCCACAGACCCCCGCACGTCGAGTTCACGGACGGGCTCTAGGGTCGGGGACTGGCGCGGTGGCTTCCGCTCCGTTTCCAGTCCCCGACCCCACTCAGTTCGGCGGCCGACAGCCACCCCCAGAGAACCAGAGGCGCTCAGCAGTCTCCTGACGGCCGATCAAGGATCTCCTCACCCGGAGGGGCGGTAGGAGGGGCCAGTACTGCTGGTGACGCCGACGCCGCTGGAACTGTCGTCTCTAGTGCCTCATCAGGCAACGTTCCCCCTGTTGTGACCGCTGGCATCGGGTGAGCGACGCACGGGCCGGTCGATGCGGGCCCTTCGTCACGCAGCCACCGCCGGTGAACCGCCGTCACAGGACGCCTAATCGGTGGCGCCATCCGGCGTGCCGTGGAGAATGCGTCCATGCACATCCGAGCCATGAGCCTGGACGAACTGCCCGTCCTCCAAGACATCGAGAGGGCCGCCGGGCAGTGTTTTCGAGATGTGGGCATGCCGGAGATCGCCGAGGATGAGCCGCTCACGCTCGGTGAGCTCGCCCGCTACCACCACACGGGGCTGGCCTGGGTCGTGGCCAACGACGCCGACGCCCCGGTCGCCTACCTGATCGCCGACCGCGTCGACGGCAACCTCCACGTCGAGCAGGTCTCGGTGCACCCGGACAGCGCGCGTCGCGGTGTCGGCCGGTTGCTGCTGGACCATCTGGCAGCCCACGCCAGGAGCGAGGGGGCGCCCGCTCTGACCCTCACCACGTTCACTCGGGTCCCCTGGAACGCCCCCTACTACGCTCGCTGTGGTTTTCAACTCATGGACGACAACAGGCTCACTCCCGGTCTGCGGAAGATCCGCGAGCGCGAGGCGGCACACGGCCTGGACCGATGGCCGCGGGCCTGCATGCGCCGGGCGCTGTGACACCACGGTGTCGTCGGTGCGGGAACATCCCCTGACAGAACGCTGTCCCCGGACGTGAGCGAAGCCGGGTTTTGTTTCCGGCCTGCGCGGCCATCGGGCTGTGCGGGTGGCAGAACGAGTCGCGTCCGCGAGATCGACGACGATGAGGGCACACGGCTGCTGCGGATCATCCGCCGTGGCACCGGCTCGGTGGTGACCTGGAGGCGGGCCCAGACGGTGCTGCTGTCCGCGCAGGGCATGCCCGTGACGAAAGATCGCCCAGGTCACCTTCACCAGCGCGGACCGGATCCGCGACGTGATCCACAACTTCAACACCGACGGCTTCGAGGCGCTCTACCCGAAGTACAAGGGTGGCCGGCCGAAGACCTTCACGCTGCCCGAGCGCCGCGAGATCAAGATGATCGCCAAGCCCCGACCGGCCGAGCACGGCCTGCCGTATTCGACCTGGAGCCTGGCCGAACTGGCGGACTTCCTGGTCGCCGAGGGGATGGTCGACGACATCAGCCACGAGGGCCTGCGCATCCTGCTCCGCGAGGAAGGCGTCACCTTTCAATGATCAAAGACCTGGAAAGCCTCCCGTGGCCCCGACTACGCGGCCAAGAAGGCACGAGTGGAGCACCTGTACGCCATCGCCGACGGCGAGGTTATACCCGAGGACGGCGAGCCTGACGTCGTGTACTGCCTGGACGAGTTTGGGCCGCTCAACCTCCAGCCCCACCCGGGCCGGCGGTGGGCCGAACGCGGCGGCAAGCACAAGGATCCCGAACGCGAACCCCGCCCCCGGCGGCGGGAAACCTACACCCGCCCGCACGGGGTCCGGCACCTGTTCGCCGCCTACGACCCGGCCCGGGACAAGCTCTACGGTCACATCAAGCCGAAGAAGAACCGCACGAGGTTCCTGGAGTTCTGCCGCTACCTGCGCAGCCTCCACCCGCCCGAGACCCGCATCGCGATCGTGCTCGACAACTTCTCCCCGCATCTGACCACGAAGAAGGACAGCCGGGTCGGCGACCGGGCCGCGGCGAACAACGTCGAGTTGAGTTCGCCTACACCCCGACCAACAGTTCCTGACTGAACCGCATCGAGGCCCAGTTCACCGCCCTGCGCTACTCCCTGGAACGCGCCTCGGCCTTGCCGTAGCGAGCCGTGTCGTTCACCGTGACCACGGACGGCTCCGGGCAACGACTCGGGGCGGGCCAAGCTGAACTCCTTGCCGTGCCGGGGCGGCCGGCCGACCTCCGGCTCTGCGCGGCCATCGTCGATCGACTCACCTTCGGCGGCAACATCATCGAGACCGGCAGCAAGTCCTACCGCCTCGCCCACACCCAAGCCCGCCTGGACGAAGCCCCCGAAAACTGAGTGCTCAGCCCCGCCACCAATCCCCGGAGTCTTCCAGGGTTCGACGCAAGTAGTCGTCCAGCCCGTTCGCCGCCCATGAACGCCCGTCCGTCTCGTGATCCCAGACGAACACGTCGTCACGCAGCGGGACCCTGACAAAGCCGAACCGATCCCCGCCACCGTTGTCACCGAAGAACATCAGCGGCTCAAAGGGCATATAGAGCTTGGCGAAGTCCGCCGAGGCGCGGAAGGATGCGTTCTCCTTAGCGATCCGCTCGGCACTCCACACCACGTCAGTGCCGAAGTGTCCGCACATTCCATTGCACTCACGGAGCAGGGACGCGAGATCCTCGGGCAGCGGCTGCCCCAGCACACGTTCGACCTCGGCCAATGCCTCGCTGGTCGCCGGCTCGGCAAGCTCCGCGTCTGCCATGACTTCCATGATCCGTTCACGCCACATCCGGCGAGCATCGCAGGACCTCGACGATCACAACAAGCCGATCACGCCCTCAAACGCCCGTCACCCGCCCCGGAGTGACATCGAAACTCACCGACATCTCACCCCGCCAAGATCGGCAAGTGACATCCGAACTCATCGACAAACGCCACTCGGCGACACCGACATAGTCGCATGGCTGTAGAGGTCCGATCGGATGTCGTTTCGCGATGGCTTCGGATGCCGGTCGCTACCTCGAGACGATGATCAAAGTCGGCGACTTCGGATGCCGCTGCCAGCCTGTGTCTCTGTTCGCGAAGAGCGTGTTCCAAAGGCGCGGGCCTGGCATGGCGGGCTATTAGGATGCATCTTCCGTGGCGGTCACATCTCCGGCCGGGCTATTGGGCACGGCTGCCGGTGTCGGCGACCGCGCGCCGGCTACACGTAACACCGAGGTCGCAGGGCCCACGCACCGAACAGCAGACCTGCATGACTGACATCGTTGGAGACGCTGCTTCGGGGGCTACTCAGCCCGGACAACCAGCAGTGGCTGAAGAGCCAGCCCCCCCCAGCAGAGGCAACAGGAACTGGCCACGGGCTTCCTGGGCAGCGAGGACAGTACGCCAACCACGCTCCAACAGGTCGATTCCTCGGGGATTGCTCGGGGATTGAAGGCATGGCGGAGAGCCAGCGGGCCAATAACTGGATCTCTGGCGCGAGGGCCGACGACGAGATGGGTAGCCACTGAGCGCAAGGCCGTGCCGGGTCCTCACGCCGAGTTGCGGCAGGCGGCCAGCCAGCCGTTTGGTCACCGCTGCGACCGTAGCAAAACCCCTCTGGAGACGCTCCACCTAGAGCTGCGCCTTCGTCGACGGCAAAGGCCCACAGCTACCGAGGAAAGAGGCGGAGCGGTGCCCGCTGGCCGCTGATGGCGGTGACTCCCAAACCCATCGCGGTCGTTGCTGTACGAACGGAAGTAACTCCCGCTGACATCGCAGAACGACTCCCGTTCAAACCTCCACAACCAGTCACTGACGGCGTGCCAGCGCGGGTGCAGGCGGCGTAAGGCGAAGCAATCGGGGTCGGCGTTGGTGAAAGGGACATCGTGGGCGAGTTGGGTTCGGCACCAGTAACCCCTCGGCCAGTTGGCCTCAGCGAGGAAGTGACTGCGCAGGTCAGAGCCGAGCGAGGCGTCATCCTGGTGGTGTCGCACAATGAGCGGATGACGTATACCGAGGATGCGGCCACCGCACACGCCTGGGCGGCCCTGGGGGGCCGGAGCCAACTGGTTCAGAGCGTGTCCTTCGAGGGGGCGGGCGCTGTCCTGCCGTCGCGTCTGCCGGTGAGGGAACTGGCGCGGGCCAGCGTCGGAGTGTCCTCGCTGGCGGCGGCGGAACTGCTGGCGCTGCGCAACCGCGTGCCGGTGCCCACAGTGCGGGTGAACGAGGCGGCGGTGGCCACCGCGTTCGTCAGTGAACGTCACCTGCGAATCGACGGCCGGGCCCCGACGCCTTTCGCCCCGCTGTCCGGGTTCTGGCAGGCGGCCGACGGATGGGTTCGCACCCACGCCAACTACCCTCACCACCGAGCCCGGCTGCTCAGCGCCCTGGGTATCGCGGACACGGGAGGGGACCAGGCGCTGGTGGGTGTGCTCTCGAAGGAGTTGGCATCGCGTCCGGCCCGGGAGGTCCAGGAGACCATCTACGCGGCGGGCGGCCTGGCCGTGGCCGTGGCTTCCGCACCCGCTGCGGCCGGGCCCGCCCTGGTCGAGACGCGGCACGTGGGTCAGAGCAGCCCTCGGTTGCTGGCGCCCGCATCCGTACCGGCCCAAGACGTGCGGGTCCTGGACCTGACCCGCGTCATCGCCGGCCCCGTCGCCACACGCACACTGGCGCTGCTGGGCGCCGACGTGCTGCGCGTGGACGCCCCCCAGCTCCCCGAGGACGCAGATGCTCACGCCGACACCGGCATGGGCAAACGCTCCACGTTGCTGGACCTCAGCAGCCCTGGCGATCAGCACGCCTTCGAGGACCTTCTCAGCCAGGCAGATGTCGTGGTGACCGGCTACCGCCCCGGCGCCCTGGACCGGCACGGACTGACCCCCGACGTGCTCCTGGACCGGTATCCCGACCTGATCGTGGCCCAACTGTGCGCCTGGGACTGGTCCGGCCCCTGGGCCGATCGTCGCGGCTTCGACAGCCTGGTCCAAGCCGGTACCGGTATCGCCGCGATCGAGACCACGGCCGACGGCCGCCCTGGTGTACTGCCCGCACAGGCGCTGGACCACGGAACCGGGTACCTGCTCGCCGCCGCCGTCCTCCGTGCGCTGAGCGACCGCCAGACCACCGGCGGTGGACGTCATCTTCGCCTCTCCCTGGCAGGCACAGCGTCCTGGCTGCTGCACGACATCCGCCCCGCCCCCGCACAGGGCGAAGCCGACACCTACGATTCCGGATCCTGGCTCACCGAGACCGAATCGCCTTACGGACTGCTGCGTCATGCCCTGCCCCCAGTCCACTACAACGGCGCACCCGTGAACTGGGACCATGCACCGACCCAGTGGGGCACCGATCTGCCGAACTGGGCCTAAAAACGCGACGGCCCTTGGGCCTTCAAATAACGATGGCGAACTCAAGCAGGAGGACGGCAAGGACATCTGGCTGTGCGGGGGCGGAGAGCTGGCCGGGGTGCTCTTCTCGGAGATCGACCAACTGGTCGTCAAGCTGGCGCCGATGGCGATCGGCTCGGGGACGCCACTGTTCGGGGAGAAGAGGCCGTTCGACCCGACGTTGTTCGCCCTGGCCGACAGCAAGATCATGGAGAGCGGCACCATCTTCCTCACGTACGCGAAGAAACGAGTACGGCAGCGGGACGACGGGATCGAGTGACGACTCGGGATGGCCGAAACGCTGACGCTATTCGGGTGCGACGGGTGGGGTTCCAGGAGGGCTACGACAGGGCGTTGCGGTCGAGGGCTTCCTCGACCGACAGGCGCACCAGGGTGTCCTTGGCACGTCTCCGGTCGTACGGCCGCTCTCGTGGCCGCTTCCGCCTGCGGGCGACACCCCACAGAGCCCGCACGGCGTGATCTCTGAATTCAGGTCCCAGGGACAGAACAGCGACGACGGCTCGGTCGCGGTCATCGGCGCTCACGTCGCGCCTGGAGATGAAGTCGACAAGGGCCTCGGCCGCCAACGGCCTGTACTCCTCGCCGCTGGACAGCATGAGGTCGATGAGTTCCTGTTGGTCGCTTTCGTACCACTGCCAATGCCGGGAAGGCGCCCTCGCGGTGTGTGCCGCCGTATCGCGGTATCGGTCTCCGAGGCGGACGGGCCTTGCCATCGACTCCACTCGGTCGTAACCGCCGACGCGGCGGCTGCACAGGGCGCCACGCAGGATCCGTACCGCGTAGGAGGGCACCGGACCCGGCGGTCGCCGTCAGCGCCTCGTCGCTCAGGCGGAGGGCGCTGTGGTGCAGCAGGGTGGACTTCCCCGCGCCGGGTTCCGCCTGGACGAGCAGGTGCGCGCCGGTGGAGCCGTCGCGCAGGACGTCCTCCAGGAGCCGCGGCGGGCCGGCGTGCTGGGCAGGGTGTGAGCTCGGCCCCGTACTGCCCTGGACGTTGGCGGGTCCAGGGCCTCGGCCCGTCCTGCGGTCGACGGGCGGCTCGAAGGTGTCCCCTCTGCCCGCGGTCGGCTCATCCTCCTCGCGGGTGTCCTCCTGACTCAGCTTCTGCCGGACGTACACCGCTGTCAGGGTCCGCGGCTGTCTGTCCTGCCGGAAGTGGTGAGGGAGTTCGTCGGCGTCCACCTTCTGGGCGGCCAGCGTGGAGCGCACCGACCGCGGCAGCCAGTGCGGTGACCCGGCGGCGGGCCGACCGCCTTCGGGCCGTACGGGAAGCGGGGTCGCGTCGATTCCGTGCTCGGCAAGGACCCCGAGGAACTCCGGGTCCGCTCAGCCGACCAGATCGGTGCCCGTGGTGTTCTTGCGGTCGCCGTCCGGACGATGGCTGGCGGCGATGGCGACCAGGAGCCCTTCGCGCTTGGTGAGGATCCCCGCGCCGGAGTAGCCGGCCCAAGGTGAACCGCCGATGTGTACCTGCGGAGGGTCGGTGCTGTGCACGGACAGTTGGAGCTGATGGCCCGTACGGTCCGAGCCGAGCTGGACGGTCCCGTCGATCTGGTGAGCCCTGGGAAGCGAGTCCTCCACCGTGAAGCGGGGAAACCCGACCGCGTGGATCCTTGCCTGCCCGATGTCGTGGGGCAGCTCTCCGAACCGCAGGGACGGCAGTGCTGACCGCTCCGTGTCCAGGATCAGCAGAGCGAGATCACGTCCCGCGTGGGTCACCACACGCCGCACCACGACACGCGCAGGGAGCGAGGCAGGCCGAAGCGGCCGCACCTCGTACGTCGAGGCGTGGTCCCGCACCACGTGGGCGGCGGTGATCACCACGTCACCGACGAGCAGGAATCCGGAGGCCTGGAAGTAGGGCCGGCCGGCCGGAGCCCGGCGGACGACCTGCACGACGCGATCGAGGTGGCTCACCGCCCCGATCGCGTGGGCGCCCTGTGGGGGCCACACGACTAGTCGTCCGCGAGAGGAAGCTGCCCGCCGTCATCCGTCCCGGTGCGCACGCGTCCGCCCGTGGGCGTCTCGGCCTTCAGCTGGAGCGACACCGTATGGGTCACCGCGGTGTCCCTGGCGGCTTTTCCGTCCGCGGACAGGACCCAGAATCTGGCGCCGCCACCGGCTTCCCGGGAGTTGGTCACGGCCACTTGCAGGTCGAGGTTGATCGTCTCGACGTGCAGCCTGACGGGCTGTCCCGCTGCCTCCAACTCGGCCGCCGCCAACTCCTCCTGGAGGGCTCTCAACGCTTCCGCGAGTCCGATCTCCACCGCTGGCCACCTGTTGGGCACCCGCGTGGGGCGCCACGGCTGACAGCACGTCATCGTTCTGCCCAGCGTACGACGGTGTGCCGCGGCCGCCGGTGGTCTTGCGGAGTCCGGGGCCCAGATCGCCCGCCGAAGTGGTGGCTGTAGAGCGCTCCTGTTCACGCCCGGCCCGACAGCTGGTGCGGTGCTGCTGCAGTCCCGGCGAGGCGACCTCATCCAGGATCGGTTCCCGGACCTGGTGCGCGCGGCCGCCGATCTGCCGCCCGGCCTGGTCCTGGACGGTGTTATGTGACCTGTAGGGGTGTCTCCGCCCCAAGGTGTCTCAGGCGGCGCAGCCCCATAGACGAGACGTGACGGGTGTCGCGGCCACGTGCCGCAGCAGCCGCTCAGAGGTGGCCGTCCAGGAACTCCCGTACCTCGGCGATGGTCATTGTCCCCGTGCTGTGCGCCACCGCCTCTCCCTCCTTCAGCAGGACGTAGGACGGGGCTCCGGTGATCCCGTATCGCTCGGTTGCGGCCGGACAACGCGTGATGTCGGCGCGGACGGCCGTCAGGCGGCCCGTGTAGTCGTCGGCGATGCCGCCCACGACGAGGTCCATCATCCGGCAGGGCTCGATTGCCTTGGGCCATGTCCCGGTGAAGTAGGCGAGGACCGGAACTCCGCTCATCCCGAGGATGAAATTGAACTCCGCGTCCTCACGGGGTCGGTGAACCCGGTTCGCCATGCAAGCTCCTGACCTCACGTTCCGTCATTCCATCCCCATCATCCCTCGCGCGGTGTGCCAGGCCGGCCCGGCCGGTCGTCCGGTTCACCTGTCGGAAGGGAGGCACAGGGCCGTCGCAGAACCACGGTGGTCCCCGGCGCGAGCGGCCCGGCCCCCCGCCCCTGGCGACCCGGCCTGGCCGCCCCGCCGGTCGCCCAGCTGCAGCTCGCCGAGCGCCCGCGGGTCAGCTCGCGCCAGGACAGCGCCCTCCACGACAGCATGAAAGCCGGTCTCAGCTGGCTAATGCCGCTCTTCCCCGGGCCGCATGAGCCAGCTGATGGAACCGAGAACGAGGCACGATTCCTGGACCGCTCGCGGACGCGGTCGTGAGCTGTCGACGTACGCGTCAGCCGGCCCGAAGACCGACCGCCAGCGTCAGTTCAAGGACCCTGTGTGGCGATGCTAGATCCGGAAACAGCTCCCGCACCTGCGACATCCGGTACCGGACTGTCTGGGGATGGACGAACAGCGCCGCCGCCACCTCGTCCCGCCTGCCCTGGTGCAGCAGCCAGGCCCGCAGCGTCTCCTCCAGGCGCCGTGCGGTCGCGGCAGGCAAGGTCCGCAATGGTGCGAGGGCTCGGGCACGCAGGTCTGCGAACGCGTCCATGTCGGCGCTCAGCACCAGCTCGGGCAGGTGGGCCTCGGTGTCGCGAATATCAGAGGAGAGGGAGCGCGCGCGTACGGCTCGTGCGTACGAGGTGGACGCACGAGTCCATGGCCGGGCCGGGCCGACCACGGCGGTGCGGTCGGTCAGCTGCCGCAAGAGATGTGATCGGTCGGCATCGGGGACGAGCAGCACACCGGTGGCATCCGGCATGGCATCCGGCAGATCGTCGAGGACGAGGGTGCTCGGGTCGAGCGCGCGGTAGGCGGGCCGGGCCTGGGCCGCGGGCAGCAGGACCGCGGTCAGCGAAACCGGAGGCTGCCACCCGGCCCGTTGAACAGAGGCGAGGAGCACGTCCGGGCTCGCCCCGGCGAGGAGGTCGCGGGCCAGGTGTTCCAGGTGGCGCTCCTGGTCCCTGCCCCGGGCGGCCAGTTCGTCGGCGTGGCCCGCGGCGCTCGCGGCAGAGAGCTCGTCAATGTAGGCGAACGTCAGCTCGGCGAACTTGGCGACCTCGGCGGCGGGCAGACCCGCTGGTACGGCACCCGCTGCCAGGCATCGCCAGGCCACGCGGGCGCCGACGCGGTAGGCGCTGAGCAGGGCGTCCATCGAACGGCCGTCGCGCACCTCGCCGCGGCCCAGCTCATAGGCGGCGTCACCGGCGTCGCCGCCTGTGGCTTTCCCGCTCGCGAGGTCCAGGTAGTGCCCCAGGGCGGTGCGGACGGCTCGGCGGATGGTGGCGCCCATGCTGCCCGAAAGGGCGTTGGCGTAGGAAGGGACCTCGTCGATGATCGCCTGGACGACCTCGTCGGCGGTGCTCTTCAGCGCGGCCCGAAGTGCGGTGACCGTCGTCTCATCCAGGGCCAGTTCGCTGGCCCTCCGGATTGCATGGCTCACGTTTTTGTTCCCTGCGAACAATTCAGCCGACCAGATTTACGTCTTACGGTCAGGACTTTACTCCTTGAGGCGCAGCAAGCTGAAGTCATGACGAGTGCAGCGCTTCGCAGCAGGGCGTGGAAACTGCTGGAGATGGTCACGACGCCGCTGCTGCCGTCGGACTACCTCGACCTGGTCAGCCCGCTGCGTGCGGGCGCTGACCTGCGTGGGCGCATCGAGGCCGTGCATCCCGAGACGGGTGACGCCGCGACCATCGTGATCAGGCCGGGACAGGGCTGGCGCGGCCACACAGCCGGTCAGTATGTGCGGATCGGCATCGACGTCGACGGGGTGCGCCTGTGGCGTGCCTACTCCCTCACCTCGCCGACCAGCCGCCAGGACGGCCGCGTCACGATCACCGTGAAGGCGATCCCGGACGGCAAGGTCAGCAACCACCTGGTCCGCAGGGCGAAGCCGGGCACGCTGATCCAGCTCGACCAGGCGACCGGTGACTTCGTGCTGCCGCAGGCCAAGCCCGCCAAGGTGCTCTACCTGACGGCCGGCAGCGGCATCACGCCCGTGATGGGCATGCTGCGCGACACCGAGTTCGACGACGTCGTCATGGTCCACTGCGCGCCACAGCCGCAAGACGTGATCTTCCGCAACGAACTGCATGACCTGGTCGCGGACAAGAAGCTGCGGCTCACCGAGGTGCACACCGACACAGACGGCATGCTCGACATCGCCCGTCTCGACGAACTCGTGCCCGACTGGGCCGAGCGCGAGACCTGGGCCTGCGGGCCCGCGGGCCTGCTGGATGCCGCCGAAAAGCACTGGACCGAGCACGGCATCCAGGAGCACCTGCACACCGAACGCTTCCGCCCCAGCATCGTCGTCGCCGGCGACGGCGGCGAGGTGACGTTCAGCGCCACCGGCAGGACCGTCGACGCGGACGGTGCCACGCCGTTGCTGGACATCGGCGAGGAGGCCGGCGTGCTCATGCCCTCCGGGTGCCGCATGGGCATCTGCTTCGGCTGCGTCACGCCGCTCAAGGCGGGCGCCGTCCGCGACCTGCGCACCGGCGAGATCACCGAGGCCGAGCCGGGCGTCCTCATCCAGACCTGCGTGTCCGCCGCGGCGGGCCCTTGCGACATCGAACGGTAGGAGCACTTTGACCGCCATCGACCCCACCGCCCACCTGACCGCGGAGCAGATCGAAGAGCTGGGCCGCGAGCTGGACGCGATCCGCGACGAAGTGATCGCCGACCGCGGCGAGAAGGACGCCGCCTACATCCGTAAGGTCATCTCGGCGCAGCGCAAGCTCGAACTGGCCAGCAGGGGCGTGCTGTTGTTCTCGATCTTCCCGCCCGCGTGGCTGCTCGGCACCGCCGGGCTGTCCGTGGCGAAGATCATGGACAACATGGAGATCGGCCACAACATCCTGCACGGCCAGTGGGACTGGATGCGGGACCCGAAGATCCACTCCACCACCTGGGAGTGGGATCACGTCTCGCCGTCCGAGCAGTGGAAGCACTCGCACAACGAGCTGCACCACACGTACACCAACGTGATCGGCAAGGACAACGACCTCGGCTACGGCATCATGCGCGTCGACGAGGACCAGAAGTGGCACCCGTTCCACCTCGGCCAGCCGCTGTGGAACTTCCTCAACGCCTGCTTCTTCGAGTACGGCATCGCCGCCTACGACCTGGAGCTCGGCAAGAACCTGAGCAAGCGCCGCCGCAAGGACCCGGAGTTCCGCGCACGGGCCAAGGCCGTGGGCCGCAAGATCCGCAAGCAGGTGCTCAAGGACTACGTGATCCACCCGCTGCTTTCGGGCCCGTCGTTCCTCCCCACGCTCGCCGCCACGTTCACCGCGAACCTGGTCCGCAACATCTGGACCCACTCGGTGATCATGTGCGGGCACTTCCCCGAGGGCGTACAGGTCTTCGAGCGCCGGTCGATCAAGGGCGAGACGCGCGGCCAGTGGTACCTGCGCCAGATGATGGGCTCGGCGAACATCAGCGGCAGCAAGGCCATGCACTTCATGACCGGCAACCTGTCGCACCAGATCGAGCACCACCTGTTCCCGGACCTGCCGAGCAACCGGTACGCCGAGGTCGCGGTGAAGGTGCGCGCGCTGTTCGAAAAGTACGAGCTGGAGTACGTCACCGGGCCTCTGCCCAAGCAGGTGTTCTCCGCGTGGCACAAGGTCTTCCGGCTCTCACTGCCGAACAAGAAGCCCACGGTCAAGACACCGGACCGCGAGCAGGAGCTCGTTGCCGCCTAGGACTGGTCCGGCCGATCATGTGCGGAGCCAGATGGTGAGGGCTGCGGCGGTGGCGGTGCCGAGGTAGACGTAACGGCGATTGTCATAGCGGGTGGCCACAGCCCGGTGCTGCTTGAGCCGGTTGATGGCTCGCTCAACGGTGTTGCGTTTCCTGTACCGCTCCTCGTCGAAGCCGGGTGGCCGCCCGCCGCGTGAGCGTTTTCGCAGGCGGGCGGCCCGGCTGTCGGCTTTCTCCGGAATCGTGTGCCAGATGCCCCGGCGCCGCAGGTATTCGCGACAGGGCCCGTTGCTGTAGGCCTTGTCGGCCGCGACGCTGTCAGGCTTCTTGCGAGGCCTACCCGATCCCGACTTCGGGACTCGGATCTTCTCCAGCACCGGCTTGAACTGGGTGCAGTCCGCTCGCTGGCCTGGTGTGACGATCAAAGACAACGGGCGACAACGGCCGTCCGCGCTCAGGTCGAGTTTGGTGGTGAACCCGCCGCGCGAGCGGCCCAGGCCCTCACCTCCCGCACCACCTCCGCCAGGCGGGCGTGCAGACTCTGCCAGGGCGTTTCGTCCTGATGTTCTGACCCTTCGGCCCCCTTTGGCTGGCGCCGACGGCGGGCCGGTACGGGCACCCGCCGCATGCTGATGCGCCCGCACGATGGTGGAGTCGACCGAGACATCCCGGTCGATCTCACCTGCGGCGAACGCCGCAGCCTGGACTTGCTGGAGCAGACGCTCCCACGTCCCGTCGGCCGACCACAGCCGGCGCCGTTCGTAGACCGTCTTCCACGGCCCGAACCGTGCGGGCAGGTCACGCCACTGCACCCCGGTCCGCACTCGGTGCAGAATCCCGTCGATCACCTGCCGGTGATCCCTCCACCTGCCACAACGCCTGTTGCTGACCGGCAGGAACGGCCGTAGCCGTTCCACTCGGAATCACTCAGATCTCCCCGCCCCATGCCCACCACAACGAAACCGGCAAGGCGCGGAAACGCCCGTCCTACGCTGTCGGTCATGAGCACTCACAACCCGTCGTTCACTGTCGACGACGACGTCGAGGTGCCTGATCCCGCCTCAGGCGAGGTCTGGACCGTCGGCGCCGTCATCCTCAATCAGGACGGCCAGGCTTTCGCCCAAAAGCGGAGCCCAAGCCGTCGCCTGTTTCCTGATACCTGGGACATCGTGGGCGGCCACGTCGAGGCTGGGGAAACGGTTTTGGAGGCTCTCGCACGCGAGGTCCAGGAGGAGACCGGTTGGTGCCTGACCCACGTGCGGCGGTTCCTTGGCACCGCGACCTGGACCGGGGACGACGGCGGTGGACTCCGTCACGAAGCCGACTATCTCGTCGAGGTCGATGGCGACTTGGATCACCCCACGCTGGAATGGTCCAAGCACTCTGCCTACGACTGGTTCAGCCCCGACAACCTCGCCCGCCTCAAAGAGAACCGCAGGCCCGGGGAGTTCTTGATCCACGACGTCATCGCACGGGCCATCGAAGATCGCCCGGACAAGCCCTAGTTGGCCAGTCTGGCCAACTAGGGCGATCAGGTTTCGGAAGGACGCCCAGAAGAGGGGTCGTACGTTTTCGGCTTGATGGTCCCTTGGCCCTGGGTCACGTCGAACTCGACGAGTTGGCCCTCCTCAGGCGCCCAAGGTGGCTGCCTTTGAGCTCTGGCCGTGAGGTGCGTACGGGTGGATGATCTGCTGCATGAGGGCTGGCCGCCGGTCGGCGTGCCACGATCAAGCCACTTCGAGCACGCCTGGTAATCGACCTTGTGCACTGTGTGGTCGGGCCGGAGGATCGGACCAGCCAGCTGCGGTGCTCGCCGGGGCGTGGTCTTCGAGCCCTGGGGGTGCCCCGCGGACGCAAGTGCATTCGGCACAGCGAAGTTCACCCAGGCTGGACTCGACTCGGATCTCCACATTGCCGTCCAGCACAGGTGATCCCAATCCATCAACCTCCCCGGGGCGTTCCAGCCCCGGGGAGGGCAGCCGAAGGAGAAGCACCATGCCTCAGGTCGTCGCTCCATACGCCCAAGCTGCCGCCGTCGTGAAGAAGGACGGAACGATCGAGCGGTCCAAGGGCGTGACGGATGTGAAGCGGACGGACAAGGGCCGCTACACGATCACCCTCAGCGAGGACATCGACGTCCGCATGTGTGTCCCCGTGGCCACGCTCAACCGGTCTGCGGACTGGCACGGCGAGATCTACGTCAGCGTCCCGGCCAGCGCCGATACTGACCACACCATCCAGGTCCTGACCGGCGTGAACGGCACAGCCACCGACGAGCCCTTCCACGTCGTCGTCCCCTGACCCGACCAGGCGGCGCTACCGCACTGCCCACCCGGTACCCGACGTCCACCAGGCTGCCGTCATCGACACCATCGGCCGGCACCTGGCCACCGACGCATTCCACACCACACCTGAAGGCTATCGGCGCCTACTGGCGTGGCTGCGCTCGCACGGCCAGGTGCTGATGGTGGGCATGGAGGGCACCGGATCCTTCGGTGCCGAACTGGCCCGGTACCTGCGTGCCAACGAGATGACTCTGGTCGAAGTGGATCGACCCGATCGTCGAGCTCGTCGCGCCGCAGGCAAATCCGACCCCATCGACGCCTACGCCGCCGCTACCGCAGTGCTCTCGGCCGTGCCAGCAGCACCCCGAAGGACCGCGACGGCGCGGTCGAGGCAATCCGCACACTGCGCGTGGTACGCGCCAGCGCCATCAAGGCCCGCACCCAGACCATCAACCAGCTCAAATCACTGATCATCACCGCGCCCGCTGCGACACGCGAAGCACTGCGCTCGCTGACCACCACCGAGCTGATACGCCGTCTGGCCGCCAGCCGACCCGGCTCCGACCTGACCACCCCGGCCGCCGCCGTCAAACTCGCACTCAAACGCCTGGCCAAGCGATAGCACCTGAGCGAAGAGATCGCGGACGCGGACGCCGAGTTGGGCGCCCTGATCACCCACACCGCAACCCGGCCTGCTCGCGCTACCGGGCGTCGGGACCGAAACCGCCGGGCAGTTGCTGGTCACCGCTGGGGACAACCCCGCCAGGCTCACCTCGGAGGCGTCCTTCGCCCATCTATGTGCGGCTGCACCCGTGCCGGCATCCTCGGGCCGCACGGATCGCCATCGACTCAACCGCGGCGGCGACCGCCAGGCCAACCGCGCGCTGCATACCATCGTCCTGGTTCGCATGCGTCACGACCCACGCACCCGCGACTACGTCGCACGATGCACCCTCGAAGGGCTCAAGACGAAAGACATCTTCAGGTGCCTCAAGCGCTTCGTCGCGCGAGAGGTCTACCACCACCTCACCAGCGCACCATCAACATCTCCAGCCACTTGACGATCCATAGGAGCTTCAGAGTCGAGGTAGCCAACTCACCGCTCCCGTAGAGGACTTCAATCCGTGACCACGCAGTACGGCAGCTCCGCTCCGTCGCGGCTCGCGTCCGGCGGCGCTCCCCCTGTTCGGCGCAGGTCGACTATCGTGATCACAGCAACTCCCGTATCCAGAGGAAGCGTTCATCCTGGTGACAGCGCACATGACCGCCCTCCGCCCCTTGCCTGATCTACTACGGGAGCATGCCCGGCGTTTCGGTTCCAAGACCGCCTTCCAGGACGCCCTTTCCCAGGTGACCTACGGGGAGCTGGAACTGCGAACCGGCCGGCTGGCGGGACACCTCGTCGGCCTCGGTCTGCGGCACGGGGAACGAGCGGCGATCCTTCTGGGCAGCCGGGTGGAGGCCGTCGAGAGCGTCCTCGCCGTCACCAGGGCGGGCGCGGTCGGGGTACCGATGGACCCGCGGAGCACCACCGCCGAGTTGGCACACCTGCTGGACGACAGCGGGGCCCTGGTCCTCTTCACCGACCGCAACTCCCTGGAGCAGTTGCAGCCGCTGCTGCGCGAGCGCCCCCTGCTTGGCGTGGTGCTCGTCGAGGATGCCGGGGCACGAGACGGATCACCGGCAGCGGAAACGGCAGCGGCAGCAGAGACGAGTGGCGGTTCGGCCCGCGTAGCGGGCATCCTCCGCTACGCCGCCCTGGCCGTCACCGAGCCGCCTGTGCCGGCTCCGGATGATCTCGGGCTCGACGAGGTGGCCTGGCTCCTCTACACCTCCGGGTCGACCGGCCTGCCCAAGGGGGTGCTGTCCACCCAGCGCCACCGGCTGTCGTCGGTGGCGTCCGGTTTCGTCGACGTCCTCGGCCTGTCGGCGGACGACCGCCTGCTCTGGCCCCTCCCCCTCCACCACGCCATGGGGCAGCTCCTGTGCGTCCTCGGGGTGACCGCCACGGGCGCGTCCGCCAAGCTCCTTCCGCGGTTCTCCGTGACGGACGTGCTGGCTGAACTCCGCCGGACCGAGGACCCTTTCACGCTGCTGGCCGGTGTGCCGGCGGCGTACCGCAAGCTCGTTGACGCCGTAGGGGACGGAGGCCTTGGGGCGCCCGCCCTGCGTGGCTGCGTCAGCGGGGGTGCGACCGCTCCTCCCGCTTTCCAGCGGGCTTTCGAGGAAGTCTGCCGGGTTCCGTTCCTCGATCATTACGGAAGCACTGAGGCGGGGCCCGTCACCATGACGGCGCCGGGCGCCGCCAGGACGGCCGGCTCCTGCGGCCGTGTGCTGCCAGGTATGCGGGCGCGTATCGGCGACGGCTGCGACTCCGAAGCCCCGGGAGAGGGCGGGGAAGAGGGCGAGAAAGAGGGCGAGTTGTGGGTCTCCGGGCCCGGTGTCATGGCCGGTTACCACCAGCGGCCCGACGACACCGCCGAGGTCCTGCGCGACGGGTGGTACCGCACCGGTGACCTGGCCCGGATCGGCACCGACGGTGAAATCACCCTCACGGGCCGGGTCAGCGAGCTGATCATCAGGGCCGGGGAGAACATCCATCCCTCCGAGGTGGAGGCGGTGCTGCTGGCGCTGCCGGGAATACAGGACGCCGCCGTGGCCGGCCTCTCGGACGACGTACACGGTGAGGTCCCGGCTGCTTACCTGGTTCCGGCGCACGCCGGTGCCCTCGACAGGAGAGAGATTCTCGCCGCCTGCCGGGAACACCTCTCACCGTTCAAGGTGCCCGCCGCCTTCTACGAGGTGGAGGCGATCCCTCGTACCGCCTCGGGCAAGGTGAAGCGGTACACCCTCGCAGACGTGTCCGCGCGCCCTCTGCCGCCCCAAGCCCTCACGCCGCAAGAGGTGGAGACGACGGACCTGACGGCTCTGGTGCGGGCCGAGGTCGCCGCCGTGCTCGGCTGCGCCGTGGACGAGGTGGAGCAGAGCACCGCGTTCCGTGACCTGGGCCTTGACTCATTGACGTCGACGGCGCTGCGCGACCGCTTGGCGACGGCGACCGGGCTCTCCCTGTCCGAGGCCGCGCCCTTCGACTTCCCCACCGCTGCCGAGCTCGCCGCACATCTGCGGGCGCGGCTCGCCGGTGGGACGGTGACTGCCACGCCCAGCCGTCCGGCAGAGACAGCTGGTTCGGACGAGGACCCCGTGGTCATCGTCGGCATGGCGTGCCGTTTCCCCGGCGGCGTACAGAATCCCGAGGATCTGTGGCGGCTGGTCGAGGACGGGATCGACGCCATCACCCCCTTCCCCACCGACCGGGGGTGGGACGTGGACGGGCTGTACGACCCGGATCCCGGGCAGCCAGGACGTACGTACGTACGCGAGGGAGGCTTCCTGTCCGGCGTCGACCGCTTCGACCCCGCCTTCTTCGGGATCTCGCCCCGCGAGGCCCTGGCCATGGATCCGCAGCACCGATTGCTGCTCGAAGTCGCCTGGGAAGCCTTCGAACACGCGGGGATCGATCCCGGCACGGTGCGCGCCACCCCCACTGGTGTGTACGCCGGACTCATGTACAGCGACTACGCCAGTCGTCTCGCCCGCACGCCGGAACGGGTGGAGGGCTACCTCGGTATCGGCAACGCGGGCAGCGTCGCCTCCGGCCGTATCGCCTACACCCTGGGCCTGGAGGGTCCTGCGGTCACCGTGGACACGGCGTGCTCGTCGTCCCTGGTGGCCCTGCACCTGGCAGCCCAGGCCCTGCGCAGGGGCGAGTGCTCGATGGCGCTCGCCGGAGGCGCCACCGTGATGTCGGCACCCCACTCCTTCGTCGAGTTCAGCAGGCAGCGCGCACTCGCCCCCGACGGCCGCTGCAAGGCGTTCGGGGCGGCGGCGGACGGCACCGGATGGGCCGAAGGCGCAGGAATGCTGCTCATGACCCGGCTCTCGGAGGCCCGGCGCGCCGGCCATCGGGTCCTGGCCGTGGTGCGCGGTTCCGCGGTGAACCAGGACGGCGCGAGCAACGGCCTGACCGCGCCGCACGGACCGGCCCAGCAACGGGTGATCCGCCAGGCTCTGGCGGACGCCGGCCTCGCGCCCGCGGACATCGACGCGGTGGAGGCCCATGGCACAGGCACCCGGCTCGGCGACGTGATCGAGGCGAAGGCCTTCCTGGAGGCGTACGGACCGGAGGCGGGCGGGCAGGAGGCGGGCGGGCAGGCCGGAACACGCGAACATCCGTTGTGGCTGGGCTCGGCGAAGTCCAACATCGGGCATACGCAGGCGGCGGCGGGCATGGCCGCCGTGATGAAGATGGTCCAGGCGATGGAGCACGGCGTACTGCCGCGTACGCTCCACGCCGAGCAGCCCAATCCCGGCGTGGACTGGTCCTCGGGCGCGGTCTCGCTGCTCACCCGTTCGAGGCCCTGGCCCCGGACCGGGCGGCCCCGGCGGGCGGGTGTGTCGTCCTTCGGGATCAGCGGGACCAACGCGCATGTGGTGATCGAGCAGCCGCCCGTGGAGAGGTCGGGTGCCGGTGCCCCGGGCCGGTCGGACAGCGGTACTACGGCCACTCAGGTGCCCGCTCGGTCGGTACCGGGGGCGGCCGTGTCGTTTCCGGTGTCGGCAAGGAGCGCCCCGGCGCTGCGGGCGCAGGCTCAGCGACTGCACGCCTACGTGGCCGAACGTCCCGGAACAGACCTGCTGGACCTCGGTTTCTCCCTGGCCACGACCCGCTCCCATTTCGAGCATCGCGCGGTGCCGGTCGCCCGTGACCGCGAAGAACTGCTCGCCTCGCTCGAAGCGTTGGCGGAGGGCCGCTACCGGCCGGGCCTGGCCACGAGCGGCCCCCGCCCGGCGGGCCCTGTCGTCTTCATGTTCACCGGGCAGGGCAGCCAGCGGACCGGCATGGGCCGGGAACTGTACGAGGCGCACCCCGTCTACGCCCGTTCCTTCGACGAGATATGCGCCCTGCTGGACCCGCTTCTGCCGGAGCCGCTGCGGGACGTGGTGTTCGCCGCCGAAACCGCCGAATCCGCCGATACCGCCGAGAACATCGAAGGTGACGGCACGGGAAGTGCCGAGTGTGTCGGCGGCTCGCGAGCGGGCGTGCTCGGCGGGCTCGGCGCGCTCCTGCACACAACGCGCTTCGCGCAGCCCGCACTCTTCGCTCTGGAGGTCTCCCTGTTCCGGCTGCTGGAGTCCTGGGGCGTACGCCCCGACATGGTGGCAGGGCACTCGGTCGGCGAACTGGCGGCGGCTCATGTCGCCGGGGTGCTGTCCCTCGCGGACGCCTGCACCTTGGTCGCGGCGCGGGGTCGGCTGATGGACGCCCTGCCAACCGGTGGGGCGATGGCGTCGGTTCAGGCCAACGAAAGCGAGGTCACCTCGTACCTGGCAGGCGGAGCGGACCGCACCCGAGGCGTGGACAGTGCCCCAAGGGTGGACATCTCAGCCGTGAACGGTCGCTCCGTCGTTGTCTCCGGGGACGAATCCGCAGTGCTGGAGGCCATCGCGTACTGGCGCGAACAAGGCCGCGAGACCACCCGGCTGCGGGTGAGCCACGCCTTCCACTCGGCGCACATGGAACCCATGATCGATGCCTTCGGCCTAGTCGCGCAGGGGATCACCTACTCCCCTCCGCAACTGCCCTTCGTCACCGCGGTGGTGGACCGGCCCGCGACCACCGAGGAGATCTGCTCGCCGCGGTACTGGGTGGACCACGTACGCCGACCGGTCCGATTCGCCGACTCGGTGCGGTACCTACGGGAGCGGGGGGCCACGCACTTCGTGGAGCTCGGCCCGAACAGCGTCCTCGCGGGTCTGGCGCGCGACTGTCTCTCCGGCCGCCGCCCGACGGCCACGGCGGACGAGGCCACGGCGAACGCGGCCACCGCCGACCCGGCGGCGGTGGCATCCGGCGACGGTACGGACGGCCCCGAACCGCTGGTCGTCCCGACGCTGCGCGGCCCGCGGCCGGAGGCAGCGGCACTGCTCGCCACCGTGGCCGCACTCCACGCCCACGGTGTGGACGTGGACTGGCGCGCGGTCTTCGCCGGACGCGGCGCACGGCACACGGCGCTGCCCACCTACGCGTTCCAGCGCGAGCGATACTGGCTCGAGGCCGACTCGGCCGGATCCGCTACGGCGGCCGACTCGTCGACATCCGCGGCTGAGCCCGGCCCCGAGCCCCACCCCTTCCTCCGGGCGGTGACGTCGACGGCGGACGACGACGGCCTGCTGCTGAGCGGCCGGCTGTCCCTGGGTGATCAGCCCTGGCTCGCCGACCACGCGGTGCTGGACACGGTGCTCCTGCCGGCGACGGCCTTCGTCGACATGGCGATCCACGCCGGGGACCGGACGGGTGCCTCCACACTGGAGGAACTGACGCTGACGGCGCCGCTCGTACTCTCCCCCGACGAGCCGGTCGAGCTCCAGGTGAAGGTGGCGCGAGCCGACGCGGAGGGGCGCCGGGCGGTGGTCTTCCACGCACGGACGCACGCTCCCGGTTACGACGACCGTCCCTGGACCCGCCACGCCTCCGGAGTCCTGACCCCTGCGGACTTCAGCCTTCCGGAACAGCGGGCTTCCACGGACTCACCCTCTCCATGGCCTCCGGCGGGCGCCGTACCGCTGCCGCTCGGCACCGAGGCGGGTATCGGCCTCTACGAGGGACTTGCGCACGGCGGGCTCCGTTACGGGCCGGCCTTCCAGGGCCTGCGGGCCGCTTGGCGCCTGGGGGACGACCTCCTCGCCGAGGTCGAACTCCCGGAGGGTGAACACGTAAACGCCGGCCTGTTCACTCTGCATCCGGCGCTGCTGGACTCGGCACTGCACACCCTGACGCTGGATCAGTATCAGTCCGTCCCGGAGGGCGACCGCGGCAGCGGAACCGGGGCGGGTTTGTCGCTCCCGTTCGCCTGGAGCGGTGTGCGGCTGCACGCGTCCGGCGCCCGCGCCCTGCGGGTGCGGGTGTCCCGGGCGAAGAGGGAAACGGAGGGGAAAGCGAAGGGAAAGAGTGTCCGGCTGGAACTGACCGACGAGGCCGGAGCCCCCGTGGCCACGGTGCACTCGCTCACCCTGCGGCCGCTCGCCCCCGAGCAGTTGAGCGGCGTACGCGCGCACAGCGACAGTCTGTTCCGCCTTGAGTGGACACCTCTGCCGGATTCCGCCGCCCCGGTGCCGACGCGGCCGGCGGGGCCGCCTCTGTACGGACTCCTCGGCGAACCGTCCCCAGAACTGAGCGGCGCACTCGCGCAATTGGGCATCCGGCCGACGGTCTACACGGACCCTGCTTCGGCGGCACCCGACGCACCGGCCGTCGTGATCGCCTGCCCACCGCTCACGAGGGTGGACGAACCTGACCGTGCGTCGGCCGCACACCGCGCAACCGGCTGGGCGCTGCGGCTCGTACAGAACTGGCTCGCCGAAGACCGACTCGCCAACTCACGTCTCGCCGTGCTCACTTCGGGCGCCGTCACCTCCGGCCTCGTTACCTCGGGCGTCATCACCCCCGGAGCCGATCCGGACGCGAGCATCACCAACGACGATGCCGCACTAGTCCATGCACCTGTGTGGGGGCTGCTCCGCTCGGCGCAGACCGAGAACCCGGGCCGCTTCTCGCTGATCGACATCGACGACCACCCCGAGTCCGCGGGCGCCTTGGCCCGAGCCCTGATGAGTACCGAGCCGCAGACGGCCATACGCCACGGTGTCGCGTACGTACCGAGACTGGTCCGCGCAACCCAGGCGGCAACGGCAACGCCGGTGACGGCGACCGCTGCGGCGGCCGATGGCGCACCGCGGCGGCTGCACCCGGATGGCACCGTCCTGGTGACCGGGGGCACCGGCTCCCTGGGCATGCTGTTCGCCCGTCACCTCGTGGTCGCACACGGCGTACGTCACCTGTTGCTCGTGGGACGGCGCGGAGCGGACGCGCCCGGTGCCGCCGAACTCGGCGCGGACCTCACCGGACTGGGCGCAGAGGTCACCTTCGCGGCCTGCGACGTCGCCGACCGCACGGCGCTCGCCGCCCTGCTCGCGAGCGTTCCGGAGGCACACCCACTGACCGGAGTGGTGCACACCGCGGGGGTCCTGGACGACGGAGTGGTGCCCGCGCTCACCCAGGAGCGGCTGGACCGCGTACTGCGGCCGAAGGTGGACGCGGGCCTGGCCCTGCACGAGTTGACCCGGAGCTGCGACCTGGCGGTGTTCGCCCTGTTCTCGTCGGTGGCCGGGGTGTTCGGCTCCGGTGGGCAGGGCAACTACGCGGCGGCGAACTCGTTCCTGGACGCGCTGGCACAGCACCGCAGGGTGCTCGGGCTGCCCGGCACCTCTCTCGCCTGGGGGCCATGGCAGCAGAGCGGCGGGATGACGGCCGGGCTCCGGGGCGCGGACCTGCGCAGGATGGCCCGTTCCGGTTTCCTCCCGCTGCGGACCGAGGAGGGCCTTTCGCTCTTCGACGCCGCCATCGAAGGACAGGAGGCGGCCCTGGTGGCCGCGCGTCTCGACCCGGCGGCAGCGGCGGCATCCGCGGACCCCGGGGCACCGCTCTCACGTGTACCGGGCCGAGGGCCCGTACGGAGGGCCTCCGCATCGCTGGCAGGGCCCGGCACCGGAGGTGAGGACTCCCTGCGCCGACGGCTGGCCGCCATGCCCGCGGTCGAACGCGGTGCGCTGCTCCTCTCGCAGGTCCGAGCGGAAGCCGCCCTGGCGCTCGGCCATGGCTCGGGGGATTGTGCGGTCGAGGCGGACCGCGCGCTGGCCGAGCTGGGCCTCGACTCACTGGCCGCGGTCGAGCTGCGCAACCGGCTCGCCGCGCTGACGGGCCTCGCCTTGCCTGCCACGCTCCTGTTCGACTACCCGACGCCGCGCGCCGTTGCCGCCCACTTGGATGAGCTCTGGTCCTTGAACACCCCTGAATCATCGGGCGCGTTGGCCGCACCACAGCGGCAGGAGGGTGCGTCGCTGAGTACTTCGGCTCCGAAGGCCACGAACGCCGCCGACTCCTTGTCCGCGCTCTTCCGTACGGCGTGCGCCCGTGGCAAGGCGTGGGACGGGATGGCCCTCCTGACGATAGCCGCACGTCTCCGTGAGGTGTTCGAAGACGCCGCGGTCCTTGGCTCGCCGCCCGCGGCCGTCACCCTTGCGACGGGGGGCTCCGGGACCCGCCTGATCTGTTTCCCCGCCCTCAGCGCACTGTCTGGGCCGCACGAATACACCCGATTGGGGTCGGCCCTCCAGGACCGGCGCCCGGTTTCGGTACTGCCGAACCCGGGCTTCCTGCCGGAGGAACTGTTGCCCGCCACACTCGATGCCTTCGTGGCGGCACAGGCCTCCGCCGTGCACGCGTGCGTCGGAGACGAGCCGTTCGTCCTGCTGGGGCGGTCGGCCGGCGGATGGGTGGCACACGCGGTCGCCGAGAAGCTTGAGAGCATGGGCCTGATTCCCTCCGCTGTCGTCCTGATCGACACCTATCCCGGCGCGGAAAGCAGTTCAGGAGGCCCCGGCGGCGACGGACCCGCGCTCTCGGCGATGACCGCAGGCATGCTGGAGAACGCCTCGCAGTTCGCCTCGGTCGAGACCGACCGGCTCACTGCGATGGCCGGCTACCTGGAGCTCTACGCCGGCTGGAAGCCGGCCTCCCTGTCGGCCCCCACCCTCTTCGTCCGGGCCGGAGACCGCCTGCCGGGCATCGAAGCAGCCGAACCATGGAACCTGCCGCACTTCGAGATCACCGTGCCCGGCGACCACTTCACCGTTCTTGAGGATCATTCCCGCACGACAGCGCTGGCCATCCACACCTGGCTCTCGGAGCACCTCCGAGTGGACGCCTCCTGAGACGCGGGCCTCAGGGCCACGACGGGGAAGCCGGACGGCAGCCGATTGGCCAGCGCGCCGCACGGCATCCGCGTGCCCTCCGCCTGGACGGTGGCTTCACTTCGAAGGCCTCGCCCCCCTCCGACCGCCCCAATGGTCGCGGCGTCAGCGCCGCCCCGAAAGCGGGCCGCCCGGGAGGGGCGCCGCAGCCTGGAGTCCGTACCGCGCGGCCGCGTTGCCCTCGGCCGGACGCAATGAACTCCTCAGCGAGGTCACGCACTTGGTGCGGTCCCTGGGACGCCCGGCGAGGGTCGACGAGCAGCATCGCGGTGGCGGCACCCGTTGCCGGGGACGGCTGAGGAACTCATGCCGCGTGCTCCTTCGGCTGCGGGGCGGCGCTTGACAGCAGGAGATAACGCGGAGCCTCCTTGAGAAGTAGGGAGATGCGCTACATCTGGCCGTGCCGATTAGGGGCCTGACAGGCGCCTTTGGTCGTGCCGCAGCTGTGGCGGCCCTGACCCTGGCTGTCGTCGTTGCTGATCAGACCAGTCACGTCAGCGGCACCCTCAGGTGATCAACGCACCACCCACGGATGATCATGTGATCGTGGAGGCACAGGTGCGTGACTACGGGTTTTCGCCGGCTCAGCAGGATGAGATCTGGAGACGCTGGCGCGAGGGGCAATCGTTCAGCTTGATCGGGCGGGCGCTTGGGGCACCGATGCAGAACGCCCGTCGGTTCCTGCACCAGAGCGGCGGCGACGCCTCACCCCGCAGCAGCGATCAGAGCGGCATTTGAACGGCAGCGAGCGCGAAGAGATATCCCGCGGCATCGCCGCCAGGGAATCTGGCCGGCAGTTGGCCAGGCGGCTGGGCCGATCGCCCTCGACCGTCCCCCGCGAGATCACCCGAAACGGAGGCCGGGACCGCTACGGTGCCGCATCCGCCGATGAGGCCGCCTACGCGCGCGGGCGCCGGCCCAAGCAGCGTCCAAGCTCGCCCAACGACCGGCTCTGCGTGCCCTGGTGGAGGCGAAGCTGGCTCTCGCACGAAGCGATCTACCTCTCGCTCCACGACCCTCGTCGCCGCCACGCAATCGACCGCAGCCTCACTCAGCGCCTGCGGTCAGCCCGGCCATGCGCCGCCCGAAGATGGCCCATCGACCTACCGGGCGGCGCATCATCCGCGGCCTGGTGTCCATCACCGCCCGCCCTGTCGAGGTCGAGGTCGAGGACCGGGGAGCAGGCGGTATGCCCGGTAGCCAACCAGCGTACGAGCGGATGCGAACAGTCAGTCCCTGGGCCAAGCATGGAGGGAATGGAAGAGGAAGCCTGCGGTACGACGGCGCGCGACGCGATGACGCAGCTCGCGTACCGTTCTCTGTCCTCGACGGGTGTGTACCTGGTGGCGGCGGACGACCTGCTGGGATGTCTGGAGGTGGATACCGGGGCCTGGAAGCGCTTCGCCAGCCACTGGGAGGACCTTGGACCTGACGCCTATGCGGCTCGCGAAGGTACCCTTCGCCTGCGCCGCTACGGCCGCTTCTCCCTCACACGGGACGGCCACGTCACACCAATGCCCCACGTCCCCTTCCGCCAGGGCGAACAGTCCAACCCCCTCTACATTGACAAGGACCGTCACCTCGCCCCCCTCACCGAGGCATTCTGCGCGGAGCCCGTCCTGACCGCACTGCTGTCCATGCTGGGCCGAGTGGCTGCCGGGATCGTACACGCGGCCGAGTGGAGCGTGAACGTCCACCTCTTCCGCGTGACGGCCCTACCGGGTAATACCGGAGAGCCGACGCCGGAGGGCAGGCACCGGGACGGGGTGACTCTTGTGTCCTCGCTGCTGGTAGCACGAACCAACGCGGCCGGTGGACAAAGCTCCGTCTTCACGCCGCGCGGCAGACACCTCCTGACCACCACACTCAGGGATCCAGGGGCCTTGCTCCTGGGAGACGACCGCAGCACTTTCCACGAAGTGACCCCGATCCACCCGCTGGACGCCGCCTCCCCAGCCCAGCGTGACGTACTGGTCACCACACTGACGGCCCGATGACCCGTAGGGCTGTGGAATCGGGGCGCCCGGTTGTCCAAGACCGCCCCGATACGCCAGCACCCGCATCATGTGCGGAAGCGGGAGAGCCAGGTGCCGTCGGCCTTCTGCCCGGGCACGGCCTGGTCGTGCTCCTGATGATCAGGCTGAGTGTGCTCGGTTTGGCGTTCGGCGGCGGGTCTCCCGTGGGGCGCCCCACCGGGCGGGCTCGAGCGCCTACCACCGTTCGTCGGTGAACTTCGTGCCGCAGCTGGCGCGCCGCGTCGGCTGCGTGAGCGGTACAACCTTCGAGCATGGATTCGCTCCCGCCGACATGCCCCAGCCGCCGTGAAGTGACGGACCATTTTGTTACGGCGGTCGTCCAGGCCAGCGCGCCCCTCGGTCTAACCGGCGGGGGGCTGGTGGCCCTCGACGGACGCGCTGGCGCCGGCAAGACCACCCTCGCGGCAGACATCGCCGCACACCTCGGCGGCCCCCGCGGGGCAGCGATCGTCCACGGGGACGACTTCCTGCGGCCGATGAGCTGGCAGGCGCGCCTCACGCTCGGCGCCCAGGAGGGATACCAGTCGCTCTTCGACGTAGACCGTCTCCAAAGACAGGTCCTGTCGCCCCTGCGGGGCGGACGGCCGGCCCGCTACCGGCGTTACGACCCCGATACCAACTCGACTCCCGAACACAGCACGGTAGAAATCGAACCTGGCCGACTCGTGATCGTCGAAGGAGTCTTCGTCGCCCGTCCGGAACTTGCCGCCCTCTACGAGTTGACCGTCTTCCTCGACACGCCACCCGACCTCTGCCGGACCCGGCTGCACGCCCGCGGCCAGTCTCCAGAGCGACTGGCGTGGCTCGCCTGCTGGCAAGCCATCGAAGAGCACTACGTCACCACCACTCTCCCCCACAATCGCGTCGACCTCGTCCTGCGCTGACCAGCTGGCGCTGGTCGACCACAGCCGGGGGGGGCGCCCGCGCTGTGGCTGGGCTGCCACCGATGTGACGGGCGCCGGGTCCGCCCGCTATCGCGGTGCGAGACCGACGCAGTCGGCGAAGGCACTCCGTCTCCCCTGCGGGGCCGCGCGTTGCTCAGTACGAGCCCTGCAGTGGCGTGACGTGCACCTTTCACCGTGGACTCAGTCGGCTGAGACGACGACACGACCGCCAAGTCCATCACGCGTCGATGGTCTCGATGCCGCCCAGCCGAAGCGGCGGGTGCGGCGCTCGCCGTACGGGGTGTACAGCAGGGACTGCCCGACGTCCGCTTGCAGACATGTTCGCGATGCGATCTGGCAGCAGAAGTTGGACGGTTCTCCCGACATTTGCCAGGTGCCCCACTCGGTTGGCCAAGCAGGGGCCGCCACGCCTGCACAGGTAATGCCCCGCGGCCTGAAGGATGGGATCTTGCGTTGCTGCCCGCCGCGCGATGAACCGTTACGGACTGTCCGGGGGACCAGGCTTGTCCGTTGTCGGGCTATCGCCCATACCCGGTGCTTGCTCATGCCGGTGCTTGCTCATGCCCGGTACCGCGTGAGGGCTGACTCGGACAGCGCGAGGAAGGGCGCGTCGACCGCCGCCCCATCGGGTGCGACGGGCCGGTTCTCGACGTACACCACCTCGACATCGCGCTCGGTCGCGCACTGGGTGACCACGTCCACGGCTGCCGCCTTCAACTCCACAGCCAGCACCTCCGCGCCGCGGGCGGCCTGCGTGTCCAGGTCGACGCGTAGTCGGTCGCGATCCGCGAGCGCGTGGCTGAGGCCGGTCACCTCTGCCCCGTGGGCGTCTTCGAGATGCTGCCGCAGGACAGGCCCGTACCGCGGGTCGGCGGTGGTGGCGAACCACACACGCTTGCCTGCCACGCCGTCGAGCGGGCGTGGGCGGAAGACGGTCCTGATGACCTCGGGTGGGGAGGGCGTTTCCCGGACGATGGTTTCCAGCGCGGCGAGGTGCTGCCTGTCAGCATCGTGCTCGCACTTGGTGAGCACGATCAGGTCGGCCAGCAGCGTGCGGTACAGACCGAAATAACCGAACAGGTCCGCGGGGCTTGTCTCGGCTCCGACGACCAGTAGCCCGGCATCGGTGCGGGCGGGCGGTACCGCACAGCCGCTGGATTCCAGGACGAGCAGCCCCGGGGCCAACTCCAGGGCACGCTCAAGAGCCCGCCGGTAGTCATCGAAGCACGTCGCCCCCGCAAGACCACCGCCCGCGCGCCAGGTTCCCACCGTCGGCACGCCCGCGAACAGCGCGCCCTCGACGTAGTCGCTGGCTGCGTGCCGGCCCCGTGCCACCCAGTCCAGCAGGACGCGTGGCGTCAACTCCGACCCCCGCCCCAGGACTTGAGGTTCACTCGGCCCTCCGCGCCCCATCGCGACCACTACCGGAGACAGACCGCTGTCACGCCATACGCGGGCCGCGTGGCCAGTCAGTGCAGTCTTGCCCATCCGTTTGCCCATGCCCAGGACTGCCACGGACGGCACCCCTCCGACCGGCGGGCGAGGTGGCGGAGTGAACGTGAAGTCCGCTCCACGGTATGTGGCTCTTTGCCACAGGGCGATGGAGGCCATGCGGCAACGGCGGGCGTTGCTCAGGACCGGGGCGTCGGACAGGTCGAAGACGGTACCGGCGCCGGTTCGAGAGAGCGCCTCGGCGAGCCCGGCCTCGGCGTCTTCCGGCGTCTCGACCGGTACTCCGACCTCCAGCCGACGCTGACCGAGCTTCTCGCGGCCACCGGCCAGCAGGGCAAGGACGGGATGCTCTCCCGCCTCGCGAAGGGAAAAGGCCGATGGCGCAGCCCGTGCCCGGAGCTTCGGCGGTCCATCGCCCGCCTGCGGAGCGGATCGGCTCTGGGATACGTCAGCAGCCAGTCTCACCACGGTCCTTGCAGCCCTTGCAAGCGGACCGGGTGGTCACCGTGGCGGGCCGGTGACGAACGAGTCCGGGAGGGCGGCCGTCGGGGAAGGGTGCTGCTGGTCGACCCGAGCGCGGCGGTCGGACTCCTCGTCACGGTGGAACCAGATGCTCACCACGCCACTGGCCAGGACGATCAGCACGATCGACAGCGCTGTCAGCAGGGCCGTGCGGGTGCGGTTACGGCTGCTCACAGTCCCCCCAGCACTGTTGCCGACGTGGCCACGGCGACCTCGCGAGCGCGCTCGGGGGTGCTCGGCTGGGCAACGTATTCGACGCTGAGGACGTCCTTGCCGAGAAGGACGGCAGCTCGGCCTTGGCGCGGCGTCCGGGTCGGCCGCTGGAGGCGGACTCGGAGCGGGCCTCGGCGTATGCCTTCTCGCCAACGCCGGGAACGTCGCGTGGTGTTGAGCCGTCACCTTGGCGGGTGTCGCCGGCCCGTTCCCGGCGCGTCGCCATCGCCCCTCCCCCGCTTTCCGCCACAGCAGTGTGCGTGCGGTGAAGATCATCGTGAGTCTGGTCGGGCTGGGGGCAATCCTTGACGGCGTGGCCGCGATCCCCCGGCGGCTCGGCACGTCCGTCCCGGACGCGGGAGCGACGCGAGGCCGCGTACGTCCGCATCGTGGTTGCCGTGGGTCAGCGCTTCGACCCGAGGCACCAGGCTCAGCCACGGCAGTGCAGGTCGTCACGGCCCTTCGCATAGGGTCGGACCCACGATGAACAGCAACGATCCGTCCGCCGCGCCGTCCAAGGCCGACAAGGCGACCGTACGGCGGCACAACCTGAGCCTGGTGCTGCGCACGGTCCATGACGCCGGTGAGACGACGCGCGCCGGGGTGGCCGCGCGGGTGGGGCTGACCCGGGCCGCGGTGTCCTCGCTCGTGGATCAGCTCCTCACCGAGGGGTTCCTCACCGAGTGGGGCAAGACGTTCAGCGGGCAGGCGGGGCGGCCGGGCACGGCGTTGCAGGTGGCGCGGACCGGGCCCGCCGGACTCGGGGTCGAGATCAACATCGACTACGTGACGGTGTGCGTCATCGACCTCGCAGGCACCGACCGCGTACGCCTGGTGGAGCGCACCGACAACCGGGGCGCCCCGCCCGCCACGGTCCTGGCCCGGGCGGCGCGGCTCGCGTCACGGGCCATCGAGTCCGCCACGGAGCAGAAGCTTCGCCCCGTCGGTGCCGAACTGGCCCTGCCCGCCCTGGTCTCCGGTGGTTCGGTGCGGCAGGCGCCGAACCTGGGCTGGAACCGGGTGGCCGTGGAGGGACTGTTCGCACAGGCGTTGACGGCGCTGCATCCCACCCACCGCGCACTGCCGGTCAGCGCCGACAACGAGGCGAACCTGGCGGCCATGGCCGAGCTGTGGTTCGGCGACAGCGACGACCGCGTGACCAGCTTCATCTACCTGACCGGCGAGATCGGTATCGGCGGCGCCCTGGTGCTGAACGGTCAACTCCTGCGCGGTGCCCACGGGTTCGCCGGTGAGATCGGGCATGTTGTGGTGGAGCCGGACGGTCCCGAGTGCCGCTGCGGTGCGCGGGGCTGTCTGGAGCAGTACGCGGGACAGGCGGCGCTGTTGAGGGCGGCGGGTCTCGACGAGAGCGCGGGCCTGACCGGGCTCGCGGAGCTGGAGCGCCTGGCGCGCGAGGGCGAGCCGCAAGCCCGGAACGCGATCGAGGAGGCCGGGCGCAGGCTTGGCCGGGTGCTCTCGGGGGCGGTGAATCTCATCGACCCGGACGCGGTGATTCTGGGCGGTGTCTTCCGCGACCTCATGCCGTGGCTCGCCCCCGCCGCCGATGGGGAGTTGACCGCCCGTGTGGTGTCGGGTCTGTGGACGCCGGGTGGCAAGCGGCTGCGGGCCTCGTCCTCGTCCGGTGACGCGGCGCGGGGCGCGGCAGCGCGCGTGGTGCGCGAGGTCCTGGCGGACCCGGCTGCGT
Organism: Streptomyces sp. BA2; assembly: GCF_009769735.1. Taxonomy (NCBI): domain Bacteria; kingdom Bacillati; phylum Actinomycetota; class Actinomycetes; order Kitasatosporales; family Streptomycetaceae; genus Streptomyces; species Streptomyces sp. BA2. The sequence goes on from NZ_WSRO01000002.1 coordinate 162,835, forward strand.
ACGTGGAGCGCGTGGCGGACTGACACCTCGGCCCGGGGAGGGCCTGGCGGTGTCGGTGCGCCGCGCGCTCCGGGACGATGTCAGCCGCGGTGTGCCGCGATCAGCTTCCGGTACCAGTGGTAGCTGTCCTTCGGAGTGCGCTGCTGGGTGTCGTAGTCGACGCGTACGATCCCGAACCGCTTGGCATAGCCAAGCGCCCACTCGAAGTTGTCGAGCAGCGACCAGACGTAGTAGCCGCGTACGTCGACGCCCGCGTCCATGGCGGCGCGCAGAGCCGTCAGGTGGCTGTGCAGATAGTCGACGCGGTCCGCGTCGTGGACGCCGCCGTCGGAGTCCACCACATCGTGTTCGGCCGAGCCGTTCTCGGTGATGTGGATCGGCGGCAGGGCCTCGCCGTAGGTGTCCTTCAGCGCGGTCAGCAGGTCGGTGAAGGACTCGGGCACCACAGGCCAGTTCATGGCCGTACGCCGCACCTCCGGGTAGGCCATCTCCTGGTAGCGGTTGTCCGTGGCGACGCGGTGGGCGGGGTCAGGCTCGCGGTAGGGGGCGTCGACGACCACGATCGGCCGGTAGTAGTTGATGCCGAGGAAGTCCAGCGGCTGGGCGATCAGATCGAGGTCCCCGTCGCGGCGGAAGTCCTGGCGGGCGATCAGCTCGCCCCAGGTGTCCTGCTCGCTCGCCGGATAGCGGCCCGCGAGGATCGGCTCCGTCCACACCAGGTTGTGCTGGGTGTCGGCGCGTACGACGGCCGCGCGGTCGGCGGGCGTGTCGTTCGCGGGCACGTTGCGGTCGAGGTTGAGGGTGATGCCCGCCTCCCGGACACCGGCCGCGCGCAGCGCCTTCATCGCCAGGCCGTGGCCGACGAGCAGGTGGTGTGCGGCGGCCAGGGCGCCGGTGCCCTCCTGGGCGCCGGGGGCGTGGCGGCCGACGGAGTAGCCGAGGAACGCGCTGCACCATGGCTCGTTGAGGGTGATCCAGCGGGGTACGCGGTCGGCGAGGTGCTCGGCGACGATCTGCGCGTACTCGCCGAAGCGTTCGGCGGTCTCGCGCACCCGCCAGCCGCCTTGGTCTTCCAGGGCCTGCGGCAGATCCCAGTGGTAGAGGGTGGCGGCCGGTTCGATGCCGGCCTCGAGGAGTTCGTCCACGAGCCGCGAGTAGAAGTCCAGGCCCTTGGCGTTGGCGGGACCGGATCCGGGGGGCTGGATGCGGGGCCAGGCGATGGAGAAGCGGTAGGAGTCGACCCCCAGGCCGCGCAGCAGGGCTACGTCCTCGGGGTAGCGGTGGTAGTGGTCGCAGGCCACGTCGCCGGTGTCGCCGCCGTCGACGCGGCCCGGGGTGTGGCAGTAGGTGTCCCAGATGGAGGGGCCGCGGCCGTCCTCCTGCGCGGCGCCCTCGATCTGGTAGGAGGCGGTGGCCGCGCCGAAGACGAAGCCGGAGGGAAAGACGGGCAAGTCACTCATGGATGGCCTTACTTGGCGTACGTGGCTTACTTGGCGTGCGTGGCTTACTTGACGGATCCGCCGGTGATGCCGGCGGCGATGTACTTCTGGGCGAGGACGAGCAGCACCGCTGCCGGGATCGCTGACAGGACGGATGCGGCCATGACGGAGCCCCAGTCGCCGACGTGCGCGCCGATGTACTGGTAGATGCCGAGGGTGACCGGCTTGACGTCGTCGGTGGTGTTGAGCGTGAGCGCGAACATGAAGTCGCTCCACGCGTACAGGAAGGAGAACAGGCCCGCGGTGATCAGGGAGTTGCGGCTCATCGGGAGCACCACCTGCACGAAGGTGCGCAGCCGGCCCGCGCCGTCGACCTCGGCCGCCTCGATGACCTCCTTGGGGATGGCCACCATGAAGGAGCGCATCAGGACGATGGCGAAGGGGATGCCGAGCGAGGCGTCGGCGAGCATGAGGCCGAAGTAGGAGTTGACCAGGCCGAGATCGACGTACGCGCTGTAGAGCGCGTTGGCGATGACGATGCCCGGCACCATCTGGGTGATGAGCGTGCCGAAGACGATGGTGCGGGTGCCGCGGAGGCGGAACTGGGCGAGCCCGTAGGCGGCGGGGGCGGCGATCGCGAGGCAGATGGTGACGGCGCCGAAGGCGACGGCGAGCGAGGTAAGCAGGTGGCCGCCCTGCTCACGGATCGCGGAGGTGAACCCGGACAGGTCCACCCCGTGCGGGATGGGCGAGACCTCCAGGAGGCCCGCTTCGGGCTGCAGGGCCGTGTTGAGCATCCAGTAGAGCGGGAAGAGCATCACGCCCAGGATCAGTACGCCGCCGACGGTGGCGCCCCAGCGGCGCTTCGCCCTGGTGACAGGCGCGTGGGCGGCGGGTGTCTCGGTGACGGTGGTGGTCGCCATGCCGGTCACTTCCCCTCGGAGCGGTTGGCCCGCAGGTAGAACACCGCGAAGACGGCGGAGATCAGGATCAGGACGTTGCCGACGACGGCGCCCGCGCCGAAGTCCAGCTGCACGAAGGAGTTCTGGTAAGTGAGGGTGCCCAGGGTCTGGGTGGAGTCGGCGGGGCCGCCGTCGGTCAGGGCGAGGATCAGATCGAGGATCTTGACCGTCGACATGAAGCCGAGAACCAGCACCACGGTGATGACCGGCTTCAGCAGCGGCAGCGTGATCGAGCGGAACGTGCGCCAGGCGGACGCGCCGTCCAGGGACGCGGCCTCGTACAGCTCCTTGGGGACCTCCTGTAGGCCGCCGTACAGGATCACCATGTTGAAGGGGATGCCGATCCAGATGTTCACCAGGATGACGGAGAACAGGGCCATGCCGGGGCTGGTCAGCCAGGGTGTGGCGCCGCCCAGCCCGAGGGTGTCGAGGAAGGAGTTGAGGACGCCGGTGTCCTGGTCCAGGATGCGGCGCCACACGATGCCGGAGACGACCATCGGGACGAGCCAGGGCAGCAGGATCAGGGAGCGCAGCACGCCGTTGAGCGGGAATCTCTTGGTGAAGAACACGGCGAGCGCGAGGCCGATGCCGAACTGCCCGATCAGGGAACCGATGGTGAAGACGACGGTGTGCCACAGCGCCTTGCCGAAGAGGTCGTCCTGGAAGACCTTGCTCCAGTTGTCGGTGCCGTTGAACGGGGCCTTGCCGTCGAAGAAGGTGGAGGGCGAGTAGTCCTGAAAGCTCATCAGGACGTTGCGTACGAGCGGGTAGCCGAAGAAGAGCACCATGAAGATGACCGCGGGCGCGATGAAGCCCCACTGGGAGAGCCTGCGGCGGCGCCGGGCGCGTGCCGGGTCGGGCTTCTTGACGGTGGTCGCCGGGTGATCGGCGGCGGGTGCGGTCGCGGAGGCTGTGGTGGTCGACATGTTCGTCACGTCACTTCCCGCTCGTGGCACGCTGCTGGGCTCGCTTGAGCGCGGCCTCGCTGGACTGCCCGGTGAGGGCGGACTGGAAGGCGCTCTGCAGGGCGAGCGACACCGACGACCAGCGCGCGCCGACCTTGGCGGTGCGTGAGCGTGCGGTGGCCACCTGGTCGGCGAGGGCGTCGAGTTCGGGCACTTCCTTGCGCCAGACGGCGGCGGCCTTCTCGTTGGCGGGGACCATCCAGCTGTTGCGCGCGTAGGTGATCTGCTCCTTCTCGCCGGCCATGCAGTCGATGATCTTCGCGGCGGTCTTCTCGCGCGCGGTGTCACCGGTCTTGGGCACGGTCAGCACGGCGCCGCCGAGCGGGCCGACGGAGTCATCCCCCGCCTTCGGCACGGGGATCCGGGCGATGCCCCAGTCCAGGTTCTTCTTGGTGTTGAGGGTCTCGACCTGCCACGGACCATTGATCATCATCGCGGCGTTGCCCGCCATGAACTGGTCGTTGACGTCGGCCTGGGTCCAGTTGACGGTCGACTTGGACAGCGAGCCGTCCTTGATGAGGCTCTTCCAGTAGTCGAGCGCCTGGGCGACCTGCTTGCTCGCGAGGTGCGACTCGTCCCCGCCGTTGGACCACATGAACGGAGTGAACTGGAAGACGCCGTCCTCCGCGCCGCCCGCGCTCAGGGCGATGCCGTACTGCTTGCCCTTGGTGAGCTTCTTGGCGGTCTGTCGCATCTCGTCCCAGGTGGTGGGGACTTCGAGGCCCGCCTTCTTCAAGGTGTCCTTGTTGTAGAACAGGGCGAGGGTGTTCACCGTGCGCGCAGCCCCGTAGTACGTGCCCTTGTAGGAGCCGAAGTCGACGATGCCCCGCGGGATGTCCCGGGTGGACAGGCCCAGCGTGCGCAGGTCGATCAGGCCGCCGGCCTCGGCGAACGTCGGCATCTCGGAGGCGTCGAACTGGATGACGTCCGGCAGTGACTTCGACGACGCCATCCGCAGGGACTTCGTCATGACCTGTGCGGCCGGAACGCTCTGCTGCTCGATGGTGATGCCGAGCCGCTTGCTGCAGCGGGACAGGGTGGCGGCGTCCCAGCCGTGATACGAGTCGTCGGTCGACGAGTTGAGGACGGTGTAGACATCGTCGTCGCGTTGCTGGCCGCAGCCGGCGAGCGCCGCGGTGGCCACGAGCGCGGAGACAACGGTGAGCGGGACCGTCACCCGCCGACCGTCGCGGCGACGCCTGCCACGCGCGCGCTGCGGTATGTGTGCTGCTGTCACGGTGGTTGCCCTTGCCTGGGAGGGGTGGCCGGCCCGGCGGGACGCCCGTGTCCCGCCGGGGGTGTTCGCAGATCCCGGTACGGCTCCGGCCGCGGCCGTACGGGCTCGATCGCGGAGTGCGGGGATCAGCGCGCGCCGAGCAGGTGCTCCATGGCGAGCTGGTCGAGGTGCTCGAAGGCCATGGAGCGCTGGGCGGCGGCGTTCACGTCGAAGTCCTCGTACGCGCCATTGTCGGCCAGGAGCTCGGCCAGGCCCTCGGCGGCGGTGGGCTGTGCGAGCTGGTCGAGGCGGGAGTCGCGCAGCGCCTGCCGCACCTCGGGGTCGGACCGGAACGCGGCCGAACGCTCCTTGAGGATCAGGTAGTTGCGCATGCAGTTCTTCGCGGACTCCCACACGCCGTCGACACCGTCTGTGCGCGCCGGCTTGAAGTCGAAGTGGCGCGGCCCCTGGTAGCCGGCGCTCTCGAGCAGGTCGACGAGCCAGAACGCCTGGCGCACGTCACCGGCGCCGAAGCGCAGGTCCTGGTCGTACTTGATGCCGGTCTGGCCGTTGAGGTCGATGTGGAAGAGCTTGCCCGCCCACAGAGCCTGGGCGATGCCGTGCGGGAAGTTCAGGCCCGCCATCTGCTCGTGGCCGACCTCCGGGTTGACGCCCACGAGTTCGGGGCGCTCCAGGCGCTCGATGAACGCCAGGGCGTGGCCGATGGTCGGCAGGAGGATGTCGCCGCGCGGTTCGTTCGGCTTGGGCTCGATCGCGAACCGGAGGTCGTAGCCCTGCTCGACGACGTACTCGCCGAGCAGATCGAAGGCCTCCTTCATCCGGTCGAGCGCGACGCTCACGTCCTTGGCGCCGCCGGACTCCGCGCCCTCACGACCGCCCCAGGCGACGTACGTCGTGGCGCCGAGCTCCACCGCGAGGTCGATGTTGCGGATGGTCTTGCGCAGCGCGAAACGGCGTACGTCCCGGTCGTTGGCGGTGAAGCCGCCGTCCTTGAAGACGGGGTGGGTGAACAGGTTCGTGGTGGCCATCGGCACCGCGAGCCCGGTCTCGTCGAGGGCGGCACGGAACCGCTTGACGATGGCCTCGCGCTCGGCGTCGGAGGAACCGAAGGGGATCAGGTCGTCGTCGTGGAACGTCACGCCGTACGCACCGAGTTCGGCGAGCCGGCGTACGGAGTCGACGGGGTCGAGGGCGGGGCGGGTGGTATCGCCGAAGGGGTCGTTGCCCCGCCAACCGACGGTCCACAAACCGAACGTGAACGTGTCTTCGGGGGTGGGGGTGAAGCGGTCGGACATGGTGCGGCCCTTTGCTGCGAGTTTGTTTTCTGACATGACTAATACGCGACGAAGCGCTTCGACGCTAGACCCTGACGCCAACTTCACGCCCTGCAAAAGCATCGCTACCTGGCGCTATCAGGAATCGAAGCGCTTCCGTACTCACGCCGAAGAAGGGCCCTTGCTGTTTTGTTTTCTGTACGATCAAATGGCCCGCGCAGCTACTTCTCCTTCGAGATCGCAAGCCAGTTGAGGGGCTCCACGCCACCGGCCGGCGTCACGCCACCGACCAGCGCCGTCATCGGCAGGGCAAGTCCGACGGCTCCCGCGACCCGAACTGCCACCCCGCACCACCCTGAGGAAGATCATGAAGTTCACCGACGGCTTCTGGCTCATGCGCGACGGGGTCGAGGCCTCGTACGCGACCGAGGTCCGCAGTGTCCGAGCCGACGCCGACCGCTTCACCGCCCACGCCGCGATCAAGCGCGTCGAGCGCCGCGGCGACACCCTCAACTCCCCTCTGCTGACCGTCGACTGCTTCTCCCCCGCCGAGGGCGTCATCGGCGTCCGCACCACGCACCTGGCGGGCAAGCTCCACCCCGGCCCGGACTTCGGCCTGCCGGGCGCCGACACCGGGGTCGGTCAGGTGCGCCGCGACGGCGACATGATCGAGCTGACCAGTGGCCCTCTCACCGCACGCCTTGACCAAGCCGCGCCCTGGGCGCTGTCGTTCCGTGACGCGGACGGCAGGGAGGTGACATCGGCGGGCCGCAAGGGCACGGCCTTCTTCACCACCGGCGACGGCGCGCACCACATGGCCGGGCGGTTGGCGCTCGGCGTCGGCGAACAGGTCTACGGCCTGGGCGAACGCTTCACTCCGTTCGTCAAGAACGGCCAGGTCGTGGACATGTGGCAGGCCGACGGCGGCACGAGCAGCGAACAGGCTTACAAGAACGTCCCGTTCAGCCTGCACGTCTCCCCCGCCGGCGCATACGGCGTGTTCGTCAACCACCCGGGCAAGGTGAGCTACGAGATCGGCTCGGAGGCGGTCGGCCAGATGCAGTTCAGCGTCGAGGACCAGACGCTGGAGTACTACGTCGTCGCGGGCCCGACGCCCAAAGACATCCTGCGCCGCTACACCGCCCTCACCGGCCGCCCGGCGCTGCCGCCCGCCTGGTCGTTCGGACTGTGGCTCACCACGTCTTTCACCACGCAGTACGACGAGGAGACGGTGACGTCGTTCGTCGACGGCATGGCCGAGCGGGACATTCCGCTGAGCGTCTTCCACTTCGACTGCTTCTGGATGCGCGAGTACCAGTGGTCGGACTTCGAGTGGGATCCGGATGTCTTCCCCGACCCCGAAGGCATGCTGGCCCGGCTCAAGGGACGGGGGCTGAAGCTCTCCGTGTGGATCAACCCGTACATCGCGCAGAAGTCCGCCCTGTTCGACGAGGCCGCCGCCGCGGGACACCTGGTGAAGCGGGCGAACGGCGACATCTGGCAGTGGGACCTGTGGCAGGCGGGCATGGCGCTCGTCGACTTCACCAACCCCGAGGCCTGCGCGTGGTTCCAGGCGAAGCTGAAGGTGCTGCTCAACCAGGGCGTCGACTGCTTCAAGACCGACTTCGGGGAGCGCATCCCCACCGACGTGGTGTGGCACGACGGCTCCGACCCGGAGCGCATGCACAACTACTACACGCACCTGTACAACCGCACCGTCTTCGAACTCCTGGAAAAGGAACGCGGCACGGGCGAGGCCGTCCTGTTCGCGCGCTCGGCGACGGCGGGCGGCCAGCAGTACCCGGTGCACTGGGGCGGCGACTGCTGGTCGTCGTTCGGTGCCATGGCAGAGTCGTTGCGCGGTGGTCTGTCACTGTCATTGTCGGGCTTCGGCTTCTGGTCGCACGACATCGGCGGCTTCGAGGGCACACCGGACCCGGCGGTCTTCAAGCGCTGGCTCGCCTTCGGCCTGCTCTCCTCCCACAGCCGCCTGCACGGCTCCAGCTCCTACCGGGTGCCGTGGGAGTTCGGTGACGAAGCCGTCGACGTGACACGGCGGTTCACGCGGCTCAAGCACCGGCTCATGCCCTATCTGTACGGCGCCGCGGCCGAAGCACACCACACCGGCGTGCCCCTGATGCGGCCCATGCTCCTCGAGTTCCCCGATGACCCCGCCGCCCGCGGCCTGGACCGGCAGTACATGCTCGGCCCCGACCTGCTCGTCGCCCCTGTCTTCTCCGCCGACGGCGTCGTCGAGTACTACCTGCCCGAGGGCACCTGGACCCACCTCCTGACCGGCGAACATGTCCGGGGCCCGGCCTGGCGCCGCGAGAGGCACGGCTTCGACAGCCTGCCCCTGTACGTCCGCCCAGGAGCGGTCCTCCCGCTCGGCTCCGACACACAGCGACCCGACGGGGACTGGCTCGACGACCTCACCCTGCTCGTCACCCCCGACGCACACCAGGTCACGGTCACTGTCCCCGACCACGCCGGCCGCCCTGCCGCCGCTTACCAGGTGACGCGCGAGGCGACGGGCATGACGGTGACCGTGACGCCGCCGGAAGGACACAGCGCGCCGCGCACGGTGGTGTCGGCCGACCTGTGAAGTCCGGGTCCCGGCAGATGCCCCCGTCACTGACGGGGGCATCTGCCGGTTGAGCCGGTCCCGGTGGCACACGTGGAGTGCGGCTACGGGCAAAGGCGGCCTGACTCCCCGCCCGTTCGGCGGCTGCCCGCAGCAGGCCACATCTCTCAGCGTGGCACTCCGTAGCGGGTGGGATCTCGGCGGCGCGGCTGCGGGTACACGAACTCCGCAGCCACGGATGGCTCCGCTCGGGCACCACCACCCTCTTCGCGGCACTGGGTGCGGCCAGCGGCAGGGTGATCGGCTCGCTCCACCGCCGGCACCGCACCGCGGAGTTCAAGAAGTTCCTCGCCGAACTGGACCGGAGGTCCTGGTCGGCCTAGCAGATCCTCGACAACGTCGCGTGTTACTGCCGACGCATCAACGTAGGTCACTAGGTCGCGCTGGATTCGCCTTCGAGGCCGACCGCTACCGCACTATCCCGGGCTGCGCGGGGGTAGTCGCTGTGTGATCCCGGTCGAACAAGTCCGTCAGCGGCTCACCGACGTCCTGACCAGCTCGTAGAACCGAAGGTCGTTGCTCCGCAAGGAGATCAGCACCCAGATGCCCCACCTGCTGGTCACGTGGTCGACCACGTCCCGCGCGGGGCAGTCGGTGTGAAACAGGTCATACCGGCTGCCCGCCTCGGCCTGCTTCAGCTGCGAGCCTTCCGTCATGTCCGGGGCTTACCTCTAGGTATGTCCTTACGGAATGTAAGCCCGGCTCCTAACGTCAATTGCCGCAGTACACAACGGACTAGGAGCTGAACATGATTGTGGTGACCGGGGCTACCGGGAATGTGGGCCGGCCTTTGACGCAGGCCCTGGCCGAGGCGGGCGAGCAGGTGACGGCGGTGTCGCGGCACGCGGTGACGGTGCCGGACGGAGTGCGGCATGTGGCGGCCGACTTGACCGACCCAGCTGGTCTCATGCCCGCGTTGGACGGGGCGAAGGCGCTGTTCCTCCTGCTGTCCGGCGACCTGCACGCCCCCGAAGCCAGGCCGGCCGACATCATCGGCCTGGCCGCGGCCAGTGGGGTCCGCCGGGTCGTCCTGCTGTCTTCGCAGGGCGTGGCGACCAGGCCCCTCGGCCCGTCGCGGGTCGCGATGCGCGCGGTGGAGGACGCGTTGCGGGAGTCCGGCCTGGACTGGGCCGTCCTGCGACCGGGCGGCTTCGCCTCCAACGCCCTGGCGTGGGCGGAGTCCGTCCGCACGCAAGGGACGGTCGCCGCACCCTTCGGCGACGTAGGGGTGCCGGTCATCGACCCGGCGGACATCGCCCAGGTCGCGGCGGCTTGCCTGCTGGACGACCGGCACACCGGCGGGGTGTACGAGCTGACCGGGCCGGAGGTGATCACGCCGCGTCAGCAGGCGGAAGCGATCGCCGCCGCGCTCGGCTCGCCTGTACGGTTCCACGAACTCACCCGCGAGGAGGCCAAGGCCACGATGGCCCAGTTCGTGCCGGCGGAACTCGCCGACGACACCCTGGACATCATCTCCGCTCCGTACCCGGCCGAACTGCGGATCAGCCCGGACGTGGAACGAGTCCTCGGCCGCACCCCGCGCCCCTTCAGCGACTGGGTCGCCCGCAACATCGCCGTTTTCCGCTGAGGCACAACTCAACTGAAGCTCGCACGGCTGCGCCTGCCAACCACGGCTGCTGTCCGCCGACTTCGGCCCACCCGGATGCGGCACCGTGGCCGAGCCGTTCCCGCTGAGCGCAGTCGTGACGGCGATCCATCACCCGTGGTGGGCTCACGAACCGCATCCGGACTCGACTGAATGTGCCCTGGGGCATTCATTCCAGATGACTGGCGAGCGTGGCATGTGCGTTGCGCCCCCACGCCAACCGCAAGCGCCGCGGCAGCGCGGGCGGCCGACCCGCCGGCTTCGCCAAGACGATCTACAAACGCCGCAACGAAGTTGAGCGAACGATCAACGCCCTCAAGGGCTTCCGCGCTGTGGGCGGCGGCGGGGGCGGCTCCCCCAAGGCTTCGTTGGGACTCAGACGATGGACGCAGAAAGCAGTTCCGTCGCCTCACGGCGCTCCGGAGAAGGACGCGCCCTGCTGGCGATTTTCCTCCGGGAAGAGGCGTTGCCCCGGGGTCAGCTCTCTCATGGTGTTACGGGCTGCCGCGTTCTCAGCCTTTCCATCGCGCCTGATCAGGAGCAAGGTGGGATCCAACTGGCCGTGTTGCTGCCGCAAGCAAGGAGGTGAGGGAAGCATGGCCACAGCCACAACCAGGATGGCGTTGGCGGCGGCAGCCATGGTCACGCTGGCCCGGTCGCGGAGCCTGCACCGCACTGGCCCAACAGATCCACCAGGCCGCGCTCGCGCTGACCCCGGCCGACGAGGTACCTGACGAAACCACGCGGGAGCTCGTCACCGGCGTGGCCGACAGCTTTCAGGCACGCGAAGTCCTGCCCTCGGTCGTGGAAACGGTGCGCGCAGACGCGGCGCAACTCCCCAGTGGATGCGCGGCCTGCACCCGGAGACCTCCTCCTTGCCTCAGCGACTTACGGCACCGTTGGCATGGGGGACCTCTTATGCACATCTTTCGCTTGAGAGCCCGGGTGAGCGACACATGGGACGCCATCGCCTCTGTCGTCTTGGTGGTGGCCGGTATTCTCGCCGGCCTGACGCCGTTGGTCGGCTGGAACGAATGGGCCTCATGGGCCGCCCTGCTCATCACGGTTCTTTCAGGGGCCCGAATACTGCGGGCCGAACTGGTTGTGCCGGCGCGGAAGAAGACTCTCGACCGAGCCACCCGCCTGTGCTACGGGCTCGAGGGCGAAGCCTGGAGAGGCGGCACAGCGGTGCAGGTCTCAGCAGGGGTGTGGATCACCGCGGCCACGGTGGCAACAGAGCAGGGAACGGAAGTCCGCTTGTTCGACCGCGGAAACGTGCCGGCCCGGACCGCGTACAGCAGCCAGGAAGCCAACATCGCGATTCTGCACACACCCTCTGTCTGGTCGCCGCATGTGAAGGCCACTTGGCGAGAACCGGAAGCGGGAGAGGCAGTCGTCGCGGTGGGGTGGACACTCACTCAAGCATTGACGCCGCGTCAGCTCACCCTCGAATACGTAGTAGAAGAGATCCGTCTACCTCTCGGAATTCCCCTCGCAGGACCGCTACCGCCGCCCGGCTTCATCGGCGCGCCTGTCTTCGACCCGCGTCGCGGCCGCGTCATCGGCCTGCTCACCGACGGAGCCGCCAGCGAGGATGAACGCCTCACCGGGGCGCTGCTCACTCCTCTCTCCTCCTTGCCCGCGCACGCGCGCCGGGCGTGCAGCGGCTCTGAACCGGTCGAGCAGTGATCGTCCGCGGGTCTGCGTGTGAACCTGCTGCTCGGCCCTGCGTGCGGAGAGACATGAAAAGATCGTCGATTTCCATGACTTCGTCATCGTGTGTCGAGCGGGCCAGCCGGCGCCGGAAGTACGCCAGCAGCGACGCGTCGAACCCCCGGTCGTTCAGACCCAGCCCGCACGCGGCCTTCCACAGAAGGTCACACCGCAAGTACTGGACGGCATCGCACTGGCCAGGTCACCAGGAGGCACCGACAGACGCCCGTCCGCCGACGGGTACATGTCCCCGAACATCGCCTCCGGAATCAGCGCCTCGTGGTGCTCGGCCAGGAACGCGACCACGCTCCCGGCAGGAATCAACTCCTGGCACATGAGCCACACATCAGGCCCGACCGGCTGCTCGGGCGGCCGCACCGTCATGCCTACCAGCCTGGCCCCGAACCCAATGATCAAGGGACAGAACAGCCCAACATCGCCTGAAGCATGTCGTCACGGCTGATCAGCCCATCGGCATCCTGCTCGAGGCGGCCGAAGACCTCGCGGGCGTCCGGTTCCGGCAGCCCCATCAGGGCACCGGACCAGCGAACCTGCTCAGCTCGGGACAAGTGCTGCCACAGGCCATCGCTCAGCTCCCATCGGCTGGCGGACATGGCGGGTGGAAGGGTTTGGCAGGTGACATGGACGCTGCCGGATCCGGTGCTGACGACCCCCGTGCCCGTGCCCGATCTGCGGCCTGGCTGTGCTGCGGAGCCGAAGTGGGACGGATTTCGGGCTCTCGTCTCCGTCGAAGCGGGCCAGGTGGTGCTGCGCTCCAGGCGCGGCACCGAGATGGGGCCGGCGTTTCCGGAGGTCGTGGCCGGTGCTGTGCAGCTGCCGGACGCGACCGCGCTGGACGGCGAGCTGGTCGTACGGGATGCCGCGGGCCACCTCGCGTTCAAGCGGCTGCAGAACCGGCTTGCCCGGCGTGGTGCCAGGGCGGCCCGGGCGGCACAGGAGTGGCCAGCCCATTTCAAACTCCGTCGTCGACAAGACCTTCGACCTGACCGACATCACCACGGCCCACCGCTACATGGAGGCCAACGGCCAAATCGGCAAGATCGTTGTCAACGGTTGACCACGACGGTGAGGATGGATCGGCGTCGCAAAAGTCGATTGATCAGGAGCCGCTGGAAGGCGCGCACTCGGGCGCTGGCTCAATGGGCGGCACAGGCGAAGTTTCGTGCTGCTTGAGCGACGCTCTTGGGACCCAGCGGTCTTGGGCGAGGATGGCGGGATGGACATCCGGCAACTGGAGTACTTTCTCGCGATCGTGGATCACGGTGGCTTCAATCGTGCGGCGTCAGCTCTTTACCTCTCTCAGCCGTCGCTGTCCCAGTCCGTCCAAGGTCTGGAGCGGGACCTGGGCGCCAGCTTGTTCCATCGGATCGGTCGCCGCGTGGTACTCACCGAGGCGGGATCTGCGTTGATCGAACCGGCTCGGGCCGCTGTACGCAGTCTGGAGACCGCCCGCGCAAGTGTCGCAGCGGTACATGAACTGCGCGAAGGGCGGCTGGACATCGCGGCCATGCCATCTCAGGCGGTGGAGCCGTTGACCACGATGATTCGCACCTTCAGCAGCCGTTACCCCGGCGTTTCGGTGAACATCAGAGCAGCTTTCACCTCTCGGGATGTGGTGGACATGGTGCGCACCGGGGCCGCTGAGCTGGGGCTTCTTGCTACATCAGTGGCGCTGCCGGACAAAGAAGTGGTCTCGCATGCCGTCGGAGAGCAGCGCTTCGTGTTGCTCACTCCTCCTTGTGGCCCCTTTCCGGCGGGCCGACCGGTGAACAGTGGGGAGCTGGCAGGCCACCGGTTGATCGTGGGGCAGCGGGGCACCGGGATGCGCGCGTACGTCGATGGGCTACGGGAGGAGGGTGTCGACTTCCACATCGCCGCGGAGACCGAGCACCGGGTGGCGATTCTGCCGCTCGTCCTTGCGGGCGTTGGCCTTGCCGTGGTCACGGAGTCCTGGCGCACGACAGCGGAGCAGGCGGGGGCCATCGTCTTGGACATCGAGCCGAAGATGACTCTGCGGGTTGCGCTCGTCGCCCGCCGCGCCCAGCAGTCTCCTGCCGCTCAGACCTTTCTGAGCTGCGCGCTTGGGGCCGCACAGGCCAGCTGATAGGGCATTCTTATAAGGCAGATCGGCAGAGCGTCTTGGACGCGCGCATTGCCTGATTGCTGCAATCGGGCCATGACTTACTCCATCGCACTGATCCCCGGAGACGGTATCGGCACCGAGGTCCTGCCTCCCGCTCAGCAGGTCTTGGACGTCGTCGGCGCCCGGCATGGGTTTGACTTCGCCTACACCTCGTACGACTGGTCCTGCGAGCGCTATGCCCGTGAAGGCGCGATGATGCCCGAGGATGGCCTCGCCAAGCTGAGGGACAAGAATGCGATCCTGCTCGGCGCGGTCGGCTACCCGGGTGTGCCTGACCATGTCTCCCTATGGGGACTTCTGATTCCGATTCGCCGCAGCTTCCGCCAGTACATCAACCTGCGGCCGATCCGCGTCTTCGAAGGGGTCGACAGCCCCCTGCGCGCCGCATCTGTGGGCGCAGTGGACTTCGTCGTCGTGCGGGAGAACGTCGAGGGTGAGTACAGCGAGATCGGGGGCCGGCTCAACCGAGGTTTCCCCGAAGAGATGGCGGTGCAGGAGGCCGTATTCACCCGGGCAGGGGTGACCCGCGTTCTGGACTACGCCTTCGACCTGGCCGCCCGGCGCGGCGGGACACTCACCTCGGCCACGAAGTCCAACGGCATCGTGCACACCATGCCGTTCTGGGACGAGCTTGTCGCCGAGCGCGGCGCCGCGCACGCGCAGGTCTGCTGGGACCAGGAGCATATCGACGCTCTCGCGGCCAAGTTCGTCCTGGACCCGGCGCGCTTCGACGTGGTCGTGGCCTCCAACCTGTTCGGCGACATCCTCAGCGACCTCGCCGCCGCCGTAGCAGGGTCCATCGGCATCGCCCCCGCGGCCAACCTCAACCCGGAGCGGGAATTCCCATCGATGTTCGAGCCGGTCCACGGTTCCGCGCCCGACATCGCAGGCCGGGGCATCGCCAACCCACTGGGGGCGATCTGGTCGGCCGCAATGATGCTCGACCACCTCGGCCACCCAGAAGCGGCCACCGACATCACCGATGCCATGGCCGCAGTACTCGCCAAGACCGACGTGCGCACCCCCGACCTCGGAGGCCGGGCCACGACCGCGGAGTTCACCGAAAAGCTTCTCGAACTGCTCTGACCTCCCTTGCGGGCTGTGAGCAGCGCGGACGACGCCGCCCACAGCCCGCACACCGCCGACCGAAGGCCCCGCCGCTTCGCGCGCTGGGATCTTTCCGCACCTGTCCCCCACCGAGCCGCGCAATCCCCACGGTCTCCCCCTATGCGAGGCCACACCGCGTCCCGGCTGCATCCACGTTCCTCGACGAGGAGAAACGCCATGGCAGCACCCGCGTCTCCCACCACCACAACGCCGCGCAAACCCTGGTACAAGCAGCTCTACTTCTGGGTACTGACAGCGATCGTCGCCGGCATCCTCACCGGATGGCTCTGGCCCTCTGTCGGTGTCGCTCTGGAACCGGTCGGCACCACTTTCGTGTCCGCCATCAAGATGCTGATCACTCCGATCGTCTTCCTGACGATCGTCGCCGGCATCGGCGGTGTCGACAGTCTGCGCCGCGTCGGCAGGGTCGGCCTCAAATCTCTCGTCTACTTCCAGGCCGGAACCCTGGTCGCTCTCGCCGTCGGACTGATAGCGGTCAACCTCTTCCAGCCCGGTGCTGGAGTGCACGCCCACCCTGGTGACCTTCAACTGTCCGGTGACGCCGCACAGTACGTCAAGGACGGCGAGAACCAGAGCTGGTGGCACTTCCTCACGGACATCGTCCCCTCCAGCGCGGTCGGAGCGTTCGCCGAAGGCAACATCCTTCAGGTCATCTTCTTCGCCGTCCTGTTCGGCATCGCCCTGAAAGCCGTTGGGCCCGTCGGAGTCCCCCTCGTCGACGGCATCAACCGTCTGAGTACCGTCGTCTTCAAGATCCTCCACTACATCATGCTCGCCGCGCCCGTCGGCGCATTCGGAGCGATGGCCTACACCATCGGCGAGTACGGCATCTCGACCCTCACCAGCCTCGGCCAGCTCATCGGCCTGTTCTACGCCACCTCACTCTTCTTCGTCGTCGTCATCCTCGGTGGCGTCCTCGCCCTGCTGAAGATCAGCATCTTCCGGCTGCTGCGCTACCTGCGCGAAGAGTTCCTCATCGTGCTGGGCACCTCCTCCTCCGAGAGCGTGCTGCCCCGGGTCATGGCCAAACTCGAAGGACTCGGCCTCCGCCGCGACATCGTCGGCCTGACGGTACCGACCGGCTACTCCTTCAACCTCGACGGCAGTTCCATCTACCTCTCCCTCGCTGCCGTCTACATCGCCCAGGCCACCGACACACCCCTCAGCCTCAGTCAGCAACTCGGCCTGCTCGCAGTCATGATCCTGACCTCCAAAGGCTCCGGCGGCATTACCGGCGCCGGCTTCATCGCCCTGGCCGCAACCCTCTCCACCGTCGGCACCGTCCCCGCCGCCGGCATCATGCTCATCTTCGGTATCGACAAATTCATGTCCGAATGCCGTGCTCTGACCAATCTCGCCGGCAACAGCGTGGCCACCCTCGTCGTCGCCCGCTGGGAACGCGTCCTTGACACCGACCGTGTCAACCGGGTCCTGCGCACCGGCACTCCCGAACCTGAGCCGGAATCCACCAGTCCCACCCTCGAGAAGGACACCGGCCCCATTTCGGCATTGGCAAAGACCTGACCACCAAAACGCCCCGCCCGTCCCGGGTCGGGTCGGGTGATGCACACCAAGCCACCCGCCGCGGCCCCGAAGTACCCCAGGGCGGGCGTCAACCTGTTCCGCGATCAGGGGCCGGGCTCAATCCGGATGTACCGAGGGCTCGTTCGGCGGTCCCTCATCGGGACCTCTGCCCGAAGGTAGCCGCTGAGCGACCGACAGGACTACGGTGGGAGGACTGGCCCCGGCCCCCGGCTCCGCGAGAAATGACCGAGCAAGGGGTGTCATGCAGCGCACGTTGAGGACGTACGAGGAGCGCTGGTCTCGAGAAGTGTCGCTCGTCTGGGATGAGAGCCGCCCTGCCGGCGAGATCGAGGATCTTCTCGCGGAGAACGTGGAACTGCGCCGACGGCTGCGCAGGCGTGCGGTCGCCATGCGGGCTCAGGGCATAGTCATGGCGCTCGGGCCTTGTTCCAGCGAACACGCCAAGGACTTTCTCGCTGATCTGGCCGACCACTGCGGCCTCACGGTGCGGGACGTCGCCCGGGCCCTCGTCGGCACGTTCGAGGGCCGTCCGCTCACGGCGAGAATGCAACGCGAGCTCAGCAGCGCAGTGGTGCGCCTCAAGGACGGCGCTCCGGCCTGAGCGGGCCGCCGCTCCTCCTTCAGACCGCGCGCTCCTGCTCCGTCGGCCGACGACGCACGACACGGATCAGACACGACGACCCTGCGTCGGACGGGCACTCGCCGCCACGCAGAGGCCACACCCGCCGTTGCAGCGGGGATTTGGACCACGGGAGGTTCACATGTTTGAAGATCAGATCCGTCCGCTGAAGATCGACCGGGCGTTCCGCGTTTCGGACGGTAAACCGGTGGAGTTCGAGGGCAAGACGGTGCACCTCGCCTTCGGCATTTCCATGAAGTGGGCGACGGCCAGGCTGGCGATCGCCTTCACCTCATCCGTAAGCAAACCGCCGCAGGGCGTTTGCCTGGAACTGTCGGAAGGCGATCTGCTCGTCAACGGCTCCCGGACGCCGGGCGTCTGCCTGTGGGCCGACTCGGCACCGCCGGTGGTTTACCTGGAGCCGCTGATCAAGCCCACCTCCACCTCGACGCTGCAGGTCTGGAACTGCTGGCGAGGCGGCGACGGGGAGGCCCAGATGTGGAGGGGCAACGCCGGCCTGCTCGTCGACCTCAACCCCGGCGCCTCCTACCGCTTCAGCTGCAGCGACGGCACGGGACAAGCCGACTTCACCGATCTCATCTTCGGCCTGGAGATCCAGGAGAAGACCGGCGACCCGTGGCTGGAGCCGCTGCCGCCCCGGACATTCACCCTGGGCGCGGACTCCACCCACCCCCGCAGCGCCGACGCGTGAACGCCGGCGCCCGGCGCCTCAGTTCGCAACGTCGCCGTAGTCCTCACGCATGGGCCACTGCACGTAGCGCACCCCAACGGTCACCGACGGCTGATGCTCTGGCGGACTCTCGCACGGCCTGACGGGACACCCTCTGTTCAGGGCAGCGCGCATGCTCCGAGCCTTGCCCGGACGATGGCGCGAAGTGGCTCGGGCTGAACACGAGCCGGCTCCTGATGCTGCTGAACACGGGGGCCGGCGTCCTGGCCCTGTGGAGTCACCGTGCCGGCGATCACGGAGCGTCTGATCGCTTCGGGCGAGCTGGACGTGTACCACGCGGCAAGGCTGACCCGCTGCGGGTACCGCGGGGCCAGGACGTCGATCCGGTACCGCGAGCTTGTCGCCGCCGAGGGCCGACGCGCGGCGATGCCTCCGGAGCACCCGCTGACTCTGAAGGCGCGACAGTTCACTCGCGAAGAGCATCTTCGGCACTCCCGGCGCCGGATCCCCAAGCGGCGCTGAGCAGGTCGTGACCATGCTCGCACTGACGCTCGGCACCACCTCCCCCGCGTTCCTCCTGGTGATCCTGCACGTGCAAATCTGGCGGGCCTGGCAGGACCGCTGGCTCAACAATTGCGCGCGCACTGCCAGACCCTGGTCCGACGGGAAGCCCACGGCTAGGTCGGCCGTTCCGTCAGAACCCGAATCCGGATCCGGGGGGGGCAGCGACGGAGAGGCGGGCCATCCCCTCGAAGCGGGTGGCCCGCAGGCTGCCAAATGCAGGGCGACGTGCGCGGGCTCACCCGGAAGCTGGCTGATGCGGTAGGCGCCATCGGCATGTGGATCTACCGGTTCGCCGTCGATGGCGACGGAGGCCGTATGACCTTGGGCGGTGATCCACACACTGAGCAGGTTATCGTCGTTGTGATCCGTTCAGCCGACGCCAGAAGGGCTGTCGACCGGCCTCCATCGGCTCAGTCCCTGTCTATTGGGGACCACGGCCAACAACGTAATCGTTGCGGGTTCCAGTCATCGTTCACAGTCGGCGCCAGCGTGCCGAGGCGAAGGAGAAGACGCCGAAGAGGATCAGCCCGATGGCGACGGCGACCAGCAGCCACGGCCCCATCGGGGTGTCGGTGAAGCTGCGGAGTGTGCCGTCCACGCCCTTGGCCTCGTCGGCATCGAATTGGATGGCCGCTGTCAGGACGAAGATCCCGGCCGCGGCGAACACCATGCCACGTGCCACGCCACCGCTGACGCCGAGGCCGGTGACGATCTGTTTCGTGCGGGGGTTCATGGCGGCGGTGTCCAGCTGTCGCAGGAACTTGCGCATGGCCGCCCGGATCGCGAGCACCGTGCCGATCCCGATCAGGAGGCATCCTCCAGCGGCCACGAGGAGCTGCCCGTAGGGCAGTTTCAGTACGGATGCCGTCCAGTCCTTGGACTGCGCGTTGCCGCTGGATCCCTGGCCGCCGCCGGCGGCGTACGTGGCGGTGGCCCAGCAGATGAAGCCGTAGAACAGCGCCCGGCCGCCGTCCAGCAGTCGGGAGGGAGTCTTACGGTCAGGGCCGCGGGTCAGCACCGCTCGGGAGGCGCGCCACAGGGCCATGCAGCCGAAACCCACGGCCAGCACCCACAGCATGATCTTCCCGAAGGGCTGTTCCGCGATCTTCGCCAGCGCGCCCTGCCGGTCGGCTGACTTCCCGCCGCTGCCGAGCGCCAGCTGGATGGCCAGGGCGCCGATGAGGACGTACACGACTCCCCGCGCGGAAAAGCCCGCCCGACCCGCAGTGGACAGCGTATGGTTCTCCGCCGAGCGCCGGGTCGCGGCACCGCCGGTTCGCTTCCGACCAGATACCTGGGACGACGTCACGATGTCTCTCCTTACAGCATGGCCGGCGGTGAGCGTCTGGGCCCGCCGAGTGGCCGCTTGGTGTGATCAGCGGCGGGCGAGTTGTCGCTCGCCGCGGGCGCCCGGCTCGTAGGTCAGGCCGTAATGCTGGAAGACCGCCGCCTCCTGCGTGGCCGGCAGCACGTCGTCCGTACCGATCGAAGGGGCCTTGCGCACCAGCGACTTGGCGTAACGGATCTTGAGGTAGCCCGGTCCGGCGATCGCCTCGTCCAGAGGGACGAAGAGCAGCCGGTGGCGGGTCGGCAGCCCGGTGCGCACCGTGGCCATGAACGGCTCGTCGGTGGTGGTGTCGACGTATACCGCTTCGAGGATGCCGATCTTGTGGCCTTCGATGTCGAGGACGTCCCGGTCGCGCCACTCGCGGACATCTGCTGACTGGATCATGGGCTTGCCCTCTCTGGGCGGTTGCCTTGGTGGCTGGTGGGGGATGTCACCGCCGGTTCTCCGCATGAAGTCGTCGCAGTGCACGGCGCAACTCGTTGCGCAGTGGCTCGGGGAGCGCTTCGCCGTCGGCGGTGGCGACCAAAGCTGTGGCCACCTCGCGGAGTTTGACATTGCTGTGCTGCGACACGTCTACCAGCAGACTTCTGGCCGTCCCGTTCGCACACGGAGCCAGGACCATCACCATGCCGATCGCCTGGTCGATCACTGCCCGGCTGGCCAGCGCCCGCTGTAACTGATCGTTGGCGGCCCGCAGTTCGACGACGGCGAGTTCCAAGGACGCGTCGTCACTCCAGGCCACCTCTTCTGCCAGCATCCTCTCGTCTTCCTGGGTCCTGACTGTCTGGCCCATGAAACCTGCCTCACCCCGAAACGCTCGGGTATCGGATGCCGGAAAACTGTCACCGGTGATGTTGTTCGTCCCGCCGGTCCTGGCGGTTCCAACGCCCCTGGCGCTGGCGTCGGTAGCGGCGGTCCCAGCGGTTCTGGCGGTCCCGGTAGTCCCGATAGCCGCGGTACTCGGAATTGCCGAACTGATCCCGGCTGCCCCTGCCACCCCGGCCGTAGTGGAAAGCCCCGAAGATCAGCACGGCTGCGGCCACCCACCACATGGGATTCAGAAATCCGAAGCCGAGCAGAGCCACGACAAGGATGGCGAATAAGACGATCACGGCAGGCCTCCCGGGGCGGAACAGATCATCGCTGCCGGGGACTGGGG
Source organism: Streptomyces sp. BA2 (assembly GCF_009769735.1). Lineage (NCBI taxonomy): Bacteria > Bacillati > Actinomycetota > Actinomycetes > Kitasatosporales > Streptomycetaceae > Streptomyces > Streptomyces sp. BA2. The sequence goes on from NZ_WSRO01000002.1 coordinate 183,893, forward strand.
CCTCACTTCGCAGCTTAGCCCTGTCAAGGGGTCGCGGATACGTTTCGACGCCGCCGCATATCACCGTACACACATGGCTACTTGACAGCTTGTCAGGAAATGAGGCGGCGATTAGCGTCTGCGGTGCCGCCCCGGCCCCCGGCAGCATCGACTGGTTGCCGCGCCCCTCACAGGCGCCACTCGCGCACCGCAGACGGCACCGCCGCATCACGCATGTTGCCGCCTTCGCCCTTGCCTCCCCCACAGCGACCACGGCAGCGGCTCGATGCGCTCCACGCGGGCATCTCCACCACTGCCCGCCTCGCCGCACATGCCCCCAAGCAGGCGGTATTCATGTACGCGCTGGTCGCTCTCGTCCCCTTCATCCTGCTCGCCACCCTCATGAGCCTGTCCTGGTGGGAGGACCGCATCCTGCCGACGCCGGCCGACCCGACCGACGCTTCCCGCACGGCTCCGACAACCCCCGGCGGGCCCACACGCCACTCCTGACCCCACACCGCTCAACGGCCGTTGACAGGAGCCATGGGCAGGCGTTGACTGACGGCACGGTGTAGGGCTGTGCCACTCCGGACCCTTGAGGTGCGGCATTTCACCTTCCCGCTTCGCCCGGACCCCGCGGATGTCAAGACCTCTCCGCGCGCTCTGGTGGCCCGGCCACGCTCGTATGGATTCCTCAGCGGCGGTAGCCGGAGCCGCGGCGGTGGTCGAGGCCGGTTAAGCCGCAGCCGCGGATAGCCCGGCGCCCCACCCACCAAGGTCAAACAGAGGACAGCCGTGACTACTGGAAACACGTTCCGGAACAAAGTGCAGGCGCTCAAGGGCCGGATCACTCAGCGCGTCGGTCGAGGCACCGGCAACAGGCGACTTGAGCGCGAAGGCAGGACCGACCGGGTGTCGGGAAACCTGAAGCAGTCCGGCGACAAGGCCAAGAGCGCCTTCCGACGCTGACCACGAACGCCCCGGGTGGCACTCACGCCACGTGGCCGCCACCCGGCCGGCATCAACAGAGAACAACTCAATAGAGGTTGATGGAAATGAAGCAGAGCACCGAACAGAGCATGAGGCGGAGAAGGCAGCCATGTTCATCATCGTGATCATCGCCGTGGTCGTCATCGCAGCGACCGCCCTCTTCTTCCTCAAACGGACGCGGACTCCGGGCGGCGGCAAGCGCGGCCTGCAGAGCCGCTTCGGACCCGAGTACCAGCGCGCGATCACTGACCACGACGGTGACGTCAAAGCGGCCGAACGGGAACTCGGCGAGCGGGTGAAGCGGCACGGTTCGCTCCGGGAACAGCCGCTGTCACCCGAGGAGCGCGAGTACTACGTGGCTCAATGGGCCGACGTTCAGGAACAGTTCGTCACATCGCCGCAGAAGGCGGTCGCCGAGGCCGACATGCTGTTGGCGCGGCTGGCCAGCGACCGGGGATACCCCGTCGGGGAGCAGTTCGAGGAGCGGATCGCCGCGCTCTCCGTCCACCACGCCCACTACGTGCAGGGCTATCGCAGCATGCACACCGCGGCTCGTGGTCAGAGTGGGACCGAGGAGATGCGAGAGGCCATGGTCGAGGCTCGCGGCCTCTTCGAAGCACTGGTCACCGCACAACCCACCCACAACGACCGGCACCATACGCAGACCCCCGAAGACCACGGCCACCCGTCGCGGACACCCGGGAGGCGGCACGCCAAGGGAAGTGGTACCTCATGAGGTACGACCAAGAGCGCGCCCAGCAGCCTGGAACCATGAGCCCGGAATCCGCGAAGCAGCGCGCCCCACAGGCGCCTCCGGCCGAACCGGCCCACGCACCACACCAGTCCGGCATCAGCGCCGTCAATTCTGGTCAGACCCCGACGGAGATGCTGATCACGCAGGGCGACCGGGACAAGATGACCATGCGCCTCCAGCAGGCCCTGAGCACTTTCGTCGAGAACCCGCACCAGGCGGTCCAAGAGGCCGACAGCGTCTTCGAGGAAGCCGCCGCCCACCTCACCAACGTCCTCACCGAACGACGCCACACCCTGCGCGCAAGCTGGCAGGACCCGGACACCGAAACACAGACCGAAGAACTACGCCTCGCACTGCGCCAGTACCAAGAGACCACCGAGCGGCTGCTGCGCATCTGATCCAGGACGGGCCACTGGCACATCCTTTTCATGCAGGCCCAGCGCGGGCTGCGCGTGTCACGGTCCTTCGTCCACCGGCCGCACGGTCCAGCAAGCAGGTACCGCAAGAGGTCCCTGCTCGACCGGCGGCCGCGATGAGGAACTGCGGAGGGTTCGTCAACGGATCCTCCGCCTCGATCCAAAGATCGTGGCCCGCCAGCTGCAGCGTGACGCCATCCCCGTTCGGCACAGCGGTCCAGGTCGTATGCCCCATACCGCTCGACAGCGTCGTCCACGGTCCACCGCTCACGAGGGCGCAGGGTGGGCCATGCGGGTCGTCGTCGGCACCGGTGCGGTACTTCCACGCTACGGCCTCGATCACCGTGCGGTGGCTGTGCAACCGGCCGCCCCGTGCAGGCTGGCGTGGGAGCAGATCCTTGATCCGCTCCCACGCCGTGTCGGTCACTGCGCACGCGTGATCAGGGCTGAGTGGGGCACTCGTCTGTCGGCGTAGCCACCGGAATCGCCTGTGGTTCGCCGCTCATCGGCAGGAGAAGACAGATGCTGGCATTCGTGGCGGCCGTGCTCTTCGTCATCGCCTTCGTCATCCACGCAACCGAGACGTCGACCGAGGCAGTCTTCAGCCCGACGAGTCTCATGCTCGTCGGGCTCGCCCTCCTCGCCCTGCACTCGGGCGGCCTGGGGTCCGGATGGTCCCCCCGCAGCCGCGGTCGCCGGCGCTGAGTGTTCTCGGTCTCCGACTGGACTGTCGAGCGCGTGGCATGCCCGTCGTCGTCCGGCACACGCGCGGCGCGCCCGGTGATTCCGGGCGGCCGCGCGCGTCGCCTTGAGCGTAGTGTCACTGCACCCGGCCCTCGCCAGTCTCTGACGTGTTGTCTTCGGGCAGGCGCACGTCGTTGACGGAGATGTTCACTTCGACGACTTCGAGACCAGTCATTCGTTCCACCGCCCCGATCACGTTCTCGCGTACCTCCGCGGCGACCTCGGTGATGCGCACTCCGTACTCCACGACCACTTCCAGATCGATGGCGGTCTGCTTCTCGCCGACCTCGACCTTGACGCCGCGGCCCGCGCTGGAGCGTCCGCCAGGCACACGATCGCGCATCGCACCCACGGTGCGGCTGAATCCGCCTCCAAGTGCGTGGATTCCAGGCACTTCGCGTGCGGCGATCCCGGCACCTCCTCGGGGGTCCACGGGCTTCCGTACGCCGGCAACCATCGGTCGCCGCATTTCGCACCAGCCTCCAAGTACCTTGTGGCACAACGGATATGCACACCAGGTACCGCTGAACCTGGCCGATGACCAGCCCTTGAGAATGGGCAGCTTCCGGACACCTACTCGAGCGGGATGGGGACTATCCTGAAGTACGGACGTCCCGGACCCCGGCGGACCTGTTGCTGCTCGACACAGATGGCTGCGAGGAGCGGACCACGTCGTCCGGTCCCCCGGTGCATCCCTTGGAGGGACTGAGCGGTTCCCTTGTCCTGGTGGACAGATTGTGTTGGACCGCCTGTTCACCTGCCTCCGCCGAATCTCTGCCTCTGCCGGGCCCGTCCCAAGAGGAACCGGGAGCCCGATTCCCCTGCGTGACTCTGTCCGGCGGATCTCTGGAACTGAGGCGTCATGCCTTTACCGCACTTGAACATCTACCGGCACGACAGAAGGACCAGGACGCTGATCACCCTGGCCGGTGAGATCGATCTGGAGACGGTGCCGCTGATGCGCGCGACGTTTGAGCGGTGCCTCCGGGACGGCGTGCGCATCATCGACGTCGATCTCACCCCTGTCACCTTCTGCGACTGCAGCGGCCTCAACACCATCATCGAGGCGTACCTGCACTCCACCGCGGCTGGGGGCACGCTACGGCTGCATTACCCGCCTCCCATGCTGGCGCGGATGATCGACCTGAGCGGTTGCGGCTTCATGCTCATGGGCCTGCCTGCTGTTCCAGGACCAACCCCCCTCCAGAGCCCCCTCTCCGCTGCCCCGGCTCCACTCCCCGCGGCGTGTTTCGAGGCAGTGCATCAGCTCGCTCCTACTGTCTCGGGCGGTGCGCTGTGATGGCCTGGCCCCCGCGGCAGCAGCCACGTAAACCCGCAGGCGACGAGTTGCCCGGCATCGGCGGGGAGCGGCTGCGCCGGGTGAACCGCTGGCTGGCGGAGGACCTGCTTGAGGATCTGGCGGATCTGTACGTGGAGTCCTCCGAAAGGGAGCCGAGCGAGGACTACCGCAGTCGCAGTCGGCAGGACTTCCTGAACCGTCTGGCCGGTGACATCCGTCAGCCGGGGTTCGCCATGGTGATCGCGGAGACGGACGCCTTGGTGGGATGTGCCTTCGGCTTCCCGGTGCGCAGCGACGGCTTCTGGTGGTTCGGCTTCGACGGCACGCTACCGCGCAGCGTCGAGCAACTCACCGAGTCCGACGGCGTCTTCGCGATCACCAACATCCTGATCCGGCCACACTCACAGGATCAGGACCTGGCCTGCCGTCTGCAGGAGCGACTGCTGGCCGACCATCAGGCGTCGCTCGGCACCATCTTGGTGGACCAGGCCGACCGCCCGGCCCTCAATGCCTTCCGCTCGTGGGGTTGGCAGGACATCGGAGAAATCTGGAGGCCCGCCAGCCCCACGATGTTCCGGGTGCTGGTCCTTCCTGTCGGAGACCGAACCGTGGCGAGGCTGGAGAAACCTGCTCACCACGCCTGGACGCGGCGGCCCGGGTGATGCCCGACAGCCGGCCGTCGCGGATCCGCCTGCTGGTCGCCGAGCAGGCGGCCCGGCGTGGTGCCCGGGTCGGAGTGATGGACGTGTGTACCGCGGCGGTGGCCTCTCTGCCGGTCGGCGGGGCGGGGGTGTCGGCGATGTCCCGGACCGCGGCGAGCCATCCGTTGTGCAGCACCGACGACATCAGTGAGCAGTTGGACGAGCTGCAGCTCACGTTGGGCGAAGGGCCGTGTGTGGATGCCTTCACGCACGGTGCGGCCGTCCTGACGCCCGACCTGCGGGTAGGTGAACTGCAGGACTGCTGGCCCGTGTTCGCCGGCGCGGCCTTGGAGGCCGGGGCGCTCGCGGTCTTCGCGCTCCCTCTGCAGATAGGGGCGATCAGCCCTGGGGTTCTGGATCTGTACACCCAGGTCCCGGTCCGGTTGAACACGGAGGAGCTGGCCGACGCTTTGGCCTTCGCCGATCTCGCGACGCTGGTGCTGCTCGACGCCCGGGTCGATGAGACAGGCGCGTCGCCCAACGACGGCGCAGCGAAGGGACAGAGCGAGCATCTGGGCGGGTACCGGGCGGAGATCTCCCAGGCCACCGGCATGCTCACCGTCCAGCTCGGTGTCGGTATCGAGGAAGCCTTCGTGCGGCTGCGCGCCCATGCCTATGCCCACGGGCGTCGGCTCACCGGCGTGTCCGACGACGTGGTGGCAGGCCGGCTCCGCTTCTCCCCCGACGCGGAGCCGACCCGGAGCGACGAGGACACATGACGCCCTCGCTCGATCCAGTGAACGCACGATGCGCCACGCTTCCCTCCCCATTCGGGCAGGGCCCGTCTTCATAGAGGTGTAAATGATGGATGAGCGACTACTGGCCAAGACCTTCGTCGAGTTGGCGGACAATCTGGTCGCCGACTTCGACCTGATCGACTTCCTGCGCCTGCTGACCGACCGCTGCGTGGGAATGCTCGGCGCGAGCGCCGCCGGAGTGCTGCTCGCCGACCGTGACGGCGAACTGCGGGTGATGGCCGCCTCCGACGAACAGGTGCGCCTCCTGGAGCTCTTCCAGCTCCAGAACGACGAGGGCCCCTGCCTGGACTGCTACCGCACCGGAACGCCCGTGGCCGTCCCGGACCTGCGTAGGGAGACCGTCCGCTGGCCCCGCTTCGCCGCCCGGGCCCAGCTTCACGGCTTCAGCGCGGTCCAGGCCCTGCCCATGCGCCTGCGGGACGAGGTCGTCGGCGCGCTGAACCTCTTCCGTGTCGCCCCCGGCCCCTTCGACCCGGTGGGCACGCCCATCGCCCAGGCCCTGGCCGACGTCGCCACCATCAGCCTCCTGCAACAGCGCACCACCCAACGCACCACGGTCCTCAATGAGCAGTTGCAGACCGCGCTGAACAGCCGCGTACTGATCGAACAGGCCAAGGGAAAACTCGCCGAACGCCAGGGCATCGACATGGAGCAGGCGTTCACCGCCTTGCGCAGCTATGCCCGCGCCCACAACCGCCGTCTCTCCGACGTGGCCCGCGCCTTCATCGACGACACCGAGCCTTTCGCTGATCTGGTGTCCTGACCCATACCCCAAAGAGTGGCCAGACTTCCCAGCATGACCGCTCCGGGTACGAGCAGGGTCTCTGCGCCGGGAGCGCGGGATCTGGGTCCGGCCTCCCGAGGGAGATGCGGCCGGTTGGTCCTGGCTGCCGGTTCCGAGCAGTTCCGAGCAGGGATGGATCTGTCTCCCGGCCCGGTGCGGCCTTCGGCAGCGAAAGCAGCAGCCTGTTCCCCACCGGCAGGGGTACCCGCCCGGCATGCGAACCCTCGAACCGCGTCCCGGCGTACGCACGAGCCTCGCCTCCCCGGCCACGAAGGGCCTGACCGGCAACCGCAGCGCACGCCGGGCCGCCCTGCGCGGTACCGGCTCGCTGGCCCTTGTCTCCGCCGCCATCCAGGCCACCACCAAGGCGCTCGACAAGCGTCGACCGCTCCGGCATCCGCCGAGCGGGGTGGCGACCTCTTTCCGCACGGCCGGAGCCGCCGCCCTCGCAACTGCTGCCACCCTGGAGACACCCCGGCTGGGGGCCGCCCTCATTCCCCTCGCCGCAGGCATCGCCGTCTCCCGCCTCCGTGCCGGAGCACACACGCCCGGCCGGGTTCTCATGGACGCCGCGTTCGGCGTGGGGATCGCCGTGGCGACGTGCCGCTGGTGGCCGCTGCACCGCGACGAGCCCGCCGACAGCGCCCGGCCGAAGCTCCCGGTTCCCGCTCTTCCGTCCGGCGAGGGTCTTGTCGTGGTCGTCAACAGCGACGCCGGTGGCGAAGTGCCGGCCGACGTCGAACTACGCACTCTGCTACCGAAAGCGGACCTGCGGGTCTGCGAAGCAGGCGAGGATCTGCACACCGTGCTTCGGCAGGCCGCCGCGCAGGTACAGGCACGCGGCGGCGCACTGGGCGTGGTCGGGGGCGACGGCACGGTCAACGCGGCGGCCGTGCTGGCCGTCGACAACCGGCTGCCGCTCGCGGTGTTCCCCGGCGGCACCCTCAACCACTTCGCCGCCGACCTTGGACTGCCGACCTTGAAAGAGGCCGCCGACGCGGTGGAGGCGGGCCGCGGCGGTGCCGTCGACCTCGGCCGGATCACCGGCGACGGCACCTGCACCTACTTCCTCAACACGTTCAGCATCGGTGTCTACCCCGAACTCGTCCGGGCCCGCGAGGCCCGCGAGAGGGCCCTAGGCAAGTGGCCCGCCCTCGCCATCGGCCTGCTCCGCGTCCTCGCTGACGGCGCCCCCATCGACGTCACCCTCGACGGACAGCCCCGGCGGCTGTGGCTGCTCTTCGCCGGCAACAGCCGCTACGACCCGCCCGGCTTCGCCCCCTCCTACCGCCGCACCCTCGACGACGACCTCCTCGACCTGCGCATCGTCGACGGAAAACACCCCTTCGCCCGCACCCGCCTCGTCGCGGCCTTCCTCACCGGAACCCTCGCCCGCTCCCGCGTCTACCAGGAAACCACCGCCACCCGCCTGCGCATCGAGGGTGTGGGCACGGCAGGCGACTACACCCGTGACGGTGAAGTGAGCCCCGCCGCCGACACCCTCGTCCTCGACAAGAGGGGCCACGCCCTCACCGTCTACCTGCCCGCTCCCCAGTGAGCCTGTGCCATCAGCGGACAGCAACGCAGTACGGATCCGGGACTATGCTGCGAAGCAGACGCCCCAGACCCTGGCCGCGCACCGCCAATTGGACACGATGCCGTCCTGCGTGTCTTCCGGTCTTCTGAACCGAGGCGCCCCATGCACACCCCGCAGCACCCACACGAACCCGACAGCTCAGAGCCGTCCGCCATGGACGCCGTGCGTCTGCGCCGGCTGAACCGCTGGCAGGCCGAGGAACTTCGAGAGGACCTCGCGGACCTGTACGTGGAATCCTCCACAGTTGACTCCGGTGAGGAGTTCCACGGCCGACAGGAGTTCCTGCACCGCCTGGCGCACGACGTACAACAGCCAGGATTCGACATGCTGGTCGCCGAGGCGAAAACACTGACCGGCTGCGCGTACGGACTTCCCGTGGCGCGCGACGGCTCCTGGTGGCAAGGGTTTGACGGTCCTCTGCCCCAGAACCTCGAGCAACTCACCGCGTCCGGACACGTCTTCGCGATCACCGAAACCCTCGTCCATCCGCACGAGCAGGCCCGCGGACTCGCCCGCCGTCTGCAGGAACGCCTGCTCGCCGACCACCAGGCATCCCTCGGCGTCACCCTGGCCGCCCAGGCCGATCACCCGGCGCTCGCCGCCTTCGAAGCCTGGGGCTGGCAGGAGATCGGACAGATCCGCCGGCAGCCACCTGCCCCGACAACCCTGCGCGTACTAGTCCTTCGGCTCGGAGCGCGCACGACAGAGAACCCTGACGGTCTGGCTCACAACGCCCGGACCCAGCGGCCCGAGTAGCCCCGCATCCGGCAGCCGCACGCGGAGCGTGCGGAGATGCTGCAGGGCCCTTGTTTGGGATCCGCACGCCGGGCTACCCGAGCGGGGCGTCCGACGGTCGACCCGGGCGAAGGCACCGGAGGGTTGGGGACACAGCTCCCGGTGCCGCCCGCGCACCACCCCCACTCCCCCGCTCGCAACTCCCGCCGTTCGTCGCATGGTTGCGCGACGCGTCAGCGCTTTGGCACCGCGCCCAGCTGAGGGCGGTCAAGACCGGGGTCGGTAAATCCTCTCGCAACGACGTGCAGGACGCGGGCCATCGCCTGGGCTCGGACGACTGGTCGGGGTACACGGAGAGAAGGCGCACGTCACTACGCCGGTTAGTCACGGCACGGCTGGGCGCAAGGGCCAGGCTGAGGCCGACGGCGACCATGGCCTGCGCTTCCTGGTAGTCGTGGGAGGCGTAGGCGATGCGCGGTTCGAAGCCCGCCTGACGGCAGGCACCCCGGAGCACCTCCGCGACCGAATGGTTCTCGGCGCGGATGATCCACTCCTGGTCCGCGAGCTCGGACAGTCGCACACGCTCGGAGGCGACCAGCGGGGAACTGGTCGGTGTGACTGAGCACGGTAGTTGGCCAGCTTGGCCAACTACCGTGCTCAACGGTGGCGTGCCAGCCGCTGACGGCCGTTATGCAGAGTTGCGCAGCACCGAAGCAGGTTGGGCGCCGTGCTGGTCAGACGGCCAGTACGAGGCGTCCGGGCAGGCCACCCGCTTCAGTCCGGCGGTGGGCCTCGGCGGCCTGTTCCAGGGGGAGGACATCAGCGACGCGGATGGTGAGCGTGCCGGTGGCCAGGCGCTTTTGTAGCCACAGTTTGGAGCTGACCGTCTGACCACCGCGACGCCGATTCCAATGCAGGCGGTCCGGGTTGGTCAGGCTGCATCCGCGGTGGAGGGAGCGGAGATCTTCAGGCGGCTGGAGGGCCGTACGTGCATCCAGAACAGCAGGATGAGTCCACGGCGGTCCTCGCCGGTGAGGCGACCGGCACGTGCGACGGCCATGACCGACGAACAGGTACGGCACGCCCGCGACCTGCTCGCCCGCCCGGAGAGCAGTGTCACCTCAATCGCGAAGCTGCTCGGTGTCTCTCGCAACACCATCGTTCAGCAGGCTCAGGCTGGGCCTTGCGATGTTTCGGCGGCGGTGATGTGGACCTCGGTCGCGCCGAGGACGCGTCCGTTGGCCTGGACCTCGATGCGGTGCGGGCCGGGGTGGATCGTGCGGACCGAGAGGCACTCGAACCGGTGCCGGCGTGAGAAGCCGACCGCCTGGCCCGCGGGGAGGTCCCGGGCGGTCAGCTTGAACACCTTGCCCGCCTTGGGGCCGCGAACCCCTTGGTAGTGGACTATGTAGTCGATCGCCGCTCTCGTCGCGTCGGTGGCGTGCAGCGTGAAGGTGACGGTGGTCGCCTCCCCGATGGAGATGGTGGAGGGCGAGCAGGCGAGGTCCGTGATCTCGATCGGAGCATGGTGATCGAACCCCAGAACCGCGAGAGCCTCCGGGTGTCCTCGCTTGACGAGTGTCCGCAGGCCGTGGCGTACGACGAAATCGCCCTGTGTGCTGCCGCGCAACCATCGCCGGGCGGTGACGAGGACGAGGTCGGGGTGGTCCTTGCTGATGTCGTTGAGGTGGTTCGCCACGGAACGGCGCACGTAAAGGGACTCGTCGTTGACGAGAGGCTCCAGGAGCGCCAGCGCGGGAGCGGGGTCGGCGACGAACCGCGAGAGCTGCGATGCCCAGGGCAGCCGCGGGCGCGTGCCCTCCGAGACGAGCCGCCGAACGTGTTCGTCCGGGTCGGTGGTCCACGCCCTGAGCTGGTCCATCGTGACCTCGTAGTGGGCTTCGACGAAGGGGCGGATAGCGAACTCGGCGGTGTAGCGGGAGGTGAGCGCGGCCAGCAGCGGCAGCGCGACGTCGGGCCGGTCCAGCAGCGCCGAGGCGACGTAGGCGTTGACGGGCATGGAAGCCCACCCCGTGAGGCCCCCGCTGTCGAGGGCACCACGGATCACCCGGCCGGCTTCCTCGGGGGACGTCGGCATCGTCGCCGCGAGGGCACGGGCGATCCAGTCGATACGGGCCTTCAGCTCCAGGTCACCGATACCGGTGCCCGCGAGCTGCTCGAATGCCGTCCGGTCGAACGAGGCCGAGGCACCGGCGAGGTCATCCGCGAGACGCCCGATGAGCTCCGGCGACAGTTCATCTTTGAAATCGGCCATCTCAACGCCCGCCCGCGGTCACGTCGAGGCCCCCGACCGCTCGCCCCGTACAGCACTCGGCCGGCGGGAGGAGGGGCTCGATGCGCTCCCACTGTTCGTTCGGGAGCGGTGTGAATCTCGACCTGGGCATCATGATTTCGAGTCTGCCACGGACCACTGACACACGGCCGGTACCTCAGGCGCTCTGAGCTGCGACGACACCCCGCTTCGCGCAGCCAGCCTGCCATGCTGGACCAAGGATCGTTTCTGACAGTGGAGGCTGAGCGTCGCGGCCGAGCAGGGGGCGGCTCCGTTCTGCTGTGCGGCGTGGGGGTGTTGTAGTGTGTTCGAGTTCCTGCGCCAGGTTTCGGTGGCAGTGACTGGACCTCCTGTTCCTTCTGTTTCGATCTTGGGGTGACGTCTTATTAACCAGGCCATGTAGTCGTCCGTGTTCCCCGCGTGCTGTTGTGTCGCACGTTTCCGGGGGCGGACGTCGCGCTGGCCTGAGTTGCGTCACCCATCCCCGCAGTTTTCCTTCCCGGGTGCAGCTCTGCCGTCTGCCCCGGGTTCCGTGTTTCCCGGCCCCGGTGCGGCTGTCGGCAGGGCTCCCCCGATTCCTTTGGATCAGGAGTTCCCGTTTTGTCTTCCTCCGCGCTCGGCAACGAGCCGCAGCACACCACCACCCAGACCCCGACCCACCCATCACCGGGACCCTCGAAGATGGCCATGGGAACCTGGATCGCCCTCCTGGTGCTGCTGACCGCCGAGCTGATGAACATGCTCGACCAGTCGGTCGTCCTGACCGCCCTGCCCGCCATCCAGGAGTCGACCGGCGCCGGACCGGTCGCGGTGCAGTGGCTGACCACCGCCTATTCCCTGCCGGTCGCCGTCGGGCTGATCACCGGCGGACGGCTCGGTGACATCTACGGCCGGCGCAGGATCCTGCTCATCGGCACCGTCGTGTTCACTGCCGCCTCGCTGCTGTGCGGTCTGGCCACCGGCCCGGGCGTGCTGATCGGCGCCCGCCTGCTCCAGGGCGTCGGCGTGGCCGTGATGATCCCGCAGGTCCTGGCGACCATGCACGTCACCTTCGAAGGCCAGAACCGCAGCAAGGCGTTCGGCCTGTACGGGGCCGTCCTGGCCATCGCCAACGTCCTGGGCCCGGTCCTGGGCGGCGTGCTCACCCAGGCCGACCTGTTCGGGCTGTCCTGGCGGCCGATCTTCCTGGTCAACGTGCCCGTCGGGCTGGCCGTACTCCTCCTGGGACGCAAGTTCATCCCCAAATCGACCGTCCGCAAGGCCGACCGGCTCGACCTGGTCGGCATGCTGCTGTCCGGCCTGGCCATCGTCCTGATCCTCTTCCCGCTCACCGAGGGCCACGCCCACGGATGGCCGCTGTGGTGCTTCGTCATGCTCGCCGCCGGCGTCCTTGTCCTCGGTGTCTTCCTGCGCCACCAGCTGCGCAGGCAGAGCAACGCCCCGCTGGTGGCCCTGTCCCTCTTCCGGGTCAGGCAGTTCTCCGGGGGCATGGCCGCGGACCTGCTGCACGGCCTGCTGTGCGGCCTGTTCTTCATGACCTGGACGCTGTACCTGCAGCGCGGACTGGGTATGAGTCCGTTCCACGCGGCCCTGGCCTTCGTGCTGCTCTCCGTGGGAGAACTGGGCGGCGCAACGGTCGCGGCGAAGACCGCCGGACGTTTCGCCCGCCGTCTGCCGCAGGCCGGAGCCCTCATCGCGACCGCTGCGATGGTCACCTACGGGCTCCAGATCGGCAGCCACCAGGCCGAGCTGACCCTGCTGGCGATGACCGCTCCGGTGGTGCTGATCGGCTTCGGACTGGGCATGGTCTCCGGCCCGCTCGCCGATTTGTCGCTGGCCAGGGTCCCGCACGAGGACGCCGGTTCGGCCTCGGGCTTGTTCAACACCGCCATCCACCTGGGCATCGCGCTGGGCACCGCGCTGACCGCCGTGGTGTTCTTCGCCATCACCGGCGGCTCTCCCGACGGGTCGGTCAACCGCGACGCGTTCGTCACCGTGCTGTGGTGGGTCGGCGGCCTCCTCGCCGTGATGTGGGCGCTGATGTTCTGCCTGCCCAAACAGGCGGAATACCAGGCCGGCTGAGCAACTTCCCACGGCGGCGGTGCCCGCACCCCGGGCACCGCCGCCCCCTCCTATTCCAGGGTCTGTACGTCGCGCCTCCCGCCGACTACCGGTCAGGTGCGTGTGGCCACATAGGCGTTCCAGTCGCGGGCTGCTCGGCGGGTTGGCTTTATTCATGAGTAGTAGATCTGGCTCAACTCCTGGGCTCTGTCACTGATTTGGGAGCGTGATCACGGCGATAGCAGTATGCGGCGCCGCAGCAGGTCGAAGTTGACCCGGCCATACATTTGCCTTTTCAGCAGCTCGATCCTGGTGACGTTGCCCTCGGCCGCTCCTGATGTAGGTGGTGGTGAGTGCCGCCAGGACGGCTGCTCGGTCGCGGCGCATACCGCTGGCCAGGGTGCGGAGTTCTCGTTGTCCTCTAGGCGGACGTCGGCGAGCCAGACCTCGAGGACCAGGTGCTCGTTGCGCCGTTCGCGCAGAATCAGGGCCAGGCGGCGGGCGTACTCGGTGGTCGTGGCCAGTGCAGGACTGCGATCACACAGGTCATCAAGACACTTGCGCTCGGTCCCCGTGAGCTGTTCGGGCCTGCGCATGATCCAGCCGGTGACGCGACGGACAGTCATATAGGACAGCGGGGCGTCCGGCGGGATCGCTCCGGTGCGGTAGGGCCGCACGTAGCGGCGGACGGTGTTGACGTCACGGCGTTAGCCCAGTTACTGGATCTCCCGGGCCAGGGCGGCGGACAGCCGCGCCGAGGAGCTCCTCGACATCTGCAGCCCCGGCGAAGCGGAGGACGGTGCCGCGGCTGAGGTGAAGTTCACGGCCGATGGCACGCAGGCTGTCGCCGCGCTCGATCCGCTCGTGGATCTGCTGGTAGCGCTCGCGGGTCCGTGACACCAGCGGGCGCGGTCGGCCGTGGATGTCGAGCTCATCGGCGGACGCCTGGTCCGCAGGTGGGGCAATGGCTGACAACGCCAGGATTTCACGCAGATCAGCTCGGTGTCGGCCGACGATGCGCTCCACGGTCTCGGCCAGGTTGTGGAGCAGGTGCCAAAGGTCGGCCACTTGCCTGGTCTGCGGCCCGGCGGACGCGAAGGCCATTTCGTCAGGAGTTGCAGGAAGGAGTCTGGTACTCAGGACTCAAGAGCGAGCTCAAGACGGTTGCCGCTCCGTCTTCGCTGCCGATGATCTTTGAGAGCTCGGCACACCGGTCACGGTACTGCCGGTCATGCAGTGTTGTGTGCAGGGCGTCGGCCAGCTCCCGTGCCGTCAGCCGGCGTGCGGCGAGGAAGGTGGGGGCCAGGCCCAGGGCCGTCATGCGGCGGGCCCAGAAGGGCTGGTCGAGGGAGAGGGGCACAGGCACGGTGGGGACCCCGGCCTTCAGGCCGGCACCCACAGTCCCGGGACCGGCGTGGTGCACCAGGGCGGTCATGCGGGGGAAGAGCCAGTCGTGAGGGCACTCGCCGATCGTCAGGACGTCATCCGCGGAGACATCGAGGCCCTGCCAGCCGGCCTGTACCACCGCTCGTACGCCAAGCCTGCGGACGACCTCCTTGATGGTGGTGCCCAGACGCTCCGCGTCGCCCGGAGAGACACTGCCGAACCCGAAGTACACGGGAGCGGGCCCCGCGGCGAGGAAATCAACCAGGCGCTCGTCGGGGCGCCAGCCAGGGTCCCGGGCCGGCCACCAGTACCCCACGCACGCGTGACCGTCGGACAGAGGGAAATCTTTCGGCAACAGGGCGCCGCTGTACCCGTGCAGGACACGTTGACCGCGCAGGACGTCGCCGAGAGCGCCGGCCTTTCTCCGCCGCGTCCCCAGTTCCTGGTTGATCCAGGAAAGAGCCGGAGCGTACAAGGGGCTCATGGCCGCTCGCGCCAGGGTTTCGGCGAGCCGGTAGCCGTGGCGGGACATCACAGGGGGTGCACTCAGCCGGGGCAGGAGCATCCCTGGTGCGGCCGTGTAGATCCCGACGCAGGGCAGGCCCGTTCGCTCGGCGATCACGGCACACAAGGGATGGGCCAGAGGATGGGCGAGGATCACGTCCGTGCCCTGCCCGACCGCGTCGAGAACGCCGCGGGCGATCACTTGAGCAATGTCCTGGGCATTGCTCACCCTGCGCCGGATCCGGCTGGGGCTCTGCCATCGGTCGAACCGGTCCGCGGCCAGCGCGGACTCTTCCTGCCGGGCCAGGGGAAGGACATGCACAGGTATGTCGTGGAGGCGGAACCTGGGTGCGTGGCGCTCCGAAGTGGCGACCACCACCTCCTGCCCCGCGGCCCTCAGCCGCACCCCCAGCCCCACGTACGGGGCCACGTCCCCCGTCGAGCCCCACGTCACCAGCAGCATCCGCATGCCGCCGAGTATGAACAGATCGACCGGCACGCACGGCACGGAACGTCTCCCCGCACCCAAGGGAGCACGGCGTGACACTCGCACGGATGAACCCGCCGGGAAACACCCTCATCGGCCAACCGGCCGCTGCTATAGAGACGGGATGTCTCAGAGCACCTGCATTCAAGCGACGGATCACGAGCTGGACTACCGCGGATTCCGCTTCGTGGCCCGCACAGCCACTGCGGGTAACGCGGCCACCGAGCCCCTCGTCGTCCTCGGCGGTTCCTCGCAAGACCGCCTCTCCTGGACGCGGTACGAGCGGCTGATCCTGTCGCACACCAGCATGCTGACCCTGGAACTGCCCGGCTACGGGGACGCCGACCCCCTCCCCGTCGAGCACGGCATGGACTTCCTCGCCGACACCGTCCGCCATGCCGTCGACACACTCTCGCTCGGACCGGTCAATGTGTTCGGAGCCTGCTTCGGAGCCTCCGTCGCCCTGCGGTACGCACAACGGCACCCGCACCGGATCGCGCGTCTGATGCTGGGAGGAACCGCCGTGGAGATCTCCCCCGAGTACACCGCCTCCGCCAAACGCTGGCGCCGCATGGTGGACGAGGGCCTGCTCGACGACTTGGCCCGGGACATGGTCGAGCAGTTCATGGCCCCGCCCGACCACGGACTGGTGCGGCGACGGGCTGCTGTAGCACGCCTCATGGGGCAGAGGTTCGCCCAGCTCACCGAGCGCGAACTCGCCATGGACATCACCCATCACGAGCGTCTCCTGTCACACCCGTGGAGCCTGCCCGAGCCGGCCGTCACCCTTCCCGTCCTCGTGTTCACCGGCGAACACGACACCATCACCCCACCTCCCGTAGGGCGGCGGGTCGCACAGGGGCTCCGGGCGCGGTTCACCACGATCAAGGAGGCCGACCACCTGGTCCAGATCGAACGCGATACCGACCTGGCTGACCTGATGGCCCGCTTCTTCACCGATCAGCCGCTCGAGGCGCTCTCCTACCTCAACCCCGTCGAGCGCTTCCCACAACCCGTCAGTGGCTCTCGCTGATCTGCGGTGAAGTCATACGCTCACCCTGGGCAACGGCGGCTCGATCGCTGCCCACAACGCGTCATCGACTTCCCACGGCTTCGGCCGGGCCACCCCGCCCCCCAGGCCAGCGCTCCCGGAGTGATCCAAACACCTCGAAGATCATTTCGTGAGGAGTTCGGTGACCACCGTTGCCCGGCGGCACCGCTTACGCAGCGGCTGCGGGAGCCGTGGCCGGGAGAGACGATGGTGGTCACGGTGTCGCCTGCCGAAGGAATGTGGACTTGGTGCTGCTGTCACCGTGCCGACGGGTGGGAGGAGCGGCTGGCCATGGACAAGGACGGGCTTCAGGCCGATCTTGGACCCGCAGGGAGTGCGGAGCTGAGAGGCTCACCACGGGGCGGGCTGCTGGACATGCTGGGTGTGGCGGCGATCGTGCTGGATGCGGATGGGCGCATCGTGTTCTGGAGTCCGCAGGCTGAGACATTGACGGGCTACAGCGCCGGGGAGGCGCTCGGTCGGTATGCCGCTCAGCTTCTGGTGGCGGACGAGCACGTCGATCTTGTGCTCCGGTTGTTCGCCGAGGTGATGGGCGGCGAGGGGAGCTGGGCGGGCACCTTTCCAGTGCGGCACAAGGACGGCCGGACGCGGCTGCTGGAGTTCCGCAATATGCGGCTGGAGGACGATCTCGGCGATCTGTATGCGCTGGGTCTTGCCACGGACCAGGCTGTCCTGCGGCGTGTGGAACGGGATCTGGCGCTGTCGGTACGGCTGGTGGACCAGTCGCCGATCGGGCTGGCCGTCATGGACACCGATCTGCGGTATGTGATGGTCAACCCGGCGCTCGAGCGGATCAACGGCCTGTCCGCTGACGAGCACCTGGGGCGGCGCGTCGGGCACGTGCTGCCCTTCCTGGACGCCGACAGCATCGAGTCCGCGATGCGCCAGGTCCTGGTCACCGGAACGCCGCTGCTCGATCAGGAAACCGTCGCCCGCACCCCTGCCGACCCGGACACCGAGCACGCCTGGTCGGTGTCCTTCTACCGCCTGGAGGACCCTGGCGGAAAGGTACTCGGGGTGGCGACCTCAATCGTGGATGTCACCGACCGGCACCGGGCCGACATGGACGCGGACCGGGCCCGGCACCGGCTCGCCGTTGTCGCCGACGCTTCCGTACGCATCGGAACCACCCTGGACCTGGAACAGACCGCCCGTGAGCTGGCCGATGTCGCCGTGCCCGAACTCGCCGACATAGCCGCCGTGGATATCCTCGACTCCGCTCTGTCCGGCCACCGCGCCCCTGCCTCCGCCAACGGACCGGCGGTGTTCAGAGCCCTGGCGGTCGCTACCGCCTACCCCACCGACGCCGCCGCGGCAGCTGACCCTCCGGGCCAGGTGGCCCGCTACGACGCCGATCGCCTGGTGACCCGATGTGTGAACACCAGCCAGCTGGTCATGGTGCCCCACGCGGACGAGGCAGACCTGTCTCTCATCGCCCGCGACCCCAGGGCCGCGGCTCTGCTGGCCAAGGCAGGGGTCCACTCCTACCTGGCCGCCCCCTTGATCGCCCGCGGCGAAGTCCTCGGCGCCCTGGATCTCGTACGGGCCCGTAACCCTCTGGCCTTCACCGATGACGACGCCACCCTGGCCGGTGAACTGGCCGCCCGCGCCGCCGTGTGCATCGACAACGCCCGCTGGTACCAGCAACAGCGCGACACCGCACTCACCCTCCAGCGAAGCCTCCTGCCCCAACCACCGCCGCACCTGTTCGGCCTCGAGGTCGCCTCCCGCTACCAGCCCGCCAGCGCGGCCATCGAAGTCGGCGGCGACTGGTACGACATCCTCCCTCTCACTGAGAACCGGACCGCGCTCGTCGTCGGCGACGTCATGGGCAGCGGCATCAACGCCGCCACCACCATGGGACGGCTGCGCACCGCCACCCAGACACTCGCCGGGCTGAACCTGGCGCCCGCAGAGGTACTGCGCAACCTGGACCGGATCACCGCTTCCCTGGACCCCTACATCGCCACCTGCACCTACGCGCTCTACGACCCCCACCACGCTCAGTGCCACATCTCCACCGCCGGACACCTGCCCCCCATCCGCATGCGGCCCGGACACCCGCCCGAACTCCTCGACCTCCCCACCGGCGCCCCGCTGGGGGTCGGCGGCGTGCCCTTCCGTACCACCGCCGTCGACCTCGACCCCGGCGACCAGCTCCTGCTCTACACCGACGGTCTGGTCGAGACCCGCGATGAGGACATCGACTCTCGCCTGGGCGTCCTCCTCGCCCTCCTCGAAGGCCCTCACCGCGACCTCGAATACACCTGCGACCACCTGCTGGCCGCACTGCGACAGCCCGGCGACCACGACGACGTCGCTCTCCTCATCGCCCGCGTCCGCCGCTGACCCTCCCCGTGGGCAGCCCCGGCGATCCGGGCGCCCAGGGAGGGGTCGTTGTTGCGCTGCCGGAACGCCATGTCCAGCTCGATGACCACGACAGCCCAGCATCTTCTTGCACGAAGGCAAGCGGCGCGTTCAGGGGACGGGATTCCTCATCGGCAGAGGCACCGCCACCGGCCAGCCCCACTGCGGCAACCAACTCCGTTGCCAGAGGCAGGACTTAGCCTTACGACATGACCCACAAGGTGCCGCCGACCAGCAGGGTGGCCACGGTAAGCAGCAGGACGAGGAGTAGAACGGTGAGGGTCATGCCCGAGCCGCCATCCGGTCCGGTTCTCCCGCCCCATGCATGGCGCGCCTCGTTCTTGCCCGGCGACCAAGCAGCGGACTTTCGCCGAGCCCGCCACGCCGGCTCCATACCGGAGCCGGACCGCGTCACGCCGTCAGCGCTGCAGTGTCAGCAGACCCGGACGGTAGGGCAGGAGGCCGTAGTCACCGCCGGAGTTGGGGCTGCGTCCCTGGTAGAGCATCTGCAGATTGCACGGATCGACGGTCATGGTCTGATCGGCGCTGGTGCGGAGCAGTTCGCCGTGGCTGATGTCGTTGGTCCAGGTGGCGCCGCTGTTGGCCTTGCCGGCGAAGGGATTGCTCTCGGTCGCGGCCTGGGGTGTCCATGAGCCGTTCAGACTGGTGGCCGTGAACGAGCGGAAGTAGCGGCCCTGCGAGCCGATCGCCTCGACAATCATGAGGTAGCGGTTCTGGCCCTGGAGCTTGTAGACCTGCGGGGCTTCGAACAGGTTGTTCGTCGTATCGCTCATGACCACTGTCGAGTTCGAGCCGAAGCTGCCCGGGAAGTTCCCGATCGGCATACTGGCCCGGTAGATCTTGCCGTTGTCACCGGCGAAGAACAGGTACATGTTCGACCCGTCGGCGATGAGTGTCTGGTCGATGGGTCCGGTTCCGGAGCCGGGGATGCTTCCGGAGAAGAGCACCTGCTCGGACGACCAGCCATTCGGGTTGGTGGGGTCGCTCGAGGTCCGGTAGGAGAAGGCGGTCCCACCCCACTGGTAGGCGAGCACTTAGATGTTCTTCGGCGCGAAGTAGAAGAGCGTGGGCGCGACAGTGGACGAGGACATCGTGTTCTGGCTGGCCGCGGCCATCTCCGACCAGTTGGTGAACGGGCTGAAGTTCATCGAACCCCACCTCGTCCCCGTGTCGTGCGTCGTCGCGTAGACGAGTTGCTTGCCGTTGTAGGGGGCGACGGTGAAGTCCTTGACCGAGACCCACCCCGGCTTGGGCTGCGCCAGCGCGCCCGTTGAGTTCCAGCGGTATGTCGACGGAAGATCGCACGGACCGGGGTTGCCGCCGCCGACCTTGACGAGCTGCCACTGCTGGTTGGTTCCGCCCCAGTCGTCGTACTGGACGACGTTCGCGTTGTCGGCGGTGGAGCCGCCCTGTACTTCGAGGGCCTTGTTGCTGTGGCGCGAGATGAACCTCACGTAGCCGTCCGAGCTGTCGGCCAGCCGCCACTGCTGGCTGGTGCCGTTCTGGTCGGCCCACTGAACGATCGACCCGCCGTTGGCGGTGGACCTGTTGTGGACGTCCAGTACCTTGCCGGAGTGGCGGGACTTGATGCGGTAGTTACCGCCGCCGGAGTCGACGAACTGCCACTGCTGCTGGTTCTGGTCGTTCCTGGTCCACTGGGTGATGCGGGCGCCGTCGTTGGTCGCCAGATTGTGGACGTCCAGGGCCTTGCCGCTGTTGCGGTTGACCAGCACATACCAGGCGTTGGTGTCGACGGTCGCCGCGGCCGCGGGCGGGGCACCGAGGAAGGTAGCCACAAGCAGCAGTGGCGCAAGGACGGCGAGCAAGCGCCTCAGGGGGACTAAGCGTCTCAGGTGGACCGGGGGCGGATGGCGGAACCACATCAGAAGGACTCCTTGGGAGGGCGGGAGTTAGGTGACCCCGATGAACCACGGAGCGGCCGCGCCGGGGTTCAGGGACGGACGGGATAGGTGTGAAGGCGGCCGCTCATGCCGAAGAGTTGGTGCTCTGGGCGCTCCAGCCGGAGCACTTCGCTGACCATGGGCCTCCGGGGTGGGAACGTCGGTTCAATCCCGAAAACTTTTCGGAAACTTCTCGAATTCCTTGACGCCATAAGCTAGGAACGTGGGGCCTCCGGGTCAAGACCTGTCGCCGATCTGTCCACAAACAGCGCCTCCTTTGGGCTTGACCAGCATGTCGGGCCGACCGGAAACTCTTCGAAAGTTTGCGGCACAGTTCGCCAGCCCAGGCGTCCCACAGAGGAGAGAAGTTGAGCACGCAGCGCCCGGCCCCCGCCGTCACATCTTCAACTCCCTTACGAGTCCACACCTGTTGACGACTGCTCTACGCGTCATTACTGTCCGCCTCGAATCTTCGATACGCCGACCGCTGTTCGAGATTTCGACTGGGAGCGCTCCCAGAGAGAGAAGGACGATCATGTCGGTGCGACCCCGATCTCCGAGACGTCGGTCACGGACACTCAAGGGCTCAGCCGCTCAAGGGCTCAGCGGTCGTCGCGGTGTCCAAGGCGACCAACGTCTACAAGGTCACCAGGACAAACCAGTACCTGGACACAAGACATCAGCCACGGTCGAGACGGTCCGCGCCGGGGGCGACTACCTCCGCCTGCCCTGGCGCATGGGCCTGCTCCCCCAGACCAACTCCCCCTGCTGACCACCATCTCCACAGGAGCCGCTCATGCCCCCCACCCCTTCGTTACGCCACCCCAGACGCCTCGCCGCCACCCTGCTGACGAGTTCCCTCCTCGTCGGCGGCCTCCTGACCGCGCCCACCGCGGCAGCCGCCCCCTCCGCGGCGGCGACCTCGGCCGTACGCGTCAACCAGGTCGGCTACCTGCCTGACGGACCCAAGCGCGCCACCGTGGTCACCACGGCGACGCAGTCGCTCACCTGGCAGTTGCGCGACGCGTCCGGGACGGTGGTCGCCTCCGGTGCGACCGTCCCACGCGGCGCGGACACCCCCTCCGGGCAGTCCGTCCAGGTGGCCGACTTCTCCTCGTACCGAGGGACCGGATCGGGATACGTCCTGGCGGTGGACGGCAGTGGCAGCGTGCCCTTCGACATCCGCGCGAACCTGTACGACGCTCTGCGCTCCGATGCGATGGCGTTCTTCTACCACCAGCGCAGCGGCATCCCCATCGACGCATCCCTGGCGGGATCCGCCTACGCGCGCCCGGCCGGACACCTCGGTGTCGCGCCCAACAAGGGCGACACCTCCGTCCCGTGCCAGGCCACCGTGTGCGACTACACCCAGGACGTCAGGGGCGGCTGGTACGACGCGGGCGACCACGGCAAGTACGTGGTCAACGGCGGCATTTCCACCTGGCTGATGGTCAACTCCTTCGAGCGGGCCAAGCGGGCGGGCAAGGACGCGGCGCTCGGCGACTCGACCCTGCGGGTCCCCGAGCGGGACAACGGCGTACCCGACGTCCTGGACGAGGCGCGCTGGGAGCTCGACTTCCTGATGCGGATGCAGGTGCCCGAGAACAAGCCGTACGCGGGCATGGCGTTCCACAAGATCCATGACGCGGACTGGACCGGCATGCCGACCCGCCCCGAACAGGACGCTCAGCCCCGCGAGCTGCACCGTCCGTCCACGGCGGCGACCCTCAACCTCGCGGCAGCCGCGGCGCAGTGCGCCCGCGTCTTCAGGCCCTACGACGCCGCCCTCGCCGACCGCTGCCTGTCGGCCGCCCGCCGGGCCTGGACGGCGGCCAGGGCCAACCCGGCCCTGTACGCGCCGGATTCGGACAGCACGGGCGGCGGCGCCTACGGCGACACCAAGGTCACCGACGAGTTCTACTGGGCAGCGGCCGAGCTGTATGCCACGACCGGTGACAGCGACTACCGGGACGCGGTCACCGACTCGTCCTGGCACACTTCCCCAACTGCCTTCTCCGACTACGGGTTCGGCTGGGCGGATACGGCCGCGCTCGGCCGGCTCACCCTGGCCACAGTCCCCAACGGCCTCCCCGCATCCGACCGGGACCGGGTCAGGGCCTCGGTAACGGCAGCCGCCGACGGCTACCTGTCCCGGATGGCCGACCAAGGTTACGCGGTGCCCGTCCCGGCGGACGGCTACTTCTGGGGCTCCAACGGCGCGGTCGCAGGCGACGCGATCGTCCTGGCCGTCGCCGGGGAGCTGACCGGCAACGAGCGCTATCGCACCGGCGCGCTGGAGACAATGGACTACCTGCTGGGCCGCAATGCCATCGGCCAGTCCTACGTATCCGGCTACGGCGAGAAGTCATCGCGCAACCAGCATCACCGCTTCTGGGCACACCAGTTGGACGCTTCGCTGCCCAATCCTCCGGCGGGGTCCCTGGCGGGCGGGCCCAACAGCGCGCTCCAGGACCCAGTGGCGCAGGAGAAGTTGGCCGGTTGTGCGCCCGCCGCCTGCTACATCGACGACATCGGCTCGTACTCCACCAACGAGGTGGCGGTCAACTGGAACGCCCCGCTGGCCTGGCTCGCCGCCTACGCCGCCGAGCGGAGCTCCACCGGCGAACCCACCGGTGCCTGCGCGGTGACGTACAAGGGCGACAGCGTCTGGAGCACGGGCTTCACCGCGACGGTCACCGTCAAGAACACGGGCTCGAAATCCATGGACGGCTGGAAGCTGAGCTGGACCTACCCGGCAGGCCAGCGCGTCACGAACGCCTGGAACGCGACCGTCACCCAGGAGGGCACCGCCGTCGTCGCCCGCAACGCCGACTGGAACCGGACCATCGAACCCGGTGCGACCGCGAGCTTCGGTGTCCGGGGGACGTACAAAGGGACCAACCCCTCCCCCAGGGCCTTCACGCTCAACGGGCATGCCTGCACCTGATCCAGGCTCGGCCAGACCCGGGCAGACGATCCCGCCCGGGCTCACTCTGCAAGGCCCCCTACGTCACCCGGCGATCGACCGGGTGCTGTCCGTACCGGCCGGCATCGTCCCGGTTCCATGACCGCGGTGACCGGTGATCCCGTGCTGCCCGGGTTCCGGCCCGGCCCGTCCGTCTGCCAAGTGAGAGCGGACGACGGATTTCGCTGCTCTTCAGTCCTTCCGTGATTTCTACCCTGGAGGCACAGTCATGGCTTCGCATGCCATTTCCCCACCCGCCGCCCGCCGGAAGTTCGGCGGTCTGCTGATAGCGCTGATCGTCGGCGTCCTCGGTGCGGTCGCCGCACCGGTCGCGCCGCCGACCGCACACGCCGCCGAGAGTGCGGCCGAGAGCACACTCGGCGCCGCGGCGGCGCAGAGCGGCCGCTACTTCGGCACCGCCATCGCCTCGGGCAGGCTGGGCGACTCGGCGTACACGACGATCGCGAACCGCGAGTTCAACTCGGTGACGGCCGAGAACGAGATGAAGATCGACGCCACCGAGCCCCAGCGGGGCCAGTTCAACTTCACCGCCGGTGACCGCGTCTACAACTGGGCGGTGCAGAACGGCAAGCAGGTGCGCGGCCACACCCTGGCCTGGCACTCCCAGCAGCCCGGCTGGATGCAGAGCCTCAGCGGCAGCAACCTGCGCCAGGCGATGATCGGCCACATCAACGGCGTGATGTCCCACTACAAGGGCAAGATCGCCCAGTGGGACGTCGTGAACGAGGCCTTCGCCGACGGCAGTTCGGGAGCCCGGCGCGACTCCAACCTGCAGCGCACCGGCAACGACTGGATCGAGGTCGCCTTCCGCACCGCGCGCGCCGCGGACCCGGCCGCCAAGCTCTGCTACAACGACTACAACGTCGAGAACTGGACCTGGGCCAAGACGCAGGCCATGTACGCCATGGTCAAGGACTTCAAGCAGCGCGGCGTGCCGATCGACTGCGTCGGTTTCCAGTCGCACTTCAACAGCGACAGCCCCTACAACAGCAACTTCCGCACCACCCTGCAGAACTTCGCCGCCCTCGGCGTCGACGTGGCCATCACCGAACTCGACATCCAGGGCGCCTCGGGCACGACCTACGCCAACGTGACCAACGACTGCCTGGCCGTCGCTCGCTGCCTCGGCATCACCGTCTGGGGTGTACGCGACAGCGACTCCTGGCGGCCGGAGCACTCGCCGCTGCTGTTCAACGGCGACGGCAGCAAGAAGCCCGCCTACACCGCCGTCCTCAACGCACTCAACGGCGGCTCCACTACTCCCCCTGGGGATTCCGGACAGATCAAGGGCGTCGCTTCGGGCCGCTGCCTGGACGTGCCCGGCGCCGGCACCACTGACGGCACCCAGCTCCAGCTGTGGGACTGCCACAACAGCACCAACCAGCAGTGGACCTACACCGCCGCGGGCGAGCTCAAGGTCTACGGCAACAAGTGCCTGGACGCCGCCGGCACCGGCAACGGCACCAAAGTCCAGATCTACAGCTGCTGGGGCGGCGACAACCAGAAATGGCGCCTCAACTCCGACGGATCCATCGTCGGCGTCCAGTCCGGCCTCTGCCTCGACGCCGCCGCGAGCGGCACCGCCAACGGCACCCTGATCCAGCTCTACTCCTGCTCGAACGGCAGCAACCAACGCTGGACCCGCACCTGATGGCGCCTGCCACCAACGAAAGCGTGAATCGATGAAGACCTACGGTGCGGCTTCCCCCGCCCCTCTACGAAGACATCGCTGGTGGTCCCGGGTCGCCGCTGTGGTGGCCGCGGCCCTCGCGATCGGCCTGCTCGGCGCGGTCAATCCGACCCCCGCCGAGGCGGCGACGGTGGACACCAACGCCTGGTACGTCCTGGTCAATCGCAACAGCGGCAAGGCGCTGGACGTCCATGACGCGTCCACCGCCGACGGCTCGCGGGTCACCCAGCGGACGCGCAGCGACGGAACCAGCCAGCAGTGGCAGTTCGTGGACTCCGGCGGTGGCTTCTACCGGCTCAAGGCCCGGCATTCGAGCAAGGTCCTCGACGTGGCCGGCGCCTCGACCGCCGACGGTGCCGCGATCCAGCAGTGGGCCGACCACAACGGGGCCAACCAGCAGTTCCGCCTGGCCGACTCCGACGCGGGCCACGTCCGGCTGATCAACCGCAGCAGCGGCAAGGCGGTGGAGGTGCAGGGCGCCTCCACCACCGACGGCCGCAACGTCGTCCAGTACCGCGACTGGGAGGGCGCCAACCAGCAATGGCAGCTGGTCAAGCTGTCGTCCGGTGGTGGCGGCGGATGCGGCAGCGCCCCGACTCTGGCGAGCGGTACGCACACGATTCAGAGCAGCGGTAAGAGCCGCAGCTTCACCCTCAGGGTTCCCGCCAATTACGACAACAGCCACCGCTACCGGCTGATCTTCGCGTTCCACTGGCGCGGCGGAACCGCCGGAGACGTCGCCTCGGGCGGCACGAGCGGGAGCGCCTGGTCCTACTACGGCCAACAGGAGCAGTCGAACAACAGCGCGATCCTCGTCGCCCCCCAGGGCCTCGGCAACGGCTGGGCCAATTCGGGCGGTGAGGACGTCACCTTCGTCGACGACATGATCCGGCGTATCGAGGGCGGCCTCTGCGTCAACCCGGCACAGCGTTTCGCCACGGGATTCAGCTGGGGCGGCGGTATGAGCTACGCACTCGCCTGCACCCGGGCGAACGTCTTCAGGGCCGTCGCGGTCATCGCCGGCGGCCAGATCAGCGGGTGCAGCGGCGGCACCCAGCCCATCGCCTACTTCGGAATCCACGGCATCAGCGACAACGTCCTCACCATCGGGCAAGGACGTTCCCTGCGCGACAAGTTCGTCGCCAACAACGGCTGCACTGCCCAGAACCCGCGCGAGCCCGCCCCGGGCAGCCGGACGCACATCACCACCACCTACTCGGGCTGCCGTGCCGGGTACCCGGTCCAATGGGCAGCGTTCGACGGAGGCCACATACCCGGCCCGGTCGACGGCTCCCCCAACGAAAGCGGCATCACCACCTGGACCAAGGCAGAGATCTGGAGGTTCTTCGCACAGTTCCAGTGACACGCCCGCGCCATGGAGTGGAGCCAGGATGATCCTGGCTCCACTCCGTCAACTTCTGTTTCAGATATTTCAGGGCGCAGGGCGATGGCCGCAGTTCGAGCCATGGCAGCCGGCGGTGGCCATTGCACCGCAGCTCAGCTACGCCGAGCTGGTGACCCCGGCGATGATGCAGGCCATGCTCGGCTGCACCTCGCCTTACTCCAGCCGGCCGAAACGGCGGGCGGCCCACAGCAGCACGCCCGCGCCCAAGAAAGCGAGGACCACGATCTCCACCGCGGCCGGGACCGGCCAGTCGCCCCAGCGCACTTCGGCGGCCGCGGGACCCCCGGGGACGTACTGCGCGATGCTGCGCCGCAGCACGTCGACGGCGTACGCGAGGGGGTTGACGGCGGTCAACTGGGCGAGCCAGCCCGGCAGGGCGGTCAGCGGGAAGAACGCCCCGGAGAGGAAGAGCAACGGCATCAGGGCCAGGCTGAGCAGGATGTGGAAGGACTCCACGCTGCGGATACCGAGGGCCAGCGCCGCCGCCAGCACCGTGAGGACGAACGACGTCAGCACCATCATGGCGAGCAACGTCAGGAGCAGCACGGGGTGATAGGGCAGTCCGACGACGCCCGCGGTGGCCAGCAGGACCGCGCCCTGGACGGTGGCCTCCGCGGTCCCGCCCAGGCAGCTTCCGCAGAGCAGCGTGGAGCGGCGTACGGGGGCCATCAGGGTCTCTCGGAGGTAGCCGCTCTCCCGGTCGGAGATCAGGCGCATGCCGACCGTCACCGCCGGGGTCTGCACGGTCATCACCAGCACGCCGGGGAAGAGATAGACGCGGTAGTCGCCGCCAACGGCCGTCGCGGGCACCAGGGCTGCCAAGCCTCCCCCGAGGAGAAGCAGGAACAGCAGGGGCTGCACCAGCATCAGCACCGTCTGCGCGGGCTGGGCGAGCATGCGCAGCAGATCCCGCAGCACGAGGGCATGCACGGCACGCAGTTCCCGTACCAGCGGGGATGCGGCTTCGGAGGCGGGAGGTGTCGCGGCCGCCGGCGGTACTGAGCGTTCCGCGGGGGCCGTCACCGGCAGTCCCCGGCACCGGGCGTGTCATGACCGTCGCCGGAGGCCGTGTCGGCGTGGCCGGGTGGGGGGCCGGTGTGGGTGATGAGGCGGCCGGTGTGGTGGAAGAAGACGTCGTCCAAGGTGGGTTCCGTGAGGGTGATGGCGTGCACGCGGATGTCCCGGGCGGCCAGGGCCGCGCACAGCCGGGGAACCTGTTGTGCGCCCGCCGCCACGGCGACGGTCAGGCCGCTCGGCCCTGTGGCCGGCCGCAGGGCGAGATCCTGCCTCAGGACGACCGCCGCCGCGGCGTCGTCGGCGGTGCGTACACGTACATGGTCGTCGCCGATCGCGGCCTTCAGCGCTGCCGGGGTGCCGTGGGCGACGACACGGCCCCGGTCGAGGATGGCGAGGCGGTCGCAGTGCTCGGCCTCGTCCAGGTAGTGCGTGGTGACGAAGACGGTGGTGCGCCGGTCGGCGCGGAGCCGCGCCAGATGGTCCCAGACCTGGACGCGGGCGTGCGGATCGAGGCCGACGGTGGGTTCGTCGAGGAAAAGCACGCCGGGTTCGTGGAGCAGAGCGCGGGCGATCTCCAGGCGACGGCGCAGCCCTCCGGAGAGTGTCCGTACGCGGTCCCGGCGGCGATCGGTCAGGCCCGTCAGTTCCAGGAGTGCCGCGCTGCGGGTATGGGCGCGGGCACGGGAAAGGCCGTACAGCCGCGCGTGCAGATACAGGTTGCGTTCCGCGCTGAGGTCCGGGTCGACGGCGCTGTGCTGGAACAGCAGGCCGACGCCGCGCCGCACCTGCTGCGGCTGCGTACGGATGTCGGCTCCGGCCACGCGCGCGTGCCCGGAGGTGGGGCGGGCCAGGGCGCAGAGCATCGCGATGGTGGTGGTCTTGCCCGCGCCGTTGGGCCCGAGGAAGGCGAACGTCTCCCCGGCCCGTACGTGGAGGTCGACCCCGCGGACCGCCTCGGTGCCGGGATAGTGCTTGGACAGGTCATGGGCGCAGATCGCGTACGGACCCGGGTCACCGGCGTGGCAGCCGGTGCGGTCGGCGCCGGTCACCGCTCCGTCTCCGGTGGGCGGTCGGCGTGCGGCGGCATGCCATTCGGGGCCCCGGGGTTCATGTGGTTGCTCTCTTTTGACGTGGCACGCTCCACCCCGCAAGCTGGAAGAGGAAGGGAAAAAACACCCTATATGCCGTTTGTCGTCGTCGCGGCGACGACCCGGGAGCAGGAGGAAGGTGAGCCATGATGCGCCTGCGTTACACACCTCCGAAGGTCGTCCGGATCGGACGGGTGGAGAAGCTGACTGGGCAACTGCGTCGGGGCGTTCCCGACTTGCTCGGCCACGGCAACATCATCTGACCGATCTCAGTACAGGGCGGAGCCTGCCCGGCTCCGCCCATGTCATGGGGCGAGTTCAGGAGCGCGATGGCCGACCAGCACCTCACGGAGTTCCCCGGGTGTTCCGGGCGGATCACCGCCGGTACGGGCACCGTGGACCACATTTACACACCCTTCGACGCCCGGCAGGCCAACCGCCGTCCCGGCAACCGTGTTTGCCAGTGGACTCCGGCGGGCACCGCCCCCGCGGCAGCCGTCCCGCAGCCAGTACCCAACGCCGTCCTCGCCCTCGCCGGCCCCTTGCCGTGCGAGCTGACGCCGGGTCTGGCAGAGCGGGTGATCCGGGACGTCGAGCGCGGGCACTACGCCGTACTCCGGCAACTGCCCCCCGAACTCGCCGGTGCCGTCGTGACGCCCCGGCGAGTCGTCCTCTTCCGCGGTGTGTGCAGCGCCGACCAGCTCTTCTTCCGTACATCGGAGGGCCTCACGGAGTGGTCGAGCGACCCACGCGATCTGCTCGACGGCCCACCGGAGTTCGACCGCGAAACATTGTGGCGGGCCTGCCGTGGCGAGGACGTCTTCGTCTTCCCGGGCATGGACCGGCTGCCTCCCGGAGGGCTCGCTGTCGCGGACGGCTCGTCCGCGCGCGCCGAGACCTATGACGGCATCAGCGCGTTGCCCCTGCCGCAGCGCACCCCGCTGCACCGGTACGCCGACCTCGCTTACGAACTGCTGCTGGAGGAGACCCGCCCCTACGCGTCCGCCGGCCGCATCGGTGTCCTGCTCTCCGGAGGCGTCGATTCGGCCGTCGTGCTGGCCGGACTCGCCGACCACGGGGCCGATGTGACCGCGTATCACATGCACAGCCCCGACCCCCTCGCCGATGAGCTGCCACGCGCGCGTGAGGTGTGCCGTGCGCTGTCGGTCCCGCTGGTGACAGTGGACCCGCCCGGTGAGGACGAGTCCTACTTCCCCGTCGGGCACGACCACCCACTGCCCTTCAACCATGTCTGGTTCCGCCGCCTCGACCTGACGGCCCGCCGGATCGCCGAAGACGGGGTGCGCACGGTACTCAGTGGCCTGGACGGGGATATCGTCTTCGGACCGCTGCGCTATGGCCTGTACGACGTCGCCGTCGCGGGCGTGCCGTGGCGCGAACGGTGGGCCATGGTCAACGGCCTGCTCAGTTCCCGCTGGGAGCTGAGTCGGATCGTTCGCAGTGTCCGCCCCGGCCACTCGCTCTACGACGACCCCGAAGCGACCGAGGAGACCGAGCGCGCGAGTGACTTCCTCGTCCCGGTCCCCGGCGCCGGTGCCGAACGCTACGAACCGGACTCCGCCGCCCAGGAACACACCCTGAACCTGACGGTCTGGAGGCCCTACGGCATCCACTGCGCCAAGCCCTGGGGCGGCCGGGAGCTGCGCCGACTTGCAGCCCGGCTCCCGAACGCCTACCGGGTGATCCCCTACGCCGGCCGGACCATCGACAAGCCCGTGCTGCGTCTCGCCGCCGCCCGCCGGGGTGTTCCCTCCCTCGTGTGGCGGCACTACGGGCGGGACTGGCTCGGTGCGCCGGACGAGACGTGGTGCCTGCGCCATCCGGACGCCGTCGCGGACGTACTCGGCGGTCCCGACGCACGACTGCCCGCCTTGGGCGTCGTCGATCCGCGCCGCCTGGCCGCGGTCATCACCGACCCGCGCGCGTTGCGACGCAACGCGGAGAACCTGCTGTGCACGGCCATGGTCGAGTTGTTCCTGCGCGACCTGGCGCACAAGCTCACTCCGGTCCCCAGGGAGTGAACGCCCCGCGCCCATGGACCGATGGGCGGGTGCCGTGGCCCGTACCCCGCGAGAGGAGACCGAAATGCCGCTGATTCACCTGGCAGAGCAGACAGTCTTTGACCCCGCCGACGGCACGGGAGTCCTCCTGGACACCGCCGAAGGCGTCTACTTCGAGCTGAACCCCACAGCGACCCTCATGCTGGCGGCGGCCCTGCACTGCGAGACGTACGACGAGGCCGTCCGCGACCTCACCGCACGCATCGACGCCGCCGACGGCGAACTGCGGGAGGGCATACGGTCGCTCGCCGCCCAGCTCTCCGAGAGCGGTCTCACCGAGCGCGGTCTCACAGACCCGGGCGGCAATCAACCAAGGGTTGGGCCATGAGGTCCGCGGCGACCGCGGGCTGGGCCTTCCTGCTCTGGGGCGACGACGCGGCCGGGCCCGTGCCCCATACGCCCCTCACGGCGCGGCTGGCCGCCGCCACGCACACGGCACGCGCGTTGCGGACCCTGAGAAAGCGCGGCTGGGGAGTGGCGCAGTCCCATCTGAGGGAACTGCAACTCCCCCAGGGCGCCCACCGCGACCTGCCGGAGGCCACAGCGATCCGCCTCGCCCGCCGCGAACTGCCCCGCTGCCAGCTCGTGGTGCGGCTACTGGACCCCGACGCGCTCTGCCTGTCCAGGTCGTTCGCACTGGCTGTCCACCTGTCGGCACTCGGCCTTCCGGCCGAGACTGTCATCGCCCGGCAGCGTTCGTCGATCGGCGCACGGTTCGCCTTCCACTCCTGGACGGAACTGCACGGTGAGGTCCTCAACGACGTCCCGGCCGTCCAGAGCGGCCATACGGTACTCCACCGGGTAAGGTGCGCCGCCCTCGTGTGACCCGCTCCCTCGCTGCTTCGTGCGGCGTGGCATGCAGGAGCCGGAGGGTCTACGTCCTGCCCGCCGCGTCCCAGTCTCAGGAAGTCGGCCAGGGCGCGGCGCTGCTCGCGAGAGTTTTCGGGCGGCTGCGCCCCTGCATCCCGGGACAGCCGAGGGCCTCTAGGTCAGCGGGGGCGCCCGGTACGCGGGCACAGCAGAGCCGTGGCTGGTCGCAGCAGGTGAGACTTAGCGCTCTACTTGGCCCTTTAGCGCCGTACTTGTCCATCCGCGCTGCCAGCCAGGCGCAGAGCCTGGCGTGCTGGAGTGAGCTGGCGACCCCCTCTCACCTTTGAGTGTGAGGGGGTCGCCGTATCGTCAGGAGGGGCGCGTTGCTCCAGGTCCGGCTCGTGATCAGCCGAGATCCATGTCGCCGAGATTGGAAGAGTTGTTGGTGACGCGGGTGAAGTTGTCGACCATGGTGCCGGGTCCCCAGGTCTGCTTGCTGATGACGACGTTGTCGTCGTCCGGGCCCGCGGCGTAACCCACTAGTTACCATGAGTGACAGTCAAGTGCGGAGAGTTATGGTCTCGGGCGTGGCAAGCCTCCCCCAAGCGCCATCTCCAAGCCGATCCGCCTCGCCGCCGCATCACTACAACTGCGCCGCAGAACGCCGTCGACGAGCTCAACAACCTCGGTACCGCAACAGGCTGCCAACGACCGTCGCCGCCCCACCTCAGAGTCCCCCTTCAGTTGGCCAAACGGGCCAACTGAAGCGCTCAGTCACACCTGCTGCCCTCATCCGTGTGTGCGGAGAATGCGGTAAAGCCTCAGGCCGTGGCCGAGGTGCCGCTGCGCACGCGAACGAGGAGCTCGCGGTCGCGGGGCCCGTCGTACTCGGTGAGCATGATGGACTGCCACGTTCCCAGGTAGAGCGCGCCGTCGGTGACTGGGATGGTGAGCTCGGGGTGGGTGACGAGCCACGCACGGGCGTGTGTGTGGCCGTTGGGGCGGTCACCGTGCGTTGCCCGGATGGTCTCGCTGCGCTGCTTGTCGTGTGCGTAGTACTGAATGCTGGTGTTCGGTATGAGCCGTTCCAACGCGTCGTTGATGTCCGACGCCAGCAGGTCTTCGTACTTGTTGATGATCAGGCCGCACGTTGTGTGTGCGCAGTAGATGTGCACGTCCCCTTCGGTGACCTTCGCTTCTTGGACGAGCTGCCGCACCCAGGGTGTGAGATCAACGACGGTTTGCGCCGCTTCAATGGTGACCGCGAGCCGCGCCGACAACGCGATCGAGCCTTCATTTGGAACCTTGCGCGATGCTATCTCCACGCGTGTGCCTGATGCGGTCGTCATGTTGCCTCCAGGTAGGTAGAGCACGGTGGTGCTTGTCCATGAGGCGGTGCAGGGCGCGCAGGTACGTACTCAGCATGCCGGGCGCCCTTCACGGGGTCAGGGGGGCGCGTGGCGGCGCACAACGGCACGCGGGCGCACCTGTGCCGCGTCAACGCCTGCAGCGCGCGTCCGAACGGAATGCCTCGCGCGGTGAGCTCACCGTTGACCGCGTCGCTTCCCTGCGGGTCACCTAGATGTCCTGTGCCAAATAGGTGTGGGCACACCGAGTTTGTGGCCTGCGGTGCTCACACTTGCGTGGCACGACGCAGGGGCAGGTGTCCCGCTGAAGTGTGGGCAGGCCGCGCTGGCCCGTGGGTGTGGTCCGGGCAGCGTCAGCGTATTGGGTGGCGGCCCAGGAGGTGAACGAGGTGAAGGCCCTCTTCGTGGGATGAGCCGGGTTCGGCGGTGTAGACGGTGAGGGTGAGGCCGGATTCTGTGGCCGTCTCCAGCCCCCTCGTAAGCGAGGGTGAGGTCACCGACAGCGTTGGCCAGCGGCATCCACGATCAACGCCTGTTCATCTCACCCCGACTCGACCTCGTCGTCGTGCACTTCGGCTCCCAGGTCATGTCGCCTGCAGTGCCCCCTGCCCCACTCATGCAGGCATTCCTCCAGAGCCGTGTGGATGCCGGCAGCAACTGCCGTTCGGCGAGCTCGTCGTGGATGGCGTTTGACGCAGTAATGCGCATCACTGTCATAAGGGAGTCGAACCGCAGCGAGGCGGGCGGCAGAGCGCGGCCGTCCCGCCAGCGCAGACGCCCGTCCACCACCTGTGAAACACACGGAGGCGAAGCCGACCCATCGCCGCCGATCTCCACGTTCCGTCGGCTGGTCAGCGGTGGGGCTGGCGTCGTGTGGCGTGGATGGAACCGAGCAGATTGAGGGACTGGGCGCTGGGGCTGCCTGGTTCGGCGTGATAGATGACGAGCTGCTGGCCAGGCGCATCGCGTACGTCGAATGCCTGGTAGGTGAGGGTGAGGGGGCCGACGTCCGGGTGGAGGAAGTGTTTGGCGTCCTGGGTCTTGCCGCGCACGGTGTGGGAGTTCCACAGGCTAGTGAAGTCCGCGCTGTGCTCAGTGAGGGTGCGGACGAGTTCGCGCAGCCGTGGGTTGTCCGGGGCGAATCCGGTTGCCTCGCGCAGGTTGGCGACGGTGGCCTGTGCTGCCCGGTCCCAGTCCGTGTAGAAGGTGCGGCCCGCAGGATCGAGGAAGGTCATGCGGGCCAGGTTGTCCGCCGGTTCGAACGGGGCGTAGAGGGCATCGGCCAGGGCGTTGATGGCGAGAAGGTCCAGGGTCCGGCTCATGACGAACGCTGGAGTGTTCGGGTAGCCGTCCATCAGCTGTCGCAGCGCCGGGCTGACCCGCTCGGCGGCGTGGACGGCGAGCCGGTCGTCCGACGTGGCCCCGGCCAGCCGGTACAGGTGCGCGCGGGCGTCCGCGTCGAGGCGCAGCGCGCGGCTGAGCGCGTCGATCACCTGGGGTGAGGGGTTGCGCTCGCGGCCCTGTTCCAGGCGGGTGTAGTAGTCGGCGTTCACTCCGGCCAGGACGGCGACCTCCTCGCGGCGCAGTCCGGCGACTCTGCGGGCCCCGTAGCTCGCCATGCCGACGTCCTGCGGCTGCAGACCGGCGCGGCGTGTGCGCAGGAAATCTCCCAGGTGATTGTCGTCCATGTCTTCAGGCTAGGCGGCGGTCCGGTGTGCTGCCTGGGTGTGCCACACCCAGGCAGCACGCGTCCTGGTTGGTGGCCGCTGACCTGCCCAGACTCGGTGGAGCGGGAAGGACCGCACCATTCGAGGAAAGGAGTTCGCCATGGCCGGGCCCGTTGAGGGCGACCACGTCGACGTGGTCGGGATGTGGGTGACCGCGGATGGTCACATCCGTCAGGAGCTGCTGCCGGACGGCCGCTACGACGAAGCCCGCGGCGAGCGGCGCAGCGCGTACACCGGCCGGTACACGGTGACCGGCAGCCGCCTGGATTACGTCGACGACACCGGGTTCACCGCCACGGGCGACATCCGGGACGGAGTGCTCTATCACGAGCACCTCGTGCTCCGCCGGGAGCGGAAGTCGTCGTAGAGGAGGCCGGGCCGCGGCGCCTGGTCACCGGAAGGCGAAGCCGCCGTCGGCGGACCCATGAGTCCCCACACACCAGTCAACCAGCATCAACGAGAAGCAAGGACGATACCCATGACAGGACAACGACTTGACGGCAAGGTCGCGCTGATCACGGGCGCGACTGGCGGCCTCGGCACAGCGACCGCCGAGCTCTTCGCCAGCGAAGGCGCCCGGCTGGTGATCACCGATGTCGCCGAAGGCCCCCTGCGGGACCTGGCCCACCGGATCGAGGCACGTGGTGCGGAGGTCGTCGCTGCCCGCCTCGATGTCTCCTCCGCGCGGGAGTGGGACGAAGTGATCACCGTCGTACGCGACCGGTTCGGCACGCTGGACGTGCTCGTGAACCTCGCGGGCATCGTGGACTGGCCAGGTATCGAGGACACACGGGAAGAGGCGTGGGACCGCGTCATTGACGTGAACCAGAAAGGTACATGGCTCGGCATGAAGGCGGCGATGCCGCTCCTGCGTGCGAGCGGCAACGCGTCGGTGATCAATACGTCGTCAGTACTCGGCCTGGTGGGAAGCGGTGCGGCTGCGGCCTATCAGGCGTCCAAGGGGGCCGTGCGCCTGTTGAGCAAGACGGCCGCGGTCGAGTACGCCCGGCAGGGAGTACGGATCAACTCGGTGCACCCTGGGGTGATCGCCACGCCGATGATCCAGGATCTCCTGGACGACCAAGGCGACCAGCAGCCGGACATCCAACGCACCCCCATGCGCCGAGCCGGCCGCGCCGACGAGGTCGCCCCCGCGATCCTTTTCCTGGCCTGCGACGACTCCTCGTTCGTCACCGGCGCGGAGCTGGTGGTCGACGGCGGGCTCACCGCGCACTGAACAATCCCGCCGTACGACGTCCACGTGGGCCTGCCGTGGATGCCTCAACGGCACGGCCCGCCCGGTCCGCGCACCACCACTGCACAGCACTTCAGGTGTCCTGCACCGACACCTGCACTCACAGTCACCTTCTCCAGGGACCGCACCATGACACCTGCAACCACATCCGCATCCGCATCCGCATCCGCATCCACCGAGTTCGCTGGGAAGATCGCCCTCGTTACTGGAGCCGCGCGAGGGGTGGGCCGGGAGACCGTGGCGCTCCTCCACGCCCGCGGCGCCCAGGTCGTCGCCCTCGACCTCCGCTCCGACGTCACGAACCTGGCGGAGGAGTTTCCCGGCGTCGTCGCGACAAACGGTGACATCACCCAGGAGGAGACCGCCCACCGCGCGGTGGCAACGGCCCTGGACGCCTTCGGCGGCCTTGACATCCTTGTGAACAATGCCGGGCGCACCCAGAACAAGCCCGTCACCGAAACCACGGCCGAGGACTGGGACACCGTGATGGCGGTCAACGCCCGCGGCTCCTTCTTCCTGGCCCGCGAGGCATTCCGGGCCATGAAGAGCCGCGCCGGCGGCGCCATCGTCAGCACCGGCTCGTACGCCTCCACCGTCGCCCTGCCCGAAGGCGCCGCCTACAGTGCGTCGAAGGGCGCTCTGGCCCAACTGACCAAGGTGCTCGCCGTGGAGGGCGGCCCGCTGGGCATCCGCGCGAACCTCGTGGCCGCGGGCGTCATCGAGACGGACTTCCTCGACACGATCCGCCCCGACAGCCGCGCCTACCTGGCGTCCTTCTCCGCCGCGCAGCCACTGGGACGTGTGGCGCAGCCTGAGGAGATCGCCGAGGTCCTGTGCTTCCTTGTCTCGCCCCGCTCCAGTTTCGTCACGGGGGCCGTGGTCGCCGCTGACGGCGGTTTCACCGCGATCTAACGGCGCATCAGGCAGCACACATCTGGCGACCACGGCCCCCAGGCCCCGGTCGTCGGCACCTTCCACCGAATGATGCAATCGGAAGGTGCCCGAGTCGCGCAGCGCCATAGTCAGGTGCCTGACCGCAGCCGCTGGCTCCAGCACTCCACGACGGGGACCACCACCGGCGGTATCGCGGACAGTTCTGCGCTATCGCGTCTGCGCAGCCGACCGATCGGCCGTATCCGCCGCTGCGCGGGGGCGGGGCACGGCTGCGGCGGCTGGCGCCAGGTCGAGGCGCTTGTCCATATCAAGGCGGAAGGTGCCGTACGGGTTCACGTTGGACCAGGACAGCGCGGTCAACTTCGCCGAGGCGACCGCCCCGACCTGCTGCTTCATCGACCAGCGTCCGGGTCAGGGACACGGCGCAGTGGGCACCTGGATGGATGAACTCGGTTCCGAGTGCGGGGAATGGCCCTTGCTGACCGCGTACCTGGAGATGATCGCGCACGTAATGGAGACCGGCGAGGCCCTGGACAACCACGTCCCCCGCATCGATCCGCCGGGAGACCTGTCCTGGCGCGCCCGAGTGACCGAACCGCCACCCGCCGCGGGCACGCATCCGGGGCGACAGCTGGTGCTGTGACCGCATAGGTTCGCCGGGACGCCGGGACGCCGGGACGGCGGGTCGGCGGGTGGAGCGGTTGGTTGGGCGGTGACGTTCGTTCCGACCGCTGGATGTGTGGTGGCCGAGCCTGTGCGGGTCCGCCGACTGACCGTTCACGAAGGGCAGAGGTCTGTCGGCGACGTACTTCAGGCCGCAGAGCGCGTCAAACGTCCCGAGGGCTGTCCGTCGCCGACGCCGTGTCGTCGGTGCTGAGGCCGGCGGCGTGCCTGGCGGACAGTTCAGGCGGGGTCTTCCCTGCGGCGAGGTGCTCCAGTACCTCTGCGAGTTCCCGGCAGGCACTCCGCACCGATCGTCGGGTGGCACGCTGTTCAGCGACCATGGCAGACAACAAGAGCGCCGTCAGCGCGGTGGCACCGTTGAACGCCTGAAGTTTGGTCATGACCTCGATGGGCGACAGGTGGAGGAAGGCCCCTTGCTGCCTATTTGCCTCGAATGTGGTCAGCACCGAAGCGAACAACGCGCACAACATGCTCCCTGCCAGCTGGAAGCGCAAAGCCACCCAGATGAGCAGCGGGAAGACGAGGAAAAGCAGGCTCAATTCGCCGACCACAGCCACAGGCACGACGATCAAGGCCGCAAGGCCCAGGAACAGCATCTCCTTCCAGCGCCTCAGTTGCAGTGGTCCAGCGGCGCCCAACAGCACGAGCAGGAGCGGAGTGACCAGCAGGACACCCATCGCATCGCCCACCCACCAGGCCAGCCACACGGACCAGAACTGCCCTGTCCCCAGTCCACCGGTCAGCACCTGCAGCCCGACCCCCGCCGTAGCACTGATCAGCATGGCTCCGAGCCCGCCGATGAAAACCAGGGCAAGGCCATCCCGCAGACGTGAGATTCCGACCCGGAAACCAGCCCGTCGCAGCATCAGATAGGCGCAGAGCGGGGCGATGGTGTTGCCCGCCACGGTGACCAGTGTGGTGAGCTGAGGGGTGGTGAGGGACGCGATGATGAGGAAGGAACCAACAGCGATCCCGGGCCAGACCGCCACGCCGTAGACAAACAGTGCGGCGACGGCGACGCCGGTGGGCGGCCAAATGGGTGTGACGATCACTCCTTCGACGGTGAGTCGACCGTGCAGGCCCAGACGCCCGGACACGTAATAGCAGGCAGCCACGGCCAGCGCCTTGAGGACTATCTCCGAGGACTGCCGGAACCGCCGAGTCACCAACACAGAGCCATCAGACACCGACCGGCGCGCTTCGGCCATGCGAAGGCCCTGCCCATGTCCGAGCGCGTCCGCAGTCTTCGGGCGTCTTCCCCCCTCGCCTCAGTCCACGGGCGTGCGGTGGGGGGGCACCACTACAGGGCGCCGGCGTCGTGGCCGACGACGAGGACGGCGGCATCGTCCTCATGCCCCACCGTGTCCGCCAGCCGCATTACACCGCCTACAAGAGCGTTGATGCCCAGCCCGGCAGCGGTAGTGATCTCGGCGAGGCGCATCACCCGCCGCAGGCCGTCATCGAGGCTCAGTGACGGCCCTTCCACCACTCCGTCGGTCAGCAGCACGACGACACCATCCGTGGTGAGACGGCGGCACACCACGGGGTACTCGGCGCCTTCGAGCACGCCGAGCGGGGGGCCGCACTCACCTTCGTCGATACCAGACCGGCCGTCGGCCGTGGCCCAGATGTGGGGGATGTGGCCGGCCCGAGCGCACTCCAAGGCGCCGGTGGCCGGATCAAGCCGGAGAAAACTACACGTCGCGAAGAGGTCCGCGCCCAGGGCGACCAGGAGATCGTTGGTACGCATGAGCAGTTCCCCTGGGTCGCCCGTGACGGAGGCCAGCGCACGCAAGGCCACACGGACCTGCCCCATGAACGCGGCGGCCTTGATGTTGTGCCCCTGCACGTCACCGATGGACAGGCCGATACGGCCGTCGGGCATCGTGAAGGCGTCGTACCAGTCTCCCCCGACGTTGAGCCCGTGATTGGCGGGCATGTAGCCCACGGCCAGCCGGACGCCAGGAGGCTGCGGAAGATCATGAGGCAGCATGCCGCGCTGCAGCGCCACTGCCAGCTCAACCCGGGAGCGCTGCATCTCAGCGAGCTCCCGAGCCCGGGCAGTCAGCGCCCCGAGCCTGGCGAGCAGCTCGTCACTGTCGTCGGCCGCCTGCGTACGGAACATTGATCGCCCCGGTTCCGCGAGAGCACCCCGCGTCAGTTCAGCTGGTCTCCGCCACATGCACCACTGGCACAACCTCGCGCTCAAGTCTGCCCGCAAAGGGCGACCATCGCACCCTGTCACGCCTCCCCCGAAAATCCATACGGCTCCCTGAGCGAGCGGCGTGCCACCAGATCGTCACGGCCCGGCCGTGGTGACCGGTGCCGCTGTTCCTGCGCAGCGGCATCCTGTTGATGCTCCTGCCCCGGCAGACGCGCTACGCCGCCCCGGCCGAGCCGAGCGGCGGGGGATCGCCCATGCGCTGCGCACCGTCGCCGACCTCATCCAAGCCGCCGACGGCATCTTGTGGGCACGCCGGCGACTGTGCGGAGCTGTGCCGCGCGGCAGGTGATGCCATGGCCACCAGGCCTGTCGCCCTCAGGGACACACCCGCGTCACCAGGGCGGGCAGCGCCTCCCCGAGGGGCAACTCGACTCGCTGGGTGGCCCAACGGTCACCTCGGGTCGGGCCCTGATTGACGATCAGGACCGGCGTGCCGGAATCCGCCGCCTGGCGCACGAAACGCAGCCCGGACATGACGGTGAGGGAGGAGCCGAGCACCAGCAGGACGGCAGCCTCCTCGACAAGGTGTCGGCACGCCGCAACCCGCTCGAGGGGCACATTCTCTCCGAAGAAAACGACGTCAGGCTTGAGGACCCCGTCGCCACAGGCCGAACACGCCACCACCCGGAACTCGCGCACCGCCTCCTCGGGCAGTTCGACGTCACCGTCCGGATTGACCCGCGCCGCACGGTAACGCTCGGCGGCAGCCTCGAACCCCGGATTGACTTCACGCAGCCGTTGGTCGAGCTCCGAACGGGCGCTGCCTTGCCCACAGGCCAGGCATACCACCCTGCTTAGGCTTCCATGGAGTTCGATGACATCCCGGGCCCCGGCGGATTGCTGCAGCCCGTCGACGTTCTGTGTGATCACACCGGTGACCAGACCTGCTTCGGCCAAGGCGGTCACGGCCCGATGACCGGCGTTCGGACGGGCGCGCGTCATGGCCCGCCACCCCAGCTGACTGCGAGCCCAATACCGCCGCCTGGCCTGCTCGGCGCCGACGAACTCCTGGTACGTCATGGGAGTGTGCCGACGCAGGGAGCCGTGCTCGCCACGGTAGTCCGGGATGCCGGACTCGGTGGACAGCCCGGCCCCGCTCAGTACCGCGACCCCGCCTCCGCGCACCGCCTCGACGACGGCCGTGAGGTCGGTCAGGGCCGGGGGCAAGCCGCCAGTGGGCTCCCAGGTCAGCGTGGGGCGTGTCCGCATGACTGCCAGCCTACGTTTCGGACGCCCGCGTACGGCGATCACACGGACATCAGCGCGAATCCCACCAGGCCGCTGATGCGCGCTGTGGAACTGTTGGCGTTCAATCCAGCATCGACAGGGGCGGGTCTCCGATTTCCGACTGGACGTCAGCGCAGTGGACGGTGACAACGAAATGGGAGGCAACGTGGGATCTGTGGTGCACGGCAGCGGGGGGCACGCGTACACCTCGGGTTCCTGCCACAGTGCCCTGGACGGGCCCGCTCCGGCGGACCGCCGGCTCGTCAGTTCCTATGGCGAGGCACGCCGGTTCCTGGTCGACCCGCGGAACAGCCGCGCCCGTCTGTTGCAAGTACCGTCCGGACCGGCTTCCGCGATGTCGGTGACGGAGATGGACCCACCGCAACACACGCGCATCCGTACCCTGGTGAGCTCCGCCTTCTCTGCCCGCGCGATCACGCGGCGCGTTCCGATGCTGCAACGGCGTGCGCATGCTCTGACCGAACGCATGCGCAGGTCGGGGGCCAACTGTGACGTGATGACCGAATTCTGTATCCCCTTCGCCTACGCGACGCACTGCGACGTGCTCGGAGTACCGGAACAAGTGCGAGGGGAGCTGTACCGCTGGTCGTGTGCGAGATCGGCTGGCCCCGACACGAGCGGACCGCAGCTGTATCGGGCGGAGACGGGTCTACATCGCGCTGTGAGCGACCTGCTTCTCTCTTCCCGTCGCCTTGGCGGACTTTTGGGGGAATTGGCCGAAGCTCACAAAGGTGGTGCTGTGAGCGGGCAGGAGCTGACGGGGTTGGCCGCCTCTTTGTTCTTTGACGGGCACATCCTGGCTTCGAATCAGCTGGCCAACGCGCTGCTTTGCCTTTTTGTCCACCCCAGCCACCTGGCCCGCCTGCTGGCCGACCCTGCGCTGCTGGACGCGACGGTCGAGGAGACGCTGCGCTACAGCCCGTCCATCACCATAGGCATGACTCGATTGACACATACCGGGTCCCGTGCCGCGGTGGCCTTCGGCACAGCGAACCGAGACCCGCACGTGTTCAACGAGCCCGACCGCTTCATCCCCCTGCGCGCCGCACCCCACCATCTGTCCTTCGGACGGGGCCCTCACCACTGCCTCGGCGCCGAGCTCGTCCGCGCAGAACTTCGCACGGCGCTGACTGTCCTGTTCAACCGCCTACCGGGTCTTCGGCTGGCTGCTGCCGACGACGCCGTGACCTGGAGTGCCAGTGCCACGGTCCGCGGCCCCCAGAAGTTGCCCGTCAAATGGGACCACACGACCGGCGCCCAACGCCTCGGCTCTCGGCGCGTTAAGAGGCCGCGCAGATGGGCGTGAGTGAATGAGCGACGAGTCGGGTGCCTTCTGGAACCGCGCCGAGATGGAGAATGACAAGATTTCGTACGCAGCGCTGTCCTCGACGACCCGGCGCCCGGCGCCGCGGCGGGCGTCACCATCGCTGAGGGCCTGACCCAGGAGTCGGCCGCGCATGTCCCGCACACCACGGAGAGCCTGATGGTGCTCTCCGGAACGGCGGTCGTCGGCCAGCTTCCGCGCAAGCTGTGAACCTCAACGGAGCGTCACTCGTCGAAAACCCCCAGCCGGTGCGCGATGGCCGCGGCCTCCCCTCGGCCTGAAGCGCCCAGCTTGGCCAGGATGTTGGAGACATGCACGCTCGCCGTCTTCGGCGAGATGAACAGCTCCTGCGCGATTCTCCGGTTGCTCCGCCCAGCGGCGACCAGCCGCAGCACGTCCCGCTCCCGGACGGTCAGCCCCAGCGCCGCAGCCGGCTCCGGGGGCGGGGCCGCCTCCCGATCGCCCTGCCGCAGCGGGATCCGGGCGCGGCCGGCCAGCGTGGTGATCTCCGTCCCGAGCGGCGTCGCGCCCAGCTCGCGCGTCACCGCCTCGGCCTGGCGCAGCAACTCACCGGCCGCTTCGCGGGACCCGGCGCCGCCATGGGTGATCAGGGCCTCCGCGAGCCGCAACCGGGCGGTGGCAAGCAGCACCGGGGCCTCCAACTGCTCGGTGGCGGCGACGGCCTCCGTCCAGCGGGCGATGGTGTCCCGGCCCTCGGTGGTGAGTAGTTCGGCCTCGGTCATCTGGGACAGCACGGCCCACAGCGGTGCGAATTCGGGCTGGCCCCGCATCGCCTCGCGGATCTGCTCCAGCGCCGCCTCGCGCCCCAGCTCGGCCACCGCGTGCCCGCGGGCCCGCGCCTCCGCCGCCGCGGCCTCGTACAGCAGCGGCCAGCCGTAGCGTTGGTGGCCGGGGGCGATGGCCTCGCCGACCGCCGTATCGAGCAGGGAGCGGACGTCGAGGATCCG
The DNA here is from genome assembly GCF_009769735.1 of Streptomyces sp. BA2. Lineage (NCBI taxonomy): Bacteria > Bacillati > Actinomycetota > Actinomycetes > Kitasatosporales > Streptomycetaceae > Streptomyces > Streptomyces sp. BA2. The sequence goes on from NZ_WSRO01000002.1 coordinate 227,511, forward strand.
GCCGTCGGCAGCCGCAAGGGCGATGGCGACCCGGGCCATGGCCAGGCTGTGCTGCGGCTCCGGGTAGCGGCCGGAGGTCCAGCTGTCGGACTCCTCCATCAGCCGCCGGGCTTCGTCGTAGGCGCCCCGGGCCAGGGCCAGTTCCGCCCGCTGCCCGGCGATCTGCCCCCGGGTGCGGAGGCTCGCCCCGCGGCGGCCGCCTGCCCTCTTGAGCACCGCGTCGGCGTCGACCCAGCGGCCGAGCTGGGTGAGGGACTCGGCGAGGTTGGCGTCGATGAACGAGGCGGTGTCCGGCAGCCCGTGGCGCTCGGCAAGGCCGCTGCCCTCCTCGGCGACCTCGACGGCCTCGGTGTAGCGGCCGATGCCGTGCAGCGCAGTGGACAAGTTGCCGTGGCCTTGAAGCAGGACCCTGGCGTTGCCCGGTTCGAGGTCACGGGCGCACACGTCGCGAGCCCGCTCGAGTCCGGCCTCGACGTCGCCCAAGTTGATGGTGAGCCAGGCCAGGGTGAGCTGCGCGGCAAGGCCGGTGTTCTCGGCGCCCGTCATCCGGCAGAGTTCCACCGCCTCTTCGGCGGTCTCGACCGCCTTCGGCCCCGGCTGGTGCACGGCGTACCAGTGCGCCGCATGCGTCAGCACATCGGCGTGTACGACGGACGGCGCGAGGCCCTTGAGCAGCTTCTGGGCCTGGACGATCTCGTCCCAGCCGTCGGAACGGGAGAGGTCGCGCACGAGTTGGTAGCGCTCGGTCCAGAACCAGGCCGCTCGCAGAGGGTCGCCTTCCAGTTTGCGCAGCGCCCGGTTGCAGAGGGCGAGCGCCCGCTCCCGCTCTCCCGCGAGGCGCGCGGCAACAGTCATCGCGGCGAGCAGGTCCACGAAGTCCCCGGGCATGTCCGGGGAGATGGCCGGGCTCAGGCCGTCCTCGACACCCTGCCGCATCGCCTTGCGGCGCAGCTCCTCGGGGGCGTCGTCCCACACCTCCAGTGCCCGCTCGAGCAGTTGGTGCTGCTCGGCGAACGCGTGCCGGCCACGGGCGGCGGCCGCCGCGGCGATCATCGCAGGCAGCGCTCTGGCGGGGTCGCGGGCGTCGAACCAGTAACCGGCAAGGCGCCCGGCCCGCTCCTCGGACCGTACGAGCGTCGGATCGGCCTCCAGCGCCTCCGCATAGCGCCGGCTGAGCCGGGAGCGCTCCCCGGGCAGCAGGTCGCCGGCCACGGCCTCGCGCATCAGGGCGTGTCTGAAGCGGAAGGACTCACCCTCATGGGAGGGCTGCAGGACGGCGGCACCGACAGCGGCACGCAGGATCTCGATCAGTTCGTCCTCGGCGAGGCCCGTGACGGCGGCAAGGAGAGGGAACTCCACCTCGGACCCGCCCTCGGCGGCGATCCGCGCCACGCGCTGCACCTCGTCCGGCAGTGCCTCGATCCGGACCAGCAACAGGTCGCGCAGGGATTCGCTGATGCCGCCCGGGGAGCCTTCGACGATGCTGCGGGCCAGCTCCTCCACGAAGAACGCGTTGCCCTCGGAGCGTTCGAAGACCCGGTCAAGGAGCTGCTCGGGCGGGGCATCGCCGCGAATGGCGGTGAGCTGGCGGCGGACTTCGGTGCGGTCGAAGCGGGGCAGCGCGAGGCTGGTGACGGTGCGCAGCCGCTCGTACTCGGCGAGGGCGGGGCGCAACGGGTGGCGACGGTGCAGGTCGTCGGCGCGGTAGGTGGCGACGATGAGCAGGCGGCTGTCGGTGACGGCGCGCAGCAGAAAGCTGAGCAGCTCGCGGGTGGAGCGGTCGGCCCAGTGCAGGTCCTCCAAGGCCAGGATGAGGGTCCGGTCCGCGGCGAGGCGCTCAAGGAGGCGGACGGTGAGCTCGAAGAGCCGGGCACGGCCGTCGGTTTCGGGGAGGCCCAGGTCCATCTCCCCGAGCTCGGGGAGCAGCCGGGCGAGCTCGCCCTCCTGGCCGGCGACGGCGGCGTGGAGTTCCGCGCCGAGCTGGCGTCGCAGGGAGCGCAGGGCGGTGGAGACGGGGTGGTACGGCAGGGCGTCGGCGCCGGTCTCGACGCAGCCGCCCAGGGCGACGACGGCCCCGTCCGCGGCGGCCCGGCCGAGAAACTCCTCCAGGAGCCGGGTCTTGCCGACGCCGGCCTCACCGCCGACGACCAGAGCGCAGGGCTCCCCGGCGTCCGCCCGGGACAGGGCCTCGCCGAGGGCGGCCAGTTCGGCGCTGCGGCCCACGAAGAAGGGGCTTATGTGACTGCTTTGCACGGTGCCGAGCATTGCATGACGTACGAGGTCAGGAACAGCGGATTCGATCTCGGTCTCGATCTCGGTCTCGATCTCGGCCCCGGCCTCGGTCTCGGCGGGGGCCGCTTCAGCCGGGCGCCCGGCCAGGCGACGCCCTTGCTCGCTCACGCGGTGCGGACGTAGCACTGACGGCTGGCGCCGCCGGAGGGCCTCTCTGCGGCGGAGATCCTGTCGGCAGTACGCACCGCCTTCGCGGCCTGCTTTGCCTCGCGGATCAGACGGCGCCGCGCCGCGCGGGCGAGCACCTCGGCCTGGCGAGCGCTTTGGAACTCGTGATGCATCATGACGGTCTCCCTGGACGAGCTGGTCTCTTGCTGCGCTTCCAGCGTCGTCTCCAAGGTGAGGGCGCCACATCGGGAGGCTTGCGCATCTTGCCGCACGGAGGCGTGCCTTAGGCCTGAGGGAAGGGGACCTTAGGGAAGGCTCTCAGCACGCCCCGCATCCTCGTCGCCCTGTGGAGCACGCGACGCGCCAGGCCCCCGAAGCCGCTACGTCGTCGCCAAGCCGGACGGCCACGGCGAGCGGGCCTGGGCCAGCCGGGCGGGCGCGGCACTCGGTCTCCCCCACTGGCCTTGGCGGACCGTGCCCAGCATTTGGTGCAGTCAACTGACCAGCCCCTCATGCCGGGTTCGTAGGGTTGGACCTCGCTGTGGCTTCACCGGGGATCCGGCACCGTCGGTGACGGGCAATGTGGCGGCGCCCGGCCAGTCGAGGGTGACCGACTTCGTCTCGTCCGACGAGGTCACCAGCAGCCCCGCTTGACACGGACACCGGAGCCGCCCGAGTCGTTCATCGGGTAGTTGATGGACGCTGAGCGAGAGACGAGCAAGCGTTTCTGACCACCAGGACCCGCCCTCCCCAGCGAGCCATTCCGCCCAACCACTCCTGATTCATCCCTGTTACACGCACAGCCAGGCGCGACGCGCACCACCACCGGCCACACTCCGCCCTCGCCCTCCCCCCTCCCCTGCAAGGGCGCCCTTCCGCCAGCACCGCTGGCGCAGGACGCATGGTGACTCGCCCAGACCGTGATGATCTCGGTGTAGGACGAAGTGACCCCTCAGATGAACAGTGGGCAGTACTGGGCTAGTTGCTGCATGGTCGGGCACTTCGCGGCCGTCGAGGTCGCCCCCCCCCCGGCTCGCCGACTGGCCGCGACAGGGACCCAGCGCCCTTCGCAGACGTCCGCCTGCACGGCCGGCCTCATCTCCCGGCCCATCGTGATCGTCACGCAACTTGGAGAAGCCGCCCGCGCCGGCACACGACCGCGTAACGGTGTCGCTGGACGGCTGGGATGGCCTGCACCACTGCACTGACCCTCATGCGCGAATGTGAACGGGATCAGGAGGAAGCCTGTCGTGTCGGACCCTGCCTGGTTCACGAGGCCCGCTATAGATGGAGACCCCGCGTTCCTCCTGCTCCAAGAGGCCCTCATGTCATTCCGCAAGGCCACAACCGCCACCATCGCCTCGCTACTCCTGCTCACCGCACCGGCCGCCGACGCGATCGCCGCCCCGGGCGAGACAGTGACCGTCGACCCCACCGGCCGCCTCGCCCCGGACGGCACCATCACCCTCTCGGGAACCTACCGGTGCACCAGCGGCACCGGCCCTGCCTTCGTGTCCTCCTCCCTCACACAGGGCGACAGCCGTGTCCGCCACGGCATCGGCGGCACCCGCGCGGTCTGCGACGGCGAGGAGCACGACTGGACCAACACCGGACGCCCCTCGCCCTCCACCCTCAAGCCGGGCACCGCCCACGTCGAAGCCACCGTGATGGAACTCGCCTCCCGAAACGGCCTCCCGCTGCCGTACTTCCACGCCATGCACCGGCAGGACATCAAGCTCACCGAGGGCTGAGAGCACAGATCACAGACGCCTATGGAGGCCCGCCCCTTTGCCTCCTTGCCGCCGAGCGATGCCGGCAGCTCTCACGCCCGCCCGGGGCAACAGGGCGGGCAAGCGCCCGAGGCTACGATTCGAGGAATCTGAGCGCCCGTGCGACGAATTCGTCGTGGTACTGGAAGAGCCCTCCGTGGCCGGCGTCGGGGTAGAGGGGTACGAGTTCTCCCTGGGGCAACCGGGCTGCCAGGTCGCGTGTGTTGACACTGGGGACCATTCGGTCGCTCTCACCGTTGGCCACGAGAGCCGGATGGTGGATGCGCGACAGATCGGCCGGCGCCTGGACGCCCCATAGGTGGATGGCCTTCAGCTGGGCGCGGAACGACGAGAGGGAGATGGGCTTGTCGCTTGCGGGTCAGGACCGCCTTGAGGGTGTCCTTGATGGTGAGGCTTGTGACCTTGTCGATGCCAGGGCCTCCGGCGGGGCCCGTGCCCGCGAGGATGATCGTGCGCACGAGGTGCGGTTCCTCCGCTGCGACGACCTGGGCGATGAAGCCGCCCATCGACAGGCCGAGCAAGTCGACACGGTCGTACCCGAGGGCTCGGATGAACAGCACCGTGTCGCGGGCCATCGCCTCGATGGTGTCGGGCGTGGAGCCGCCGGACGCACCGACTCCGCGGTTGTCGAAGGTGATCACTCGGCGTCTTGCGGCGAGTCCGTCGACGACGCGGGGGTCCCAGTTGTCCAGGACCGCGGCCAGGTGGTTGAGGAGGATCAGCGGTACGCCGTCGTCCGGACCGAGCAGCCGGTAGACGAAGTCCACGCCGCGCACGGACACGGAACGGGTCGGCGTGCTCTTGTACGACGACGGGGCGGGGGTGGGGGCGGGGGAACTGGACTGTGCGTTCATGGCTTGCCCTGGGGCCGCGTGGGGGGGGGATGGGGTGTGCAGGGGGCTCGTGCCTGCCCTCAGGTCATCGCGACGACGACCTTGCCGGCCTTCGCACGGCCCTTCTCGACGTATTCCATGGCCTGAAGTGTGTCGTCGAACGGGAAGACGCGATCGACGACGGGGCGGATCTTCCCGGCGTCGATGAGCGGTGTGAGTTCGCGCAGTTGGTCGCCGCTGGCCTTCATGAACAGGAACGAGTACGTCACGCCGTGGCGCTTGGCGCTGCGCCGGGTCTTGAAGCTCAGCGCGCTCATCGCCAGGCGCAGGATCGGGTTCGCTCCGAGTTCGCGGGCGAAGGCCGCGTCGGGTGGGCCCGCGACGCTGATGGCCGTGCCGCCGGGCTTGAGTACACGCAGGGATTTGGCGAGGTTCTCGCCGCCGAGGCTGTCCAGGACGACGTCGTAGCCGTCGAGGTTCTCCTCGAAGGCCTGTGTGCGGTAGTCGACGACGACGTCCGCGCCGAGTTCCCTCACCAGGTCGACCTTGGCGGTGCTCGCGGTGGTGGCCACGTGCGCGCCGAGCGCCTTCGCCAGCTGGACGGCGATGGAGCCGAGGCCGCCGGCACCCGCGTGGATGAGGACCTTCTGGCCCGGCTGTACATGGGTCCGCTCGACCAGTGCCTGCCATGCGGTCAGGGCGACCAGGGGAAGGGAGGCGGCATCTGTCATGGAGAGGGTGGCGGGTTTGAGTGCCAAGTCGTCCTGATGGACGGCAATGAGTTCGGCGAAGGTGCCGATGCTGTCCTTGTCGGGCCGGGCGTAGACCTCGTCGCCCACCGCGAACCGGGTGACGGACGACCCGACCTGGAGGACCTCCCCGGCGAGGTCGTTGCCCAGGACGAGCGGGAGACGGTAGGGCATGAACGCCTTGAAGTCCCCGTTGCGGATCCTGAGATCCAGCGGGTTGACGCCTGCCGCGTGGATCTTGACCAGGACGTCGTCGGGGCCCACCTGGGGGTCGGGTACCTCGGCGGCGCGCATCCCGGCTTGATCGCCGTACTTCTCGACCATGAAAGCCTTCATCGTCGTCTCCGTTCCGTTTCCCGTCCGTGAGAGGGCGGGGTCACCGTTCGCCCCGGGCTTCTCCCAGTACGCGACAGTTTGTGTCGTTTTCTTGGCCGCGGCGCGGGCGCACTGTCTCCTCAGCCGCGTTCGCCTGTCACGCCACCGGCACGACCGGGGCGATGACACGCTCGGCGGCACCTCCCTGGAGGCGGCCCAGGGAAGCGGAGATCCCCACGTGGGGCACGCCGAGTGGGACCGCGCTGACTTCGTTCAGGCGGGTGTGCTGCTCCTCGGTCAGGTGGACGTCGAGGGCACCGAGGTAGCTGTCGAGCTGGGCGAGAGTGCGCGGGCCGATGATCGGGACGAGCGTGGCCACGGAGCGTGCGGCGCGCTCACGAACCCAGGCCACCGACACCTGGGCGGGCGGTACGCCGGTCTCCTCGGCGATGGCCAGGACGGTGTCCACTACGGCGGCCTTCTGGTCGGTGCTCTCGGTGTGGATGACCATGCCCAGGTCGCTCAGGCGCCCCTCGGCGGAGTTGCGGTACTTGCCGGTGAGCAGTCCGCCGCCGAGCGGGGACCACAGGGCGGCGCCGAGTCCGAGGCTCTCGGCCATCGGGAGCAGCTCGCGGTCGGCCGTGCGCTCGACGAGGCTGTACTCGTACTGGATGCCCACGATCGGGGCCCAGTTCTTCAGGTCCGCGAGGGTCACCGCGCGCGAGACGCGCCAGGCGGGGAAGTTGGACAGCGCGGCATGGTGGATCTTGCCGGAGCTCACCAGGTCGTCGAGCCCGCGCAGGATCTCTTCCATGGGGGTGAGCTCGTCCGGAAAGTGCACCCACAGCAGGTCGATGTAGTCGGTGCCCAGGCGCTTCAGGCTGGCCTCCACGGAGGCGACCATGTTCTTGCGGCTGTTGCCCGTCTTGGAGATGTCCGGCTGCGGGGCGGCACCGAGGGCGAACTTGGTGGCCAGCACGAAGTGCTCGCGGTCGGCGGAGATCAGCTTTCCTGTCAGTTCCTCCGACTCGCCGAACTGGTAGCCGTCCGCGCTGTCGAGGAAGGTGCCGCCCGCCTCGGCGAACCGGTCGAAGATCCGGCGTGCCTCGTCCGCCTCGGCTCCGGCGCCCCAGCCGGTGCCGAAGTTCGCGGTGCCGAGCGCGTATTCGGATACGCGCAGTCCGGTCCGGTGTCCGAAGGTCGTGTAACGCATCAGGTGTCCTTACTCCAGGAAGTCGACAAGAGGGAGGCGGTGCGGCGGGGCGTGCCTCACGTCCCGCCGGGCGAAGCGGCCAGGCTCTGCCTGACGTACCGGGTGGTCTCGTCGGCGAGGATCTCGGGCAGGCCCCCTTCGATGCCGTACAGGGCCTGCGCGGCGACATCGGCGGGGTCGGCCTTCTGATCGGCTGGGACTCCCGCGGCCATGTCGGTGTCCATGTATCCGACGTGCAGTGCCGAGACGGTGATCCCGCGGGGCGCCAGTTCCTCGCGGGTCGCATTCGTCAGCGCCCATGCGGCGGCCTTGGCGGCGGCGTAGGACCCGAGGCCGGCCGGGTGCAGCCAGGACAGGACGGACAGGACGTTGAGCACCGCTCCGCCGCCGTTGCCCTCCATGACGGGGGCGAAAGTCCGTGTCACGGCGAGCGGACCGAAGAAGTTCGTCTCCATCTCCCCGCGCACCGCGTCCAAGCGGCCCGCGATCAGCGGTGTGGCGGTGGAGATGCCGGCGTTGTTCACCAGCAGCGTCGCGTCGGACGCGGTGCGGGCCGCGGCCCGGATCGAATCCTCGTCCGTCACGTCCAGCCTCAGCGGGGTGACGCCGGGCAGGTCCACCGTCTCGGGGCGGCGGGCCGCCGCGTACACCTTCGCCCCGCGCTCCACGAGCTGGGCGGCCAGATGCCGCCCGAGCCCCCGGTTGGCGCCTGTGACCACCGCGACCGCGTCCTTCAGTTCCATGCCCACTCCCGACGTTGCGTGCGGGCGACGAGCAGCCCGCGTAATTAGATTATGACTACAATCTAAACCACAGTCTAGGATAGATGGCAATCGACATCCAACCGGGAGGTGGCTCATGGGCCGCGTATCGCAGGCGCAGGCGGCGGAGAACCGCCGGCGGGTTGTGGAAACCGCATCCCGGCTGTTCCGGGAACAGGGCACCCACATCAGCGTCGCCGACCTCATGAAGGCGTCCGGCCTCACCCACGGCGGCTTCTACAAGCAGTTCGCCTCCAAAGAGGCGCTCGTCGACGAAGCCACCGCCCACGCGTTCGACGAACTAGCCCAGCTGCACAAGGACGGACTCGAGCGGCACGCCGGGCAGCGCGACGCGGCGCAGCGGGCGCTGATCGACGCCTACCTCTCCGTCGAACATCGCGACAGAGCGGCGGACGGCTGCCCGGTCGCCGCACTCGCCGGCGACATCGCGCGCGAAACCGGAGATCGCGAGGCGCGTCGCGTCTACACCAAGGGAGTGGACGACTTCGCCGGCTTTCTCGCCACCGACGACCAGGACGGCATCGCCCGGCTGTGCACCATGCTCGGCGCACTCGTCCTGGCCCGGGCCACCAAGGGCTCCCCGCTCTCCGAGGAGATCCTCACCACCGCGCGAACCGCCTTGACGAAGAGCAGCTGATCGGGGGCACGGCACGGTCCGGGCCGTCGCAACCGACCTGGATCGCCTTCGCCTGCACGGCGTCGCTGCCCGAATCCGCTCCGAAGCAGGTTGAGGGCAGACCGCGGGTGCCGGACCGGCAGGCGCTCTGCGGGATCTTGTTCGTCCTGCACACCGGTATCCAATAGGAGTACCTGGCCCAGGAGTTGGGCTTCCCATGTCCTGGCCGCTCGGCGGGGCCCAAAAGCGGGCCCGGCCCGTTCGACCGCGCACGCCCGGGCAGCAGACGCAGCGTCCTCCGATGGGCAGGGCATCCCGTTCGCGGTCTCGCTGACCGGCGGGAACTGCAACGACGTAACCCAACTGCTGCCGTTGCTCGACAAGATCCCAGCTGTACCCGGCGTCGCCGGCGGACCACGACCGAGATCCGCCGCGCTCCTGGGGGACCGCGGCTGCGACCACGATAAATACCGACGACTCCTCTGAGCCCGATGCATTCGACCGCTCATCGCTAGTGTCTCTGTGGAGCGGACTCTCGGACTGCCCTGGAGTGCCTCTCCGCGCTCCCCGACCGCCCCACTGCGCTGGTTTGCGCGCAAAGCACAGCTGGAAGCATGTGTCACGGAGTCCTGTGCACTCTTTCCCGGGGGGACTGGTGGACGCGAGCCTGGTCTGGACTGCCGTGGGCACATTGGGGACGTATGCCGGGCTGGGAATGGCGTGGCTGCAGTTGCGGGTCCAGCCCGTGGAGAACCGTCAGGAACCGGTGCCAGGGGCGCTGACCCTGTTCGGGGTGTCGGTGGTGCCACCCACCGGGGCGTTGCCGCTCGAGACGCACGGCCGCGATCAGATACTGGGACCACTGTGGAAGTGGACGCGCAGGCCCCCCGCGACAACCATCGTGCTTGTAGGGATGGGCGGCATCGGCAAGTCGACGGTGGCCACGGCGCTGGCCGAGCGTGCTGCCCGCGGCCGGAGGTCAGGCCGTTGGAGCAGACGGGTGTGGTGGGTCTCGGCTGCGGATCAGTCAAGTCTCGCGGCCGGGCTGGTCACTGTTGCCCGGCAGTTGAATGCCGACCCCGCCGACCTGGAGGCGTTGGCGTCGGGGGCACCGGATGCCCCTGACCGGTTCTGGTCGTTGCTGGAGCGGGCGGCGCCCGGGTGGCTGTTGGTCTTCGATGCGGCTGATGACCCGGAGGTGCTTGCCGGGGGTGCCTCGGCGGTGGGCGACGGAACCGGCTGGATACGCCCGTCGGCCCGCGGACTGACCGTGGTGACGAGCCGGAACTCCGACCCACGAACGTGGGGGCGCCACGCCAAGGTGTGTCGGATGGATCCGGTGGATGAGGGCGCCGGCGCCCGAGTGTTGCTTGATCTGGCTCCCCGGGCGGGAGATGAGGCCGAGGCACAGTTGCTGGCCCAGCGTCTGGGTGGCCTGCCGCTGGCGCTGTATCTGGCAGGAACGTACCTGGATACCGCCGTTGCACGATGGCGAACCTTCGCCGACTACCGCCACGTACTCGACAGCGGTGGCGGGGTACGGCTACTGGACGACCCCCGGGCGGAGGCTCGTGGCGTGGTGACGCGAACGTGGGAGATCTCCCTCGACGACCTGGCGCGATGCGGAGTGCCACACGCGCGTCCCCTACTCCGCTTGCTGTCCTGCTGGGCCCCCGCAACCCCGATACCGCTCGACCTGCTCGACGCTCGTCACATCGCGTGCCTGCTCCGGCCACGAGCTTTTGGCCAGATCGACGAGGGGGACGCCGACAACGCGGACCAACTGGAGGAGGCACTGCGCGGTCTCGACAAGCTGGGCCTGATCGAGGCACGAGTATCCGGCCCGCAGACCGCGATCGTGATCCACCCGGTCGTGGCAGACGCCAATCGCATCCACCTTTCGTCGGCCGTCGCACGCCCGGGCGACGAGCCGGACGCGAATCTCGTTCGGCGAGTCGCTGTCGAAGTCATCACCTCCGAGCTGTCCGGCCTGAGCCCGTACGCGCCCGCCGACTGGCCACGCTTCCGGTTGATCGGCACACATCTGCGCACCCTGCTCGACACTGTTGCTCCGCACTTGACGCAGGAGCACCTCGCAGCGCTGGTCTCAGCCGTCTGCACCACAGGCTGCGCCATCGACCAGAGCGGAGCCATCGATGTCGGCGAAAGCTTGTGCCTTGCCGCCTTGGACCGCGCGTCCGGTCTCGATGCGGATCACCCCGTAGTCCTCCAACTCCGGCACCAGCTTGCATGGGATTCGGCCGCCATGGGACGCCGGAACCAGGCGGAGGCCATGTATCGACAGGTGTTCGTGGCACGTCGACGGCTACTCGGGGAGGACTATCCCGACACGCTGGTCACTCGCCACGAACTAGCCTGGATCGCCGCCGCCCAGGAACGGCGGGAAGAGGCGGAGAGCGGCTACCGGCGTGTCCTGCCCGCTCTCCGGAGGGTGCTCGGCGAGGAGCACATCGCCACCCTGTTCACCAGACACGAACATGGCTGGGCGTTGGCGAACCAGGGGCGCCTGGAGGATGCCGAGGCGGAGCTGCGGTCCGTCCTGCGGACCCGACGACAGGTTCTCGGCGAGGAGCATCCGCACACGCTGGCGACACTCCACGAGCTGGCGTGGATCACGGCCAGGCGCGGTCGGCCCGCTGAGGCGGAGGTGAAGTACCGGCAACTGCTGGAAACTCGCCTGCAGGTACTCGGCGACGAGCACCACCACACCCTGTCCGCCCATCACGAACTAGCCTGGATCCTGGCCCTGCAAGGCCGTTGGAGCAAGGCAGCGGCCGAGTACGAGAACGTTCTCCGGGCACGCCGACGGGCGCTCGGAGAGGAGCATCCCGACACGCTGGCGACTCTTTCGGCGCTCCAGCAGCTCGGAAACCGTCATATCGCCGACGCATTCCACGTCGCCTGAGAACGCTTCACAGCACACCACCCAAATCACCCGGAGCACCCGACAGATCACCCGGAGCACCAGACAGAGGGGAACGCGACATCATGACGATCACCGCTGAAGAGCTCGTCGCGACGATCGACGAACTGGCGCTGGCGCAGCGGCCGGTCATGGTCCATGCATCGCTTCGGTCCTTCGGTATGCCCGTTGAGGGCGGGGCGGACGCTGTTCTGGACGCCTTGCTCTCCCGTGGCTGCACGGTCCTGGTCCCGTCGTTCACCGAACCGCAGTTCGGCGTCGTCCCCCCGACCACGATGCGCCCGGCCCGAAACGGAATCGACTACGCAGTCCTCGACAAGGCAACGCCCCGGCCCCAGGCAGCCGCCAACTACACCGTCGACTGCGAAGTCATCAACTCAGGCATGGGCGTCCTTCCGGCGCGACTACTCGCACGCGGCAAGGCGCGACGCGGCCGACACCCGCTCAATTCCTTCGCGGCCGTAGGGCCGCAAGCTGCCGAACTCGTCGCCGCGCAGACCCCCACCAACGTGTACGGCCCCGTGCGCACGCTTGCAGACGAGAACGGCGCCATACTCCTGCTGGGTGTCGAACTGAACCGGATGACTGCGCTCCACCTCGCCGAACAGGACTCCGGCCGACGACTCCCCGTCCGCTGGGCGCGCGCAGCCGACAACAGAGTGATCATGGTGGAGACAGGGTCGTGCTCAGAGGGATTCCCACGCCTGGAACCTTGGCTGCGATCGCTGCCACGCACTGCCCGGGTGAGCGAGTCCCGATGGAGCGCCTACCCGGCGAAGGAGACACTTGCCGCCGCAGTCGCCGCCATGACCGCTGATCAGAGCGTGACCCACTGCGCCGACGCGGCTTGCCTCGCCTGCCGAGACTCGGTGGCCGGCGGTCCGATCGGCCCGATTCCTTTGGGATGATCCAACCGGGCCCGCCCCGGGACACGGGCACGACCGCTGCGCATGGGCGGGTGAGCCCGGCACCCGGTGCGGACGTGCGGTCCGCGCAGCAGCATCGCTGCCCTTCCCAGTGGCCGCCACGTCTTTGTGCGTTGGGGGGGTGCCGTCGTCCGGGCCGGGGTCTGGACTCAATCATCGGGTGTCGAAGTGCTGCCCCCCTTGAGGGCAGGGGTGTCAGCCGGCGGGGTCCGTCTTGGCGAGCAGGCGCGCGCGGTCTCGCCAGGCCTGTTCCCACTGACGCGTCAATGCGGGGTAGATGATCAGGTAGCGGAACGGTGCGATGAAGGCCATGTACAGCCGTCCGAACACCCCGTTGGGTTTGACCAGGGCCGCCATGTGCAGTTCGTATCCGCCGTCGCCGGTCGGTACCCAGCCCAGATGCATGATGTCGTGGACGGTCTTGTTGGCCAGTTCGCGCGCGGCCTCGTCGTCGAGCAGGTACACCTCGGTGAACGGGTCGGTGCAGGGGGTGGCGTCCTTCGCGGTCCGGGCGAGGTCACGCGGGAGGCGGTCGCGCAGCGAGGCAACCCGCCTCCCCAGACCCGCCTGAGGATCCTCCCAGCCGAGCAGGCCACCGAGCTTCCATCGCACCGCGAACAGGAACCGGACGGCGGCGGGCTCCTTGCGAGTGTCATAGGCCGCCTTGAGCGCGTCGAGCATCACGGGAAAGTCGTCGCGCCCGGCACCGGGGGCGCGGAAGGACCACACGTCCTCGATCCGGAAGTCGTGGGTGAACTCGTGGATCCGCCACGGCTGTGCGGTGTGGGCGGCTTTCGGGATTCGCATCTGTCATTCCTTCCGACCTGGTGCGCGCCACCCACTCGGGACGGGGCGGGCGGGCCGCTCCCGAGGACTGCGCGCCGCGTGAGGTGACCAGGCGGCGACCGAGCCGAGGATTGCCGAACCATCAGTTACGGAACCGCTAGTTTCGATACTCCGAGTTCCGTATGATGCATGCATGTCTGCTCGAAATCAACCCCGAAGCCAGGGGGGCCGCCCCCGGGACAGTCGCGTCGATGACGCCATCGCCTCCGCCGTGCTGGAGCTGCTGACCGATGTGGGGTACGCGCGGCTCACGATGGGCGAGGTGGCAGCGCGTGCCGGCGTGGGCAAGGCGGCGATCTACCGGCGCCACGCCACCAAGCAAGAAATGATCTTTGACGTCCTCACCCCGGGCCAGTTCCTGGCCGTGGCACCCGACCACGGATCGCTCCGCGCCGACCTGGCCGCCGTGCTCGCCGAGATCGCGGACAGCATGACCTCACCACCGCCGGGGACGATTCCCGGCCTGCTGGCCGACATCCACGCCGACTCCGCACTGCTCGAACGGTTCGACGCGAAGTACCTCGGCGTCCAGCGCCGGACCCTCACCGAGATCCTGGACCGCGCCGTGGCACGCGGGGAGCTCACCATCCGCCCCGACCCGGCCATCCTCAACGCCCTGCTGGTCGGCCCCATCTTCGCCTGGTTGTTCCTGCTGTCCGGATCCCCCGACCAACTCCCCGCACTTCTCGACGCGGTACTCGCCCTCACCAGCACCGAGCCCCCTGCCACCCCAGACGACTCCGGCAGTGAGGTGGCGCCGTAACGAAAACGCCACGTCGCGCCACCTCTTCCGCCCCGTAGAAATATCTACCAGCATGAGCATGGCGAATCGGGCCAGAACATGGGAATTCGCGCATTCTTGCGGTCTGTCGAGGGGGTCAGATCTGGCAGCAAGACATCAGCCATGGTGGAGGAGCGCATGAGAAGTCACGCGAAACGAGCAGTCGAGTGGCTTGCCGCCGCTGCGACGGACCCCCGGGCGTGCAAGAGAGCTTGGCACGCGGAGAACGGGACCGCGGTGCTGTCATCCGGACGGTTTTGGGATGTGCTGAGTGTGCCGGAGGAGTTGGGCCTTTTCGCCCTGGACGTTCTGTTGCGCACCCCGCTGCAGGAACCCGGCCCCACGCTTGCGGACTTCGCCGCCCACCGGGTGGGCTTCTTCCTGCCCCCGGATCCCGAAAGCCGCTGGGTCGGCTCCGGTATCCGTTACGCGGGCAAGGACGCGTGGATTGCCGTACCGGCCCCCCATCGGGCAACGGGCCCCTTGCGGTGGCTCGTTCCTCCCGACGGCAGCGGCACCCTGTTCTCCCCCGCCACCGTGGAACTGGCGCTCCAACAGGCCACCGGGATACTGGCCGCCCTCCTCGAGCCCGCCGCACCCCCTGACCCCGGCAAGACGACCGCTGTCATCGGGACCCATCGCGGCCGACTCGCGCCGCGCGGAACGAGCGCCCTGGACACCGGCGGAAGGCTGGAGTGATCACGTCCGTCGGTGCGGATTCGTCAACTGACGGGATCCGCACCGGCCTGAGAGGCGCCCACACGTTCCCCCCGCCCCGCGCCGACCCCGGCGCCCACGTCGCCTCGCCCTGCCTTGGGCGGCATGGTGAGGGCACTCCACTGCGCATCGCGCCATCCGGGCACCATCCGCCCCCTGGCCCACCACTCGGCCACCAAGGCGGAGTAGATCGGCGGGTTCGCCCCGTACGCATCGGCGAGTTCGACGTACGCCGGATCGTGCCCCTCCTGGTCCAGGAGACACCCGGTCGTGGTGGAAGTGCTGTCCATGCCACTGCAACACGGGCCGGCACACCGGCGGTACGCCCACGCTCGCCGATGACCCCGGATCGAGTGAGCATGCCCCCTCGATCGGGGCCATGTACTTGTCGGATAAGACCTCTACTGCTTTCGACCGTACGGCTGGCTCCTACGGGGACGACCCCGCCCCCGCACGCGGTGCTCCTCGCCTGCCCAGCCCTGCCCCCCGCGCATGCAGAGACGTTGCGCCCGCGCCCCGAGAGGCTCAAATGATCACCGTCAAGAGGTGGGTTGAGGGCATACGGGTATGGCGTCGATGCTGCCCGAGGCGATGCTCGCCGAGCCGGAGCCGGCCTGCACTGCGGGCGAGCCGGGCGGGAGAGCCGGGCAGGCGGGCCGAAGTGGGACGAGTTCCGGGCATGGAACTTTATGACCCCCGCGCCCCCTGGCGGACCGCTGCCCCCCCTTACCGTGCGTTTTCGGCGCTCAGTTGAAGATGTCCACGATGTCCAGCCTGGAGCCGTCCGTGGCGGGGCGGTGCCGTAACGGGAGCGGATCCGGGTAGGTCTCCGCTGCGGCCCTCGCGCGGACGATGTCCGGCCCGCCGCACGCCGCGACCGCGAAAGCGCCGAAAACCTTGGCGAACGCGGCCGGGTCGCGGAACTCCACGCCGATCGCCCGGCCGTCCCGCAGCGGCATCCACACCACCCGGTCGAACCGTGGCCATTCCAGCACCGGCTGGTCGTCCGCGGTCGACCGCCCCTCCAGCCACAACCGCGCCACGTGCAGCAGGTTCACCTTTTCCATCGGCAGCCGCTTGCGCCGCAGCCGCATTTCACGCTCCGTCAGCGCGAACCGCTGGTCCTTCTTCGAGTACCAGACGATGCCGACCCCGAACGGCGCCCACAGCAGGATCCCGATCATCGGCCAGACCAAGGCATTGCCCCATGACCGGACCAGCCCGCCGTCCAGCACGTACAGGACCCCGAAGACCAGAACCCACTTCGCCGTCATCCGCCAGAACCCGCTGCCTTGCCGGTACAGGACCCGCCGCTTCCCCGTCATCGCCATGCCCGCACGCTATCCGCCGCCCCCCAACTCACCGCAGGCCCCCGTCGGGTACAGCCGGGGCGGGCGGCGTCACCGATGCCACTGCCAGCCTGAGCGTGAGCCAGCTGGCGGGGACTACGGCGGGAGGTGCCGCCAGCGGGTCACACCCGACACCCGAGCCGAAACCCAACTCCTTCGGCAGCGATGCGATCCCTGTGCACCGACACCGCCACCGCGTGGGTACTCGAAGGCCACCGCGGCGCAACGCCGCACGGGAGCGACGCGGCGGGTTACAAGGCGAACAGCTTACGAGGCGAACAGCGCGGCCCGGGCGACAGGCCGGACCGACCGGTCCTCGCCAGCGCGCTCCGGCTGGTTGATTTCGGCCCAGACCGTGTCAAGGGACAACCCGAGGATGTCGGCGATCGCGGCGATGGTCGGAAAGGCGGGGGTGGCCACGCGGCCGGATTCGATCTTTCGGAGTGTCTCCGGCGAGATGCCCGCGGCGAGCGCGACGTCGAGCATCGAGCGGCGGCCCCGGGCCTGGCGGAGCAGGGCACCGAGGCGCTGTCCGCGTTCGACCTCGGCGGGAGTGAGCGGCAACCTGACCATGTAGCCATTCTAATACCGGTACAGTTAGAACGGTATAGTTATTGGAAGCGCGTGAGAGGCCCCCATGATTGAGATCCTGAACTCCACCCGGCTCGAGCGGGCGAAGGACACCGGAGCGCTGGTCGGCGACATCCTGCACACGCTGAAGCAGCGCAGCACGGCCGGCACGAACCTTCTGGACATCGACCAGTGGGCCAAGGAAATGATCACTGAGGCGGGCGCACAGTCCTGCTACGTCGACTACGCGCCGTCCTTCGGTCGCGGCCCCTTCGGCCACTACATCTGCACGGCCGTCAACGACGCCGTGCTCCACGGCCGGCCCCACAACTACACGCTGGCCGACGGCGACCTGCTGACCCTCGACCTGGCTGTCTCCACGCGCGGAGTGGCCGCGGATGCCGCGATCAGCTTCCTCGTGGGCAAGGCCCGGCCGGCGGAGAGCGTCGCGATGATCGAGACGACCGAACGCGCACTGGCCGCGGGCATTGCAGCCGCCAAGCCAGGGGCACGCATCGGCGACCTCTCCCACGCCATCGGTACGGTCCTCAGCGAGGCCGGCTACCCGATCAACCTTGAGTTCGGCGGTCACGGCATCGGCTCGACCATGCATCAGGACCCACACGTCGCGAACAACGGACGGCCCGGCCGGGGCTACAAGCTCCGCCCTGGACTGCTCCTGGCCTTGGAGCCCTGGGTCATGGCCGACACCGCCACGCTCGTCACCGACGCCGACGGCTGGACGTTGCGCAGCGCAACGGGCTGCCGGACGGCACACAGCGAGCACACCATCGCCATCACTGACGACGGAGCCGAAATCCTCACTCTGCCCACGCAGGCGTAGCCACGAGGCGCCACGCCCGCAGTACCGCTGCAGGCGGCGGCATGAGGTACGGCGCCCCTCGGCTCACGCGCGCCTAGCCACTGGTCCTAGCGGAGGTCCAGCATGCCTTTGCTCATGCGGCATGTTTGCAGGCAGCACTGACAACTGGCCTTCTTCTTCGTGGCCTTCGCCTGAGACTCCGCCCCGAGACTTCTGAGGTTTGTCGTTGGTTCGGGGGTGTTGCGGGGGTGGCTTCGCGATCGCGACTATCGGCCGACGTCGACTTCGAGGAGGTAACGGCCTCCGAGGGGATGCTTGACGCTTCCGGTGGGCTGCCGCCCGCGCAGCCCACGGCGAGGCCGCGGGCACCCGAGCCCTGATCGAGGTGCTGCTGCTGGCCCGGCACATGGAGCACGACCACGTCGTCAACGGTCTCGCGGCCGCCCACCGGGCCGGGGCACTGACCGCGGACGCGGACGCGCTGGAGTGCGATGCCAAGCCCAGTATCGACCCGGCCACGGTCAACACACTGGCCACCTGCGACTGGGTCAAGGAGGGCGAGCCGCTCTGCCTGATCGGCGACTCCGGCACCGGCAAGTCCCACCTGCTGATCGCGTTGGGGACCGAGGCCGCCATGCTCGGCTACCGCGTCCGCTACGTGCTGGCCACGAAGCTGGTCAACGAACTGGTCAAAGCCGCCGACGAGAAGCAGCTGTCGAAGACCATCGCCCGCTACGGACGCGTCGACCTACTCGCGATCGATGAACTCGGCTACATGGAACTCGACCGGCGCGGAGCCGAGTTGCTGTTCCAGGTGCTGACGGAGCGGGAAGAGAAGAACAGCGTCGCGATTGCTTCCAACGAGTCGTTTTCCGGGTGGACGAAGACGTTCACAGATCCGCGGCTCTGCGCGGCCATCGTCGACCGGCTCACCTTCAACGGCGCGATCATCCAGACTGGCACCGAGTCCTACCGGCTCGCCCACACGAAGGCGGTGGCCGAGCGCGCCGAAGCCAGCTGACCGGCCGCCGCGCGGGAGACCCTCCCGGCAGCGGCCCCGAACTCAGCCTTCTCGCTATGGGCTGACAAGTTGTGCGGGATCTCTCGGGAGACGGCCTGTCGGGCAGGCCCGGGTGGGTCTGCCCGACGGTGTGCAGTGTGTGACACCCTGCCCGAGCTTTCGGGTGAGGGTGGTGCCTGTGGTGTGGCTAGGCGGCCGGCTTACGGATGCTCAGCGATGCCTGGCCCGCCGGTCAGTCGATGCCGTCGACAATGCGGAAGTCGCGCTCGACGCCGTCGGGGAGGGCCACCAGCGCCTTCTGGTATGCCTCACTCTCGTATGCCGCGACGGCCTGTTCAAAGCTGTCGAACTCGATCAGAACGACGCGTTGCGTGATTCCGGCCTCGTGGGCGACAACTCGACCGCCACTGGACGGGATCCGGGACAGGACGCGCCCGCCCCCAGCCTGGACAGCCGGACCGGCCAGCTTGTCGTAGGCAGTCAGCCTCTCAGGGTCGGAAATGGCGGGGTAGACACTGACCCAGTAGCCCTTAGCCATGGAAACCTCCTGTGTTCGGCCGGACACGTCCGACTTCGAATTGACACTCAGATCGATCGATCCCGGCGACGGGCACTGAGGTCAGTTGAAGCGTCATATGCGCAGGTTAGGGCTTGACGTGGAGTCAGGGGAAAGACCGATACGGGATAGACTCAGAACGGATCGTTATCAATCGGCAGGGGGGCACGTGGCGCCGGATACGGTGAGCCTGCGGTACTTCCTGGTGCTGGCGCAGGAGTTGAACTTCACCCGCGCGGCCGCACGCATCGGTATCGCACAGCCCGCACTCAGCGCCCGGATGCGCCGATTGGAGGCGGAACTCGGTACGGCCCTGCTGGTTCGAGACACGCGTAGCGTCGTATTGACCACGGCCGGTGCGGCTTTGGCGGAGTCCGCGCCGCCCTCGCTGGCGGCGCTGGACCGGGCATGGGACACCGCCCGGAGCGCGGCGGCCGGTGAACTGGGCACGCTGCGCATCGGATACAGCCTCAGCACTGGGGCCGAGACGGCACCGGCCCTGGTGGACAGGCTGATTCGCGGCAACAGCGGACTCGAGGTCGGCGCGGTCCCGATGGCGACACCGGAGATCTCCCCCGCGGTCGCCGACGGCCGCATCGATGCCGGGATCACCCGCGGTGAACAGCCGGGCCGTGGCGTGCACCGGTTCCTGCTGCGGCGTGCGCGCATCGGGGTCCAGCTGGCGCAGCACCATCCGCTGGCCGAACACCCGGAGATCGAGATCGCCGAGGCGGCCGCGTATCCGCTGCGCCTCCCGGACCGTGCGGCCAACCCCGTGATCCACGATCAGCTGTCCGCACTGTTCCGAGACACCCGACCACACCCCCGATTCCACACGCCCGCAGTCTCTTTCGACATGTCTCAGCGCGACCTGCGCGACGGGGTCACCCTCGCCCCGGCCGGAGAAGCCGCGGCCACGGCACAACCGGCCGGTCTCACCTGGCGACCGCTGCGAGGCGCGCCCAGCCTGACGATCCACCTGGTCCTCCCACGCGAGCAGTCGCCGCTGCACCGCCGCATCCGTGCCGTCGCCAAAACCCTGGCGCACGAGCTGCACTGGCTGCCGGACTGACGCGCAAGAGGTCAAGCGAGACGGACGCCTGCGGTGGCGAGGCCAAAGGCCTTGCGCCCGGCGGACTTCGCGGTGATGACGACGGCGGTCTTGCTGAATGTCCGACACGACCTCACTACGCCGGCGGATCAGCATCCGATGATGGCCCCAGGGCCAAGCATGGCGACGTACCACCCCCATCGCGACCAGCTCCTCGTCGAAGATGTTCTGGCCGCCCTCGGTCGCCCCGTCCGAATTGGCATCGTGCGCGAACTCGCCGCCTCGAAGGGAGAGCGCACCTGCGGCAGCCTTCCCATGAACGTCACCAAAGCCACCGCCACCTTCCACTGGCGCGTGCTGCGCGAAGCCGGCGTGACCCGCGAACACAAGGTCGGCCGCTACAAGTCCGTTGATCTGCGCCTCGAAGACCTCGACGCCCGCTTTCCCGGACTCCTTGACGCCGTCCTCGCCGCCACGCTGCCCACACTTGACCCCACTGCCTGAGGCTGACCTCGACGCTCGATGACCATGGCGCTCCTATCGCCGCACCCGCACCCGCACCCGAGCCGAAGCAACCGCCAAGGCCAGCTGGCACCTGCCGGTTCCGACTCGACGGCCCGCCGCCCTCACGAGCGGCGGGCCGCCGCGCCTCCCTTGCCCTGACGACGGTGTGCTGCCGCGTCCCGGATCTCCTCGGTGGCCGCCCGGAAAGCAGGGGCGGCGTGAGCGAAGTAGTCGAAGAGAACGGCGCGTTGGTCGGGCGTGTACCGACTGAGAACCTCGGCGATCTGGCGCCGGGCAGGCCCGACCACCTTCTCAATACGGTCGAGGGAGTCGGCCACCGGCTCGACGATGACCTTGCGTCGATCATCCGGATCGGCAACCCGGCGGGCGAATCCGGCTCGCTCCAGCCGGTCGATCAGGCGAGTGGTCGCCCCGGTGGTGAGACCGGTACGCGCGGCCAGTTCTCCCGAGGTGAGCGTGCCCTCCAACGCGATCTGGCTGAGCGCATACCACTCGGAGGCGCTGAGCCCCACCGCTTCCGCCCCGGCCATGCCGTGGAGTCCCACAGCGTCGAGGTACTGACGGAAGACCAAGTGCTCGCCTGCCGGCGTCGGGTCTGCCATGTCCCTGGGTGCCCCTTGCATAGTTAGCTGCATGCATGCAGATAATGCATACCTGCAATACCTGCATCAGTGCAACCACCTGGAGAATTTCATGCCCACCACGGACGACCGGAATGCCGTCACCACGGTGATCGCCTCACTCGTCGACGCCTGGCGACGCCACGACGCCGACGCGTACGGTGCGCACTTCACACAGGACGCCACCTACGTCACCTTCGTCGGCACGTACTACCAGGGCCGTCGCGACATCATCGACAGCCACCGGACGCTGTTCGCCAAATTCCTCAAGGGCACACAGCTCGCCGACGAGATCCTGGACATCCGCTTCTACGGGCCAGACACCGCCGTGATCACCGGCCGCGGCGACAGCTACAAGGGCAGCAAGCCGAAGAAGCTGACCAAGGTCCAGACCTACACCCTGGTCCGGGAGCCGGACGGCCAGTGGCGCATCGCGGCCTTCCACAACACCAAGCGCAAGCCGCTTATGGAGGCCATCTCCTTCAAGGCCGCCCCCGCTCTCGTCCCGGCATCCCAGAAGTGACCGGTGAAGCTGGCCCCGCATCGGCGCATGGGCAGGCGCCAGCACACTCACACCGCACTTCTCAACCACTGCCCCATCAACCGACAGCGCGCAGCGCCACCACGCAAGGGATACCCCGGACGGTGGGGCGTCCCACGCAGCGACGTCATTTTTCATGAACATTCACGCCGCCGCTGACCGTCACATGCCTCTCGAGCCGGTGGAGAAACGCTGTCGCCTGAAGTGAACGAAGCCACCGCCATCGTCCTCTGTGTCAATGCGAGGTCGATCATCGCGGGGAACCAGAGCCAGGAGCGGGATGTCTTGCGGGATGCCTTGCGGGAGGCACCGAGAGGAAGTGTCCCGCAAGGCGATCGCGGCCCTCGCCAGGGCGGATGGTAGATCTCAGTCGCCCGGCCACGGCCATTTCCCGCGCCGTGCCGTGCCCTGATGGTGTCCGCGGCAACAGCAGTATCGCGGTCTGCGCCACTCATCTCCCGGTACGACACAGCCCTTGCCGCCTCCCAGGCAGCGGCACCGTGGCCTGGGAGGCGGCAAGGGCTGCCGCGACAGTCTTTCTGCGTTGGATGCCATTTCGGGGGTAGGTAGCTGCCGTGGTGCTGGCAGGGCACCTGGGCAGCAGGGCGGACCGTATGGACCAGACAGACGTACGAGGGCTTCTTTTCCGTGGGGCTATCACGGTTTCAGCGGCCTTCGGTGACGACGATGAAGAGATCCCCGCCGCTCGTGCGTTGGCCCGAAGCTTTCTGACAGACTTGCAGGCCGTCCACGGGTTTCCGGTCTCCGGGCGCGTGATGGGCATGGTGCAGCTGGTGGTCAGCGAGCTGGTGACCAACACCCGCAAATACGCGCCCGGACCGTGCCTGGTCACGCTCGAGGTCCAGCACGGCGCGGTGGAAGTGAGCGTCTGGGACAGCAGCACCACGCTCCCCGCGGTTCTGGCGCAGGGCCCCGCCCGGATCGGCCGGCACGGACTCGAGATCGTGATGGCGGTGTCCAAGAGCTTTCAAGTACAGCGGGAACCGGTGGGCAAGCGGATCACCGCCGCCATCGTGCTGGCCGACGACCCCGACGGCGACGTCGCGGGCCACAAGCTGTAATCACTACATTCACCGCCTGCGCTCCCCCTGCCGGAGAAGCTGCCCTTCACGAGACTGGGCTGCGTGTACCGCACGCGTACCGCAGTGCCCGCACGGAAGCGGAGCAGTTCGTGGCCGCGCAGCGCCAATAGAGCGGAGCGTCAACTCGTCCTGCTACGCCAGGGTGGAGACGAGCCGTCAGCGGGGCGGCTCATGCCACAACACGATCACCTCCTGCGCGGGTCGAGGCGGCCCCGCGCTGTGTCCTCCCTACGATCGGCTGCTGTGGCACACACCTTCGAAGAACTCGTCGAGATGCAGCGCGCGGCCGACGCGGCGCACGCCCAGGCCGAGCGCCTACGAGACCAGTACGGTCCGCCGACCGCCCACCCGTGGTCCGCACAGCAGTCACAGACCTACGAGACGGCATGGCGGGCGGCGCGTGACCTGGCCCGGGACGCCCAGAACGCGATCGCCACCTACGCCAAGACGAACGGCGAGGCCCGCCAGGACACCGAAACCCGGGTGAAGAAGGCGGCCGGGCATCTCGAGTAGGCCCGCCTGCCCTTGCCGGACCGCCCCCGCTCGAAAGGTCTGCACGAGCTCGCTGCACGGCGAGACGGCGCTACGCGGATCGTGCCGGGATGCTGGCGCACGACGGCTCGCTGCGGCAGGGGCAGTGTGACGGAGTACTGGATGCGGAACTCGGTGTTCGGCCGCCAGCTCGCGGCACCAACCATGTCGGTGATCCGAGCCTCCTCGATCCTCCTCCCCCAGCCAAAATGCAGGAGGATACGTGGGTACGAAGAGGGTTTCCGGCAATGCTGGGCCGATGTCCATGGTGGCCTGGGTGGTGCGCTCAGTGATCCGGCACGAGACGGTCCTTTTGGCCTCGTCGAGCAGTCCGCGGTCGGCGCGCCACTGGCGGGCTGAGGCGGGGGGTCCCTGGGATGAGGCACGGCTCCAAGCCCCGGTTGGTGGTCCGTCAGGTCATGGTGGGCCGCTCTGTGGTGGTGATAGGGCTGGCCGGCGAGCTGGATCCCAACACCGCCATGCTGCTGCGCGAGGCGATCTTGCAGGTAGCGGTGCGGCCAGGTGTCCGCCGTCGGCTCTTGCTGGACTTGTCCACCCTCACCCGCTGCGGCAATGCCGGGCTCTATACGCTGCTGGGCGTCTGCCAAGCGCTGGATGCCGTCGGGCGTCACGGTGGACATCATCGAGACCGGCGCCGTGGCCCCCATGACGCCATCCACCGGGCAGGTCTGCAGGATTTGCCGCATGGGCCGTAAGCCCGCGAATGACCATGCAGCCACTGACCGAGACGCTACCGCTGCCCCAACGGAAACTGACGGCCCGCAATCGGCCCGGTGAAAGACCAGGGCTGGTCCGAAGAGCGAGGCGGTCGACCCGTTCCATCTCTGCCAGCACAAGGCGCAAGCAGGTGGATGCCCATCGCAATCTGAAGGGAGGCCAGCCGCCTCTCACACGTCCGCCGCCTCGCTCATGCCTTCTACCCAGTCGTAGAGGGTGTCGCTGGTGTACTGCACCTCTTCCATCAGGCGAGTGGCCTCGACGACCAAAACGCCATAGGGGCGGGCGGGATCGGTCAGCGGTAGCAACTGGGCCTCGGCTTCTTCGGCAACCTCCCGACGGCGTTCCTGCGCGGTGCGGGTCCGGTCGGCCAACTGTTGTGTCTGCTGGGCCAGATGCGCCTCGTCCAGGGTGCTCAGCGCCTCGGCGATCTCGGAGATGGCTTCGAGGAAGGCCGCGTACCGGCCGAAAAAGCGCCGGTAGTTGTACTCGTTCTCTTCTTGGCGCCACTGGTCGAGACTCCTCATCAAGGAAGCCAGCTGCTGCAGGGTCCGCTCCAGGGCGTTGAGCACCGTCTCATAGCCTTGGAAGGTGATGTGCCCACGATGGCGCCTCAACAGCCGCCGGGGGTTGTAGTGGACGCTCTCCTTGGCGGTGCTCAGCCCCGCCCTTGCTTGCGAGATCAGCTGGTCCGTCTGGGCGGCACGCTCGCGCCACCGCCTGATGGTCTCCTCCTCCGGCGCACCGTCGCGCAGGACCGGATGCATATCCCCGGTCAGATCGTGGAGGGCCTGGGCGAGCATACGGACGCTGTGTTCGGCGCTGCGGTAGCGCAGCGGCGGAACAACGGTGATGTTGACTGCGGTACCGATCGCGCAGCCGATGAGGACCAGGAGCACGATCTGCCCCAGCTGCGTGATGCGGGTCAGGTTGTCGGTGGCGCTGCTGTAGGTGGAGAACGCGAAGAACGCCGCGGTGGCTACCTGTGGGCCCTGCACGCCGAGCACCCGGGAGCGGCCGATCGACAGAGCGATGACGGCGACCAGCACAAAGGTCAGCATGTCTGGTCCGGCGAGGAAACCGAGCGCGGCCTGTACGGCCACCCCCGAGGCGACCGCGCCGACGTAGCGCAGGGACTGCGTCACGGACTGATAGACCGTCACATACATGATCATCACTGCGGAGAACGGGGCGAACGCCGGCGACTGCGCGTCCAGCACGTAGAAGGAAACCACCCAGGCCAGCGAGGCCGCCAGAGTGCTCTTGGCGACCAACAACAGAGTCTCGCTCTCGGGGCCCGCGTGGCGAAAGGCCCTCCCCCACCACTGTCCCACCCGTACGAACCATCCCGACCGTCCCTGAACCCGCGCCCCGCCAACCGCCATACCAATGACCGCTCTCTTTCTGCACCCACAGACCCACTTGTCCCAGGCGGAGTACCACGACATCAGGCACCCCACGCCCCACGACATCCTCGAGACGGCCTCGAGCAGTCCGACGGCGGCAATTTGGAGATCGGCGCTCTCATTGGTCGCGCAGCAAGCCTCCGTTGGCCTCAGCGGCTACCGCGGCAGCAGGCTGCTCTTAACCCTCGCCGACTCGGACTCGGACGGCCTGACTAACTGACTGACAGGGATCGTCGCGTCGTCGGCGTCCAACGACGATCTCCTCTGGAGGGTCCGACTTATTGTGGGAACTTGTCGGTGAAGCGAGCAGTGACTTACCGCAGGAAGGGCTAGGCCAGCGGCCGAGCCGCCGAACGCCGCTCGGAAACCGGGTGCCGCCCCGTCGCCCAAGCCCCGCGGGCCACGCTCTTGCTGCAGGGCTCAGGCCGGATGATCCGGACGCTCCCCTGGCGGAGTTCCGCCGCCGGGGCCGCCGCCCTTACTGCCTTTATCCGGCCCGTGGGCGTGAGCACCGGCCGACCCCGGCCTTCCTGGCTGGCGGGCCTTGCGTTCGGCGCTGTCCTGAGGGGTAGCTGCGCCCTTGTCGCTGCGCCGCTGTTCAGGCTGCTGCGGGTTCGGCATCGCGATCACCTCCCTTACATGATCCCATTTATCCGGCCGAGCGCCTGGCCGCGCGACCCCACCAAGGTCACCAAGGACGGCTGCAAAGCCCTCACGGGCAGCGAAAGGTCAGCCGTGGCGGCTTGGTAAAACACTTACGGCTGGGCGTGAATCACCGCGCCCCCGGCGCTTAGCGTGCTGTCACGGTGAAGATGCTGCCCTGCGGGTCACAGAGAGTAGTTTCCGGGTGGCCCTGGTCGGTGTGACGCACCACGGAACCGCCGTGACTGAGCGCTGCACGTACCGTGGCTTCTGGGTCGGTGACCGTGAAGTAGACGTCCCATCGGGGCAGGTCCGCCGGGCTGGGTGCTCTGTCGTCGCCGCCCGAGCCGAGGCGGGCGAGCACTTTCCCCTCCTGGCTCAGGACGACTTCGTCGTCCTCATAGCCCACCTCACAGCAACCGGGCCGTTCGCAGGCCCAGTCCAGAACCTGGCCGTAGAAAATGGCCGCCTCGAAGGCGTCCGGTGACCGCAGGCGTAGCCACACCGGTGCGTCCGCCCGCCAGGAATGCCAGTCAGAGATCAGCTGGCCTTCCCAGATCCCGAACACGGCGCCGTCCCGGTCCGCCGCAAGCGCCCCGCGGCCTACCGGAAACCGCAGCGGCCCCACGGCGACGGTGGCGCTGCGCTCACGGATCCGCGCAGCCGTCTCATCCACATCTTCGACCGCGAAGTAAGGCGTCCACGCGACAGGAACCCGCAGCGTCGAGGCGAGGGCTCCGATACCGGCCACGGGCTTGCCCTCGTGCAGGGCGACACGGAAATCCTCGCCGAGGCTCGCCGGGCGGAAGGTCCAGCCCAGGACTGCACTGTAGAAGGATTCAGCGGCCGCCAGGTCATGTGTCAGCAAGCTCGTCCAGCAAGGCGCGCCGACGATCTCACGGCTGGTGATGGCATCTGCTACGGGGGTGACAGTTCTGTGTCCGGTCATCGCACTCGACATCCCATGGGCAAGGAGACGTGGCAGCGGATCAGCTGGCCGAAAGCACGTTCTCGCGCGTGGCCGCGCCCAGCACCATGCAACCGGCTTGATTGCCCGGCTTCATCCGCTCTTGCCATGCTATCCGCCAGGGCGATTACCAAAGGCATGGCCGCCTTCCCGACCCATCAAGGTGGTGAGCCGAGATCGTGGGCTGGCCGCAATAGCCGAGCACCTGGTCAAAGACCCTGGGCACCGGGACGGCGATCTCGCAAGGCTCGGCCGGCTTCGTCGGCGAAGCCGGTCGCCAGACGCCGAGGCCCTGCTAGGGACGCCGAGCTGGGCCACGGCCTCCGCCGCACGTACCCCGCGCACGGCCGCGGTCTCCGCGCTTCGCCAGCCGCAGGAAGAACAGGGCGTGAGGTATCCGCGAGCTCCTGGACAGGCGAGCGTGTGACGCCCGGGAAGCTGTGCGCTGTTGTTTCCCCTGCTGAGCCGCGGCCCCCGAAGTGCTGTCAGTTCTCCGCACACGGTCCGGCGGTGGCGAACGCTTCAGGAACCGGAAGATCTGCGGGCCGCTGATTCATCCGTTCGGTCGCTGTCTGCTCGCAGAGTTATAAGGCCCCGCATCAGATGGGACCACCGCGGTTCCCGATGAAATGCCAGCCGGAGGGTACGCGGAGGGTCATTGGAAAGGGGCGCGGCCCGGGAGCCCGCCCCCGTCTGGAAGGAGTACGTCGTGCCGCAGGGTTCCAGCAAGAAGCGTGAGCGTCAGTACGAGCACATCAAGGAGGGTGCCGAGAAGCGTGGCACTTCTGAGGGCCGGGCGAAGGAGATCGCGGCGCGCACCGTGAACAAGGAGCGGGCCCGCTCCGGTGAGTCGAAAACGGCGAGCAAGACATCCACCCGGGACAAGAAGTCCGCTTCGCAGCGCGGCGGTGAGCGCTCGCACAGCGGTTCGCAGGGGCCGACGAAGGACCAGCTGTACGCGGAGGCCAAGAAGCGCGGCATCGACGGCCGTTCGTCGATGAACAAACAGCAACTGGCCAAGGCCGTCGGACGCTGACCGCCAGACCCCACGCACGCCCGCAGGACCGCGGGGGGCTGACGGCTGACCTAGCGCACGGACTCGCCCGGGAGGCTGTCGCTCTTCGCGCTATCCGAAGGCCACCTATGCGGCCCCGGTGCCACGTCGAACTCGCCCAGGTGCGCATGGTTGTCAGCCCCGGGCACTGGCGGTAATGGGGCCGGTTTGAGCTTGAGCTCACGCCCTACCAGCAAAAGAGGGGCCTCACCCTTGAGGGAACACGGTAGGGGTGTGATCGCGGAGCTCACCGCCGATCACCGCGAGGTCGATGCGCTGTTCGCTCAGATCGAGGCCCAGCCGGTAGGTGACCAACGGCGCCGGGAGCTGGCCGGTGAACCCACCAGGCAACTGGTACAGCATGCCGTGGCCAAGGAAAAGCTGCTGCACTCAGCAGTGCGCGAGTACATCCCAGGCGGCGGCGACCTCATCGCCAAGGAGCTGACCGACCACGCGGCGGTGGAGCTGCTCCTCAAAGACGGGGGTGGAGCTGCTCCTCAAAGACCTGGAGGGGGGCCACGCGGACGATCCGCAGTTCGATCACCTGGTGGCCAGGCTCAGGCTCGAGGTGCGCGCACACGTACGCGCCGAGGAAGAGCGCCTCTTCCCTCCCCTGTCGGTGACCTGCACGCCCGATCTCCTGAAGGATCTGGGCGCCAAGGTCCGCACCGCAAAGAAGACCGCCCCCCACCCGTCCGCGCCCCTGCCCTGCGCACCCAATGGCCCGCCGGGCCACAAACTCCAGGCTCCAGCGCGGGTTGGTGGATCACACCCGCGCCCTGATGGCCGGCCGTCGCACGAACTGCCCCGTCCCCACCACGACATGAGGCCTGCGGCCACCGGCCGCAACAACACGCGAAGGAGACACGACGATGACCACCGCACGAGAGATCATGACCGAGGGCGCCGAATGTATCGGCGCTGACGAGCCCGTTCTGCTCGCCGCCCAGAAGATGACCGAACTGGGCGTCGGCGCGCTGCCGATCTGTGGCACCGACGACAAGCTCAAGGGCGTGATCACCGACCGCGACATCGTGATCAAGGTGCTGGGAGCCGGCAAGGACCCCGCCTCGACCATGGCCGGTGAGCTGTCCCAGGGCGAAGCCGTCACGATCGGCGCCGACGACGACGCCAGCGAGATCCTGCGCACCATGACGTCCCACAAGACCCGCCGCCTGCCCGTCATCGACGGCCACCGCCTGGTCGGCATGGTCTCCCAGGGCGACGTCGCCCGCGCCCTGCCCGACCCCCAGGTCGGAGACCTCCTGGAAGCACTCTCCAGCGACTGAACGGCACGCCCGACGTTGCAGCCAGGCGCGCCTGAAGGCGGAGGCGAGGCGCGCCTTGGCGTGGAGCGCACGTCGGCGGCGGAGTCAGTTTGAGCAAAGGACGGTCGGGCAGGCGCGTATCGATGCTTTGGACAGAAGGCATCTACCCGCGAGCGGCGTGCCGCTTTCCGGCTGGATGACTCTCATGGCTGTCGCGCCCCCGCGGAACCTTGCTGGCTGACCCGTTGAGGAGCGTTCTTTTTATGCTCACCGACAGCATCTCCAACACGCCGCAGCACGCGCGCTCACGCCGTGATCACGACGACTCCCCCGACACCAGGGCGGCCTTCGCCCATCTGGCACGCCTCGACGCGGGCCCCGAGCGGGACCTGCTGTGTGAGCAGGTAGTCGAGGCATGGCTGCCGATGGCGCACCGTATCGCCAGCCGCTTTCGTGACAAGGGCGAGAGCATGGAGGACCTCAAGCAGGTCGCCGCCATCGGCCTGCTCAAGGCCGTCAACCGCTATGACCCTGGCCGCGGCGCGTTCGAGTCGTATGCGGTGCCGACCATCACCGGTGAACTGCGCCGCCACTTCCGAGACCACACGTGGGACCTGCACGTGCCGCGCAGCGTGCAAGAACTGCGCAACAAGGTCCGCGCCGCCCGCCGCGAGCTGATGCAGCAGCCCGGCAGCCCCGAACCGACACTCGTCGACCTCGCCGCGAAGACGGGCCTGAGCGAGAGCCAAGTCCGTGACGGCCTGACAGCGATCGACAGCTACCAGGCCCTGTCCCTGGACGCCGAGTTCTCCCCCACGGACGGCGACGGCTTCAACATGGCCGACACGCTCGGCACTCCAGAGCCTTCATACGACCTGGTCGCCGACCGCGAGGCCGCCAAACCTGGCCTGCGGCATCTGCCGGAGCGGGAGCGCACCATCCTGTATCTGCGTTTCTTCGAGCACATGACGCAGAGCCGGATCGGGGAAGAACTCGGCATCTCCCAGATGCACGTCTCCCGGCTCATCCGGGAAAGCTGCGCCCGGGTCCGCGAGGAAGCACGCGAAAAGGCCGAGCTCCAAGCAGCCGCCTGAGAAGCTGGCCTCACCGGATGCCTGTACTTGCCGACGTCTACTGCCGAGTCTCCTTCGAACTCGACGACGGTGCTCGGCCATCGCTCCCCAGCGCCCCCCTTGGCCTGAACCCACGGTTAATGACCGCGCCTACCGAGATGTGCACGATCAAGGCCGCAGAAGGGAGGATGGGACAAGGCCGCACGGGCCAAGAAGGACGTCACAGTCCACTCAACCCGCGCGGCTGTCGTCATGTCACGGCCGACCCCGATCAGGCGCGGCCCGGCGGGTTGTCGAGATGAGCGTTAATACGGCCGAGCAGGGCGAACAGTTGCGTGCGCTCGTCGTGGCCGAGTGGGGCCATGATGTGCTCGTTGACGCCGTCGAGGACGCGGTCGAGTTCGGCGAGGCGGCGCTCGCCGCTGTCGGTGATGGTGATGACGTTGCGGCGCTTGTCGCCGGGGTCGGGGGCACGGCGGACCCAGCCGCCGTCCGCAAGGTCGTTGAGGACGGCCACGAGGTCACTCTTGTAAATCCGGGTGCGGCCGGAGAGAGCCGCCTGACTCGCGGGGCCGAACTCGCCGAGAGCGGCGAGCACCACGAAGTGGTCCTTACGGGCACCCACCGCGCCGAGCGCATCGCCCGCCACGCGCCGCATTTGAGCGGCCGTCATCCCGACGAGGCGCGAGAGCTGACCCTTGAGCCGGGCAGGAGTCTCGCCGCCGCGGTCAAAGCTCAGTTCCTCGCCCGTCTCCATGTCGACAGCCTACCCGCTTGCGTTAGCTCCCCTAACGATATACTTTCGTTAGGGCATCGAACGTTAGTGACTCTAATTGTTTGAAGGAGCTTTCCATGACCAGCACCGAAACTCTCATCCGCGACCTCGCCGACCGCGCCGAACTGTCCGACCTGGTCGCCCGCCACAGCCTGTGGATCGACGAGGGCCGCTACGACGAGACCGATCGACTCTTCACCCAGGACGTCGTGGTCAAGTCCCTCCGCGGAGAGGCACACGGCATCGAGCCGCTCATCGACCTCGTCCGCTCACGCCACGACGACTACGTCCGCACCCTGCACAACAAGTCCAACCTCGTCATCGAGGTCAACGGCGCGACCGCCACGGTGCGGGCCCACGACATCGCCGTCTTCGTCATCGACGACAAATCAGAGGCGGTCGCCGCCGCCATCCACCACTACCGAGCGCGCCGCACCCAGGACGGCTGGCGCTTCGACCGCCTCGAAATCACCCCGGTCGCCCTGACCGAGGCCCTGGGGCGAGCCCTCTAGGGCATGCATCGAAAGTGCCTGGTGAGGATGGCGGAGAGCCCATTCTGTGATCCAGAATGATTGCATGGTCACGCTTGAGACTCCCCGTTTGATCCTGCGTCGCTGGCGCGAGGAAGACGTTGCGCCCATGGCTGCCATCAATGCCGACCCCCAGGTCATGCGGTGGATCCGTGACGGCAGCGTCCGTGACGAACAGCAGACTCGCGGCGGGATCCAGGCATGGGAGAGCGAGTGGGAGTCACAGGGCTTCGGCCTGTTCGCCGTGGAGATCCGGTCCACTGGCGAGCTGGCCGGGTTCACCGGCCTTTCGGTGCCCAACTACTTGCCGGAGGTACTGCCGGCGGTTGAGGTCGGCTGGCGGCTGGGACGTTCCCACTGGGGACAGGGCTTGGCCACCGAGGCCGCTGCGACCGCTGTACGGTTCGGATTCGAAGAGCGAGGGCTGGAGCGGATCGTCAGCATCACTCAAGTGGGCAACGACGCCTCCGAACGGATCATGACAAAACTGGGGATGCATCCGGTCCGTAAGACCGTCAATCCCACCGGCGGTCGGCGAGTCCGGGTGTTCGAGTTGTCTTCGGACCAGTACGTCACAACCACTCACTCGCGGCGCGAGGCCGGTCCCGATGCATCGCACCGGTGAACAGCCGGACCCACAACTCGGGGTAACTCTTGGCCAGTTCCGAGGCGGTTTCCAGCCCGGTCAGCCCTCCGCCGACCACCGCGACAGTGCCGTCTGACGCCAACTCGGCAACCCTGTGCCGCAACCGCGTCGCCTGCTCAGAGCCGGCGACAGCGTACGCGTGCTCGACTGCCCCCGGAAGAACATCGTCGAGCCGCGCCCGGCTGCCTACCGCATTCACCAGGGTGTCGTAGCCGATCGTCCGGGGCGCGACGTCCATACACACGGTCCGGCAAGTGGTATCGATCGCGGTCACACGTCCGACGACCAGCTGGACCGATGTCCCGCGGAGCTGTTGACGCAACGACAGCTCCGCCAATCGCTGCCCGGCAGCCAGCTGATGGAGCCGGACCCGCTCCACGAACCGGTCTGAGGCATTGACCAGCGTGATGGCGACGTCGCTTCGGCGTAGCTTCCGGGCGAGGCGCTTGGCCGCCAGCAGACCGGCGTAACCGGCACCTACGACGACGAGGCGATGGCTCATGGCATGACATCCTTTGGGACTTTGGGACTTTGGGGCTACGGCTGCTTCGGCGGCTCGGCGCCACCTCTGACAATCAGTCGCCGCACATCGGCGTCAGGGCGCGGATCTGGCCACTGCAACCGCCCAGGCGATGTACAGGACGTTCACCACCAGCCGGGCCACCGCACCGGCAGGCCTCTCCAGCAGCCGGGGCCGGTCCGGCCGCGCGCGCCGCAGCGCGTCCACGTGGGACACCAGGTAACAGGTGATCAGGACGGCGGCGGCCCAGCCTCCGACCCGCCTGCTGCACGGAACCAGCACCAGCGCACCCACCACGACCTCCGCCGCCCCACTGACAGCCACGAGGAGCCGCTCCCGGCGGAGCCATGCCGGTATCAGCATGCGGAAGTAGCCGGGGGCCAGGAAATGCATGACCCCAGTGACGACCAGGAATATCGCCAAGGCGACGGCAGCGATGGCGATAGCGATAGCGATAGCGTGCATGGCACGATGATCCGCTCCCCTCATGCCTGGGCACTTGAACAAAACGATCGCCGTATCGTCTTCGCCTCCGGCCCCGAGGCAACGATGTTCGCCGAGTCCCGCCCATCCCGCGTCGCCCAACACCGGCTGCCCGCGTGGAAAGCCGTACTGCCGATCGGCGGCCACGCCCAACTCCTCCAGCCGGGACGGCCCATGGTGACGGCGCCCGGCCTGATCGTTCCGCCTCAACTGACCCACACCTGCGCGGCGACCTCGCCCTACATCGCCCTGTTCATCGACCCCTGGCTGCTGCCGTCCTGCCCTGGGCCGATACCGCTCGGTGCAGGCGAGGTCCGCCGCTTGCTCGCCGCACTCGGCACCACCGATTCCGACGGCCCCGGCACCTGCGCGGACCTGGCCGCCGGATACGCCGAGCTGCGGACACTCGCCGGGCGCCCGACCCCACTCGACCCGAGAGTCGCCCACGCCATCGACCTGTGCACGTTGCGCGATCCGGACATGCCCATCGCCTCCATCTCCAACAAGATCGGCCTGTCGGCCCCTCGGCTGCGCGCCCTGGTCCGGCAGGACGTGGGCATCGCGCTTACTCGCTTGCGCCGATGGGGCCGGCTCCGCACCGCGATCGCCGACCTGCCCAATTCGACTGCCGCTCTGGCCGCAGCCACCGCAGGCTTCACCGACCAGGCCCACCTCACCCGCACTGCACGGGACTTCATCGGGCGCACGCCCGCCTCCTTCAGGGCCGGAACGCATAGCTGAACCTGACTGGCCACGTTGAGGTATACGCCGACACCCCGCCCGCCTACGACCCGCAGGCCGACCCGGATGGCCCCGACGGCGGCTTCGAACTCGCTGCGGGAGCCACCCTGCGCGACGCCCTCGCCACCTGGCATGCGGAAATCGCCCGCGCCCGCGAGCACTGCGCCGAGCGAGCTCTGGCTGGCACTGGCCGCTTCATGGAGCAGGACGTCAACCTCCGCTGGATCTACGTCCACATGATCGAGGAGTACGCCCGCCCCAACGGCCACGCCGATCTGCTGCGGGCACGCATCGACGGGGCCGCCGGCGTGTAGTGCCGGATCAGGCAGCGTTGGCTCTGTCGACGACGGCGCGTAGGCGCCGGTCGTCAGCATGGCGGTTTCGCCAGATGACGTAGCGGCGGATCATGCCGCCCAGATTTCGTAGCGCTACACGCCACCTGGCGGTAGCTATACGAGAACGGGGCGGAGCAGGAGGATGGCGGTCAGGACGCCGCGCTCGCGCTGGCGTGCAGTCTGCACGCCATGAACGAGGTCTCCAAGGGCACCAACTTCCTTGGCAGCTACGCCTTCACCGGCCCTCGGCGCCGGGCCTGCGGCAACTGCGCGACCTGCGCACGGATGACAGCGAGGACGGATAGCCGCAGGCCGACGCGCACGATCGAAAGCGATCCGGCTTTCGGGTAGGCGTCGTCGACGGCCTCGGTGGAACCGGCGAACTTGGACTTCTTCCACGCCAGTTGCTGGGAGACTCCCAGCTGGTTGGCGATCTGCTGCCACGCCTCGCCGTTGTGCCGGGCCACGGGTACGGCCGTGGTGATCTTCCCCCTGGAGGCCGTGCAGCGCGTCCAGGGCTGGGCTGCCAGAGGGCGCTATTGGATCGGGGCGAAGATCTGACTCAGCAGTGCGTCCATCGTCCATCGCTTCGCGGACGTGCACCAGCCAGTACCGCGCTATCCCGCGCTGCGTGGCGACAGCCGCCGTGTGATCCGGTCGAACAGCTCCGTCAGCGGCTCGCCGACGTCCCGGCCGAACTCGGTCAGCCCGTACGTGACCTGAGGCGGCGTCGTCGGCTCTACCTCCCGCCAGACCAGGCCGTCCTGGACCAGCGCGCGCAGGGTCTGGGCGAGCATCTTCTCGCTGATGCCCTGGATGCTCTCGCGCAATTCGTAGAACCGGAGGTCATCGCTCCGCAACGAGATCAGCACCCAGACGCCCCACCTGCTGGTCACATGGTCGACCACATCGCGCGCAGGGCAGTCGGTGTGAAACACGTCATACCGCTGCCCCGCCACGGCCTGTCTGCGCTGCACGCTTCCCGTCATTTCATGAGCTTACCTCAAGGTATGCCCTTACCGAAAGTTAGCCCTTGCTCTTAGCGTGACGACCACAGAGAACATCCGACGAGGAGCTGATCATGATCGTAGTAACCGGGGCTACCGGGAATATCGGCCGGCCGTTGACGCAGACGCTGTCCGAGACGGGCCAGCAAGTGATGGCAGTGTCACGGCACACGGCGGCGGTGCCGAACGGCGTCCGTCACGTGACGGCCGACCTGGCCGAGCCGGCCAGCCTCAAGCCCGCGCTGGCCGGGGCGAAGGCGCTGTTCCTGCTGCTGTCCGGCAACCTGCACGCCGCTGGAGCCAACCCTGCCGACATCATCAGCGAAGCTGCGGCCAGCGGGGTCCGCCGGGTCGTTCTGCTCTCCACGCTGGGCGTGGTGACCAGGCCCTCCGGCCAAACGCGGATCGCGATGCGCGCGCTGGAGGACACGCTGCGGGAGTCCGGCCTGGAGTGGGCCATCCTGCGGCCGGGCGGCTTCGCCTCCAACGCCCTGTGGTGGGCCGAGTCCGTCCGCGCGCAACAGGCCGTCGCCGCGCCCTTCGGCGACGTCGGGGTGCCGATCATCGACCCGGCGGACATCGCCGCGGTCGCGGCAGCCTGCCTGCTGGAGGACCGGCACACCGGCGGCGTCTACGAGCTGACCGGCCCGGAGGTGATCACTCCGCGCCAGCAGGCGGAGGCCATCGCCGCCGCGCTGGGCTCGCCAGTGAGGTTTCACGAGCTCACCCGCGACGAGGCCAAGACCGCCATGGCCCAGAGCATGCCGGCGGAGCTTGCCGACGACACTCTGGACATCCTCGGCTCACCGAGCCCGGCTGAGCTGCGCGTCAGCCCGGACGTTCAGCAGGTCCTCGGCCGCGCCCCGCGCCCCTTCGCCGACTGGGCCGCCCGCAATGTCGCCGCGTTCCGCTGAGACTGATCAGAAGCTGTTTCCGAACCGCGAAATCGCAGGTCGCGCCGGTATGGCGGAAGCGGTGGTGGAACAGAACCGTTCGCAGAGCGGTCACGTGACGGGGAAGCGAACGGAGCCTCTGGGGCGGTTCCCCCTCGAGGTCGACGGGGCCCGGCCGAACCACACCAAGGCCCCCGTCTCGTAGTCGGCAGGGGCCTTGGGTGGTGGCGATCCGACGTCCCGGTACTGCTTGTGTGTCAGGCAAAGTCGGTCGGGCGGCCCAGGGGCTCGGTGGCGTCGACTTCGTCGAGGCGGAGCTGGAGCCGCTCGCGGATACGATCGACCGCGTTGGCGCCCAGCGGTAGCCGCAGCGGGGGCTTTTCCATGCGTGTGGCGGTGATGATGGCGTGGGCCGCGCGGGCGGGATCGCCCGGCTGGGTCCCGTGCATCGCCAGGAACTGCTTCTTGGCCGGGTCCAGGACGGAACGGTAGTCGTCGATGGGGTCGGCGAAGCGTACGGAGCGCCCACCGAAGTCCGTGCGGAAGGGGCCGGGTTCCACGATGACGACGTGGATGCCGAGGTGGGCGACTTCGAGGGCCAGCCCCTCGGAGAGACCCTCGAGGGCGAACTTGGTGCCCGCGTAGGCGGTGCCGCCCAGGGTGGCCATGACGCCGCCGACCGACGACATCTGCACGATGCAGCCCGAGCGCTGAGCACGCATGGTGGGCAGAACCTTGCGGGTTACGTCCATGGCGCCGAAGACATTGGTGTCGAACTGGTGGCGCAGCTCGACGTCCGACAGTTCTTCGACGGCGCCGCGCATCGCGTAGCCGGCGTTGTTGACGAGGACGTCGATGCGGCCGAAGTCCTTGAGCGCCGTGGCCACGGCGTCATCGACGGCGGCGGGGTCGGTGACGTCGAGGGGGACGGCGCGCACACGGTCGGGTGCGGCGGAAACCAGGTCGCCGAGGGTCGAGGTATCACGGGCGGTGGCCACGAGGCGTTCGCCGGCGGCGATGACCTCGTGGGCCAGGGCGCGGCCCAGGCCGGTGCTCGTACCTGTGATGAACCAGACCTTGGCGGTTTCGGGAGTGGAGGGCTGCGAGGTCATCGGGGGCGCGTCCTTTCAATGGCGTGCCGATCCATGCCGGGTGGCGGCTGGAGCGAAGGGGCGGGGGCGTGGTGGGTCGATCTTCGTCTGCTGTCCTGGCGGGATCGGCCGGGCAGGGGCGTCCGGGCAGCATCGGCCGGACGGGGTCGTCGGACAGGGTCGGCCGGTTGGGGTCGTCGGACAGGGTCGGCCGGTTGGGGTCGGCCGGACAGGAACTAGCGCGAAGTCCGGGTGGGCTGGGGCGTGTTGGCGTCGTCTTGTGTCCGCTCGATCAGGTCCGGGGTCTGGTCGCGCGGGGCGGCGGGCGGTGCCTGCGTGGACAAGGGGAAGGCGCGGCGCCCGATCGATGCGGCGATGAGGAGGACGACGGCGAAGATGCCAAGGCTCGCCCAGGGCAAGGGAGTTGTCTGGTCGGCCGAGTAGAGGATGCCTCCCAGGAGGGGGCCGGCGGCCATGCCGGCGTTGAGCATCGTGACCAGCATCGACTGGGCGACTTCCACCGAGGCCCCCGCGACCCGGGCGGAGGAGGCCTGCAGCATGGTCGGCGCGGCTCCCAGGGCAAGCCCCCACACGGCGATGGCCGCGAGGGTGGCCACGGCGTTGGTTCCAATGACGGCGAGCAGGGCCATCGCGCCGGTGAAGCCGGCCAGGGCGGCCATGACGACGGCACGCAGGTTGCGGTCGATCAGAGCTCCGGTCAGCCAGAGGCCGACGATGGAGGCGATGCCGAAGACGAGCAGGACGACATCGACCCGGTCCTGCAGGCCCGAGGAGGACAGGAAGGAGGCGATGTAGGTGTAGAGGTTCGTGTGGGCGACCTCGAAGGCGAACGCGATCAGCATCAGGACTGCGATGCCCGGGCGCAGCAGGATCCGGCTGACCGGGATGCGCTCGTGGGCGGGTTCCGCTTCGAGGGGCGGGATGGCCGCCCGTACCCAGACGGTCGTAAGGAGTCCCAGGACGGCCATCACGGCGAACGTGGAGCGCCAGCCGATGCCAGTGCCCAGGGCGGTGCCCAGAGGGACTCCCAGGGCCAGGGCGACGGGGACGCCGCCCATGGAGACAGCCAGGGCCTTGCCCTTGCTGGATTCGGGGACCAGCCGCATGGCGTATCCGGCCAGCATGGCCCACTGCAGTCCTGCGCCGAGTCCTGCGATGAGGCGGCCGGTGAAGGTCAGGGCGTACCAAGGAGAGAGAGCCGTGGCGATGTTGGCGGCGACCACGGCGAGAAGGGTGACCAGCAGGACCGGGCGGCGTGGCCAGCGTCGGGTCAGCGCGGTCAGCGGGATGGCCGCGGCCATCGAGCCCACGGCGTAGACGGTCACCAGTTGTCCGGCGGTTGATTGGGAGACGTCGAGGCCGTCGCTGATCTGCGGCAGCAGGCCGGCGGGGATGGTCTCGGTGAGCACGGTGACGAACCCGGAGACCGCCAGGGCCAGTAACCCGGCCCAGGGCAGTGGACGGTGTCCTTGTGGGGTGGACGAGTCTGTCACGGGCCTCCTCTTATAGTTACCTTGAATGCCAAGGTAAATTATCTTGAGACTCAAGGGAGTGTCAAAGGTGCCTGTATCCGAGCCGCCGCCGACGGAGCCGCAGGACTCCGTCGCAGCCGAACTGACCTCATGGATCGCCGACATGCCCGATGTCGACCCGGACACCGAAGCGGCCCGCCAGCGCATCGGTCGCATGGCCCGTCTCTTCGAGCGCCTGCTGTCGCGCGTGGCCGCCGACCATGAGCTGACGGCCGGGGACTGGGCGGCCCTGTCCGCCCTGCAGCGCTCAGGCGCTCCCCACCAGGTCTCCCCCACCGCGCTGTCGCAGCAGCTCGGGATCACCTCGGGCACGATGAGCGTGCGCCTGAGCCGCCTCGCGCGTGCCGGGCTGATCGAGTCCGTGGCGGCGGCCGACGGGCGCAGCAAGCCGGTGCGCCTGACCGAACAGGGGCAGGCCCGCTGGCGCTCGGCCACCCAGGAGCGCACCTCTCAGGAGCGGCGGCTGTTCGCAGAGGCGTTGAACCCTGAAGAGCTGGAGGAGCTCAACGTGTTGCTGAGTGGCCTGCTGCGCCGCCTGGAGGATGAGTTCGGGCAGGTCTCACGTCACGACGTTCCCAAGGACTAGGGCCTGTGCGGAGTCGTGATCACGACTCCGCACAGGCCCTAGCGCCCGCCGGGCTGCTCCACCCGTCGCTGCCACTCTCCGACCTCGGGAACCCAGCAGACGATGACGGTTCGCCCTCACCGGTCGGGGGCGGCCAAGGTTTTCCGGGGCGGCCAAGGTTTCCAGGTCGGTCTCGGCGAGCTTGGCCAGTGCCTCGTCAGAAGGGCGACCACGCATCACCAGCCAGGTGTTGGCCGCACTGTCCCCGACGGCGTGCAGAGCCGCCTCACCCGTCATCTCGGTCAGCTACTCGCTCCCACGCCCCACAACACGGCCGAAGAGCTGCCGCACCCAGGCATAGACATCACCGCCCGCCTGCGTAGCGATGGCCTGGGCAAAGGGAACAGCACTCACGGCCCCCACGATCGTCGCCGCCTCACCCCGATCGATGACCACCGGGTCCGGGGCACTACGCGCAGGGGATTTCGCCGCCCGCCTGGCAGGCACAGCACGAGGCATCTCACGAGGCATCTCCACAAGTCCCCGACCGTTGCGCCAACGCTTCGTATGCCTCAACTCGACGGCCAGGCTGTGCCATCGAGCAGCATCCTGGGGGTCATCGTGGTCCATGCCAGCCAGCCAGATATCGGGCCGCTTCCGGGGCCCTTCCTCCACCGCCAGACGGACGAGAAGTTCGCGAGCATCAGCCTCTCTGCCCGCCCAGGACCGCATCTCGCGAGCCAACATCAACAGAAACCCGTGACCTGCCCCAGAGCCCGGTCACTGCCTGCTTTGGCCAGCGGCGCCAGGCACTTCAGCGCCTGGCGCAGGTGCCCGTTACTGGCATACCACTCGCCGAGCTT
This sequence comes from Streptomyces sp. BA2, assembly GCF_009769735.1. Classification (NCBI taxonomy): domain Bacteria; kingdom Bacillati; phylum Actinomycetota; class Actinomycetes; order Kitasatosporales; family Streptomycetaceae; genus Streptomyces; species Streptomyces sp. BA2. Next base: position 268,263 of record NZ_WSRO01000002.1, read on the forward strand.
GAGCTGTGCGCCCTCGTCCCCCTCTTCCGCCTGGCGACGTAAGCCCTCCGGGCCCCGTGCGACTGCCATGTGTACCCCCTTGAGCCGCTTGTCGTGGTCACGACGACCCTAGACGGGCGCGGATGCGCCGGGGGCGGGGCTCCACAGAGAGTTCACACCAGGCTCCGCCCAAGCCCTCGAATGCGATATCCGTGCCCGGAGGGACGACTGGTACTACCGCCCCCACTCCCCTCCTGAGCCAAGATCGCCAACGGAATCGTCGACACAGCCGCCGCACACCACGACCCGTAGAAGCGTCGCTCAACCTTCGACGGCAGGTGCTCAAGGTTCACTAGCACAGGACACAACCCGGCGGCCGCGCCGTGGGAGCTGTCCCTTTGCCTCAGCATTCGAGCATGGGTTGGCCGCCTCCTCGTAGCGGACGAGGCGCAACCAGGCTTCCTAGTCCACGTCCTCGGCATCGGCATCGGCATCGGCATCGGCATCGGCATCGGCATCGGCATCGGCATGCGAGCCCAGCACGCGGTACGCGACGGCGCGCAACCGATCGCGCTGGGCTTCGAACACCTCGGTCACGAGGCCGGACGGGTGGGCGGTCAGGGCTTGCGCGGCTGACGGAGCGAGACCCGGTTGCCGTCCGGGTCCATCGCCTCGATGCGGAGCCCGAACGGATACTCCTGCGGCTCGGACTCCTCAAAGGTGACGCCGCGCTGGCGCATGACCTCGAAATCCTTTCGCAGATCGTCGGATTCGAGGATCACCGGACCGGGCGCGCCAGCTGGCTGTCCTGTGACCGCCGCCTGCGACCACAGGATGATCTGCACCGGGCTGTCCGGGACACCGACGGTGAGGAAACGTCCATCGGGCCCGGGGAAGTCGAGCCGCTTCTCCAGGCCGAGTCCCACGGTGTAGAACTCCAGCGCGCGGTCCTGATCGGTGACGTAGACCGTCACGTACATGATGTTGGTCAGCATCCATCTCTCGATTCACTCGTCGGTACGACAACCGTTCGTATCCGGCCGTCAAACCCATGACGAACGCCGACGGGAGAAGGTAACGAGACCAGTCCGTCCGAGCCGCCGCAGCTGCTTCCGGTCCGCCGACCTTGCTGGCAACCAAGTCACGGATGGGTGGCGGCAGCACCCGCTGATCGAGCCAGACAGAGTGTCAGAGGCGGGTGGGAGACTTGTTGTACGGCGCTGAGGCCCCCGAGTCCGCCTGGACCTGGAGACGCTTTTGTCCCAGGCGGACTGCTACGAAGTCGGCGTTCCCCAGCGGGAGCTGATCGTCGAGAAGACGGTGAAGCGGCGAGCCGGCGGGGGCAAGGCGGGCGTCGGTAGTTTCGGTGTGGACGGGACGGCAGGCAGCGACTTCGAGTACCAGCGGACCTACAGCCTGGAGCCTGGATCCGCGGGAGAAGGCCCTGATCTCCAACGTGATCGACTCCCTGATCAGCCAGGACGCGGTGAAGGGCGTGGGCGTGAAGGTCCAGCCGGAGAGAACACGTGCCTTGCCAAAGATGACCTTGTCGAGATCTCGGGAGAAGCAGCACGGATCCCCGCGGCCAGTTCGGCAGGGAAGATGCTCTTCACCATCCGCCGCCTCCTCCTAGCTCAGTAGGGCCGTGATCTGGACAACCTCTTCGATCTGGATGTCGCAGATCCGCGGTTCGCCGAGGCGATGAACAGGTGCAAGCAGGTGCAAGCAGGACTACCTGGAGAACGAGCTGCTCCCCAACCCCCTCCTACTGGAGCTCTCCCAAACATCACTGCCGCAGAAGGTGTACATCAACGTACGCCCCGACCACTTCATCGACGACGCGTCAGCCAGCCGTGTGGAGGGCGAGTGCGCATCCTTGGCAGCGTGTCCAAGCTCAACGCTTGCACGACTGGGAGTTCCTGATGAAGCGCGTGATGATGGCACGGATCGGGGTCGATCTGCCCGCCGAGGACGTGCATGCTCACATCTCCGGCCCGGCAATCGTCGTGGATGCGATCGGGCTGTACTGACTCGTACGGGCTGTACTGACTAGTACTGCCCTCGCTGGTGAGCGACAGCCTGATCGAGACGAACGGGAACCTGGTCAAGCGTCCACGAGCCCTGCGACTCCTGTTCAACTTCCGACTTCCGTATGGTGCGCTCACTCAGCGTCAGGCCAATTGAGCGGGCCTGCGGCAAGGTCTGCGCAGAGATCAGCTCGGGAGTTCCCACACGGTTACTTTGAGCCGCACGGGTCCCTCAGTCACCGCTACAGCACGTATATGGGCCGTGCGTCCCTCGTTGGACTGCGCGCAGAAGCGGGCTCCCCTGGTCAGCTTGACGTGATATGCACCGTTGTTCTGGACCTGCTCAGCGCACTCGGCCTCGCTCGGAGCGGAGCCGGAAGAAGGCAGCGGGGCAAGTTTCTGACCGGATTCCTCCGATGAGAGCGTAGGGGTGCTGACGTAGAGGTCTGTGCCTTTGGTGCCCGTTTCCAGGACAAGTGGGGGTTCGGAATCCAGATCGATGTGGTCCAGGTCTGGGACATCTAAGGTTCCTGGCCCGAATCTCACCTTCGGTGGGTTCCCTCCGGTATCTCCACCGCTGGCTGCGGAGGCCGAGTCCGTCACGTCAGTTGAGGGCTTCGAGCTCGCGGAGGGTGCCGAATCCGCCGAATCGCTCACATCAGTTGACGGGTCCGAGCCGGCGGAAGGGGATGATCCCTGGTTGCTGACGAGCAACGTCACGATGATGCCAATAGCAGGGACAAGGACCCCGACAACCCACCAAGCCCACCTGGGCTGTTGAGGCTGAGGGGGTGTGGGTAGGGGCGGCGCTGAAGGAGGAGGCGGTAATGGTGAAGATGAGGTACGAGGTGTCCTGTCGTCGGAGTCCCCAGTCATGACACCCAACTTAGATCTCCCCATCCTCATCAGGAAGCGGGCGAGCCTTGAGTATCCACGGACCCATGCTGAGTGGAGCAGATTCTGGTGGGAGGCCGGGGGGGTGATTCCGCCGCGCCATCCGGAACCGGTGACGTGAAACGGACGGCACGCTGCGGCGCAGCCGGGTTGTGCCCGGCTACCTGGCCGGGGCGTCCTTGGTCGTTCCAGTTTTGGAGCGCGCCCGCTTGGGACCGCACACGCCACGCCGTCTGCAAAGGCCCTGTCGTGAGCGCGCTCCAGCGGCTCCAGCGGCTCCAGCGCGGCGTCGACCTCGGTCTCCGGCGCGTGGAGCGGTGTGTAGGCCCCGGCGTAGACCGTGCACGAGGGCGAGCAGACCAACGTCAGCGCCCACGAGCCGAACGTGGTGGAGGCCGTCACGGCGAGCGCGGCCGCGGCCCGGCGTTGCGCCGTGGAGAGCAGGCGGCGCATCACACGGACGGCTCCGGGCTGGTCGACCTCGCCTTCTTCGACAACACCCACGAGGAGAGCGCACACCCGATCTTCCACTCCGGACTCCCGCTGGTGCGCGGCACGGTGGAGGCCCGCGGCCCCCGGCCCGGCGCCGCACCGTGGCCGGCGAGGTGGTGTGGGACCTGGGGCTATCGCGGCGGGGAGCACCCAGCGCCACCCGCCATTTCGAGGGGGACGAGCGGAACACCCCCGCGTCAGTGAGGGTGTTCCGCAGACCGACGACCAGACGCGGACCATGACCGCCCCCTCCCCACCGACGTGGGGTGCTCCGTGGATTCGGCGGCGGATCTGTTGCGGGGGGGCGCGGGCGCCCTACCCGCCGGCGTGAGGACGTTCCGTCGCCCTTCAAGGCGCCCACGAGTGCAAGCATGAGCTCGGTGGATAACTCGTGGGAAGGCCTGCCACAAGCCATCAACCGCGTGCGAGGGCTGACGACTTGCTGTACGCGCCCTTATAGTCACGACAGCACATGGAGTCACGAGATCGTCCCGCGTCTTCCAGGGGGAATGTGTGGACCCGCAGATCGTCGCAGTTGCCGGCACCGCTGGTACTGCCATTGTTTCGGCGATGGCTACGGATGGCTGGCAGCGCGCGAGGGACAGCGTAGTAGCGCTCTGGCAACGGTTCCGCCCTGAGTCCGCCGACTCGATCCATGAGAACTTCGAGGAGAACCGGAGGCTTCTCGTCAATTCTCTCCAAGCGGGAGATGAACATACGCACGCCGCGCTCGTCGCCGCATGGAACGGGTACCTGCTCGGGTTGCTCGTCGCGCAGCCTCAGGCTCTTGACGCACTCAGGCAGCTCAACGCGGCGCTCGGGCAAGAAAAGACCAGTAGTGCTCATCCCTCCCTGAACATAACTGCCCATGCAAGCGGCAACGGACGAGTGTTCCAGGCGGGGCGCGACCAAAGCATTACCCAGTCATGACTCCGCCCGGTAATGACGGAGAGATGAACGAATCCTGGTCGATGCGGGCCGACGCCTCCGATGAGGCCCAGGTACACCAGGCCGGGAGAGACCAGCACTTCGTCCAAAACCACTACCACTTCGACACCGCGACACCTTGCTTCCGCGAGACGGTTCAAGATGACGAAGACGATGACGGTGACGCACACGTCTTCTACATGGGACCGTGGCACATCCCAGTCACAGTTCTGCTCTACCTACTTGCCCCGGTGCCATTGCTCGCAGGTGGCACCAGTCTGCAACTTCTCTTCGAGGCTAAGCCCGGACCTTCAATCTGGTGGGTCATGGTCTACACGGCATGCGTCATGATCGGTAGCGTGGCCATCGAGGTCGTCGTGCTGAACAAGGCGCTTCTCCGCAGCCCGTGGAGCTTCGATACCGACGCATACGTCAGGGTTCTTCATGGTCTGGCCGCCGCTGGGCTCTTCATCTATTCCTTGATCCGATCCCCTGATGAAGCCGGAAGCATCGGACGCTTCGCTCTCTATTGTGCGGAGGTCCTGGGTCCGTTGTAGCACCAGCCTTCCAGAGGAGCGGGGCGAGTGAAGAAAAGCGGCAGCGACGGACTATGAAGGAACGGCGAAAGCGCCTTGGGCCGCGGTCTCACGACGCGTTACCCAGCAAGGCGTCGTCCCGGCCACCACCCCGAGAACGTCTGCGCACCGCGCGTACTCCCGCGCTTCACGGAAGTCTGACACCTCGGCGAGCGCGTCCGTCCGAAGCGAGAATGCCGCCTCGCCGACATCTCATCGTGCTGAGTGTCGCGGCGCATGGCAGCAGGGTCAGCACGCATGCGGCGGCGCATGCGAACGGCGCGGTCACGCCGCCCGGTTGGGGGGCGTGACCGCGCCGTACCTCAAGGGTCGGTCAAGCCGGTCAGGCCTGAACGAACTGCCAGAACTGCATCGGGCTGCCGTGGAACGGCTCGTTGAACAGCTGGGTGCCCGGACGGGCCTCGGGCAGGGAGACCACACCGTCCGCGAACGGGAACGCGATCCGGTACTGGCCGTCGCCCACCGGCTCGATCGACCAGCGGACCGGGATCGGCTCGGCCGCGATCCTCGGCGGGAAGATCCTGATGACGCTCAGACCCAGGAAGGCCTCGCCGCTCACCGAGCTTTTGATGATGAACTCGTTGATGCCGTTGGTGGTGCTGACCTTCCACTTCTGGTTGGGCTCCTTGGTCAGCGGGAGTCCCACAATCGGGGTGTTGTGCTCAGGGCTGCCGTTGAACAGGTCGATGTAGAGGTCCGTCTCAGGGTTCTTGATCAGGTACTCGCCGTCGGGCAGAACTGCCATGGAATTCTCCAGATGAGGGCGGGTATGCGGATGTCCGTTCCGATCGAGCACCTTCACCCTAAATGCCTCTCACTCGTCCCGTAACAGGCACTTACGGTCATCCATTCCTTATCCAACGTGGCCGGTAAACAAGGGAAATAGCCTTTCAATCACGCCATCATTGCGGCAAAGGCGTCCGAATCGCCGATCCTTGCCCGTCTGCGCGGCAGGCCACCCGTCAAGACGGTGCCCGGCTCGACGACCCAGCCGTCGGCCACCGGGTCCGGTCCCCTTCTGGCCGGAACGCAGCCAGAAGGGGACCGGTTGTCGGTGAGAGGCAGCGAAGGTCGGGTCTGTAGCGCAGGGCGGTGGTTTTTTCACGGCGGGCAGGTGCAGAAGCAGCCCGAGGCAGAGGGCTCAACTCCGACCCCAGGAGCGTTAGATGACAGAACAAGAGGACCGGAGGCATGCGGGCTGCCTCGCCAGGTGAGGGGTATGGGGTCAGAACGCTTCGGCGGGTGACCCTCGCCGCGCGGCGGCGGAAGATGTGGGGGTGGAAGGCCGGTGACGGTCCGGGCGGCATCCCACGTGAAGGCGGATACCGGCCGGGGCCCGTGCAGGACTCCCACGAGCCGGCCGACACGTGGCGTCGATGCCGTCCACGCCCCAGACAGATGTGGCCCGGAAGGCGGATCTGGTCGGGGCAGAGCCGACGGCAGACAGATACGGACCGCCGCGCACGGCAGCGTTGATGAGCATGCGGGGTAGCGGGGGCTTCGATGTCCGCGATGTCGCCGCCCAGGAGTGAGAACCGCTCGGCATCCGCCGTTGAACCGGTGGCACGGAACGGTGCCGCCGGGGGCCCAGCAGGCCCGCAACCACGGCTCTCAACAGAATCCTCGGCCCCGGCCACCCGGGCCACAGCGACCACACCCACCTCGATCACCGCACAAGCCGCTTCTGGTCGGCGTCGGCCTGCGGCATCTGAACGTACCTGCGGGCGGCCGGACAGGCGACGCAGGCGCATATGGTGCAGCACGAGATTGCGGGGTGCAATGTCATCCCCGGCTGCTGGACCGTCCAGATCGTCGAGTCCTGCAACGTCACCTACTACCGGCCGTTCATCCACGCCGAGGCACTGATGGGGATCTTTGAACTTGGCTCTGGTCGGAATCTCGTGACGGTCACGATCGCCGGGAAGCGCCCCGTGGCTGCTAGCGAAACACGTTCGACTGAATCACCCAGTGCAGGGGATCATGTGCGGGTGTCGTCGATCGAAGCTTCAGCCCGTGACCTGCAGGATCTCGCTGTTCTCTGGAGTATCGGCGAGGCCCGTGCGACCGATGTCGTCGGCGCTGCCTGCGAGGCGCTCGTTGCCGGGCTCGACAGTCCGGCGCTCCGTATCCTGGCCGCGTGCACGCGCGGCGAGGCGGAGTACGACGTGCCCGATCTCCTGCCCGCTGCCCTCGACGAGCTTGGTCTCACGTTCTACCCGCGCGACAGCGAGGCTGGGCGGGAAGCCGCCGTGCGGGCGCTCGCGGACCAGATGCTGGCGGGCAGGCTGACACCGCGAGAGCTTGCATTGCGCATCCACCAGCGGTTTGGCCACCAACTGCCGCTGGCTGAGCGCCTCGCCGAGCTCGACGACGAGTACGACATCCTCGAATACGGGGACCGGACGCCGGCCCAGATCGATGCCGAGGTCACGGCCGAAGCCCGTCGGCTGGCATCGGGCGCCGGGAATGATCCGATCCCTCGTTCGTAGCGATCATGACCAGGGCGGGAATGCCCTGGTCATGCGGGAATTATCGGCTCTCAGGAAGCTCCTGGTGCCGCAGGTGGTCGGGCTGGTGCTGGACGGCATCGCCGAGATGGATGCGCTGATCGAGGTCCAAGCACAGTGCGTGGTAGGAGAGTTGGTCTGTCCCGACTGCTCGGCTCTGTCCCATCGCGTGCACAGCTGCTACGAACGACGGCTCGCCATGTATCCGACCGGTGGCCGCCGGGCGGTGATTCGGCTAACGGTGCGGCGCTTCTTCTGCGAGAACGCCGACTGCCCGCGACGCACGTTCGTCGAGCAGGTTGAGGGCCTGACCACCAGGTTCGCCCGCGCCGGTCCGGGGGTGAAGAGGTGGTGGCGGTCGGTCGCGCTGGCCGTGGGAGGCCGTCCGGGTGTCCGCCTGTGCGGCGTCTTCGCCATGCCGACCAGCCGTGGGCGACTGCTGGGTCTGCTGCACGCGCCGCTGGTTCCGGACCAGGCACCACGTGTACTCGGCGTCGACGACTTCGCCTTCAGGCGGTCTCGGACGTACGGAACCGTGCTCATCGACGTGGAGTCCTCCACTGTGATCGACGTGCTGCCGGACCGCACCAGCGAGACCCTCGCGGCCTGGCTGAAGGTGCACCCCGGGGCCGAGATCGTGTGCCGCGACCGGGACAGCGGTTACAGCCGTGCGGTCAAGGAAGCAGCGCCGCATGCCAGGGAGGTGGCTGACCGCTGGCATCTGCTCCAGAACCTGGCCTCCGCGGTGGAGAAGACCTGCCACCAGCACCGTTCCTGCCTGCGTAAACGTGCCGACGCCGAGACCCTCCAGATACCGCCGCAGCCTCCGCTCATCGAACTGCCGCCGCTTGAACTACCCCGCACCCAGATCATCGAACGGACCCGGCACCGTCGCGAGGACATCCTCCGGCTCGTGGACGCAGGCTGGACGATCAGCGCCATCGCCCGGCGCCTGCACCTCGACCGCAAGACGGTCCGCCGCTTCCGCGACACCGATCTCGCCCAGCTCCTCGCCACGGCTCATGTTCGGCGCCCAGCTGGCGTGCTGGAGCCCTTCAAGCCGTACATCAACCAGCGGTTCACCGAGTCTCTGGGCCAAGTCAGCGGTAGTCGGCTGTTCCTCGAAGTCCGCGAACGCGGCTACCGCGGCAGCCGCCAAGTCGTCCGCAAACACCTCGCCGCCCTCCGAGCTGGCAATGCTGAACCTGTCCGCACCGACATCCCCAGCCCGCACAAGATCACCGGCTGGATCATGCGGCCCCGCGAGGCCCTCACGGACCACCAGGATGAGCAACTTCTCCAAGTCCGCCTCGCCTGCCCAGACATCACCCGAGCCTGCGACCTGGCCCGAAACTTCGCCGACCTCGTCCGCCACCAGCGCGGACAACTACTGATGGACTGGATCCGCCAGGCCGAACAGGACGCTCCGGCCCCGATGCGCAGCTTCGCCGGGTTCCTCCGCCAGGACCTCGACGCGGTCACCGCCGGAATGACCCTCACATACAGCTCCGGCGTAGTGGAAGGCCACATCAACCGTTTAAGACGATCAAGCGGCAGATGTACGGCCGCGGTGCATTCCAACTCCTCCGCACCCGGGTTCTCCTGCGATCGTGACCGTCACGAGATTCCGACCAGAGCCATTTTCAACGATCGCCATCAGCGCAGGTGCGGCAGAACTCGACGAACGCGCCACTTCCTTCCTGCCCGACGTCCAACATCAGCAAGTTGACGAAGGGCGGTGGCCACGGTGGGTAGCGCCGACGGGCTGCGCCGCCTTTCTTGTCCGCCCGGTGCTCTATCCGGCCAGGCCCGGTGACGAAGCCGCCGAGGCCTGAACTCCCCATGCCCCATGCCGGGTTGGGGCATGCTGGGGGTGGTGCGCTCACGCGCTCCACTTCGATCGCAGGGGGCCTGTCGGTGTTACGCATTCACTTCACGGCCGAAGACCTCGCCCGGACCCGGGTGGCCGCAACGATCGGCGTCGCAGCGGAGGTCTACTACAGCCTGGAGCTGCTGAGGGAGAACCGGGAACTTCCTCACCTCCGCTCGTGGCGGTCGGCTGTCGCGGGACGGATGGGAGCGGACACGCGGCCCCTGACGTCCCTGGTTCCGGTGCGCGGTCCCGGGCTTGATCTGCTGGCCCTGATGGGTGATGCGCCCTCGGTGGACCACGCCGTGGACAACCTGCTGCACGCTCCGGTGTCCCGGCTGCGGCGCGAGCTCGAGGGTCTCGACTTCCACCCCGGACACCTGCCGTGGGCCAGGCTGGTGTCCGAGGGCGACCGCGACGCGCGGCAGCAGCTCGCCGAGGCCGTGCGCGCCTGCCATCGGCTGACCGTGGAGCCCTACTGGCATCGAGGGCGGTCCGAACTGGTCGCGCTGACCACCCGTTGCGCGAACCTGATGCTGGAAGGAGGCATCGATCTGCTGCTGCGTTCGATCTGCGCACCGCTGGTCCGCTGGCGTCCACCGGTGCTCGAAGCCCCCTACCCGCGCCGAGTTGAGGTGCGTCTCCAGGGACGGGGACTGATCATTACGCCCACGGTCTTCTCGAAGCACCCGGTGAGCTTTCTGTGGGACCCGCTCGATCCCGCCCAGCCTCCCCGACTGACCGTGCCGGCTCTGCGCCGGTCGCTGACCGGTAGCGAACCGGCAGAAGCCGACGGCTCCGCCGTGCGGAACCTGGAGTCTTTGCTCGGCCGCACACGAGCCGCCGCCCTGCATGTCACAGCGGAAGGCTGCACGACGAGCGAACTGGCCCGCCGCCTCAACGTCACGGCCGCAGCAGCCAGTCAGCACGCGAGAGTGCTGCGGAACACCGACCTCATCACCACCAGCCGCCGAGGCGGGTCCGTACTGCACTTCATCACCCCCCTCGGGCTGGCCCTGCTGCGCACCGGTGCCCTGACAGAACCATGAGATCCAAGGGGGCCGGGGCGTCAGATGGGTGAGCGCGGCGCTGTCCTGCCCGGATGCCACCGGAGATTGGTGCCAGGTGCACGAGGCGCCGCGCCTGCCGTCCCGGCCCCCTTTAAGCCGTGACTTAAGAGGTAGGCCACAGGCGGCCGGCCCGCCCAGGATGTGAAGCCGCAACCGGCTCACCCCACCCTGGAGATCGCATGAGGACTCATCTCGCCGCCGCCCTCGGCTCCGCCGTGCTCACCGCAGGCACCTTGCTGGGCGCTCCCGCCGCCGCCGCGCAAACCGCCCCCGGCACACAGTCCGCCGCCGGCCTGCCCACCCCCTTCCACGTCGCCGTCGGGAACACGTGGACGGATGGCACGGTCACCTGGTACAACCGATCGGTCGAGGTGGTAGGGACGCACAAGTCGGTGAGCCAAGCCGGTGAGGCCTACTGCCGACGCACCTGGGCGTACACCTACGACGCCCACCGCAACAAGATCGGCTCGGGCGGCTCCGCCTCTTCCGACACGGCGTGCGGCAACACCAAGAGCTACCGCTTCACCGTGCCGGCCGATGTCGTCGGAGGAGCCGCATTCGTACGCGTCTGCCTCGACGACGGCAATCTCAAAGACCTGCTCTGTACTACCCCCCTCCGGCGGCTCTGACCCACCGCCTCGCAGCTGCCCGCCACCCGCGCCTGGGGAGGCCGACGCGGCCGACGCCTGGGTCAGAGAGCCTGCCAACCGCAAAACCCCATCCCCTCCCCCATCTTGTCCGGCAGGTTGGAGCGCCGCCATCGCGCCATCGTCACGGCGCGGCGGAGCGCTTTGAACAGGCCCGAAACGGAGCCCGGCAACAGGGGCCCGAACGAAGGTCCGAACACAAGCCAAGAGGGGACCAAGGCCGCGACCAGACCGCGCGGGACCTGCCCGGTGACACAGGCAAGACCGGACAGGTCCCCGACGGGTCCCCGCTCTGGCCGACCCCCTTTCCGGCATCTGGGCCAACCCCCCGCCCCGATCTCGTAGATACCACCGACGCCGCCACCGACAAGCTCTCGGTTCCCGCCCTGCCCCGCCAGATCACCGGACACCTCGAGTACGAAGGCTTCAACCTGGTCTGCGCCCAGGCGGGCGGAACGAACCGGCTCACCCCATCCCGGAGATCGCATGAAGACTCATCTCGCCGCCCTCGGTTCCCTCCTGCTGACCGCGGGCACCTTGCTGGGCGCTCCCGCCGCCGGCGCGCAGACCGCCGCCTACCCGACCACCCCTTTCGACGTGACAGTCGGTGCCAGCTACCTCCGCGGCACCCTGACTTGGTACAACCGGTCGGTCGGGGCCGATGGAACCCTCCGGGCCGTCGGCTGCCACAGGGCATGGTTCGGCGCCTACGGTGCCTCTGGCCAGGAGCTCGGCACCTGGAGCACCGGCATCAAGTGCGACGGGACGTACCGGTTCAACGGCACAATCCCCGCGGATGGGCCCGGCGGGGCCGCGTACGTCAAAGTCTGTCTGGACGATGTGAACACGCCTTCGAGCAAGTGCGTGCGATACAACCGGCCCTGACCCACCCGACCGGCCGCAAGTGACGTCGCCGCCCCGCGCACACCAACGGCCCCCAACTGACCGACCGATGGAAAGCCGCCGACGTGAACCGGGCGTCGCTCTTACGGATCGCCGACCTGAATTCAGCGTTGCCCTCGAAGACCACCAGACCGAACCGGGTGCTGCCTTCGAAGGACACCAACCTGCACCACCACCCACCGGCGCGGCAAAATGACGCACCCTTGGGCGCTCTTGGGCCTGCTGACGGTGCCCCTCAGCTGTTCCCGAGGTTCTCCGCCGGCGAAGGGCCCGCGGGTGGTGCCGAAGGTCCACAGATTGCCCTCGGGATCCCGCACAGTGCGCACGTACGCCGCTGCACCCGAACCGAAACGGGTCTCGTGCGGCGGTTCGAGGACCTCGCCCCCTGTGTCGACGGCCCGCCGGTTTACCGCGTCCACCTCATCGCTCACCACGTAGACCGCGCCGGCACCGGCCCGCATCACGCCGTGCACGGTGTCCGCATGCCGGGTCGAACCGAACACCAGCGCGCCACCGCCAGGCCGGCGCAGCTCAGCATGCCCCACACCCCCGTGGACCGGCTCACCTTCGGCGGCGACATCATCGAGACCGGTACCAAGTCCTACCGGCTCGCCAGCACCAGGGCCCGGGCCGCCGGGCAAGACGCTGCCACGAGCTGACCACGGACCCCACAGAGGAGGAGTTAGTCGGCCAGGTCTTCCCGCATGCAGCGGGCCCCTCGGTCACGGCATTCACGGCATGGACCGCAGGGGCGGGTGCTGCGTCGTTATCCCTGAGGGCTGGAGCAGTGGCGGAGGTTCGGGGCCGGGGTCCTCGGTGACAACGACGCCGGCGGCCGCGTGGTCGAAACCGGCTGGCCAGCGAGTGTGCTCGCTGGCCAGCGCGCCGGTCAGACGTGCCTGGAGCAGGTCGGCCGTGCTCAAGTCGGAGCCACGCAAGTCGGCCAGGCGCAGGTCAGCGCGGCGGAAGACGGCGCCGCCTGCGTCGGCATTGCGCAGGTTCGCCTCGCGCAGGTCGGCTTCGGTGAAGTCCGCGTCACGCAAGTCCGTTTCGACCAGCCGGGCGCCCCGCACGTCAGCCAGAACGCAGCGGGCCCGGCGCAGGATCGCCGTCTTGAGGTCGGCGTGCCGCAGGTTGACCGAGACGAGAGACGCCTGCGTCAGGTTGGCGTGGTACAGGCCCGCCGCCTCCATGCAGGACCGGTCGAGGTTGACCTCATGCAGCCACAGCCCGTCGCAGTCGGCCCGGCGCAGATCCGTCACGCTGAGGTTGACCCAGGACTGCTCCCGGGGTTGCAGCAACAACACGCCGAGCCCAGTCAGCGCCACCTGGGCGTCGGCGGCACGGACCTCCAGCGGCACAACGTTGTTGATAGGTACATCTGCCGCTGGAGCTGATGGTCCGGCGGGCGGCCACGGCAGGTGTGTACGCAGGTAAGCGGCCTGGATGGAGATGATGGCCTCGCGGTCACGGGCGGAGTGCTCCGCGATCCGCCACAGTGCGTGGAGTCCGCCGATGCGTGTTTCCAGCTTGTCACTGCCGAGCTGATCTACGGCTGTGCTGAACCGGTCGGTGATATAGCCCTCCTGGGTGGCGCGCAACCCGTCCTGGCTGACGCGCAGTTGCCGCCAGGTGGCGAACGCGCCGAACAACACGACCATGCCGCCCACGGCCTGCAGAAGTGTCGTACGGACGTCGTTCACCGCTTTCAGCCGGTCCTGCGCAGCGACGCTCGCCCCGGCAAGATCGTGGTCGACCACCACACCCGGTAGGACGACGAGCACCGCGCCCAGAACGGCCAGCCCTGCTGTCCCAGCCAGCAGGGCCGCGATCGTACGATGCTTGACCAGCCGGTCACGCCACGGCCTGAGGCCGCGGCCCGGCTCCCCCATCTCCATGGGCATGGGAGCCTAGGCGCCGGTCAAAAAACGATCAAGGTGCACGACTTCGAGCGGCGGCGCTCAACTGCCACTGGCACGACGGGCAATCACCGGACGACGTAGGGCGTCGCCAGTTCTCATCGACATTTGGGAGCCCTGTGATCGCTAAGTGCTGCCCGAAACCGTCGATAAACGTTGCCCACTCTCGCCTACAGAGCCAGACCGGCAGCGAGGAACGCGCATGCCCGTGAAAACCTCGCTTCCACGGCGCCCCCCCACGCCGCTTTCCTCTTCATGCCCGCGTTCGGCGACGGGGTGCGGGCTGCCGGTGACATCGGCATGTACGCACAGAACTTCCTGCTCTCGCTGACGGCCCGGGGGCTCGGCGGCATTCCGCAGACCATGCTTGGGATCTACGCAAACACCGTCCGCGAGTTTCTGGGTGTTCCCGACGAGCTCACGCTGCTGTTCGGCATCTCCTTCGGCACGACTGATGTGACCGCACCGGCAAACAGTTCGGCCCCGAAGCATCAGTGTTCAAGCGCCCTGACGCCTCGCCCGCCCGCCTCTCGCGTGCTGTCTCGCTCAACCGTTGCCATGACCAAGGTGGCTGAACACTACTGGTAGAGCTGTGCGAATCCTCGCAGGATTTCCAGGCCGTCGGCGCGGTATTCCAGATGGGCCTGGGAGCCGATCAGTCGGCCGTCGTCGGAACGGAGGAACTCCACGGGCGCCTGCCGGGAGTGGCCGATGATGCGGAAGCCCGGTGGGGCCGTGTGCAGGTAAAGGGTGTGACGCTGGAAAAGCGTCACCGTGGGCTGTACGTGTGCGAAGAGGGGCTCGTGCGTGTCGACCTGTACCTTGCTGCGTCCCACCCGTTGAGGCCCCGGGCGGAGGTGGGCGCCCGCGGCGACCGCGAGGATCTGCATCCCGCCGCAGATTCCGAGCACGGGGACGTTGCTGGCCATGACGAGGTTGATGACGGGCTGGTAGTGCTCGCGGTTGTCGGCGCGCACTTTGGTGCCGCTCAGCACGATTGCCTGATGCTGGCGCTGGAGCCTGGAGGGGGCCGAGGCCGCGTCCACGGTGTCCGTGTGTGACCCCAGGTTCTCCAGGCATCGGCGCAGGTGCGGAAGGGAGAGTGTTCCGTTGTCGACGACCAGGACGCGGGGACGGAGCACGTGTTTGCCCCCTCAGTCTCGCGTAATGATGGTTCCGGTTCGGGCGGTGAGCAGGGCTGTGAGGGGTGCGTTGCCAATGATGACCCTCTCCACGTTCTGTGCCAGGGCTTCGCAGGCGGCGCGCAGCTTCTTGCGCATCCCGTCGGTCGCGACCGTGTCACGCAGTCTGGTTGCGGTCTGGGCAGCAACCCGGCGGACGGGTTTCCCGTCCACCATGAGGTGGCTGACGTTGGTGACCACGACCAGTTCAGCGGCCCTGAGGGCGCCGGCGACAGCCGCGGCGGCACGGTCGGCGTCGGTGTTGACCTCCTGGCCGGCTGTGTTGCGTGCCAGCGGTGTCAGCAGAGGGATGTGGCCTGGCCTCGCGTGCTTCAGTGGTGCGGTGTTCACGCTGGTGGGCGGACCGACGAGGTTGTCCAGTTCGATGAGCTGGTGGTCTTGCCACCACAAGCGCTCGGCGGGGCCCGCGCTGATCACTCCGTCGCTGCCGAGCAGTCTCTCTGTGGTCATGGCGCGCTGGTGGAGCTCTTCCAGGATTTCCTCGCTCAGCGCGGTGCTTACGGTTCTGATGTCGTCGAGGACCTTCGGTGTGGTCCAGCGGCTCTGGTTGCCGTACCGGTCGCGCAGGATGGCCTCCGGCTGACGATGGCGGGAGTCAAGCCGTTGCAGCGGGCGGGACCAGCCGTGGACAAGGACCAGTGGTCGTTCCTGTCCCAGGCGGGCCAGGTCGTCCCACCAGGGGCCGTTGAGGGAGTCGAGGCAGCTGCCGCCGAGTTTGACCACGATGGCGGGAGGTTGGTGCGGCGTTGTGCTCATGCGGGCATCACCGGCTGCATGGTCAGCCCCGTCTCCTCGGGGAGGTCGAACCGTCGGTTTGCTGCTTGCACGGCCTGGCCGGCGGCGCCCTTGACGAGGTTGTCGAGGGCGGCGAGGACGACGATGTGGCCGCCGTCCTCGTCAACCAGGGCCGTCACGTCGCAGAAGTTTGATCCCAACACCGCCTGTGGGTCCGGCATCGGGATTCGCGTCTCGGTGTGCCGCCGTGGCCTCACGAATGGGTGCCCCCTGTAGAAGCGCAGGTAGGCTCGTTCCAGCTCCTGTCGGCCGACGGTCCGATCGGCCCACACGTAGAGGCTTACGAGCAGGCCCCGCACGGTGGCGACCCCGTATGCGGACATGCTCAGGGAGCCGATCGAACCGGGCCGCGTCCGCTGCAGGAAGTCGGTGACCTCTGCGGCGTGCCGGTGCCCGGTGGGGGCGTACGGCGTGATGGCGCCGCTGCGCAGCGGATGCAGGCCTGTGGTGCGCAGGCGCAGTCCGCTGCCGCTGGATCCGCCTTTGGCGTCCACGAGCACCCGGCTCACCTGTAGGCCCATGCCCAGGATCAGAGGGGCAAGTCCCAGGGTGATCGCGGTTGCGTAGCAGCCGGGAAGTGTGATGAGTGCGGCGTCGTTCATCTGCTCGCCGACCAGTTCCGGCACCCCGTACACGAAGCGGTCCACAAGGTCGGCCCGGCGCTGCACGTTCGGGTACCAGCGGTCATGGAGTTGGCGGTTGCGGATGCGGAAGGCGCCACTGAGGTCGATGACGGCCGGGATCCGGTCCGCGAGCAGCGCGGCGAGTTCCGCCGAGACCGGCCCGGGGGTGGCCAGGAAGGCCACGTCGAGCTGGTCGGCGGTGTCCGCGGTGACGTGCTGCACGCTCAGGTGCGGGTTGAGCCGCAGGCCGGGATGGAGGTCGCCGGGATGCATGCCGACGCTGGAGTTGCCGCCAAGGAACGTCAGTTTCATGCCGGGGTGCTGAGTGAGGAGCCGGATGAGTTCGCCGCCGACAAGTCCGGAGGCACCGATCACTCCCGCACGGATCATGCCAGGGCCTCCCGGATGTGGCGGGCGACGGCCGTGGGGATGTCCGCCTCGACCGCCTCGTCCAAGGCCCGGAAGGCCGGGGCGTGGTTGACCTCGTTGACCATGTAGCCGTCCGGGGTGCGAAAGAGGTCCACTCCATAGATGCCGGGGCCCAGAGCGGACACCACACCGTCGAGGATCTTGCGCAGGTCCGGGTCGTGGGCCATGGGGCGGGTTCGGTTGCCCAGCGCCGCGTTGGAGCGCCAGTCGGTGCCATCTCCGGTGAATTCGACGGCGCCGAGCAGTTCGTCTCCTGCGACAAGGCAGCGCACCGAGGTGTCTCCCGCATAGGGCTCCACCAGGCATGCCTGCTCAAAGGCGTGTCCGAGGTCCTCGATGTAGTCGTATACGGACGCGGCGGTGTCCGCGTGCCGGAGCAGGGTGACGCGTTTGCCCATGCCGCCGAAAATCGGCTTGAGGACCAGCGGCAGGGTCAGTTCCTGCACGCAGCGCTCGAAGTCTCTGCGGGAGAGCACGAGGCGGAAGTCCGGGACGGGGATCCCCTCGGAGCGCAGCACGGTGCGCAGAACCGCTTTGTTCTGACAGATGCTGATCGCGCGGGCGGTGTTCAGCGTGTGGACCGCGGCGGCCTCGGCGAGCGTGGCGAGGAGACCGCCGCGGGTGTAGCTGCGGCTGCGCACCAGCAGCGCGTCGTAGCCCGCGAGCGACGGCGCGGCCGGGTGGCCCAGGCACATCGACTCGTCATTGACCCAGGACAGGTGCAGGCCGAAAGCCGGGGCGGCCGCGATCAGCCGACGTTCTTCCCAGCCGATCCGGTCCGCGGCGACGGCGACGGTTTGTCGCATGTCACTGGCCCCAGTCGCGAAGCCGGGTCTCGACCATGTGCAGGGTGATCCGGCCCTCACAGACGTCCTCGACACGCAGCGTGAGCATGCACTCGGGGCAGACAAGGGTCTCGCCCCGGACCATCGTTGGTACGGTCAGGTCCGTCTCGCACTCGGGGCAGGTACCGGCGAGCGTGTCACTCGTCATGAGGAACCTCCGTTGCTCATCTGGGTGTCAGACCGATGGGAAGACTGCGGCGGCCCTACGGAGCGCGTCCTGATCGAGCAGCGGGTTACCGTCTCGCTGCTGCTTTTCGATGAGCCAGGCGGTGAAGGACTCGACGTCCACGTCGAGGCCCGAATCGGCCAGCGCCCAGGAGACCAGGGCGGGGGTGAGGCGGCTGCGCACGCGTAACCGGCGTTCATTGCCGACGAGTTCGGCGGGCAGCGTCTCGTACGCCTCCGGATGGCTGAGCTGGCCCGCCAGCTCGTAGGCGAACGCGTGCCAGGTGACCGGCCCGGGTTGAAAAGCATCGCCGAGGCCGGAGCTCCCCAGCGCGAGGCGGGAAAGCTCGGTGAGGTGGGTCAGGTCGAACCGGGTGTCCGCGTGCAGGACGCGCAGCGCGGTGAGTAGTTCGGCCAGCGGCGTGTTGCCGCCGCGCTCGCCGATACCGCCAACGGTCGCAGAGACCCACCGGGCCCCTGCACGGACAGCGGCAAGGGAGTTGGCGACGGCCATGCCCAGCATGTTGTGTGAATGGACCTCGATCTCGGAGCCCTCGATCGCCACGAGGTGCGCGATCAGCTCCTGCATCTGCCACGGCGAGAGACAGGAGACTGTCTCCGCCAGCCGAAAGCGGTCGGCTCCGGCCTGGAAACCCGTCGTCGCATAGGGCAGAAGCCGATCGGTAGGGGTGCGCGCGCCGTCCTCACCGCTGAAGGTGACATGAAACCCTCGGTCCTTGGCCTGGGAAATCGCCGAACGGGCCAGCGCCTGCAGGAGCTTGAGACTGGTCGAGCCGAGCTTGAGTTCGGCATGCCACGCGGACGTGGGCAGGGAGCACATCACGTTCCGCACGCCCAGGCGCCTGGCCTCGTCAAGAGCCGTGGCGACCTGCCGCCGATCGCGCACCACGACGAGCGTGATACTGCGCTCGGGGCCGACCGCCTCATGCGTGGCGCGGATCAGATCTGCGTCCCTGGCTCCCGGGCCCGACACCATGCCTACCTCAACCCGATCGACGCCGGTCCTGACCAGCAGGTCAGCGATGGCCGCCGCATCCTTCGGAGCGAACTCGACGCCTGCCATGTGCGCGGAGTCCCGCAGCGTGGCATCCGATATGCGCGGCGCCCCCGGCACGCTCTCCCTCATCTCCGCTGCCATGTGCTCCACCCCTTGCCTTCCACGGTTCTGCCAGCAGTCCCAGGCGGACTGCTCTCCCGGCGTGTGCGAATTCAGCGGCGGCCCGGTCCCGCGAAGCCCTGCGCCAAGCTCGGATGCAGCGTCCGTGCGTGCGCAGGCCACCAGGCCTCAGTCCCAGTCCATGAAGGACTCCAGCCCCACGGTCAGCCCCGGTACCGAACCGACCCGACGCACTCCGAGGAGGAAGCCGGACGTGAAGCAGGCACGGTCCATGGAGTCGTGCCGGAGCGTGAGCGTCTCGCCTGTGCCACCGAAAATGACCTCCTGGCGGGCCACAAGCCCACGCGCTCGCACGGCATGCACCGGCACCCCTTCGACGTTCGCACCACGAGCGCCGGCCAGGGCGGTGGAGGTGGCGTCCGGCGGTGCTGCACTGCCTGCCTCACGGCGTGCTTCGGCGATGAGCCGGGCAGTGCGCACGGCGGCGCCGCTCGGAGCGTCGATCTTGTCGGGGTGATGCATCTCGACGACCTCGACGGACTCGAACCAGCGCGCCGCGTACTGCGCAAGACGCATGGTCAGCATCGCCCCGACGGAAAGGGGGCCGACGAGCACGCCCGTCGTGGGAGAGCCGGCAAGCCAGCCACTGAGCGTGTCCAGCCGCTCGTCCGTCCAGCCGGTGGTCCCGACCACCGAGTGGATTCCTGCGCGCACGCAGAACTCGAGATGGTCCATAACCGCGTCGGGGTGGGTCAGCTCGACAGCGACCTGGGTGCCGGCCCGGATGAGACTCTGCAGCGGGTCCATGCGGCCCAGGGCAGCCACCACCTCCAGATCGTCAGCGGATTCGACGGCCTTGACCACCTCACGCCCCATGCGTCCGCCCGCGCCGATCACTCCCACTCGGATAGCGCCCATCCTGCTCCTCCCGACATCCCTCCGCTACTCACGCTGTCGCTGCAGATCCGCGTAGGGGCGGGGCAACACGCAACACTGCGGCAGGCGCCGGGAACCTCCCCTCTGCCGCTTGAGATCACCCGACATCTTTGGGACTGCGGCTGGTTGTTGATGCCGTTTGTCGAGAAAGTGCGGGAGACCCCGGACTCATGGATCAGGACTCCGCGAGAACGCCACGGAGGACCTGGCCGATGTGGGCTGCTGCCGACCGTGGCCCCGAGCCAGCCACCAGACGCAGACCGGGCTCCACGCCGCGTTGGGCCGACGCTCTGACCACGAGAGGAACGTCGGGAGGTATGGGTCCGAACCGAATCCGCAGCCCGAGAAGAGCTTCCCCCGCTCGAATTGCCGGCCTCCGGGCGGGGGTTATTGGGTTTTCCCTTCCCGCTGTCCCACTCAATCGGGTTGAAGGGCCGGCGCTACCGTTGCCGTGCATCGGACCCTCCGTTAGGAAGGATGGCTGTCGGCCTGGCTTGTGAGCGGTCAGAAAGGGACCAACCGACATCCGCAGCAGCATGCGGAATACGGGGCGCAGTCCGACGGAGCAGTTGGCGCACCTGCCTTGGAGGCAAACCGTGTACGTCCCCCGGTACCGCAGGCCCCGACGTGATCGGCGTAGAGGTGCTGAGGCGCTCGCCGGCGACGCCGTGGTGCCGGCGCTGCCCTACCCCAGCGGCTGGTTCTGTGCGGGCCTGAGCAGGGACTGGGTTTCGGGAGCGGTACGGACGGTGTTGTTCATGGGAGAGGACATCGTGGTCTACCGCACCCGCGATGGCCGGCTACGGGCGACGAAGGCCTTCTGCCCGCACATGGGCGCGCACCTGGGAGTCGGCGGCCGTGTGGACGGGGAGCTACTGGTATGCCCCTTCCACGGGTTCGCCTTCGGCCTGGACGGCCGGTGCGAGCGCACACCGTACGGGACGCCTCCCCGGGCGACCCTGGCGTTGCTGCACGTGCGGGAAGCCCACGGCCTGGTCTGGCTGTGGCACCACCCCAGCAGACAACCCCAGTGGGAGCTTCCTCCGCTCCCCGGCATCGGCTTGCGCCCCGTCCTGCGGGCCAAGCAGATCGAACTCGCCAGCCACCCTCAGGAGATCCTGGAGAACGCGCTGGACTACGGGCACCTGCTGCCCGTGCACGGCAACCTGGTGGAGGAGATCACCGCACCGCACAGCGACGGCCCCTTCCTTAGACTGTCGGTACGCCTGCGCCGCCGCATCCCACTGCTCGGCCGCTACGTCGGGCACGGACAGCTCACCTTCACCTACATCGGTCTCGGCGCCATGTACTCCCACGTCGACTTCAGCCGCTACGGCTTCCACGTCATCGGATGGATGCTGCCCCTGCCCGTCGCGCCCTGGCGGACGCACTACCGCATGGCCGCCACGGTCACCGCCGTCGGACCACTGCACCGCCTGGACCGCACCCTCGGCCGCCTGATCACCCGGACACTCAGCCGACTGATGGTCGCCTGGTTCTTCCACGACACCCGGGCCGACCACCCCATCTGGCACCACAAGCAGTACCAGCCACACCCCGCACTCAACCAGGCTGACGGCCCCATCGGCACATACCGGCACTGGGCCCGCCAGTTCTACCCGCCCCACCCCTCGCTCACAAAGCCACGCTCACCGTCAGAGCCAGCTCCTTCGCCATAGCGCAGCCGATCGCCTGCCCCGCACAGCGAGGCGATCACCGAGGATCAACTCATGGGCGCGCTGGGCGACTTTGACGGTCTCCCCGGGAGCAAGTAGCTCGCAGAAGCCGCCGATGGCCATGCCGTTGGCCATCGCGAGGACCATGGGGCGAATCTGGTCGGCGGAAGCCGTAGGGAAGGATCACGCAACCGGCCAGCGCAAGCTCCCTCTTCTCGTGCATCGTCCCAGCTACTTCTGGCAAGAACTCGAGCTGCTCCCCAGCCCAGGTCTTCTTCAAGTGCCGCAGGGCCAGGATGCATTTCACCCACTCACGGGTAGTCGGGCCAGGGTCTGCGACAGGCTCCATTCACCCCTCCCTCGTGCGCCGGGAAACGCGGAGGCGCCGGGCCCTGCGGCACAGCGAGCGCGGGCCCTGGCCATACGCGGAACTCCCGCACCCAAAAACGCAGCAGCAGCCCAGGCAGAAACCCCAACACCGCTGCGACTGCGGCTGGCTATTCGGCAAGCAGCCCGATACCGCCCGCACCCGGCCGAGATGTCAGCCGGTCAGCCCTCACCGCGAGAAGAAGGCCGCCTCCCTGGCCTCATCCGGGCGGCTATGCTCCCCACTCTCCGGACCATCGACTACCTGTACGCGGTCGAGGTCGCGGTGATCCAGAAGGACGGAGCCGCGCTGGTCACCGAGGCCCCCAGGCGGCGTGTGCCGTCGGCCCCCAGGCGGCGCGTGCACCGGCAGCCCGGCCTGTGCCGACGAAGACCGTGGCCGAAAGAGGAGCCCGCAGGAATGTCCCGAACTGCTGGTTGATCGCCACCTGCGAGCGGCGGTCGCTGAGGTCAAAGCCGGGGCCCCGGGGCGGCGTTCCGCTCACCGGGCTGGTCTCAGGTGGCCGTGGCGGTTCCTGGATGCGGAGGGCGGCCGGAGGCCTGGGCGAAGTCGGCCAGGATCGGCCTTTCGGGGCTGATGAGCGTTGCGGGGAGCTGGTCGGGCAGGAACAGACGCCAGTCGGTGTTCTCCAGGCCCTCGACCCGGGGTGTGCTGCCCGGGGGAAGAGAGGCCCGGTAGACGACGGTGACGTTGTAGATCTCGTCGCCGTTGGGGTAGCGGTAGAACTGCTCCGCCCCGGAATAGACCCCGAACAGCTGCAACGTGCCGATGTTGAGGCCGGTTTCCTCTCTCACTTCGCGTCGGCCCGTGTCCTCGAGGCTCTCGCCGGGTTCCATCAGTCCGCCGGGCAGGCCCCATCCTCCGGTGTCTGCTCGCGCCAGCAGCAGGACCTGGCCTTCGTCGTCGGTGAGCAGTACCGCGGCGCCGGGAAGGATCAAAGGGCGGTGGCCCACCAGGGCCCGCAAATCGCTCACGTAGTCGTGCATGGAGTTTGGGCCCCTCTTCACATCGATGCCCGTCAGCCGGGGGCGGGTGACGCTCCCGGCCAGCCCGCCTGTGCGTGGCCCGGCCGGCCGCAGCACCGGCGGACCACGGATACGTGACCGCCGGGCGGCTCAGGGGATTGCCTGATCCGGCGTGGTCTTGGGAGCGTACGCGGTCCGGCCGGGCGACGCCGGGCCGATGTGGCTGCGCTGGTCAGGAACTGCTGCACCAGCTCAGAAGGGGGCTCGGCTGCGCCGTTTTGTATGCAGACGGACTCGATACGGCGACCGCCTGTGCACCTTCTTCCAGGGTGACAAGAGGGCCCGCCTCTCCGGTGCGCAGAAGGTGGCGGAAAGCGCGGTGTTCCTCGGCCAACGGATCATGCGGGGGGGACGGGGACGACAGTGCTGATGCCGTGAAGCGACTCGTGGGTGATCTTTGCGTTCGTCGCTAGTCATCTAGCGCGCACAGACAGCGGGTCACTACCGTCACCGGCGACACCGGCCGCCTGCCCGCGGACACCCTGACCGCGCGGGGCACGACGTCTGCGCAGCCCTACAGGACTACAGGATGAGGTCCCCCCGAGGCCGTCGCCCAGGCGCACGCCGACTTCGCCGACCTCCAGGGCACCGACGGCATCCCCCGACCCCGCCGAGTCCGTATCCGACGCCCGGACGATGCGCTCACCCCGGAGGAAACCGAACCGCGGCAGCGTCTCCAGGACCAGGACCAGGACCTCCAGCCCACGGAGACCGTGTAGCCGGCAAGATCAATCGCACCGGGATTTCCTGCACCTCAACTGCTCACACCCGTGATCACCGGCTCGGCAAAGGCGCGCCTGCTCGCCTTCCGCCCAGTGGAGATGGACTTGCTGTATGTCTGGTCTTCACGCCCCACCGCCGCAATCCGTTGAGTGCTGGCCAGCACCTTGCGTGGAGTAGTGGGTGGGCTGCGGCTGTATCCAACGGTGAGGAAGGCGGTACGACACCATGATCTCGAACCGCAGGTACGAAGTCGATCGTTCCAACGCGGGTGAAGCCGATGCACTGCTCAGGCTCATCGAAAGCTCCTTCGGAGAACCCGCTTTGCGCTGGTTCATCAGCGAGGCCGACCGGAACCGCGTCGTCATCGAGAGCACTGAATACGGCGGCAACCTCCCCGGGCCGCCCATCCAGCCTCCCCGCACCCGCTCGGGGCTCGCTACAGTCATCAGCCTCATCCCTACCGGGATCGGCTGCGCGATCGGCGGGTACGCCGGGGACGCGGCGCCGGTCACCGCATTGCTGGCGCAGGCCGCGGACTTGGTAGTCACGAACCCGAACGCCCTCAATGCCTCCAACTTCGTCCGGACCAGCGAACGGATCCTGTACACCGAGGGCTCGTGCATCGACTCCTTCGCCCGAGGACAGATCAATCTTCACCGGTCCCGTGGCAACCGGGTCGGGCTGATCATCGAGAGCTCCGCGACTGCGGCTGTTGAGCATGTATGGAATGTGACCAACGCGGTGCGCGCGGTGCACGGCATCGACGTCGTCGATTACGTGGTCACCGAACGCCCCATCGGCACACGCTGTGTTCGAAATGAGTCCGGTGCCTATGTGGGATGCATCGATTCGCCGGATGTGCTGCTGGAAGCCGCTCAGTCACTGATCGACCGGGGCTCGAACGCCATCGCGGTCACGACGAATGTCCAGGATCTCACCAGCCAGAACTATTCCGCTCATTTCAGCGGCAGTCACGCCAATCCGGTCGGCGGCGCCGAAGCCGTACTCTCGCACCTGATTGTTCGTGTCCTGGGGGTCCCAGCCGCCCACGCTCCGATGATGAACTTCAAAGATCTCATGCTCGATCATTCTGTGGTCGACGCCCGTTCCGCGGGAGAGCTGGTGTCCGTCAGCGGACTCGCCTGCGTGCTCATCGCGCTGGGCAGCGCCCCGCAGATTTCGCCAGAAGCCCGCGGTGCCCGGCTAACTGACGAGGTGAGCATCGACGACGTGATCGCAGTGGTAGCTCCGGCAGATGCCTTGGGCGGTGTTCCCGTACTTGAAGCACTACGCCGACGAGTTCCGGTACTCGCCGTTCGAGAGAACACCACAATTCTCGATGTCACCGCCGATGCACTCGACCTACCGGGCGTGTCCGAGGTCGCCAACTACACAGAGGCAGCCGGGCTGGTCCTCGCTCTACGTGGCGGCATCAGCCCGGAAACTCTCACCCGGCCGCTGCGGACACTGGGCTTGAGCGCTTCCGAACCGGCTGGTTGACCTGGCGTGCCGACCCGTGACCGCCCACGAACGACCTGACCTGCGTAGTGCCGGCGGCGAAGAAGGCGAGGTGGGGGTTCGCCCGCTGCACCTTCGCCCCTTGGGCGTTTTGCGCGCTTACCTCGCACGCGGTCATTCGTCTCGTTGTCCTGGCAGCTACGACCGTCGGCTGTACCGGTGCGACATGGCGCGGGGATGGGCCAGCGATGATGTCCTGGGGGTCGGAAACGCCCCTTCGGCAACATCATGATCAACGCACGCCACGAAGTCACCGCAGTGGGCCGCACCACCGGCACCAGCGGTGTCCTGAATAACCTCAGCCAACTTCCTCTCGATCTCCCCCGCGACGGCGGCGATGTCGGCGATGTCAGCGGCGTGGCCTTCGAGGACGACACCGCGGTAACGCAGATCGATAGCGCGTTGTCGCCAGCGAGTAGCAGGGCGAGGCGCGGGCTGGACCACATGTCGATGCCGAGATGTCGATGCCGAGGACATACGGGGAAGAGTTCCGGTTCCGCTGTAAGCGGGCCGATCGTGCCTGTGGTCGCCTGTTGTTCCGAATGACGCAGCCACTGGGGAGCGATGGCACTCGCATGCCCGTTGCTCGGTCCTGCAGGCAGCTCTGGCTCCCTCTGTCACTCCCCTCACTCCCCTCACTCCCCGTGGTGATGGCGACGACCAACGCCGGTCAGCGCCGGCCGAGGTGAGCTGGAGGGCAATGGATTGCGGGGCATAGCGCAGGGTTCGACTACGTACCGGTTACCAGCTCTCCGACTGGACGCCACCGCCGCAGACATACCCGCCTTCGGCGCGGGCGCCGACCCGTCCGGATGACCAGCGCGCTACTCCAGCACACCGAGCTCGGTGTCGGGTCGGCAGTGCGGGCAGGCATCAACGCCCTCGGTCAGCGCGCGGCGCGCCTGGTCCCGGTCCACGCCTCGTGACCGCTTGCCCGCCATGTGGCAATCGCCCCGGTGCACATACACCGGGCCGCGTCCACTCAGGCCCGGCTCGATGAGCCAGTCCGGGGCCGGCGGCCGGGCCCGCTCGCCGCGGATCCGCTCGGTCTCTCGCCGCTCCTCGTCCGCGATCCAGACGCGGGTGCGTGCCAGGTCGCGTTCCTGCACCCGTTCCAGGAAGCGGAGCACGTCGATGCGCCGGATCTCCGTCATCAGCTGAGCCGGTACTCCCGCCAGCCGGCGCCACTGGCTCGTACGACGGCCCCGGCCTGTTCGAGGCGGCGCAGCTGGTAGAGCACGGAGGAGGGGCTGGCCAGTCCGACGGCGCGGCTGATTCCCCGGACGCTGGGGGCCTCGCCCCGGTCGAGGATGTGGGCGCGGATACAGGACAGGACTGTTTGCTGCCGGTCGCTGATGTCCTGCGAGCGCCGTGTCATGTCTGCTCCTCGGTGCGGCGGCGCAGGTCGGCCAGCTGGGTCCGCGGTACATCCTGCACCAGGCGGCGGGACAGGCCGATGAGCCGACGCCGCAGAGCGGTGTTGCTGGTGGCTGGGGCTTGGGCGAGGGCATTGTAGGTGCGGGTCCAGTCGCGCTGGGTCTGCACGATGTCGGGGGTGTGTTCGGTGTGCACCATACCCCCAGTAGAGCATGTGTTCGATTTCTGGTGCGAGTCAGACGGCGCGTCCGCACAGCCCTACTGTGACTGAGAGCGCCAGTTGGTTCTGGCCTCGGTCTGGCCGCGCTTCCGTGACGGCTACGCCAGAGATGCTGTCGGCGTGCGGCTACTCGGGCGCGGCGCCCCTCCGCCACAGCTACGGCGGGCGGTCAGGCGCGGCGATACTTGGCCATTCGACCGCCAGGACCTTCGCGTCTGTCACCTCACCCTCGGCGTTCTTCCATCCGCGGATTGCAGGCTGAGGGGCACATGAAACCTGCTGCCGGGAATACGACGCTGTCAGCTGACATGTCGGAAACAGGCCAGTGGATCGCTTCCTCGCTTCTGCGGCGATGACAGGTCAGCCAGGCGGTGCCAGAGTGTGCCCGCACGGTACGCCGAGGGACTCCGGCCGGACCCGTCCCCGCACCCTGGCGCCCACCTCCCGTGGGGCCAGCGCCTTGAGAGCACGTCTCACTTCAGCATGCCCCTGCCCGTGATGCTCGCGACGGGGGCCGGAGAGGGAACGCGATGGGTTCATGGCAGTGGAACGACCAGGAACAGCCCACCACCACAGTCGGTGTCCGGGCCACGATGGGCGCCGTCACCATGAAGGACGACCCACAGGCCATGCAGCGGCCGTACGTCTTCGTGCGCGGCTATGACTCGCGCCTGCACGTCAACTGGTGGGACGGCAAGGCGTGGCACTGGAGCGACCAGGGCACGCCGGCCGGGCGCACGATCATCGAGAAGGTCGGCGCCGTCACGATGCAGAACGACGCGGGCGCGCAGCAGCGCCCGTACGCCTTCGTCATCACCGACGACTCGAAACTGCACGTGAACTGGTGGGACGGCAGCAAGTGGCACTGGAGCGACCAGGGCGCGCCTGCCGGACGTCTGATCCGTGAGGGTGTCGGCGTCATCTCCGCCCGGGACAATCCGAACGCGGCGCAGCGCCCGTATGCCTTCGTCATCACCGACGACTGCCGCCTGTGGGTCAACTGGTGGGACGGCTCCAAGTGGCACTGGAGCGACCAGGGCGCCCCGCCGAACCGCACCATCTCCCGGCCCATCGGCGTCACCACGATGAAGAACGACCCCAGCGCCTTCACCCGCCCCTACGCCTTCGTCATCACCGACGACTCCAAGGTCTGGGTCAACTGGTGGGACGGCTCCAAGTGGCACTGGAGCGACCAGGGCGCCCCGTCGGGGCAGCCGGTCAAGAAGGGTGCCGGCGTCATCAGCGCCCAGAACGATCCGAACGCGGCGGAGCGGCCGTACGCCTTCATCCAAGGCTACGACTCGAAGCTGTACGTCAACTGGTGGGACGGCAAGGCCTGGCACTGGAGCGCGCAAGGTGCGCCCAGCGGGCGGCTCATCCTCGACTCCGTCGGCGTGGTCACGATGAAGAACGACCCGAACGCGTTCACCCGCCCCTACGTCTTTGTCATCACCGACGACTCGAAGCTGTACGTCAACTGGTGGGACGGCAAGGCCTGGCACTGGGCCGCCCAGAACACGCCACCCGGACGCGTCATCGAACGCCCCGGAGAAGCAATCACCATGCAGGACAATCCGAACGCCACGCAGCGGCCGTACGCGTTCGTCATCACCGATGACTCCGACCTGTGGGTCAACTGGTGGTCGCTGCCCTAAGCAGCGCCATTGGTAGGCCGCCGGAAACGACCCGGCGGCCTACCAATCAGCCGGTTTCAGCCTGCCGGGCCAACTGTTGGCTGCCTCCGGGGCCTACTGATCTCGTCGGGGTGTTGTCGGATGGTGGGTCAGTTCCAGTCCGGTGCCGGTGAGGCCGCCCCCGGTCAGGTCGATGTTGGCCACCGGGCCGCGCCTTAGCTCGCCGAGACCCGCTCTTCGCTGTCGCTCATACCCCCGGTCCAACGGGCCGTGTGCCCTCGCGCGAGCCGGGGCTCAGACGCGGCGTGCTGATCCGCCGGGATAAAGCAGATTGGCGTAGGAGAAAAAGTGCCCCTCCGTTCCGCTTTGCACCCTGTTCGTGGAGGAGAGTGAAGGCAAGGCGTACCGACCGCGAAGGCCCCCCACGGCCGGTGCGGCCCGTGCTTCTGCCAACGGTCACCTACGGCGTCCGGATCCGCCTGAGGGACGGGTTCGCTCCCGAGCGCACGCCCGACCCTGTGCGATGTGACCCAGTTCACCCTGGAAATGCCGTCGGCCTGGAACATCCGTGTACGACCCATCGTTCATCTAGATGTGGCTGCGGAGGGGACAGTGTCCCCGGGCCTCACCTATAGCCCATGGGGACGATCGTTCGGCTGAAGCCCCATGGAGCCACTCGCCGAGAGGCGACCGCCCTCCGCGTGCCACCACCTTCGGCCCCGGCTGGTCTCCCCCGTCCAGCCGGGGCATTTTTTGTATCTACAGGACGTCGGCAAGTGCTTCGACCTGCTGGGCGAGTTCGGAATCGGGGCGGGGCCGCGTCCCATGCCGAACTCCGCCACGGTGTCGACCTTCAGGCGGCGTACGGCGTCCTTGCAGCCAATGCCGCAGACCATGCTCTCGGCGCTGCCGGCCCCGGGAGCTTGTGACGCGATCTTGCCTGCCTGCGTGAATCGACACGCGGCACTACCTACCAGCGAGAGCCGAGCGATCAACACCAGTTCGCCCGTGGCAATCTCTGCCGGTCGAACCCATCGCCACCCGCGTCGCACCCGCCTCGGCAGTCGCTCTGCGGCGCCGCTTCCGGACGCATCTGGGCACCACCCCCGGAGCCCGCCGACGCACCTTCACCCCAAACTCGGGCGGCTGCGTGACGGACGCCCCCGCGCCTGGGATGCGGCTGCGCGCCGAGAGCTTACGGAGCCATGACGGATGGCTCAGTTGTCGTTCCACGCGTGAGGCCAGAGTGTCTACTGATCCCCGTCATGGCGCACCGGACCAGAGGTGGGCTGCACCGTGGGAACGATGGGGGTTTCGATGACCAGGGATCGCAGGAGTACCGCGACCGGGGGATGGACTCGGCGTAGCGCCTTCATGGGCGCGATGGTGGCGGTCCTCGGGGCGCTGAGCGTGTCGCCCTCCCAGGCCGCAACGTCCGTGGCCGGGACCCCCGGCACGCCGACGTTGCCGCGTGTCTCGGCCGGCCCCTACGAGGGTTACCAGTTCTGCGGAGCGACACCGCCGGTCGTATACCCGTCCGTCTTCACCCAGTTCGCCGCGACCGTCGAACCCAGTGAAGGGGATCCCTCCTATCCCTATCCCAGCTATCCCGAGATGAATGGCCAGTTCGAGATCGCCAGACCCGGCGGCGAGGACGCACCGTTCATCCAGGAGACCAGGCCGGCCAACGGGGGAAGGGCGCTGAGCCTGCCTCTGGCAATGTCCTTGCCCGAGGGCTCCTACCGCTGGCGGGTCCGGGCGGAGGACCACTCGCTTACGTCGTCGTGGACACCGTGGTGTGACTTCACCGTCCGCGGGACCGTCTGATCTCGGCTGGCGTACGTCGCGAATATCAATTGACCTGGGGAAACGTCGTTCTGGGCGACGTTTCCCCAGGAGTCAAAAGGATCGAATATCTCAGGGGGCAAAGAATGACGAGAGCGCGCAAACCAGTGGTTCTCGGAGCGGTCGCGGCAGCCATCCTGGTCATCGGAGCGACTCTTTACTGGTTCAAACCGTGGACCTTGTGGACGGACGAGACCGTCCGCGAGGAACTGCCCACAGCCGCGCCCGAACCTGCCAAGGGCCAGTCGCCGAGCACCAGTTCCGCACCACCGTCGCCTAAGGGGCCACACACGGTGGCCACGGGCCAGTTCATCAGTCACGAGCACAACACCACCGGCTCGGCGAAAATCCTCCGCCTGGCCGACGGCTCGCACGCCCTGCGCCTGAGTGGCCTGGACACCAGCAACGGCCCGGACCTGCACGTCTGGATCACCGATGCTCCGGTGAAGGAAGGCAAGGCGGGCTGGGGCGTCTTCGATGACGGGAAGTACGAGAGCCTCGGCAAGCTCAAGGGCAACAAGGGGGACCAGAACTATGCCCTGCCCGCCGGCCTCGACGTGAACGAGTACAGCAGCGTCAGCATCTGGTGCGAGCGCTTCAGCGTGTCCTTCGGGGCGGCCGAACTCAGCCCCGTCTGACGGTTCGGTCGGGCCCGCTCGCGGATTCACCCGTCCCGGGGACGACCGAGGGAAGCCTCGGGTCCCCGGGCTGTCCTGGAGCTGGCGAGGCGGGGGTGTGGCTGCGGGTGCGGTCGTGGGAGTTCGTGGGGGGCGTCGGAGGAATCCGCCAAGCCACGCAGCACGGAATTGGGGGTAGCCATGAAGCCGTCGGTTTCTGGCCAGGGCTGCTGTGTCGCGATGACGGCTGGCGCCGGCGGCGATGCTGGACTTCGCCGCGGGCTCCTTCATCGCCCGGGCGTGGGCAACGGTCTTGGCCGGAGGCGGAGCTCCCATTCGCCCGGGCTGGCCGCGAACGCCTTGCGGGACACTTCCTCTGGTGCCTCCCGCAAGGCACCGCCCCGCCTCGATCCCATGCTGACCAGAAGGTCACCAACCTCCTGGTCTTCTTCGGTAACGCATTCAGCGACTCCGAATCCCGCCTGTGCGCACGAGCCCGGCTCCTTCTCCGCAGCCGCCGGCGGCTACCGACGATGATTCCTCCGCGCTCCATCCCTCGTTCATGGCGAGCTGTCGTACTGGCGAACGATTGATGGGCGGCGCTGTGGCGCAGCGGACCTGCGTCAGGCGGTATGGACGGCTCCGTCTTCGACGTGGGGTGCGGAAAGCTGGCGACGTGCGGCGCTGAGGGCGGCGTCGATGCGGCGGGTGCCGGTCGATATGCAGAGCGTGTAGGCGACGTCTTCCATGCGCTGACGGGCTTCCTTGGTGCCGTTCTCAGCATGCAGGGCGCGCAGCGTCTCGTACTGCTCCAACAAGTTCTTCAGTACGACTGGGTGTGCCATCAGCATCAGGGCCTCCCTCAAAGCCACTACCAGGGGTGTGCGCCACATCTTGTGCCCCAGAGCCAGAGCGATATTCGCCCGCACTCTTGCGTGTTGCCCTGGCCCAAGGCCCACGAGCTCGCCTGCTCCCCGCATGCGCGGAATGGTCCCGGCACCTGGGGCGAGGCTCAGATCTTCGCGTGCTCCCCGGATGGTTCCTCGAACACCAGACTCGCCGCCCGACTCTTCGCCGTGCTCCCTGCATCGGAGGTCTGCATTGGAGAGTGTGGTCGTAGTGCGGCGGTGCCATCGAATGGCGCCGGGCTCATCCAGTAGTTCGCTTCCGAGACGGCCCAGCTATCGGGTCTCTCCCCCACAGGCAGCAGACCACCCTCGTCAGGCGGACCGAGGTCAGTACCGTTCGCGAACTCGGCCACGACGGTGCGATACCGCTCAAGCAACACCACGCCGTGCCCGCGCCCCCATGCCCGAAGCGCCTCCCAGCCCAGAGCGCACCGCCGGACCTCTACTGGAAAGGCTTCAGCCCCGTTTCCCAGCATGGGGCGTCGTCGTTGGTCTGATCGAGCGATCGAGGCCAAGGGAGCGGGGCGGGCGTGCGGCAAGAGTGGTCGCCAGAGGGGCCGTTGGCGAGCTGGACGCTGGTAGACCGCTACTGGGACTTGGTGGCGCACAAGACCGGAGCGACCGACTCGGCTTCAACATCGCGAACCACACGCTGGTTGGCCGGACCGCCGAGTACCACCGCAAGCAGATCCGCGAGGCCCTGCCGGTGAAGTGCCGGGCCCGGAGTATCGAACCGCCGGTCCGAGTTGGTGCGGCATCCCGTAGGGACCCCGCCACGTGACTGGGCACACGCGGCGTACTGGACTGATCTACCTGGCTCTTGCGCTGGCCGGGATGGGCGGTGCCTTGTGGGCGGCCTACACGCACCGGTCGGGAGTCGCGGAGATGGCAGGCACCCTGCTGCCCGCGCTGGCGGGACTGTATCTGGCCTGGCAGGGCTTTCACGCGGACCGTGCCGAGGCGTCGCAGGACCAGGGAGTGGCGGAGATGGCCGACCAGTTGGCAGTGACGGTACGCCGCCAGTGGGAGGAGGAGGCACGGGCCCGGCGCCTCAACGATCCATACCCCCTGTCCGTGCGCTGGGCACCGGCGGCTCCGGCGCTGCCCGAGGACTGGCCGCGGTTACGGACGGAGGCTGCGGGTCGGCTCGTGGGAGCAGCAGGCGCCCCGCAGGGGTGGGCGACGGTCCCGGGCGACCTCGCCGGATCCGGCCTGGAGGTTGCCGACGTCTTCCTGCACAGGATTCCCACCCATCGTCTGGTCCTCCTGGGCGCCCCGGGATCCGGGAAAACCATGCTGCTGATGCGTCTGCTGCTGACAGTGGTCGAGCAGCGGGCCCCGGGAGAAGCGGTCCCGGTACTGCTTCCACTGGCCTCATGGAACCCGGCCGCACAGGACCTGCACGCATGGCTGGCCGAGAGGCTGACCCAGGACTACGCCGACCTGCGAGGTCCTGCCCCTGCGGGCGTGGGCAGCATGAACAGGGCCCAGGCGCTGCTTGAACACCACTTGATCCTGCCGATCCTGGACGGACTCGACGAACTCCCCCCGACCACACGTGCCGTGGCACTCGACGAGCTCAGCCGTGCCCTGCCGCCTGGCCAAGCCGTGGTGGTCTCCAGCCGCACCGACGAGTACCGGCAGGCCCAGGCCCCTGCGGCCGGGGTCCCGGTGCGTCTGACCGGGGCTGCAGGCATCGAGCTGCAGCCCCTGACGGTTGATGAGACTGCCGCCTATCTGTCCCGGGACGCTGGAGGGGAGCACACAGCGTCGGCTGCCCGCTGGGAGCGCGTGCTCACCCGGCTCGGCTCCGACACCCCCGTCGGGCAGGCGCTGCGCACCCCGCTGATGGTGTTCCTCGCCCGCACCGTCTACAACCCGCGTCCTGGTGAGACCGCGACCAGTCTGCCCAAACCAGCAGAGCTCTGTGATGTGGACCGGCTGCCCACCCAGGCGGCCGTCGAGCGACACCTGCTCGAAGCGTTCATCCCTGCGGCCTACCGGCGCCGCCCGGCCGACGCCGGCCGGTGGAGCCCGCAGAGCGCCGAACACGCCCTGGTCTTCTTGGCCCGGCATCTGCAGCACACGCTTCACGGGACCCCCGATCTGGCCTGGTGGCACCTGCACAGGGCGGTACACCGACGCGTCTACCAGTGCCTGCTCGCGACCACCGCCGCGTGCACCGCCGGACTCAGCACGTTGGGCGCCGGGCTTGGCACGGGCGTCGGGATCGGTCTTGCGGCCGGATTCCTGGGCTGGCGCACCGGCGGCCAGCCAAGAAGGCTCCCAGCCGTCGCCTTCTGGTGGTCGGGGGCGGGGTTCGCCCTGGGCCTGCTGTGGGCGTTCGGCTTCGGCCTCATCCTCGTCCTGTCAGCCCGCGCCACCCCTGAGCTCTGCATACTCGGAGCTCTGCTTCTTGGCCCGGTGACGGGCGCCCGTCTTGGCCACGGCGTGGTAGCTCTGGCCGGCCAGGAAACCCGCCCGCCCGACCTCGCCTTCACGGTCGGACCGGCAACGCTCGTTCGCTACGACCGCCGGGTCTTTCGGCGGCTCATCCTCGAGTTCGGGTTCGGCTACGGGCTCGTGCTGGCACTCGCAGTCCCGGGCCTGCTCAACGACGCCGCTCCCGACCCCGGCAGGTTCGCAGTCCTCGCCCTCACCCCCGCCTTCAGCGTCTGCGGAGCCTTCGCCTACGCGGCCTGGGGCCACTTCATTCTCGCCCGCTGTTGCCTCACACTGGGCCGTCGGCTTCCTTGGAACCTCACGGCCTTCCTGGCCGACGCCCATCAACGCGGCGTTCTGCGACAAGCCGGGGCGGTGTATCAGTTCCGTCACATCGACCTCCAGCATCACCTCGCTCAACGCTCATGCTCCTCTTGAGTACGGACCACATCGTCCAAGGCTCGATCCCGAGCCTGCCGACCAGCGGCCCCGCGGCTCCGCGGCTCCGGGGGCAGGGGCGGCTAAGGCAGACCGGCCGGTCCTCGGTCCCTGGGTATCGGTGGACCTTTCGCCTCGACTGCGGCGCACGCCCGTGGTGCGATGAAACAGGGGGTCGGGAAGGAGAGAGCGATGATCCCACCGACAGGGGAGCGCAAGAGTGGCACGGGCCATGTGTCGGTTCGCCCGCTGGGTGAGGCAGACCTGGACCGGGCCGACGAGATCTTCAGGGTCGCCTTCGGGACGTTCCTCGGGTTTCCCGAGCCGAAGACATTCTTCGGGACCGCCGACTACGTCCGCACTCGCTGGGCGGCCGATCCACATGCGGCCTTCGCAGCGACCGTCGAGGGCGAAGTCGCCGGATCGAACTTCGCCGCCAACTGGGGCAGCGTCGGGTACTTCGGCCCGCTGACCGTACGTCCGGACCTATGGGACCAGGGCATCGGCAGGCGCCTCATGGAGCCGGTCATGGACTGCTTCGACACCTGGGAGAACCGACACCTGGGCCTGTTCACCTTCTCGCACAGTCCCAAGCACCTTGAGCTCTACCGCCGGTACGGTTTCTGGCCCCGATTCCTCACAGCCATCATGAAGAAGCAGGTCGCAGGCAGTGCCGCGGTCCCCCGCCGAGTGCTGTACGGCCAGCTGCCCGCCACCGAGCAGCCCGGCGCCCTGAGCCTCTGTCGCACCCTGACCGGGGCCGTGTACGAGGGCCTGAGCCTGGAACGCGAGATCGTGGCCACGCACGCGCAGGGGCTCGGTGACACCATCCTGCTCCAGGGCGCCGGCTCAGAGCTCGATGGCCTGGCCGTCTGCCACTGCGGAGCCGGGTCGGAGGCTGGAGAGGACGTGTGCTTCGTCAAATTCGGAGCCGTACGCCCTGGCCCGGATGCCGCCGACCGGTTCGAACGACTCCTCACCGCGTGCGAGCAGCTGGCCGCCGAGCGTGGCCTGGGGCAACTGGACGCCGGCATGAGCCTGGGCCGCCCGGATGCCTACCGTCGAATGGTCGACCACGGTTTCCGCACCTGGTTGCAGGGCGTGACCATGCACAGGCCCAACGAACCCGGTTACAGCCACCCCGACGCCTACGTGATCGACGACTGGCGCTGAGACCCCGCCGCACAGGAGTTGCGGTGTCAGGCTCTGACGCTGAGCGGCCCCGCGTAAGTGCCAAGAGGTCGCCGGGCCGCCGGTGGCGCGCAGCCGGACGGGCCCTGAGCTCGGGTCTAACGTCGCCGGCTGCGACGCGACATCTCAGCTGGAGGACGTTCAGGCACCTGAGGCACCTGTCTTCCTCGAACGCCTCGGCCAGTGCCGCGCCGCGGAACTTCCGCGGCGCACGGCACTAGTAGCTGTCGTAGCTGGGCTTACCGTTCGGCCGGTAGACGCCGACGACGGTGCCGCCCTTCGTCGTCGAGACGTTGACCGGCTCCAGTGCGGTGGGGATCGCCCCGTCGGCGAACAGCCGCTTGCCGGTGCCGATGATCACCGGGTGGATGGTCAGCCGGTACTCGTCGACGAGACCGTGCTGCATGAGGGTCTGCGCGAGGTCGCCGCTGCCGACGACGTTGATGTTGCCGCCGTCGGATGCCTTCAGTTTGCGTACGGCATCGGAGACGTCGCCCTCCAGCAGTGTGGAGTTCTGCCACTCGACGGACGTCAGGGTCCGAGACGCCACGTACTTGCGCATGCTGTTCATCCGATCGGTGAACGGGTTGCCGGGATCGGCGGTTGGCCAGTACGACGCGAAGATCTCGTACGTCTTGCGGCCGAGCAGCATCGCGTCCGAGCGCTCGTACCAACCGGCGATGGCCGCCCCGACTTCGTCGTCATCCACCGGCTTCTGCCAGCCGCCGTGCTTAAAGCCGCTCTCCGCGTCCTCGTCCGGACCGCCCGGCGCCTGCATGACGCCGTCGAGCGTCAGGAACGTACAAACGATGATCTTGCGCATGGTGTGCTCCCTTCCTCGAGGGGTGGACCGTGCGACCGCCACAAACTCATCGGCGGAACTTCCCCGGCCACTGGTGCAGCCGGGCTTCCTCGAGCGCGGCCGCGGCCGGTGTGCCGGTCATGCCAGCGGCGCGCCAGCGGACCGGGCTGTCGCCGCATGTGAATGTGACTGAGCGCTTCAGTTGGGTGTGACCGCGCTTGCGTGACGGCTACGGCGGAAGGACGCCCCCGTCCAGGCCGCTGGCCGCTGGCCGCGGCGCAACCACCCGGGCAACGCGGGACTTTGTCGCCGAAATCCCTCGGGGGCGACGCCGGGCCGGGCGGCCGTCACGGCAGAGAGGTCAGAGCCTTCTGATACGACGGCCACACAGTGTCCAGTGGGTCAGAGTGTGAGCAGAGTGCGCAGGTCGATGACGCGGTAGCCGCGGGCGTTGAGTGCTGTGAGGATGCGGGGCAGGGCCTGGGCGTCGATCACCTCGGTGCGGTCCTGTGGTGCCCCGAGGTGCATCTGCAGGACCGCTCCCGGACGCAGGGCGTCCAGTGCTCTGTCCACTGCGCGGTCCACCGTCATGCCGCCTTCGGTCCCCTTCCATCCGTTGGTGTCGGTGGTGAACTCGATGTCCGCGAACCCGAGGGCGTTGACCTCCCTGATGTGAGCGGGACTGGTCTCGCTGTACGGGAAGCGGAAGAACGGTGTCACCGCGCGGCCTGCTCCGGCCGCGCGAAGGGCGCGGTCCGCCGCCACCACTTCGTGCTGTCGTTTGGCCTTGGCCAGGTCCTTGAAGTGGGGGTGGCTGAAGGAGTGGTTGCCCAGCCCGTGGCCGGCTGCCGCGATTCTCTTCACCACGGCGGGGTGGCGGTCGGCGAAGTCGCCCGTCAGGAAGAACGTAGCGGGGGCGCGACGGCGGGCGAGCTCACCGAGGATGTTGTCCAGGCCTGCTTCGTTCCAGGCGGCGTTGAACGTCACGGCGATCACCCGCTCGCGCGTACGGAACGCCCGGTTCTCCGATCCGAACAGCGCCCGCAGTCCCTTGCCTTCCATGGTCGCCGCCGGGTGCACCGCGACGGCCTCCGTCGGCTGCGCCACTGGACCCTGCGCGAGGGTCCACAGCAGGATGGCGAACACGGGGCCTGTCCAAAGCAGGCGCCAGGCGAGAGGGCGGCGGCGGTCCGTGATCACAGAGAGTGGTTGCATGCTCCAGCCATCGGCCGACCGGGCCCCACCCTTGAGTACAGAGCGCTCCCGCCCACGACGGCCCTGCTCTACTGGCGTCATGGTGCACGGTGCACACACAACACTCCCCCGAGCTCGTGCAGGCCCAGCGCGACTGGAACCGCACCTACAACGCTCTTGCCGCAGGCCCAGCCGCCAGCAACACCGCCTGAGGCGACGGTTCATCGAGCTGTCCCGCCACCTGGTGCAGGACGTGCCGCGCACCGAGCTCGCCGACTTGCGGCGACGGACCGGGGGCTCGTCGTAAGCCGCCGCTCGTGGGAGGTCACCGACCGGCAGCGGTCCGGCCTGGCCTGTATACGCACCCACACGACCGACCACGTCAAGCGCCCACCGTTCGGGAGATCGGTGCTGCGGTAGGTCTCTCCAGCCACCCATCCGTTCTCCGTCGGCTGCAACGCCTGGAGCAGACCGGCCCCCCACACGCGCTCATCCTCGTATGGGAGCGCTCATGCCCTTCGCCCCCGCCTCGCTCATCGGCGAGTGAGTCCTTCGTCGGCGGCGGCCGCAACGCCGCGCACACTCAAGAGGTGCTCACGGTCTCGCCGAAGGTGGCGGCGGAAGGCGATGCGGCGGGCCTGCGCGGCTCGTGACGGTGGGCCGGTCGGGTCGGTCAGCTGCGGAAGGGGCCTGTGACTTCGTAGGTGATGCCGCCGGAAGAGCTGCCGCTCGTACCGCGCTGGCTGGAGAAGTACAGGCGCTTGCCATCCGGCGAGAAGGCCGGGCCGCAGATCTCCGAGGAGGACTGGCCGGTTATTCGCAGGAACGTCGCGACCACGTCGTCCGGCGTGATGATGCAGATCTCCATGTTCCCGCCATCCTCCGCGACGTACAGGTCGCCGGAGGACGCGCCGGTGACGTTGTCGACGCCCGTCAGCGGGGCTCCGCCACCGACGACCAGGGAGTCGTCGTAGGCCAGTTCATAGGTGCTGGCGGCCAGGTTGAGCTGCCAGACCCGGCCATCGCCCTTGGTGGTGAACCAGACGGTGTCGTTGGCGTAGTGGCAGCCCTCTCCGCCGTTGAACAGCTTGGCGCCGGAGACCTGATCGCGGGTCGGGGTGGGCGAGCCGTCCGGGTCGGGCACGGTCGCCCAGGTGAAGCTGCCGGAGGTGGCCGTTCCGGCCTTGAGGACCTGGAGCGTGCCCGCCGACAGGTTGCCCCAGGTGGACGGAACGAACCGATAGAAGCAGCCGTCCGACGCGTCCTCCGTCAGGTAGATCACCTTGCGGACCGGGTCGGCGGCCGCCGCCTCGTGGTTGAAGCGGCCCATGGCATCGCGGCGCACGGCCGCCTTCACGCCCCACGGGTCGGTCTCGTAGACGTAGCCGGTGCTGACCTCCTCGCAGGACAGCCAGGTGTTCCAGGGGGTGGCCCCGCCGGCGCAGTTGCGGTTGGTGTTGGACAGGATCCGGTACGAGCCGGTGATGGAGCCTGTCGAGTTGAACTTGATCGCGCCCGCGCCGCCGGTGGAGGAAATCTCCGAGTTGGAGACGTAGATCCAGCCTGTGCCGTCGGCGAAACAGGCACCGCCGTCGGGGGCGTTGTGCCAGGTGTAGGTGGTGGAGCCGACTTTCTGGCCGGACCGGGCGATCACCCGGCTGGTGAAGCCGCTGGGCAGCTGGATGCCGTTGGAGTCTGCCGTGCCGAGCGCGCCGTACGGGCCGGGGCCTTTCTGTGCGGGCGCCGCGTAGGCCGCGCCCTGCATGAGCGTGTAGCCGAATGCCGCTGCTGTGCCGCCGACGACTGCTCCACGCAAGAAGCTACGACGTTCCACTTGATCACTCCAGGGGTTCGTGACCGTCCCTGCCGCACCGGTCGGGCGGCGGGGTCGCGAGGGGCGCTTCCGGAACCTAAGAGCCCCGGATTGACGGTGCATCAACAACCGATGAAGTGGAAGCGTCTGCTGTCGGCCCGTTGCGCCGCGCCTTTTGCCAGAACCTGCCGCCTCGCCGGTGGGCGGTGGTCTGCGGCTGGCGCGCGCAGCGGGCCAGAGCCTGATCGAGTCGCTGGTGAGCGGTGACGACTTGCGCGGAATCCAGGTGCGGATAGCCGTAGATGGACCCCAGCCCGGCCCCCAGGGCGTCGGCCGCTCGGACGGCTCAGGGGGGCCGGGAGACGGGGCTCAGACGGGGTGGTTGACCTGGCGGTCCAGGTCGAGGGTGAGCTGGAGCGCGTCCAGCACACTCGCGGGGGCGATCTGGTTGTCTTCTTCGCCGCGCACCACCTCCAGGACGTGGCCGATCATGGCGGTGTACTGGTCGGCGGCAGGCAGCTGGAGATCGTGCGCGCCCTCGGCGGTGTAGGCGGTGACGGTGCCGGAGGGTTTGCCGTCGAAGCCCATCGTGGACGTGGCGTCCAGTACGCCGTGCTCGAACGTGGCGGTGTAGCCGCCGCGGGCGCCCCATGCCTGGGGCATCAGCGAGGAGACAGAGCTGCGGGCCGCCGCGCCGTCGAAGCGGAAAGTGGCGTCGATGGCCCCGGAATCCTCGCCGCGCGCCACGGTGGTGACGGTGGCGGTCCGGGGCAGGCCGAGGGTGCGGGTGATGATGTCCATGTCGCTGTGCAGTGCTTCCAGCGGCAGGGCCTTCAGCCCCAGCGAGGCGCCCGGCCACAGGTGGGCGGTCAGGTTCCACAACGTCAGATGCTCCAGGCGCCCGTAAGTGCCCTGGTTCACCGCGTCGAACAAGGCCTGGTTGCCCGGGATGAACCGCTCGAACATGTCGACGAACACGTGCTTGTCGCTGTGCGCGGCGGCCTCAGCCACCCGCTTCGCGTCCTCGATGTCATCGGCCAGCGGCAGCTCGACCAGCGCGTGCTTGCCCGCCTGAAGGGCGCGCAGCACGAACTCGGCGTGCAGCGGCAGCGGCAAGCAGATGTCCACCAGGTCGAAGGAGCCGTCCTCGAACACGGCGTCCATATCCGTCGAGGAGGCGAACCCGAACTGGTCCGCCGTTTTCGCGGTCTTGGCCGCGTCCCGGCCGAACATCACCACTTCCACATCGTCACGAGCGGCGTAGACGGCGGCGTGCGCCTGTCCGAAACCGGTTCCCAGCAGTGCAATCTTCATCTCTTGTCTCCTTTGCGGGGGGGGTCAGCGGGTCGTGGGCGGGGTGGGCTGGGAGAGGAGGCCGAAGCGGTTCCCCCGGGGGTCGCGGATACGGGCGCGTACCGGGCCGGCAGGCGCAGAGCGCGGCTGTTGCTCCACTCGTGCGCCTTCCTCCTGCGCCGCTGTGGCGGTGGCAGCGGCGTCGGTGACCAGGAAGGTGGGCATGACGTAATCCGCCGCACTGCCGTTTTCGCCGCTGTGATCCCACAAGAGGCCGGACGGGTACTCGGCGCCTGGCCCCAAGACAGCCAGGCTGGGCACGTCACCGTTGGTGTCGTCCTTCTCGAACCGCCAGCCGAAGCCCTGGGTATAGAAGTCGGTGGTGGCCTGGACGTCGGTGGTGCCGATCTGGAAGCCGGCCATCGTCCCGGGCTCCGGCGTGAAGGCGGCCCGCCGCATGTACTCCTCGGTCCCGGCGATGCGCTCCTCGAACCGCTGGGAGGTGGACTGGGAGAAGAGGGAGAACAGGTTGCCGCGCGGGTCCTTCAGCCGCGCGAAGACCGTCACGTCCCCCACCGGTGTGGCCGGCACGACGACGGTGGCGCCCAGCCCGGTGAGTTTGTTTATGTCCGTGTGGACGTCGGCGGACAGGATGGAGAGGTTGATGGCCTCGTCGCCGGTGTCGCCCTGCTGGATCGCACCCATCGGCCACGGCGCGCCAGGGGCGAGGATGCGGGTGTAGGTGCGGCCGTCGATGGAGGAATCCGCATCGACCTCGAACCTCCAACCGAGGAGGGGACCGTAGAAGTAGGTGACGGCCCGGGGATCGGTGGTGCCGATCTCGAACCAGACGACCTGACCGGGAGACATGAAGCTCATGTGGATTGTTCCTTTCGTGCGACCGCGAACGTGGCCTGTGTCGCGGGTCGGGTTCTTTCGTGTCGAGCCTGGCTCGCACCCCAGGACGAGCCCGCGTGCAGGACCGCGAGAGTGACGGCGTGGGGAACCGCGGCGGGTCAGGCCACCGGAACCGTGGTGTCCTGCTGCTCTGACCGCCTGGCCGGGCCAGCAGTCGGCTTCTTGGTTCCGGCGGTACGGGGCAAGGTGGCCAGCAGCGCGGACGCGGCAACGAATGCGGCTGCGACATACCACAGGGAGCCGGTGAAGGCGTACGGCATCTTCGCGGCCTGGGCGGCGGGGTCGCCGTGGCCCAGGCGGGCGAAGAAGATCACCGAGGACAGGGCGACACCGACGGCCTGGCCGAGCTGGACGGTGGTATTGGTCAGCCCGGACGCGGACCCGGCGTGCTCGTGCGGGACCTCGGAGAGGATCACGTCGGTCAGCGGAGCGATGATCAGGCCCATGCCCAGGCCCATCGGGATCAGCGGAACGATGGCCTGCCACGTCGCGATGCCGGAGCCGTAGTGCTGGGCCAGGCAGGCGAACAGCAGCATCCCCGCCGCCGCCAGCAAAGCTCCCGCCTGCAGGACCACGCGGCCGAAGCGCGGCACCAGGACCTGCATGGACATTCCGGCCCCGGCCATCATCGCCGCCGACAGCGGCAGCCCCGACAACCCGGCCTTCAGCGGCGACCAGCCCAGCCCCAGCTGGAGGTAGAGGGTCCAGGCCAGGAAGAACACCCCCGAGGCGAGGCCGAACATCAGCTGCACGCCCTGCCCGCCGGCGAAACTGCGCCGGGCAAACAGCGACAGCACCACCAGCGGCGAGCCACCCCGCCGCAGCAGCCCCCGCTCCCAGGCAACGAACAGCGCCAGCACCGGCACGGACGCGGCCATCGATACGTAGGTCCAGGCGGGCCAGCCCAGCTCGCGGCCCTGGGTCAGCGGCAACACCAGCGCCAGCAGCCCGGCACTCGCCAGCACCACCCCGACCAGGTCCAGACGGGCGGCACGCTCGGCCCGCGACTCGCTGACCACCAGGACGCCGGCGATCAGCCCCGCGATGCCCAGCGGGAGGTTGACCAGAAAGATCGGCCGCCAGCCAAGGCCGAACAGATCACCCTGCACGAGCAGCGCGCCGACCAGCGGGCCGGCGATCGTCCCGAGCGACATGACCGCGCCGTAGATGCCGAAGACCTTGCCGCGCTCCCGCTGGGGAAACGTGACGTGGATGATCGACAGCACCTGCGGCACCATCAGGGCCGCCATCGCGCCCTGTGCGACGCGCCCGGCCAGCAGCATCTCCGCGTTGCCTGCGACGCCGCAGATCAGCGAGGTGGCGGTGAAGCCGACGACACCGAGCAGGAAGACGCGCTTGCGTCCGAACAGGTCGCCCAGACGGCCACCGGTGATCAGCCCGAGAG
The DNA here is from genome assembly GCF_009769735.1 of Streptomyces sp. BA2. Taxonomy (NCBI): domain Bacteria; kingdom Bacillati; phylum Actinomycetota; class Actinomycetes; order Kitasatosporales; family Streptomycetaceae; genus Streptomyces; species Streptomyces sp. BA2. The sequence continues at coordinate 311,654 of NZ_WSRO01000002.1, forward strand.
CGAACGTCAGCGCATACCCGCCAGTGATCCACTGCACCTGCGCCGACGAGGCGCCGATGTCCTGCTGGATATGCGGAATGGCCATGTGGACGACGGTGACGTCGACCGCGTCCATGAACGAGGCGATGAGTACCACGGCCAGCGCCGCCCACCTGCGCGGATCAACCGCATTCATGGCGTTTCGGGGATGTTTATTCTCGGACATGCCGTCCAAGCTAGGACCCTTTTAGGACACCTTACGTCCGTAAAGAGGGGCAATCTGAAAGGCATGACGACCGACCTGCCCGCCCGTATGCTCCGCCTGCTGTCCCTGCTGCAGACCCGCCGCGAATGGTCCGGCACCGAACTCGCCGAACGCCTCGGCGTCACCGGCCGCACCATCCGCCGCGACATCGACCGTCTGCGCCACCTCGGCTACCCCGTCGAGGGCACCACCGGCCACGCCGGCGGCTACCGCCTCGCCTCCGGCACCGCCATGCCCCCGCTGCTCCTCGACGACGACGAAGCCATCGCCACCGCCGTCGCCCTGCGCACCGCCGCAGGACACCTCACCGGCATGGAGGAGACCTCACTGCGCGCCCTGGCCAAACTTGAACAGGTCCTGCCCGCCCGGCTGCGCACCCAGGTCGCGGCCGTACAGCAGACGACGGCCACCATCGGCTGGGAAACCCGCGGCCCACGTGTCGACCCCGAGCTGCTGGGCAGTCTGGCCGCCGCCTGCCGCGACCACGAGAGCGTCACCTTCGACTACACCACCCGCCACGGCGTCTGCGCCGCCCGCCGCGTCGAGCCCCACCACCTGATCGCCTCCGGCGGCCTGTGGTACCTCCTCGCCCACGACACCGACAAGAACGACTGGCGTATCTACCGTCTCGACCGCATCACCAACCCAGACCCCACCCGCCACCGCTTCACCCCCCGCCCCGCCCCCGGCCACGACCCGGCCACCTACGTCGCCGACAAGATCGCCACCGCGCCGACCCGTTACCGCGCCATCGCCACCGTCCACGCCCCCGCCGACAGCGTCCGCCACCGCACCTGGGCCCTGGCCACCCGAATCCGCCCCCGCGACGAGGCCACCTGCACCGTCGACTGCTCCAGCAACCACCTCCCCGGCATCGCCCAGACCCTCGCCGCCCTCGATGCCGACTACACCCTCGATGCCGACCCCGAGGTGACCGCCTACCTCCGTCAGGCCGCCACACGCATGCACCACGCCACCTACTCCTGACCGCCTGACCGAGACACCCACGGCAGCCTCCGGGCCAGTCGGACCCACTTGAATACCTCAACTCTTCCTCTGAACAACCCCGTACACGGAATCCGGAGCGACAGCGGCGGACATCATTCCGCCATGAGCGACGACGTGAGCGACGAACAGCCAAAGGACAGGCCGCCCTTCCGCATCTGGGCGCTCGGCACACTCGCAGCAGTTGGCTTCGCGATCCTCTTCTGGCGTGGCCCTTGGTGGTTCGATGGTGCCCACATCCGTGACGCCAACCTGGAACCCGCTGACGGAGTCGTCATCACCGGCTTCCGGACCGGGATGGTCGCCCTGGCAGCAGGCCTCATCGCCGGGATGGGTCTCTGGTACACACACAAGAGTCACCGGCACGCCGAAAAGCTCTACGAGCACGGCCAAGAACAGTTCAACCACGCCCGTGAGAAGGATCGCGAGCAAGCCGAGCTGACACGCGAAGGGCAAGTCACCGGGCGCTACGTCGAGGCCATCAAGTTGCTGGCATCTCAGAACACCACGGAACGACTCGGCGGAATCTACGGTCTCGAACGGATTATGAACGACTCACCGAAGGACTATCCCACCGTAGTGAAAGTCCTCGCGGCCTTTCTCCGCCAGAAGCCGTCGAAGCCGATGCGTCAGGCAATCCCCATTGACAAGCAGGCAGCCTTCACTATCCTCGGCCGGCGACCGGAGCACAAAGGAGTGCGCCCCGAAGGCGTCGACCTACGCGGCGCGTACCTCGTCGGTGCGGTATCCGAGGGAGGCAACTGGGAGAACGCCAACTTCAGCGACGCCAACCTCACCGAAGCCATCCTGGTCGACATCTATGGGGCACACGCGAACTTCAGCGGAGCAATCCTCGACAGGGCCGATCTGCACAACTCGGCTATACCAGGCGCCAATTTCAACGGCGCATCACTACGCGCAACCACCCTGCCAGCCAGTCTCGAAGGAGTCTGGCTCTGGGATACTGACCTGCGGGAAATCACCAACCGTAGGCCAGAGCTGACCCATAAGGCGCACACCAACGACGGCACACAGATTCCCACCACAGACGTCGACTAATAGCCAAGCGCCGACTATGACGACATCCCCGGCGGCCAGACCGAGGGCGGCGAGCCCGCGGCCCATTCATCGACCGGCCGGGACACCGGCCTCCTCCTCCGGCGCGGTTCTCCACCGGCGCCACCGTCTCCTTCCGCGACGCCCAGTTCACCGGCGACAGGGTCGACTTCAGCAGTGACCTTGTACTCGCGGGCGGTCAGCGCGAAGGCCAGGTTGCCGATGGCCCGATTGTGCGGCTCCGGCAGGAAGGCGGGGGCAGCGCCCAAGGCCTGGCGAGGTGCTCGACCCAGGAGGGCGGGTCCGGGCCGCGGCCGCGGCCGCCAAATCGGCGGATCAGGTGCCCTGCTTGCGGCCGTAAACGAAGACGTCGTCGCCCTTGCGCAGCATGTTCCAATACTGCACGGCATCCTTCTTCGTCATGTTGACGCAGCCGTGGGAGCCCGGCGGGGACCACACACTGATGCCGACCGAATGGAACGCCTGGCCGCCGTCGAAAAACTGGCTGTACGGCATCGGCACGTGGTAGATGCTCGAAACGTGGTCGATGTTGCGCCAGTAGACCTTCTTCAGACCCGTGCGGGTCTCGTGGCCGTTGCGGCCGGTGCGCACCGGGACCGGGCCGTACTTGAGGTTCTTGCCGTCCTGGATCCAGCTGAGCTGGAGCGTCAGGTCGACACAGGCGATGCGCCCCTTGTTGATCGGGCACTTGCCCGCCTTATTGGGGTTGTTGCCCACCGCTTTCTGCTTGTTCATGAGGTTCATGACACCCCAGGTGACGCTGCCCGCGTACCCGGCGTTCGGAGTGATCTTGTGTTTGGTCTGGAAGGCCTTGATGACCTTGCAGTCGGCTGCCGACTGCTTGCCGTCCACCGGGCGGCCGAGGAACTTCTCGACCTGCTTCTGGTACGGGCCGCTCTGTGTCGAGCACGACGCGGCCTGAGCACTGCCCGTGCCGAGTGCCACCGTGAGCGGGGCCACCAGCGCGGTGATCCCCAGAGCCACGGCTCCTCGTCTGCGTATGTCCCCCATTGCTGCCCACTCCTCATTCGTCATTGGTCCGCGGGTCGGATCCCACCTGCTAGACGACACGGCCTCGGGGTTCGTTGTAGGGCGAATCGGCACAGGTGTGTAACAGAGGGCGATTTGCCGCCGGGGGGCCGCAGGTGGTTGTGGCCATCGAGCCCCTAGCCGAGGCCCGGCGGTCTGAAGTGGGCGGCCGCCGGCCCCGAGGCCTGCGAGGGACCCGACCGCGCGCCGAGCGCAGCACGGCGGGCGAAGTGTGACGGGGCGCCATGCGACTGAGCCCGCCCCCCCCTCCCGCCCCGGCTTTGCCATCGCGACCCTCCTCGGCCTGCTGGGCCTCACCCAGCCGACCGCGATCCTCCCCCTTCCTGCGCTGACGTCCCCGTCCGGCATCGAGCGCTCCGACACAGAGCCCGGACCGACCAGCTGGCCCGAGCCTCCATACGAATGAGGAGTGGGCCCGACTGAAGCCGCATCTGCCCGAGTCCGGGCCGCCGGATCCTGTATCGACAGCGCACTGGGTTTCCTGGCGGGATCTGCCTGTGCGTTTCGGTCCGTGGAAGACCGTCTACGAGCGGCACCGGCGGTGGTCGGCGGACGGCACGTGGGACAAGAGCTTCGCGGCCGTGCTGGCCGACGCTGATGCCCAGGGCCGTATCAACTGGTCGATGGTGAGCGTGGACTCCACGTCCTGCCGGACGCCGGGAAAGGAAGCACGCCCCGGCACCACCGCCCAGACGAGGGACTCGGACGCTCTCGGGGCGGCCTGACATCAAGATCCACCTGGCCAGTGAAGGCGGACGCCGCCCGCTGGCGCTGCTGATCACGCCAGGCCAGTAGGGCGACACCCCGCAGCTCATCCCGGTCATGGAACGCATCCGTGTCGACTGCCCGAGTGGCGGGCACCCGCGCACCCGGCCCGACCACCTGGGCGGTGATAAGGCGTAGTCCTCCGACCGACAAACGCAGGGCCTCGATCCGGTTCTGGCTCCGCCCACGATCAGCCGGACAGGCCGTAGGCCTGCCCGGCGATGGGGTGCCTTCACGTCTCGGCGCGGCGGAACTTACGGTTTGTGGGTTACCCAGAGCAGTTCCGCCGGCCAGCGGTGTGCCCAGTCGGGTGGGTCGGTTTCGTTGTAGCCGTTGGGTGTTCCGAGTTCGGGCCGCGGCTCGATGAGGTCGTCGATGATGAGACCCGCGCCGCGCAGGACCTTGACCCAGTCGCCGTAGGTGAGCTGATAGCTGGTCGCGCCGTCGCCTTCGGCGATGGTGTTCAGCCCGAAGTAGTCCTGCTGCAGCGTCGTGGTCACGCGGCTGGCGGCTTCGTCGTAGCAAGCTTCGAACCATGGACTGGCGACGTTGAACACCAGGCGCCCGCCTCGGCCCAAGACGCGTGCGGCCTGCGGGACGGCCAGGTGCGGGGGCGCCCAGCTGAGCCCACCGAAGTCGCAGAACACCAGGTCGAAGCTGTTGGTGGCGAAGGGGAGTTGTTCGGCGGCGCCTTGCACCAGCGGGTAGCGGGCCGCTCCCATCGCGCGGGCTGCTGCGGCGAGTTGAGCTTCGGACAGGTCGAGCCCGACCACGGTGGCGCCCTCGGCGGCGAGCGCCCTGGACCACTGGCCGGCGCCGCAGCCGAGTTCGAGGACGCGCTTGCCGGTGACGTCGCCCAGGGCGTGCAGGTGCGCGTCCGGGATGGAGTACATGCCCCACAGCCGGGGTGTGGCGCCGATTTGCGGGTCATGCTCGTGCTGGTAGGCGCTGCTGATCTGGTTCCAGAGCCGCCGGTTGGCGGGGATGCTGTCCACGTGCCGACTCCAGCACTGCCTGCCAGGGGCGGTCAACATGATTAGGGCACTGGCCGGCCCTCGCCTCGGTCCGGCCCTGGCTCGGCCCATGATCCGCCGGACGAGCCCTAGACGCGGCGGTGCGAGGGTGCGTAAACCCCTGTCTGTTCAACGGAGTTCACGCGAACGCCGCGTTTGTTGAAGCGCCAACTGTGGGCATGAAAACGCTTGTTGGGATGGACGTGTCATCCCCCCGGCAGGAGGCCCCATGCGCGCTCGACTGACCGCTTTCGTCGTAAGCACCGCTTCCCTCACCCTGGCCATAGGCGTAGCCGCCGCCCCCGCGTCCGCCGTGCCCGCCGACAAGGCGCAGGTGCTCAGCCAGTGGACCCAGACGGACGCGGGCAGTTACAACACCTGGGTGTCGGCCAACGCCAACCAGGGGGCCTGGAGCGCCTACCAGTTCAACTGGTCCACCGACTACTGCTCCAGCTCGCCCGACAATCCCATGGGTTTCCCCTTCAAGACGGCCTGTGCCCGGCACGACTTCGGCTACCGCAACTACAAGGAAGTGGGCACCTTCAACTCCAACAAGGCCCGCATCGACAGCGCCTTCTACGAGGACCTGAAGAGAGTGTGCGCGAGGTACAGCGGCGCGACGAAGACCACGTGCAACGGGACGGCCTGGACCTACTACCAGGCCGTCGACAAACTCGGCTTCGCCCGTGTGGTGGGCGACGGGACCACCCCCTGATCCGTCGCTCATGGGGCGCAGGGCGGTGGCCACGTACGGTCTCCCCCGGCCCTTGAACCCCGCATCCCTACAGCCTCCCCGCGCCCTCCTAGCGGCCGCGGGGAGGACGCTCACGGCGTGGTCGGGGCCACCACCACCCCTGCCGGCGTCGCCGCTTGGCGAGATGCTCCGACCGAACCCGAATGGTCGTCACCGGCCACGACCCGGTGCACGACGCCGAACACGACGCCGAACACGACGGACCCGCCGGCCCGGCGGCAGCCACAAACGCGTCCTCGACCGCAACCCGGCCGCCCGCAAAACGCTTCTCACGCTGATCGAGCCCGATGCCCGCTCCCCGCACGCGCGGGGATGGTCCCGCCACCGCGGTAAGCGACCTGCCGCAGGGTGTCGCCGATGAGGCGTCAGGTGTGCGGCGAGGCGATCCCAGCACCCGCTTGCGTGCGTGCATCACGTCTTGTCGGGCACCCGGTCGCTATGGGAATCATCAGCATCGTGGAGAACGCCCTGGAGAAGTGGACCGACCCGCTGTGGGAGCGTGTGCTGCCTGGGCAGCAAGACCAGCCAGAAGTTGTGGCCGAACTACGCCAGACATGCGACGACAATACGATCATCGTCGATCGTCAACGCGTCCTTGCACCCAACACATACACCCTTGAGCTGCCGCCAGATTCTCACCGGCGACTGGCCACATACAAGGCGCAAGTGCAACGCCAGCTCGGTGCTCAGGTCTGCCGACACGCGGCTGAACAGGGCTACACATTTCCCGGCCCGGTCTCGGTGCACATTCATGCCGCGCCAGACGACTCTGTCGACCAATTTCGCTTGTACAGCGGGGTCGATCCCAGCTGAGAGGAGCGACCCGCGTCATAAGCCCCATTGGCAGCCTCGCACCCCGCTCACGCCGGACTCCGCGCAGAGGTCGCCAAGGCGCTTGCTGTGTTCGTAGCACGGCGTCCTGCAAATGGTCTGCGCTTGGCAAGAGTGCCGAACAGGCCACTTTGCACGACGAATTGAAGATCCGTGAAGCACAGCCCCCTCCCCGCCTACCTGCGGCTGCCTATCGACGAAACGGCGATTCGCCGTGCCTGCCCTATATGCGAGAGGCCTGGGCGATCAACGGCCTTCATCACCAAGGAGGCGCGTTCACGTGCGACAGCCGCCCTCGCTCCCAACTGCCTTTACTCGCCGCCACGTTGACGGCCACCTCAGCGCTTTCGCACCGCACTCTGCCGCGGGTGGTCGAGGCCTGCGTCGGTGAATCCTCACGTGACGGCGTGCAGGACGCGAGGCCATCGCCTGGGCCGCGAGCGTGGTGGCACGCCGGGCCGGGCCTGGCCGACCAGCAGGATGCGGCGAACCGGCGCCACGGCGTCGACCGACTGGTCACGAGACAGCGAGCTGCGGAGCCTGCTCCGGATGCCGGTCGGCCGGTGGGCCGGTGGGCCGGTGGGGGCGCCGAAATCTCCGAGACCGCTCCGGTCGACTGAAGTGCCCGAGTGTTGCTGACATATCAATAGGGTGTCCACCATGCCTGCCACGCTGAGTTCCACAAAGACCGCCGCCGCGTTGCGCAGATCGGCACGGGTCTCCGTCGAGTTGCTGCTGGTTCTTGTGGCCGCTGCGGCGGCCTTGTGGGTTATGGGTCGGATGTGGTCAGTCCTCTGGCCGCTCATAGTGGGCCTCTTGCTCACCACACTGACCTGGCCTCTGGCCCACTTCCTACGCCGACGCGGCTGGCCCCCCGCCCTGGCCGCCTCGGCGGTGACCGTGCTGTTCCTCCTGGCCGCCGCGGGCATCGTGGCGCTGATCGCGGTGCCGGTGGCCTCCGATTCCGCCGAACTGACCGACGGCGTGACCGAGGGCATCGAGAAATTGCGCCAGTGGGCCGCCGGGCCGCCCCTCAACATCGACGACGCCCAGATCTCAGGCGGAGTCGACTCGGCGACGGCGCAGATCAAGGACAGCGTCGGCAGCATGGTGACCGCCCTCTTCACGGGAGTGAGCACCGTGTTGAACGGGGTCGTCACCGCGATCCTGGCGCTCTTTTTGATGTTCTTCTTCCTCAAGGACGGCCCGCGCTTCCTTCCGTGGCTCGCCCGTCAGCTCCCCGGCCGGCTAGCCACCGACATCCCGATCGTGGCCGCGCGCAGCTGGGACACTCTGGGCGCTTTTGTACGCTCCCAAGCCCTCGTCGGCCTCCTCGACGCGATCTTCATCGGCCTGGGCCTGTGGATCCTGGGCGTGCCGCTCGTCCTCCCGCTTGCCGTACTGACCTTCGTATCGGCGTTCGTTCCGATCGTGGGCGCCCTGTTCGCCGGCCTGGTTGCAGTACTCATCGCCCTCGTGTCCAACGGCCTGACCGACGCACTGATCACGTTGGCGATCATCGTCGTAGTGCAGCAACTCGAGGGCAACGTCTTCCAGCCGATCATCCAAAGTCGCGGGCTGGGTCTGCACGCGGCGGTGATCCTGCTGGCGGTCACCCTGGGCGCGAACCTGGCCGGCGTCGTGGGCAGCCTGCTCGCGGTACCGGTAGCCGCCCTGATCGCGGTGGTCTGGAACTATCTGCGCGAGCAGCTCAGCGACCCACCACAAGAGCCCGAGACCGGCGACGGCGGGCGCGCGGCCACATCCGCACAGCAGTAGGGCTCTCATCCAGGCTGCCCCGCCGCAGTCAGCGTCACGGCGTCCCCTGCGGCAACCAGATACGCGGCGATCCGCCGTGACCATCGTGCCGGGCTGAACAAACGTGCTCTGATGCGCAAGTACGGGGTCACACACCCCACGGTGCAGAAGGCGCGGGAGTCCGTGTGGCCGCGGCCACGGAAGAAGCTCCCGCCCCAGGCGACCCGGCTCGATCCGTTCAAGTCGCTGGTGGACGAGATGCTGCGGGCGGACCTGAACGCCCCGCGCAAGCAACGGCACACCGCCGAGCAGGTCTTCGACGAGTGTGTTGCGCCCGGTGGTTGGTGAGCGCACAGTGCGGGCCCTAGGCTTCGACAGCCCTGACCTCCTTGGCACCAGGGCGCGGGCCCCCGGGAGGTACGAGCACATCCGCGGATGTTCAGCAGGCCGGAGTCAGGACGCGGTGTCGGCGCGGTGTCGTACTGCTCGACGGTCCAGGGCAGGATCACGCAGGACAGGGTGTGAACCGGAATACCCTCCGCAGCGAGCTATTCCTGAAGCCTGGCAATTGCCCGACAGCCTCCTGAGCACCAACCGGCGCCAGCAGGCTCTCCCCACGGCCCTCCCCGTGAATGTCCGTCATCCATCGATGATTTCAGAATCACGAGGAGGGCCACTGAGGGCCACCCCACACCCTGCACTCACCCCAAGGAGGGATCACGCGACCGGGCCCAGGGGTTGAGGAACAAGCTCAACTGATTAGCGCTGGCGATTTCCCCATGGCCGAGACATACCGGAAGACAACCGGGTGATCAGCGGTTCGGCGGCAGGACATAGCCCTTCTTCACCAGCTGGTCGCAGTGCCACCTGCCATAGGACGGCGACTCGCCCTTCTGCTTGGTGGCGGCCAGGCAGTCCGCATAGGGATACGGCGGTCCACCATCGGAGACGGGGGCAGCGCTCGCCATCGGAGTAGCCAGACTGATGGCCACGACGGCCGTGGCCAGAACCATGCTCATTCGACGCACAGAAGTTCACCTCTCACTCAATTACGGGACCTTCGCGAACACCAACGACCCCGGTCGCCCAATGGCACGCCCGTATGGCCCCGGATCAGGCGTACGGGTGATCCGGGGCGAGTCAGGCCTGGGCGGCATGACGGGCGGCGACACGCTGCCCGGCGCCTTTCGGTCAGCGTTGAAAGGCTCGTGGCACCGCGGCTGGTGCCTTCACTGGCCGATACCGCGGTGCCCTAGAGTCGCCGCATGCGACGAAGGACGAGGCTGGTCATAGCTGGGGCTGCGGCCCTGGCCTGGGGCGAGTGGTTGAACTGGCGCTGGTCTCGAGCGCTCGTGGGGAGCAGAGGGGGCGCATCCGAAGCCGTGGTCGTGTTGGGCTTCCAGAACCCCCAGCCGACGGCGAACTTCATCAACCGCTGGCGGGTCCGTGCTGGAGTTCGCTCCGCTGCCGCTGACAACGCGCGAGACACTCGTGTGATCTTCAGCGGTGGTGGGACCGGCAACTGCGCTGCGGAAGCCCAGTTGATGGCGGACTACGCCAAGTCGGTGCTCGAGTTCGACGGCACCCTTCTCCTCGAAGACCAAAGTGCGACGACATGGGAGAACATCACGAACGTGATCCCATTGCTTGAAGACGTCGATCGCATCAAGATCGCATCCCAGCCGGCTCACGCGCTCAAGGCCCGCGCGTACCTGCGGAGACAGCGGCCTGATCTGGCTGAGAAACTCGTGCGCGCGGATGACTATCGCCCTGGCGAGTGGATGGTCGCCAAACCGCTGCTGGCTCTGTACGGCCTTTGGACACTCCGTGGGCTCAAGCCCGATGAACGAAAGATTTCGCTGTAAACCGCCGCTTTCACATCGGCGTCCGGCGTCACAGGCAGTGGCTTCTTGAGCCCGGCGCCAACAGATGAGTGCGCATCCGATGCTGAGGAAAGCTTGGTGGACCAACCGGCGCCGCAGCCCCACACACTGGCCGAAGGGTCCACTGTGTTGCCAAGTCGCCGCGCAGCCGGCTCGCCCGGATCCGATCACTGCCTTGCCTGCCCCGGCCATCGCCGTGCCCGGGACGGCTGCGGCACACGCCCCCGCCGTCCCGGACGATCGTCAGCCGCAGAGACCCGCGGCTACTCCGCGTAGAGCTGGTCGGCGCCGCCCCGGGCGCTGTAGCTCAGGCTCCAGATGTAGCCGTCCGGGTCGGCGAAGGTGCCGCCGTACCCACCCCACGGCAGGGCGCCGGCCGGCTTGAGGACCTTGGCACCGGCCTTCTGGGCTTCCTCCATGACTTCGTCGACCCTCGCCTCACCACGCACGACGTAGGTCAGGACCAGCCCGCTGAAGCCGCTGCCCTCGTGGCCTGTGCCCACCTGCTCGGCCAACCCTTCGCGTTCGTAGAAGCCGACGGCCGAGGCTCCGTCCGACTCGAAGAACACCGAGACGCCGTAGTCATTCTTGATCTTCCAGCCGAGCCCCTCGGTGTAGAACCGCTTGGCCCGGTCCATGTCCTGGACGCCGAGGAGGATCGAGCTCACGTGCGCTTTCATGCCATATCTCCCTGTATGTCGGTCAAAGAGGTGCGGGACATCCACGCCGAGTGCGGCGCGGATGTCACATCTGCGTGGTCTCGCCGGTCAGTACGTATGACAGGACCGGACGGAGGAATGTGACAGATGGGCGAACAGGACTGGCTGAGCGAACAGTTCGCCGCGCACAAGAGCCGCCTGCACACGGTGGCCTACCGGATGCTCGGCTCCCCCAGCGACGCCGAGGACGCGGTGCAGGAGGCGTGGCTACGGGTCAGTCGTGCCGACACCGGACAGGTGGAGAACCCGGCCGGGTGGCTGACCACCATCGTGGCTCGGGTCTGCCTGAACATGCTCGAGGCGGGCAGGGCACGGCGTGAGGACGCGGCCGGGACGTTGCCGCCCGAGCCGACCGCGCCCCACACCAAGACCCATCCGAACGGCCAGGCCGGCCCCGAGGACGAGACACTGCTGGCCGACTCGGTCGGTGTCGCGCTGATGGTGGTGCTGGACACGCTGACCCCGGCCGAGCGGCTCGCGTTCGTCCTGCACGACGTCTTCGCCGTGTCGTTCGCCGAGATCGGCGCCATCCTCGACCGCTCCCCGGCGGCGGCCCGGCAACTCGCCAGCCGGGCACGGCAGCGGGTTCGCGGAGCGGCCGACGCATCCGATGCCGCCCAATCCCGGAAGCGGGAAATCGTCGAGGCTTTCCTGGCCGCGGCCCGCGGCGGAGACTTCACCGCCCTGCTGGAACTGCTCGATCCGGACGCCGTGGCCATCGAGATGCGCGGCGCCCGCGAGGTGGCGGCCTTCTTCGCCGGACGAGCTCAGGCGGCCCGGCTCGCCCTGGTCGATGGCACCCCAGCGGCCGTCTGGTCCAACCGCGGCCGGCCAAAGGCCCTCTTCACGTTCACCATCCACAACGAGAAGATCACCCGCATCGCCATCGACACCGACCCCCGACGGCTCCACGATCTCGACGTCGTCTTCCTGTCCGCCGGTGACAAGGAGCGGCGATGACCGAAGCAGATCTCGAGCTCTCGTCCTGCTCTCTCGCCGTCCACGACATCGACGAGGCACTCGACTTCTACCGTGACGTGCTCGGCTTTGAGGTATGTACCCATGTCGACTCCGAGGGAGTTGAGAGAGTCAGCATCCGCTCGCCTGCGCATCCTCTTGTGCAGATCTTCCTCGTGGCACCCGCCAACGATCCAGGTATCTCCCCGGCAGACCGGCAGGCGATCGAGAGTCTGATGGCCAAGGGTTTTCTGAGTCGTCTGGTCTTCGTGACCGCCGACTGCGACGCGACCTTCGAGCGCATCGAGGGTGCGGGCGCCGAAGTGATGCAAGAACCGATCAACCGGCCCGACGGTGCCCGTGACTGCGCCTTCCTCGACCCATCCGGCACCATGCTGCGTTTCACCCAACCGCGCCAGGCACGTGGTGGGGCCGCTGGGAGCCCCCGACTCAGCACTTAGCCGCGGCGCGAGGACCGAGTCGATCAGCCCTGGTCTGCCACCGGCCGCTGGCCAGCGGAGCAGTGTCTCGTGCCAGGCGATCACCCGTAGAGGGAACGGGCTCCCGGGCTGTTGCCCGTGAAGCGCTGGCCCCCTGCGATCTCATCACCCACTATCGACCAGACGGTCTCGCCGTCCTGGAAGGGGAGCGGGTCAATCTTGCTCGTCTCCTCACGGATCCGATCGACCTCGCCGTCCAAGCGCTCGAAGTCAGCTTCCTCCTCGTCCTGATCACCGCTGAAGGTGAACTCCTCTACCAGGCACTGGAACCGGAGGGTGACCTGAAGAAGTGACGAAACGTCCCGATGGAGTTCGACCACCGACTCCTCGTCGGAGTCGAGAGCATGCACCTTGCCGGATACGGGGTCGAGGGCGAGGTGCGCGTTGAGCAGCCAGCCGATGACGGTCCAGTCACCCGCGCCCTGAGCGGCGTCCTCGAAATCCTCGATGTGGACAACGTCCTGAACGCGGGGCAGCGAACCGTCGTCCTCGTCCGGCTGACGCAGCAGGAGCGTCCCGGTGGGGACGCCGACGGTCTGCAGGAGGCGGGCGCCCTCGGTGTCCACGGCGGCGAGCGGAAAGGCAGTGGCGGGCAGGGTTGCGATCCGGTCCTCGCCGAAGATGTCGACAAGCTCGCTGCGGGTGACGTCGAAAAGCATGTGTGGAACTCCGAACTCGGCGGCGAAACGGGCGCCGCGGGACCCTTGATGAACGAAAGCGATCACGCAACAACAGCGTTGCCGATCAAGGCGCTTCCGGCCACTCTTTCGCGGATCGCTGCCTCAAGCACTGGTTGGAGGGAACGGTGACCGGCCCGAACTCGCGACATCGACGTCCTCCAACCGGCCCCTCCCAGCGCCTGGCCTGAACAACCACCAGGGTGCGCGCTTCACGCCATGCGACGCAGCAGACGGTCACGGTCGACCAGTTGGTGCTTGAACACCAACCCGACGTGCAGCGCCAGCGCTGCGAAGAAGACGATGTGCGCGGCGATGTGGGCGACGAGCAGGTCGTCACCGGACAGCACCAGGGCAATGCCGGTGAGCGGGATGGCGAACGTGGTCGCGTACAAGGCGGTCTCCGTACCGTGTGCCAGGCGTCGCTCCAGCGAAGTCAACGACGGCGCCCAGAGAGGGAGCGGTGTGGCCAGCCGCCATACGAGCCGGGCCAGGCCGAGCAGCAACACCGCGGCCCCCAGCACGACGTGCACGGTGAGCAGCACGTCGTGACCGAAGAGGTCGTAACCGTCCTCCCCGCCCCTGCCACGGCCTTGTCCCCTGCCCGAGCTCCCGCCCCGCCCACGCCCTCGGCCCCGACCACGGCCGCTGTCGTCGACGTCAAGCAGGTACCCCACTGCGAACTGCGCGACCATCGCCACGAATACCGCCCAGTGCAGCACCTTCGTGACCAGCCCATAGCCGTGCGCACCATTGCGCAGGTAAAGTCCCATGCCTCCAACGTGCCCCGCGGCTCTCTTCTTCAGGCATGCGTCCCGTTCCCGAGGGACCGAACCGCGCTCCTCCCGGGCAAAACGCTGGACGGCATGGGCCGGTGCAGGGGAGCTGGCACCACTTGCCGCGCAGAGCGGAGAACACCAGCGTTCAGAACTTCGCCTTGACGTCCGCATAGACCAAGTCGTGGTCCGAGAAGGTGTTGTGTGTGCTGACGCCGGGCGGCGGGGCGTAGGCACGGTTGAGGAAGACGTAGTCGAACTTCTTGCGGTTCGGGCTGGCGTCCGCGGTTGGTGTGCAGCGCTTGTCCTGGACAGGGCCGCAGTAGGGGTCGGCGTCCCATAGGAGGGACGTCATGGGTGACATCGCCGGCAGCCAGGGCTCGGAGTTGAAGTCACCCAGGACGATGGCGCGCGTGTGCGGCTTCACGTGGTCCGCGAGGAACCGTGCCTGCTTCTCGCGCACGTCCGCCTGTGGCCCCTGCGCCAGGTGCGTGTTGAAAATCTTGGTTTCGACCCCGTCGACCACGGCATTGGCCCAGACGAAGCTGCGCCCCTCGCTGCCTCCTTCGGGATAGGACTGGTGGCCGGAATCCGTTATGGGTGTCGCTGACAGGATGACGTTCCCGTAGGACCCCCTGATGCCCCACCTACGGCCGCAGCCGAACTTCTGCGACGCCGGTCCGACAGTCGCGTAGTACGTGAGACCGCGCTCTTTCAGGTGCCGCACGATGGCATCCGTGTCTCGCAGGCATACTTCCTGGAGTCCGACCACCTGTGGGGCGTGCTTGGCGATTTCCTGCGCTGTGGTCCAGGGCTTCCTGCCCCCGGGCTTGAAGAGGTTCATTGTGGCCACCCGGTTGGGATGGACGGCCGCCTCCCGCGCGTCCGTGTCCGCTGCCCGTGGATTGTCTGTCTGTGCTCCGGCCGACGCCTCCGGAACCAGGAACACGCATGCCCCCAGCAATGCCCCGACCATCGCCGAGCGACGCTTTGCCCTCATCGGTTTCTCCCCTCAATTCCCTTGAGTTGATGGAGGCATGACGCTAGCGGGCAGGCGGCCGAGGGGCGTCTAACGAGAGATGGGTGTTCGTGTCCAACCCCTGCCGTAGAAAGCCGGGCCCTGCAACTCCTGCGGTACCGCGGAAGTTTGAGCGGTAGGAGGCGGTGGTCTGCTCCGCGTTGCATGTCGACCATGCGCGTGCTGCCTAATTGCCAGCGGGTCATACGCCGACCCTTGACCGAGACTGCCGCGGATGTGCTCGGCGGCCGCCAGCCCATCGATCACAGCCGTTCGCACCTCCGAATGCCGCGGCTGTCGTCGGGGACATCGCCGGGCAGACGCTGAACGGCGCGTGGAGGGCCGCGTGGGCCTGGGGTAGCGACTACCTCGGGGGTTGGGGTGTCGGGGTCGTCGCCATCCAGGTGCAGGAACGCCAGGCCGTGGGCCAGGGTCCACACCATGGCTGAACAAGGCCTCCGCGTCCGCTCGAGCACGAACTGGACGTCGGCGACCGCGACCGCGGCCGCGGCGAGTTCGTCGGGCCTCGAGGGCGCGGGAGACGAAGCCCGCCGCCGGTCAGCTGATCGGTGGCAGGAGGGGGACCCGGGCGGCGAGGAACTTCGGGGCCATCTCGCGGTAGCTGTCGGTGATCAGTTCGGCAAGCTCGGTCCAGTCGGTGTGGTCGCCGAGAACGGCGGCGACGACGTTATGTCCCCAGTCGGCACGGAGGAACGGGAACCCACCGGCGGTAACGCCGAGCAGATCGTCGACGGGCACCCGAAAAGTCATCACGACCGGTTCCTGATCTGCGGTTGCATACGATGCGTAGGCCGGGTAGCGGTCCACGTCCGGCGTGTAGACATGGGCGAACGTCCGCGTACGGATCCGCCAGCGCACGCCGATCCACGCTGGCTCCTCGTACGACTCGGGCAGCTGCTGACAGAACGACCGCAACCGATTCAGGATCTCCGGCGGCACATCTCCAGGACTGGACATAGGCCGACCCTAGCGACCGCCGACGAATTCCGTGCCGGACGCGGCTGGGCACGGCAGGGCGCGGCGGGGCAGGGAAGCCCGCGTGACAGTGCGGAACCCCAGTCGAGCGGATGGTCCTCGCCCGGTGGCGCTGCGCGGCCAAACCCCTTACAGGTTGCAATAGTTCGAATGTGGAATATTGCCTGCGGATGCTGCAACGGCTTGGTTCGTCTAGGCTTGTATGGGCGCCTCGAAGAGAATGATTTAGAGGCGTGCAGCACACCGCCTGACCTCGGTCGCGCAATTCTCTAATGCGCGTGAGGTAAAGGAAACCCATGCGTTGAATTTTCACTGATGACAGTACGTGCAGGAAGCGCGCTGACATCACGTGAAACACAGCGTAATATGACGGAAGAGGCAGAGGCATGGCTTCCACCGAATTCACGGATCAAGACATAGCCGAAACGCTGGACGTTGAGGCCGCTCTCGACCCGGTTGAGGCCGACGGTTCCTACCGCGACAGCCGCGAATGTGCGGCGCTGGCCCTGACTGGCGGGACGATCTCCCTGCTGTTGTCGCCTCCGACTCCGCGCCCGAAGAAGGGTTGACGGGGGCACCGGTATGGAGGAGTCAGGCACTACGTCGCCTTTGGCGGGCGCGGTGCAGGGCCTCACGTGGGAACTGGTCTCCGCTCTTCGGGACGGGGGCCGGTTCCGGTTGGCCGGCAGCGTGACCGGATCCGACGCGGCGGCCGTGGACGGCCTCGCGCTCGCCGCCGTGCGTGTGGTGGGTGCCGACGCCGTCCTGCCGGGCGTCCTGCGCCGCACACCGGTCGAACCCGACGACCTCGCCGTGTTCAGCAAAGCCGTGCTGGCGTATCCGCCCCCCGCCGATGCCTCGCCCGCGTCGGTGTGGAGCCACTGGGCGATGCAACGAACTCTGGCGGATCTTGACGCGTCCTTCAACGGCGCACCGCAAGGAACAGAGCCCCCGGCGGCCTGGCTTCAGGACACCTCGTGGCAGGTGCTGACCCATCAACTCGCCGTGCTGGCTCCCCTCGCGCTGCCCGGCGCCGACTGCGCGGTGGCCCGGGTGGCACGCACCCGACCCGTGGATGTCGCCCGCGGCTTCGTGCGTGCGGTCCGCCGACGCGACTGGCTGCAAGCCGCGGGGGCCGGCCGCTGGCTGGTCCTGCTGGACGGCGTGCCACACACCCTTGGCCTGGAGGCCGGGCTGGAGTTCGTGGCGCAGATGGGGTCCGAGGATCCCCGTGTGCTGCTGCAGGTCGAGGCGGCGCAGCTGTTGCGGGCCGGAGTGCCGGGGTGAGGGCGCGCGATGTCCGGGGGGTCGCCGAGGCGGCGCTTGCCTGGGTGTCCGAGCACCGTGACGACTTCGTGCTCGGGGATGACGCGTTGGCCGAGTACGGCAACGTGAACTTCACCTGGAAGCCGCTGGGAGAACTGGCGCATGTGTGCGTCACCGTCCGCCGCCATGCCGAATCGACCGCGCCGCTGCACCAAAGGGCGAGTGATCTGCTGGACTTCGCCTGGCGGCAGACCGGGCAGGGAGACCTCCTGTGCCAGTTGCAGCGCCTGGAGCCCTTCGCGACGTACCCGTTGGAGATCTACGCGGCTTTCGCCTCGGCCGGGCTGCGCCACCACGGCTTCGAGAAGGCCGCCGCGACGGTGACACGTACCCGCTCCTGGCAGGTGACCGAGCAGCAGCCCAACCGGCGCCTCGGCATCCTCAACTCCGAACGCCACAGCGGCATGCGGCCGCACGAGGGCATGGAGCGGGCGCTGGAGCGCACCTGGCTGGGCGGCCTGCCGGAACCCTGGATGTTCGAAGGGGACGCCGGCTACACACTCACCCATGTGATCTTCCACATCGCCGACTGGGGCGCGGCACCGCACCGCGTTCCCCCGCAGGTCGCCGACTACCTCGCGCAGTGGCTCCCGCCGTGGCTGGACACCTGCCTGGAGGACGAGCGGTGGGACCTGAGCTGTGAGCTGCTGGCCGTGGCAGGCAGCCTGCCCGGCCCGCCCGACCGCACGATGTTGCAAGACGCCTGGACACGACTGGCCGGAGCACAGGGCGCTTCCGGAGCCGTTCCGGAGATCGGCTCCGGGCGGGACGGGAGGGGGCCTGCGGACGGTTTCACCGAGCGGGCGCCCGCAGACGAATTCACCGGCTGCTACCACTCGACGCTGATGACGGTCTTCGCCGCCGTACTGACCGCCGGCGCACTGCACGAGGACACCGATACCGCCGCTGCGGCGACCGGGAAGGCACCCGCCTTCGCGCAGCCGGCACATTCGGGAGCCACGCGTCGGGGGCAGGCTGGACAGCGGGGACGAGGAGCGTCGAGATGACCAACACCCGCCTCATGCACACCGTCGGCAGCCAGGCTCTCGAGTGGCTGCACGCCCACCGCGACGGGTTCCGCCTGGAACCGGACGTCGACCCGGAAGTGGGCTTTCTGGAGCGCTTCAAACCCATCGGCGAACTGGCCCTCATCTGCTCGGTGTTGTTCCGGGAAGGAGTGGCGGGCTCCCGGCAGGCGCAGCTGGCACGGCAACTGCTCGACCACGCCTGGCGCAACACGCTGGACGGCGGTCAGATGCTGGTGCGCGGCCAGCGCATCGAACCCATCTCCCCCATTCCCTTCGAGGTCTACCTCCCCTTCAAGGAGCTGGGCTACAGCCATCCCGCGTTCGAGCAGATCTTCCGGCTCAACCAGCGCCTGGAGAGTTTCGCCGCCCGCGAGATGCCACCCGTACGCCGCCTGGGGCTCTCCGCGTTCCAGCGCCGCTGCGGCCTCGAGCCCCGGCCGCCGGAGGCCGAGGTCATCGGCCGGACATGGCTGGGACGCACCCCCGAACCCTGGACGGTGGAAGGGCACACCGCCTACGACATCACCCACACCGTCTTCCACCTCACCGACTGGGGCAAGCACCCCGACGACATCCCGCCCCCGCTCGCCGACTACCTGGCCACCTGGCTGCCCGCCTGGCTGGACGACTGGCTGGACCTGGAGCGCTGGGACCTCCTCGGCGAACTCCTGGTCGTCGACGCCTGCCTGCCCCGTCCCACGCTGGACGAACGAGCCTGGGAGGGTTTCGCCGCCGCCCAACAGGCCGACGGTGCCATGCCCGCCGTACGCACCATCCCCGAGGGGGATCCCGAAGAACTCTTCGACCTCGTCTATCACCCCACGCTCGTCGCCGCCTTCGCCTCCGTCATGGCCACCTCCCGTGCCCTGACGCAACTCACCCACACCACGTCCTGATGACGCCCCCGCGCACGCCCTGGCCAGGCGAACCGCACAACGCCACCGAAGACGAACTTCCGCCTCGCCGCGCCCCGGCGCAGAACCGCCCGGACGACGAGACGATGTACCGGCGGCTGGATGACGCCATCGCCGCGGTGGAGGCGCCCGATGTCGTCTTCGCACTGTCCCGCGACGGCCGGCGCACGGTGCGCTGCGGCGGGACCGGACCGCCGCCGCCCGTTCCCCGTGACCAGCTGCGTTACGAGATCGGCTCGGCTTCCAAGACGTTCACCGCACTGCTGCTGGCCCACCTGACGCAGTCCGGAGTTCTCTCCGCGGGCGAGCCGGCCCTGTCCTTCCTCGCCCCCACGCGGCGCATCGGCGCGCACCCCATCACCCTCGCGCACCTGGTCACCCACACCTCCGGGCTGCCCGCCCTGCCCCCCGACTTCTACCCCCGGGCCCTGCCCACCTGGCGCACCAACCCCTACGCCCGCTACGAGGACCGGCACGTCGTCAACGCCTTCGTACGCCGACGACCGCGCCGGCGGCCGGGCTCCCGCTGGCACTACTCCAACTTCGGTGTCTCCGTGCTCGGCCACGCCTTGGCCGCCGCTACCGCCACCCCCTGGGACGACCTGCTCACCGAACAGGTGCTGCGGCCACTGCGTCTGGGCGGCACGGCCCTGCACCCCGCGGGCCCGGACGATACGGATGCCACCGACGCCACCGGCCACCGCAAGGACGGCAGCACGCCCACGCCCCCGCTGACCATCGGCGGATTCAAGGCAGCAGGCGCGATCCGTGCCACCCCGCACGACCTGCTGACCTTCCTCGAAGCCCACCTCGACCCGACGGGCCACCCCCTGGCCGCGGCCCTGCGGGCAGCAGGCCGCCCGGTCCTGCGGCGGGGCTTTGGGCACCGGCACACGCACACCATGTCCTGGTTCCAGCACCCCGCCCAGTACGGCCCGCTCTACTTCCACTGCGGAGCCACCCTCGGCCAACAGGCCTTCCTGGGCTACAGGCCCGACACCGCAACTGCTCTGGCCGCCGTCTGCACCCGCCGCTACCGCGCCCGCGAAACCTTCGTGACGACGGCCTACACACTGCTCGCAGAGACCTGAGCCGACCAACCCCTGAGACACCAAGGCCTGAGACACCAGCCCCCGACGTCGCCGCTTCGGCCAGGGATGTCGTGAACGAACTGCCCGTCAGACGCGCTGCCACAGGGCCGGTGTGCGGGCAGGCTGCCACCCGCCCTGAGCCTGATGGGGCTGCAGGCACACGTAGGTGACGCCGTCGAAGGTCACGCGCGACCCGGTCTGATAGACCTTGCCCGCACTCCAACTGCCCGAGGTCCCCTGCGTACTGGGATCACGCTGGGCGAGGGCGGTCTTCAACGTGAGTCCGAACTCATTGAGCAGCGGGTTCAACGGCTGATGGAAAGTGATCCCGCCGCTCTTGCAGTCACCGCTGCCTCCGGAAGTCACCCCCTGGGCCTGGCTGCCGGAGATGTAGGAGCCACCCGAGTCCCCGGGCTCCGCGCACACCGTGGTGCGGGTCACCCCCTCGATGACGCCCTCCGCGTAGTTCACGCTGGCGCCGTGCTGCTCGATGGTCCCGCAGTGCCAGCCGGTGGTGGAACCCGACCGGCAGACCGCCGCGCCCACCAGCGCCTGCACCGAACCGGTGACCTGCACGTCCGCCGCCCCCTGACTCTTCACCCGCGGCGTGGCAGCCCACTGACTGTTCACGCCCACCCAGGACATGTCCTTCTGCGGAAAGACCGACGCCTCGAAAGCACCCTGGGAGACCTTGTTGAAGCCGGTGGTCTTCGCGCCCGCCTTGCCGCAGTGCCCGGCGCTGGCGAACCCCTGCTGGGTGCCCTTGGTCACCGAGAACCCGACCGAACATCGAGCCATCTCGTCGATGTAGTACGCGTCGCCCCCGCGGACGTCGTGCAGCGCGCGCGGGCGGTCGGCCGACACCTTGACGTTCAGGAGCCGCCGGTCGACTCCGGCCGCCGCGATCAGCTTGTCGGCGGCCGCGCTGCTCGTCGCCTGCACCGTCGCCTTGTTGGCCCGCACGTCGACATACCGCACCGGCGTTTCCAGACCCCCACCTGCCACGGCGGCGGAATCCAGCTTCGCCGTGAGCGCCTCCAACTCACCCAGACCATGTTTGACGACCCTGGCCTGTGCCCCCTCCGCCTTGATCGCGGCCACGTCCGCGGCGTCCGTGGTGGCTACCACGAGGCGGGCGGAGGTCGTGCCCTGCACCCAGGCACCGGCGAATTTCTTGCCCAGCGTGTTCTGAAGCCGACCCGCCCGCGTCCCCGCCTCCGCCTCGTTGACCAACCGCGCCCGCGCCTGCCCCTCCAACAGCCCCAGGTCACGCCGCAGTGCCCGCAGCAACCCCCCTGACGGCTTGTCAGCGGCCAGCGTCTGCGCAGCCGACGGGGGCGCCGGCACCACGGAGGACTGCGGGGCCGGCACAGGCGGAGTCGGCGCGGGCGGCACGACAGCCGCAGCCACCGGCAACCCCGTCAGTACGAACGCACCCAGTACGCTCACCACAAACCAGGGAAGACGGGCAGGCCGGAGGGGGTGGCCGGGTCGGGCGGCGTGTCTGTCGACCATGAGTGATTCCTCATCCTCGGAAGATCCGGTTCGGTGGGGTGGAGACAGAAAGGCGTCGAAACCTAGACCTTGCCGACACCGACTCAGGAAATCCCCCCACGCCCCCGGTTCGGCAAAACGGACCACATCAGCGACCCACCCGGCCCAACGCCCGGGGGTCGGCCAGGGCATCGGTCATTGGGACGAGGCCGACGTCTAGAACCAACAACTGAGGGCCAACAACTTCAGCGGCGTCCCGCCACTGCCTGAAGCGGTTGTGGACGGTGGACCAGGCACCGAGCTCGGTCGGCGCATTCCGCCACTGCCCACCGGTCCGGAACCGCCCTGTCGCGCCCTCGAACTGCTGCCGTAGCCACAGCCACTCGGGATACGGGCCGCACCCACCGATCGATCGGCAGCCACGTCCCAACGAACTGCCATGTCTTGTCAGTCAGTTGTGCCCGTGTCATGCAACACGAACTGCCAGGTCACGTCACGAGGATGCCAACAGTGGGCCGAGTTCGGCGGCCCACTGCGGGTAGAGCGCGGCCTTCTCCTCGTGCAGGGCAAGGGTGTCCCGGGCCGGGGTGGGTGTCATGTCGTGGGACAGGTCCGGGCCAATGGCGATCCTGGCCCCGTAACTGAAAGCGTTTGGCGACGAAGACACCATCGCCGTACGGCAGTTGGCCTGTGTGCAGGCGGCGCAACTCCCCGACCTGGCGGCGAGCGTACGCGAGCGCACAACCCTGCGGGTACGCTCCGCCCTCGCTGACCGCCTGGCCCGCCTGGCCCTCAATGGCCGCCTGAGCAGATACGACCCGGAGGTCGCCGCCGAACACTTCCTCTCCCGCATCACCAGCTCGCTTCCTGCGCACTCGGGGCGGTACGCCTGACGGCGGCCGGTGGGTGCCGGTAGCTCTGGCCCGCAACCGCACTGCTCGCGGACGGTTGACGCAGCGGGTCACCCGGGCTCTCCCGGGCGGAGTATTCGATGGCAGGCCACGGCCCCCAACTGACAGGCTGTGGCCATGAGTCCCGAGTCCAACCGCGTGTCCGGAATTTCTTGGCTGGGCAACCCGATCGACGCACGTGCGCTGTTCGGTCAGGAGCTCAGATCGCTGCTCGATACCCTGCGTGGCCTGACACCCGCCGACTGGAGCAGGACGGCAGCCGGGCACTGGACGGTGCACGACGTTGCCGCCCACCTCCTCGGCGACTACTACGGCCGCCTCGGCCGCGGCTACCGGAACAACCCGGCCGATGGCGAGACGCTCGAGGCGTTCATCCACCGCACGAACCAGGAATGGGTCGACCTGCACGCGGACGACACCCCTGCTTCGCTCATCGACGCCCTGGCTGCGGCAGGCACCCAGCTGGCCCAGCGATTCGCCACAGCCGATCTTGACGCGGCCGCCCTGGGCGTGTCGTGGGCAGGTGTCGACCCTGCGCCGGCCTGGCTGGACATCGCCCGGGAGTTCACCGAGCACTGGACTCACCGCCAGCAGATCCGCCACGCCATCGGCCGCGACACCGATCCGGAGCCGCGTGCCCTGGCCATGGTCCTCGATACCTTCATGCGGGCCCTGCCTCACACACTCCGACGCACGTCAGCACCAGTCGGGGCGCAGGTCCGGGTGATCTCCGCGGGCCCCGTCGGCGGCACGTGGACGGCGACTGCCGCCGCGGACCATTGGTCGTTGGCCGGAGCACCGAGCGGCCGACCAACCGCAGCAGTGCTGCTGGATGCTGACACCCTCTGGCGATTGGCTACCCGGAGCATCGATCCTGCGGATGCCCTGTCCCGCGCCCATGTGCAAGGAGATCGTCGGCTCGCCGAAGCCGCGTGCCAGATCGTATCCATCATCTACTGACCCGACGCCTGCCTCACCGGCTCCTGGCGGGTTCCGGGGCCGGTTGTCGTGTATCCCTCGGGCTCGCCCACGCCGACCTCGGCGCCCGCCAGGCGTTCTTCGGACCACTCGTCAG
Source organism: Streptomyces sp. BA2 (assembly GCF_009769735.1). Classification (NCBI taxonomy): domain Bacteria; kingdom Bacillati; phylum Actinomycetota; class Actinomycetes; order Kitasatosporales; family Streptomycetaceae; genus Streptomyces; species Streptomyces sp. BA2. Next base: position 335,516 of record NZ_WSRO01000002.1, read on the forward strand.
CTGTCCAGCAGCCTGAAGGGGCGTCGCCGGCTTCGGTTTTGAAGGGTGGGCCAAGCCTCTTGTTTACCTTACGGGTCGACCCGTATGGTAAATGCCATGAGTTCCTCTCTGCCCTCCAGGGGGCGTCCCAGGGATCCCCGATCGCACGAGGCGATCATCGGCGCGACGACAGAGCTGGTGGTCGAGGTCGGCTACCCCGCGACATCGATCGGGGCGGTGGCCGCGCGGGCCGGTGTCGGCAAGGACACGATCTACCGGCGGTGGTCGGGCAAGCCGGAGTTGGTCTTCGAGGCCGTCTTCACGACGACCGATGACACTCCGCCCCCGGACACCGGAACGCTGGCCGGGGATCTGGCCGTACTGCTGCAGGGCCTGGTCGACGAGTTCCGCGCGCCTGCCGCCGCGGCGGCACTCCCGGGACTGCTCGCCGACTTCGCCGCCGATCCGGAACTGAAGGCGCGCATCCGCGGCGACTTCCTGGCCCCGTCGAAGGAACGACTGCTGGTTGTCTTCGAACGCGCCGTGCTGCGCGGGGAGATCGCGGCCGAAACGCCCGTGGACCTGGTCCTGGACACGCTGGCAGGAGCCGTGTTCTTCCACGTAGGGCTGATCGGGGAACACCCTGCCCCGCAGCTCGCCGCACTGCTGGCCAGTGTCGTGGCCAAAGGAATCGAAGTCCGATGAACGGCTGGCTTCTCGCCGCAGGGATCACCGCGCTCGGCGTGGCCGCCGTGCACATCATCGGCGGGCACCGCGATGCGGTGCGGCCGCTGCTGTCCTGCGGGCTCGCGGACGAACCCAAGCGGGTCCTGCACGCCGTGTGGCACATGGTGAGCGTCGACCTGGCGCTCTCCGGACTCGCTCTGCTCTACCTCTCCCTGACGGACGGTACGCCGGGGACCAACCTGGTGGCATGGTTCGTGGCTGCGCACTTCATCGCGTACGCGGCAGCCTTCCTGGTCGTCACGCTCTCCGTCGGCTGGCCCAGACCCCTCCTCCGCCTGCCGCAGTGGATTCTGCTCCTGCCGGTCGCGGTGCTGGCAGCGGCGGGCGCCTCGTAACTTCAAGATCGGCATCAAGATGGCCGGGCTCACGGAAAGGGCTGGCCACGACCGATGAGTTACTCCATGATCCACAGTCATAGATCATGACTGGTGCACCGCAGCCACGAGGGTGGCCGAAGCGTGCACCGGCCGCCCGCTGAGATCCAGACACGAGATACCGAGGAACCTGAGATGCGTACCCTGATCAGCACCGCCTTCATATCGCTCGACGGCGTCGTGGAGAGCCCGGGAGGCGAGCCCGGTTACCGGAACTCTGGGTGGACCTTCAAGGACGTCGAGTTCCTCCCCGAGGCCTTCGAGATCAAGGGCCGGGAGCAGAAGGAAGCTACCGCGATCCTGATGGGACGAACCAGTTACGAGGCGTTCAGCCCGGTGTGGCCCGACATGGAGGAATTCGCCGACTACAAGGTGATGCCGAAGTACGTCGTCTCCACCACCCTCACCGAGGAGGACCTGGTAACGAACTGGGGCGAGACGACGATCCTGCGCACCCTCGACCAGGTCGCCGCGCTGAAGGAGACCGAGGGCGGCCCGATCATCGTCCACGGCAGCGCCTCCCTGAACCACGCCCTGTCGGACGCCGGCCTGATCGACCGTTACCACCTGCTCGTCTTCCCGCTGCTGCTCGGCGCGGGCAAGCGGCTCTTCAGCGACACCGACAAGGACACACAGAAGCTGAAGCTCGTTGAGCACGAGGCCTACGCCAACGGCCTGCAGAAGAACGTCTTCGACGTCGTCCGCTGACAAGACTCCCGCGCTCGCCCCGCCGTCGCGCACTCGCCCTGGCCGAAGCGCGGCGGCTCACCACGCGGACAACAGGAAGATGCCCCGACATGGAGCCCGGCCAGGTAGACGACCGCGGCCGGTTGAGCCACGCTGCACGGCTTTGGGTTTGAGCGAGTGGGCGTTGTGGTGGGCGATCTGTGCTCCTTGTACGAAGCCTGGCCCATTACGCTCGACCGTCCGCTGTGGCAGGCGGACCTGCTGGAGTCCGTCTCCAGCCTGGCCGGCACTCTGGGCGTGATGGACGCCCGCTTCCGATTGCCCCGCTTCCTTCTGCCCTCAGACCAGGTGGAGTTGGGCTCTGGGCCCACAGGGCTATTCCCGCAGCCCTCTGGTCACCCCGGAGGGCACCTCGCGCGAGGACCGATCGAGGGGAGCCCGATCCCTCGTGTCCGACCACCTCGACGCTCCCGCCAGTTTCCTCATGGCCGCCCTCCGCGCCTACCGCGCACGCACGGTGTAACTGAGATGCGTCGTCCTCGGCGAAGGCTCTGCACGGGCCAGGTCAAGAGCCACGCGGCCCGCGTCGACGCCCTCGAACAGGCGGATTCCGGAGCCGAACAGCACGGGCGAGAGTGCGATCGTGAACTCGTCGATCAGGCCGGCGTTCATGTACTCCAGGATCGTCGCGCCGCCGCCCGCGATGCGGACGTCTCGGTCGTCGGCGGCCTTGCGGGCCTGATCGAGCGCGGACTCGATGCCGTCGTTGACGAAGTAGAAGGTGGTCCCGCCCTGCCGCACCCAGGGGTCACGCTTCTCGTGCGTCACGACGAACACCGGCGTGTGGAACGGTGGATCCTCGGGCCACGCATGCTCGCCGGCGTCGAACATTCGCTTGCCCATCACGCTTGCGCCGGTGCGCTCGAACGTCTCCCGCACGATGTCGTTGTCGCGCCCTTCCTCACCGCCCTCCCCGAGCTTCAGGTTCTCTCGGAAGAACCGCTGGGGGAAGACCCACTGCTGCAGTTCCATCCACTGCTGCCCCATCAGTTCTTCGGGGGACTCGGGCGCGATGAACCCGTCGAGCGACATCGACACGCTGAAGAACACTTTGCCGGCCATCAGTTCTCAACTCCCTTGCGAGCGATCTCCTCGACGTAGGCAGCCAGGTTGCCGAGGGTCTGCTGACCACCCTCGATCGCGCCGTGCTTCTTGATCGCCTCGTCACGCAGCTCCTTGGTGGGGAACACCGTGAGCATCTCGATCCGGGTCTTCTCCCCGTCGGGCGTGAACGTGAGGACCGACTCGAACGCATTCGGGTCGCCGCGGTACTCGCCATGCAGCATCGCGATCCGCTCCGGCGGGACGATCTCGGTCCAGGTGATCCACTCGCTGTAATCGGTGCCGTCCGGCCCGTGCATCACGAATTGCCACACCCCGCCGACGCGGAACTCGAAGGCCCGCGTAGTGGTGGTGAACCCCTCTGGCCCCCACCAGCGCGACAGGTGCCGTACCTCGGTGAACGCTTTGAACACCAGTTCCGGTGGGGCGTCGATGTCCCGGGACACGACGATCTCGCGGTCGGCCGTCGCGGACTGCGTCGGCGCTTCTCGCCCAGTCGAATTCATCAGCTACTCCTGTAGCCCTTCCTGCTTGAGTTCTTGCACGTATGCGTCCAGCCGGTCGAAGCTCTCGTTCCAGAATTGTTCGAACCCGCCGGTCCACTCATGAACCGCGCGCAGCCCACGTGCGTCCAGGTCGTACAGGCGCTGCTTGCCCGCCTTGCGGTCCCGCACCAAACCGACTTCGCGGAGCACCCGCAGGTGCTTGGACGCCCCAGGCTGCGTCATTCCCAGCTCCTCGGCGACCTCCGTCACCGGCCGTTCGCCTGCCCGCAGCAGCACCAGGATGTCCCGGCGCTGTGGCTCGGCGATGGCGTTGAAGACGTCTGACGTCGTCGCTGCTCGTGCCATGAAACAAACATATTCCTATATCGGCAAGTGTTTCAAGAGTCGCCGAGGAATTGGTGATTCGGCGACAACCCGCGTCGGCCCTCGTAGGATGCCGGGATGCCCAAGCCGATACCGATGAGCCGCCGCATGTGGGTTGCCGCGTGGGCGATCCTGTGCGCGGCCGGCATCGCCGTCACCGCCGAACCGAACTCCTCCTCGGCACGCGGCCCGCAGCCCGAGAAGCCCGTCAGCGCCGAGTGCCGCGAGTACATCGCGGACATCGAAAGGCAGCTGGCTCAGGCCAAGCAGGAAGGCAACGAAGACGCGGTGCTGGGCTTCTCGCGAGTCCGAGTCGGTACCAAGGACGACTGCGGCGACGAACTCCGCAACCACTTCGGCGGCGATCAGTGAGCCGCGGAACCTGGCTCGCCGCGACGGCAGGGGTATCCCTCGTCGCCGCCGGGGCGATCATCACCGAGTACGCCACGTCGGAACCAGAGTCACAACCCACGCCCCCGCGGGTGTACTCCTCCTGCCTGGCGGCGGACACCAAGCCGATGTCTGCGGACGACGACCCGTGCGACGGCCGCTGAAGAGCTCCTGTGCAACCGACAGTGCCCCGCCGAACGGCGGGGCACCAATGTGAGCGGACTTGGCTCACGATCCGTCCATGACGGCTGTTGCGTGGGACCCTAGGTCAAGGGGTTGTCGACGTAGCTTCCCGCGTGGTAATAGTCTTCGCCCTCTTGCTTGCCGACCACCCGGAATCCCTTGATCTTCTTGCTGTCGTTCCACTCAAGGTTGGGCCAGAGGTAGTAACCCTGGTGACAGTTGTACGGAGTCCAGCGCAAGGCGCCCCGTTCAGCTATCCCGTCGAAGTGGTAGACGAGAATCGCGATAGCGACACCCTTGCCGTTGCACTCGTTGTCCTTGATGGACATTGCTCCCTTGAGTTTGTGCGTCCCCCAAGTGAATGTGCCGCTGCCGCACAGATACGTATCGCACACATCGCTCCTACCAGTCGCAGCCGCTGCCGGGCTGGCACTCAGGCCGACGATCAGTCCGGCCGCCAATGCGCCGGCGGCGGCAGTGCGGGTTGCCATCCGCGTAGCTCGTTTCACGGTTCCCCCTCATGCTCGTTGAGTGCGCCGGAGCCATCAGCGCTACAGAGACCGAAGCTAGCGAGAGCCAGGGCCTCAGTCGTCCCACCCTCGCGGTAGACCTATGAGGTGAGACCGCCTGCAACCAGCGCGGTACAACTCCTGGGCGCTCAACCTGTAGTTGGAGTTCAAACCGGCCACCGCCGTTGCCAAGTGGTGGGGACGGGCGGCACGTTGCCGCCCACCCCCACCGGGTGCACGCGGGGTCGCTCAGGCCGCGGGCGCGGGCTGCGGCTCAGGCGCGGGGCGTGTCAGGCGTCCCGTGCGGTGCAGGCCGTAGAGGGACGCCGAGCAGGCCAGGCCGAGGCCGAGCAGCGCGAGCCAGGGCAGCGCGGACATTCCGGCGGCCCGGGCAGCGTCGAGGGCTGCTCCGGTGAGCAGGTTGCCGAGCGTGATGCCGATTCCGCAGATGGTGTTGTAGAGGCCGTAGTGGGTGGCGACGAGGCGGTCACCCGAGAGCCGGACGATGGTGTCCATCTCGAAGGGGTACGCGATCATCGTGCCCAGCGCCAGCATGAGTGCGGCCAGCATGGGCGGCACGGCGGCGAGCAGCCACAGGCCGATGCCTTCGTCCGGCACCGGCACAGCGGTTGCGGCCAGGAGCGGAATGAACGCCGCCCCCATGATCAGCAGGCCCCAGGCCAAGGCGCGCCCGGGTTCCAGATGCTCCTTGCACCAGGCCGTCACCCGGGTCTGGCAGAGGATCGTGGTCAGCCCGGAGGCCGCGAAGAGCAGCGCCACGGCAACGGTGCCGAACTCGCCGTCGCCACCCAGGCGCCGCACTTCGAGCGGCAGCGCGAGATAGACCTGGAAGGAGAGGACGTACGAGCCGATCATCGCGGTGGAGAAGAGCAGGAACGCCCGGTTGGCGATCACGCCCCGCCACTGCGCCAGCACACTCCCCCGCTCACCGGCACCGGCGCCTGCGGGACCATCGCCCCTGCGAGCAGGCAGTGCGCGGATCTGCACCACGCTCAACAGACCGAAGATCGCCGCCGAGACCAAGCAGGTGACGCGGAAGTCGACTCCGGTGAGCAGCATCCCGATGAGCGGGCCGAGCAGGATGCCCGCCTGGTAGAAGACGTTGAACAGGGCGAACGCCTCGACCCTGCGCTCACCCGCGTCCGCCGCCAGGTAGGCCCGTACGGCGGGGTTGAACAGCGCGCCCGCGAAGCCGGTCGCAGCCGAGGCCGCAATCAGCGCCGCGACCGAGTCGACCAGACCGAGCGTCGCGAAACCGACCGTGCGCAGGACACAACCGGCGACGATCAGCGGCTTGTAGCCGAACCGGTCGGCGAGGGTGCCTCCGACGAGGAACATGCCCTGCTGGCTGAAGTTCCGCACCCCCAGCACGAGCCCGACCATCCACCCCGCGAGCCCGAGCGTGCCCGACAGGTGCTGCGCCAGGTACGGCATCAGCATGTAGAAGCCGAGATTGATCGTGAACTGGTTGGCGAACAGCAGCTGCACGCTCCGGTCGTAGGAGCGCACCTGCGCGATCGTGCCCTTCACCGGTTCCCACCTTCGAGCTCGTCGGTCTTGGCCGGCAGGGAGAGCGGATCTGCGACCTCGGTGCAGCGGGTCCAGCGGGTCACTTCCTTCTCGTCGGGGCGGCCCACCACCTCCGGTTCGGATGCTGGAACCACTCCCGACAGCCCCTTCTCGGCGCAGTACTGATCGTCGTAGACAGTTTCCAGATAGCGCTGAGGCCCGTCGGGGAAGATCGCGACGATCCGCGTATCCCGAGGCTGCGTACGAGCCAGCCACCCGGCCACGAGCGCGACCGCGCCGACACTCCAGCCACCCGTGGCGTAGTGCGAGGTCGCCAACTGCCTGCAGGCCCACACGGATTCCGCCGGCGCCACCCAGTGCACCTCGCTGAAGTGCTCGTACGCGACATTGCGCGGGTAGATGCTGGACCCGAGCCCCCGCATGAGCCTGGGCCGGGCGGGCTGCCCGAAGATGGTCGACCCGACGGTGTCCACACCCACAAGGCGCATGTCCGGGTACAACTGGCGCAGCGCCCTTGAGATGCCCGCGGAGTGGCCCCCGGTGCCGACACTGCAGACGAGCACGTCGATGTGGCCGATCTGGGAGGCGAGTTCGAGACCGAGTGGAGTGTAGGCGGAGACGTTGTCGGGGTTGCCGTACTGGTCGGGGCACCAAGCTCCGGGCTCCCGCGCGAGCAGCTCTACGACCCGGTCTCGGCGAGCCTGCTGCCAGCCTCCAGTGGGGTGCGCTTCGGGCACCATGTCGACCGTGGCGCCGTACGCCGCAAGGAGACGGGTCATGGACGGTTCCAGACCCGGATCGGTGACAAGGGTGACGGGATGCCCGTAGACCATTCCGGCCAGGGCGAGGCCGAGCCCCAAGGTGCCACTTGTCGACTCGACGATCGTGCGACCCGGCAGCAACTCGCCGCGAGCACGGGCCCGTTCGACCATGTGCAGGGCCGGACGGTCTTTGATGCCGCCCGGATTGAAGCCCTCCAGCTTGGCCCAGAAGCCGCGGTCGGGCGGGGTGAACGGCTGGGCCACCCGAAGGACGGGTGTGTTGCCGACAAGCCCTGGAAGGCTGGATCCGGCAGGAGTGAAGTCACTCGTGGTCAGAGAGTGCATCTGTTTCGCTCTCATTCGCTGTAGAAGCTGCGCGGGTGCTCGTCTCGCGCGGCACGCCTGTCAGGCGAGCGGCGCGGCGGTCGACTGCGGCCGACCGCGAAGGCGGCTCCTAGATCAGCCACCTGCACAGGACGGCCGGCGCGGTACGGCCGTCATCCGGTATCCGGTTGCGCGCAGCGCCGAGGTGGTCAGCGGTGAGAGGTCTGACGGGGTTCGTGGGGTCCGTGACCGCGCTCACGGACGGCAGTCCGCGTACGGACGCGGGAGCGGTTCCGGCGGGTCCGGGATCGGAGGCGGAGCAGCCTGCCGGCGACTCGGATCCGTCGAGCGCCTCCGTCGTGGGCCGTTCCTCGGGCGGGGGCAGTGTTCGCGACACCGCGCCGACGTGGCCCGTCAACCGCTCACCGGCGTGCGACGTCTCGGCGGCGCACTGCACCAGCGTGAGCAGGAGAACGGTCACCGCGGTCCATACGAGTCGGTGCTTCCACAGCGCCTGGGCGCGCGGCACGGCCCAACGCCCCCGGGGCGAACTCGCCCATGCGGCAGGGGACATCAGTTCAGCAGAGCAGGGCGGCACAGATCCTCCGTGCGGCGGCTGCCCCTGCCGGGTAGTCCACGGCAGGGCAGCGATGGGTTGGGGGTGGTGACGAGCCGTCGAACCATCCCCGAACACCCGCAGGAGGGCAGGCGAGGGAAGGTCAGACGCCGGGCACCGGCCGACAGGAGGAGACACGACGACGGCCTCGGGCCGCGTCGGCAGGCCTCAGTGAGGCGTCGGCCGATGGAGAACGGGGCGCTGACCTAGATACGTAGAACTGGAGACTCCGCCGCATGCGGTATCGGAACCACGAAGCCACGCACGGCTGATGGGCGGACGTGCGCGAGCGGCGGCACCGCGGCTTCCGCCGCCGAACTCAGCGAATCAAGGCACGGCAGCCCGAGGGCGGGGGCCTGTGACGGCTGGCCCAGCGCGCATTCATCGAGGGTGTGCTGCTGCCCGTGGCTGTCGCCGCCGTGGTGATCGACCGGTGCTTCGGCCGGGTCGTGCGTGGCGGTCGCAACAGGTTGCTCCGGCCCGGGTTCAACCTGGCCGGCGATCGCAGTCGAGGTCGCGCTGCCCGATGCGAGGTGACCCGCAGTGCTCTCGGGGCTGGCCGCGTGCGCGTACAGAAGGCCGAAGAGGATCAGGCCAAGGCCCAGCAGGCGCAGCGGAATCGCAGTTGAGCGACTCCGCGATGCGCCGGATGGAGACCAGGCCGTGATCACCCCGTGATCCTAGCCTCTGTCTGTCTGGCTGGCGTAAGGGACTGTGCGAACAGCGAGTGAACAAGCCATGGGCGTCTCCTTGCCTACCGCGGACGGCAGCCGCGATCACGCTCAGGTCCGGGTATTCACGGAACGAAAACCACCGCTTGAGCAGATGACATGAGGCCGGCACGGGTGCACCCGACGGCTTCATCCCGCCGGATGCACCACTGGCCGGACGTTGTCCGGTTCCTGGCGTCAGCTCTTGCCGAGGATCTTGTTCATCTGGTCGATCTCGGCGGTCTGGGCCTTGATCACCTCGTCGGCGAGCTCGGTGGCGGGGCCGTACTTGCCCTTGGACTTCTCGGTCTTGGCCATTTCGACGGCGCCCTCATGATGCTTGATCATCATTTCGGCGAACATCTTGTCGAACTCGGCCCCGGAAGCCTTTTCGAGCTTCTCCATGTCTTCGCTGCTCATCATGCCGGGCATGCCGGAGGACATGTCGTGGCCGTCGTGACCGTCCATGTCGCTCATGTCCTCGGGGACTTCCTCGCCCCACGAGGTGAGCCAGCCGGACATGGTCTTGATCTCGGGATCCTGCGCCCCCTTGATCTTCGTAGCCAGGTCCTTGATCTCCTTCGACGAGGCCCTGTCATCGGCCAGCTCGGCCATGTCGACGGCCTGACGGTGGTGCTGGATCATGTCCTTGGCGAAGGTGACGTCCGCGTCATTGTGGTCGCCGGCCTTGGACGTGGCGGTAGCGGACGGTGTCGAGCTGGACTCCATGGAGCCCATGTCGTGCCCGTTTCCTCCGTTGCCGCACGCGGCGAGAACGAGGGCGGCGACTCCGGCGGTGGCGGCGAGAGCGGTACGGCGGATGAGCTTGCGCTGTGCAGTCATGTTGAACTCCTGCGATGTGGTCGGATGAAGGCGTGCCGATTCACGGCGCCGAGGCCGCCCGTCAGGGGGCTCATGGCGTCGCGAGGGCCGTCCTATATCCGCAGGAGTTGCAGTTCGGAGAGCGAAGGTGGCGCACGGCCGCCGTCGAGACTGCTTCCGTTCCAGGCCGCATGTACGGGCGACGGCGCGACGCAGTCGGCAACGGCCGGTGGCAGGGTCGGCAGTGCGGGAGCCCCTGACACTCCGCTCGAGGAACACGCCGGGTCGGCATGCTGCACATGGCCTCCGCCGCCGCACCCGCCGCCGTCGTGATCACATACGGTCGGCGCCGCCATGGAGGCGACGTCCGGAGCGCTGTCGGCGTCCATGCCCAGGTGCGCTGAGGTTTCGACGGCCTGGTGGTGCCCGGCGGGCTCGACAGACACCTGCGCCGAGCCGAGGCCGTGCATGCCGAGCAAGCCGAACAGCAGCCCGAGCATGAGCAGACCGCCGCACCGCAACGGCGGGCGCGATCGAGCTGGCAGGTCCGGGCGCTTCACGCTCTCATCGTAGGCACATGCCACTGCACCCTTGCGACGCCTGGCCCGACCGGCCCCTGCCTGCTACGGATCTGCGCGTTGGCAGGCTTGCGCTCTCCTCACCAGGAAGTCGGACCCGACGCCTCGAATGCGGCGTCGCCGTTCAGGTAGCGCTTCGGCGAGGTGCCGACGGTTCGGCGGAACGCCGCCAAGAACGCACTCGGGGTCGCGTATCCCACGTCGCGCGCGACCCCGGACACGGGGCGGCCTTCGGCGAGGAGGGACAAGGCGGACCGCAGTCGCACATGGGTGCGCCAGCGATCAAAACTCATGCCCGTGTCCTGGACGAACAAGCGGGTCAGGGTGCGTCGGCTCACCCCGATGGCCCGCGCGTGGGCCTCAAGGCTTCGTTGGTCTGCGGGGTCGGTGAGCAGAGTGTCCGCCACGGCGCGCACGCGCTCGTCGACGGGTTGCGGCACGTCGATGGGCGTCGTCGGCAGGGGGTGCAGCAGATCCAGGACGACCGCCTCGGCCCGCAGGCGAGCGTCATCGGCGAGGTCCTGCCGGTTGAGGTAGGAGATCAAGTGGGCGAGCAGGCCGTCCACTCCGACCGGCGTGGGCTCTGCCCAGTCCACGTGGCACCGGTCCGGTTCGAGGTAGAGGCTGCACAACACCGCCTCGCGGGTCGCACCCGTGCGGTGGACCACTCCGGCAGGGATCCAGAGCGCCCGTGTCGGCGGCAGCACCCAATGGGTGTCTTTGACGGCAATCCCGAGTACACCGCTTCGTGTCCAGGCCAGTTGATGCTGCGGGTGGCTGTGAGGTTCGATCCACTGCCCCGCCGCCAGTGGGAAGTTCCCTACGACGATCGCCCCCACTCCGGGTGGCACGGCACCGTCTTCGGCCTTGGTCATGCATGCCAGGGTATGTCCTCAACACGACATGATCTGGCCCCGTAGCGGATTGTGGCCAGCCAAGGCCCATACGTAGCGTCGTCGCATGCCGATCATCCCTTCGCGCCAAGAGCGCCCCCGCGGGCCAGCCTTGACTCACACACCGGCGGGTCGCCCGTCATGACCGCCGCCGCCACCCCGGCGACCGGCACCAACCGCCGCCGCCGTCGGGCGCTGATCGTGCTGTGCTTCGTACAGTTCATGCTCGTACTGGACGACAACGTGGTGAGCGTCGCGCTTCCCGCCGTCCGGGACGAACTCGGGTTCAGCGCCACAGGACTGGCCTGGGTCGTCAACGCGTACTTCCTCGCCTTCGGCGGGTTGTTGCTCCTGTCGGGGCGCGCGGCAGACCTGCTCGGTCGCCGACGCGTCTTCCTCACTGGTGTGGCGCTGTTCGGTGCCGCGAGTCTCGCCTGCGGACTCGCTCAGGAGCCCTGGCAACTGGTGGCGGGGCGGTTCGCCCAGGGTGCGGGTGCGGCCATGGCCAGTCCGGCCGCACTGTCACTGATCACGCTTCTGTTCCCCGGTCCCGATGAGCGAGCCAAGGCGTTCGGCATCTGGGGCGGCATCGCCGGTCTTGGCGGCACGATGGGCCTGGTGATCTCCGGCGCGCTGACCGGCCTCGCCTCCTGGCGGTGGATCTTCCTGATCAACCTGCCCGTGGCCGCCCTGGCCCTCGCCCTGGTCCCGCGTCTGATCGTCGAGAGCCGGGCCAGTCGCTCGTCACGCCTGGACGTTCCAGGTGCGGTACTGGGCACAGGCGCCGTCCTGACTCTGGTCTACGGTCTGCTCCAGGCCGGGGAGTCGGGATGGACCGACCCAGCCGTCACCGGGCCCCTGCTCATCGCCATCATCCTGACTGTCGCGTTCCTCGCGGTCGAGTCGCGTACGGCCGAGCCCTTGGTGGCGTTGTCATTCCTGGCCTCACGGACCCGTGCCGTCGCCAACGGTGTAACCCTGCTGTTCTCCGCCGGCATGTACGCGATGGCCTTCCTACTGATGATCCACCTGCAGACTGTGCTCGGTTACGGTCCACTCAAGGCAGGTCTCGCCTATCTGCCCTACGGCGCCGGAATCCTCACCGGCATGTGGCTCTCCTCCCACGCAGTGATCAGAGTTGGGATGCGCCGGGCCCTCGTGGTGTCGACCCTGATCAGCGCGGCCGGACTGCTCCTGCTGTCCGGCATCGCGCCCGGCGACGACTACGCGTCCGGCGTACTGCCCGCCATGCTCGTCTCAAGCCTCGGCTGCGGCCTGAGCCTGCCCGCCCTGACCGTCGCCGCGCTCACAGGCACCACCGAGGAGAACGCCGGTCTCGGCTCAGCGGTCCTCAGCTCCGTCCAACAGGTCGGCGGCGCAGTGGGGTTGGCGATCCTGGTCACCCTGGCCGCAAGCCGCAGCGACGCCCTGGCCGACTCGGCGGGACCTCTGCACGCTGCGACGGAAGGCTTCTCGCTCGCGCTCACCATCGCCGCGGGTCTCCTCATGCTCGGCGCCGTCCTCATCGCCACGCTGCTCGGGGGCCACCGCTCAGGACCCGCGGTCGGCGCCCACGAAACTCCAGCACAGCGCGGATAGCGGCGCACAACCGCCTCGCAGCTGCCGGCCACGGCCATGACGCCCTCCATTGCCGTGGCGGTGGAGGTCTATGGCCGAGCCGTCGACCGGGCGGCCACCGTGTCGGCAAGCAGCGCCTGGGCGACGTCGCCAGTGATGTCGTCCAGGCCGAGGAGGTCGATTCGTTCGTCCAGGCCGCCCGGGTTGACGACGTTGAACTCGAAGACGTATGGGTAGGCGAGGTCGATCCCGGCGAAGCGGATGCCGTGCTCGCGCAGCCGGGCTCCGATGCGCGTGCACAGTTCGTGCTCGTCCGCGGTGAGTTCGGTTTCGGCGCAGCGGGCGCGGTGGGCGGTGTTGCCGCGGTGCTCGCCGGGCGCCAGGTGATGTGCCTGCTGGGCCACCGGCCGACCCGCGGCGATGATCACTCTCTTCTCCTCGGCGTGCGGCACGAACTGCTGCAGCGCGCAGTAGCGGCCGCGGAACCCGGCCAGGCTGCCCTTGGTGAGCAGTTCGGTCACCGCCGCGTTGCCGGTCATGGACTGCAGCAGCACCTGGTTGTTCGTCGAGCCTGGCTCCAGTACATACACGTCGGCGCCCGCGTCGTCGTCTGTCGGCTTGACCAGCCAGGTGGCATCGGTGTCCGTGCCGCAGATCGTGGACAGTTCCGCGTAGGAGCTGGTGATGACGGTGTGCGGCAGGTGCTGCGGGTCCACGATCGCGGGGAGGTTGGTCTTGTTGCCCAGCATCAGGATGCCGGTGACGTCGTTGACGAACGGCACCTGCCGGTTGAGCCGCCACAGCAGCTGCCAGGCTTCCGTCTGCACGGAGGGCTGCGGGTAGTTGAGAACCCAGACGGCGTCCATGTCCGCCAAGCCGCGCGGCACGGGCCGTCCGGGGACGGGAGCGTGCGCTTGCAGGACGCTCTCCACCCGGCACGCCGAAGCGCGCACCTCGGCGTCGTAGGAGCTGAGGCGGTTGACCGAGCCGAACCACACCTCGTGACCGGCCGCGGTCAGGGCGTTGGCGTACAGGGCATGGCAGGTGTCGAGTTCCGTCAGTGTGCCGATCAGCAGGGCTACCCGCACGGGCAATCTCCTTGAGGTGGTCGGAGTGTTCCAAGGCAGCCCGAGACTTCCCACCTCATCGGTCCGTCACGCCGTGCGCGAAGTCCGCGGCGCTGACGCAATGGGGGAGTTTCCGTTGTCCGGATCCATCTGCCTGGCCACGCCCAGCCGTCAGGTCACGTCGCCATCCCGCCGAAGCACAATTAGGCCATTTCCGATAACTCCTCAGATAGACAAGGAATCGCTCTTACATCGGGTCGTTGCGGCGGCTAACTTCGTGCTCCCCGACCCTCCGGTCGGGCCGAAGCAGACGGAGAAGAGGGGATGGGATCATGTCCAAAGTCGATACATCGGGCGTCTGGACGGCCATCAGCGTCAGCCCGCCCGGACTCGAAGGTCTCACCACCGACAACGTCAAGTGGGGTGTCCCTGCGGGGTCGGGCAAGAGCGGGTACATGTTCTCCGGGGGCACGGTCGACGTGCTGCTCGACGGCACCGAGTTCACACTCGGGACGATCACTCACCAGAACTTCCCGATCCAGGCCATGCCCCAAAGCCAGTTCTGGGTCGACCTCGCGGCCCACGTCGTGTTCGAAGACCAGGTGACACACGACTTCAGCTTCCGCTTCCAGCACAACGAGACACCGAATGTCGGGCCGAACCCCGAGGACATCGTCGATCTGCCCACACGGGTCTCCCCCGAGACGGTCACGATCGACAACACCGAATACGCCGTGGTGATCACCGGGTTCAAGCAGGGCGGCCAGATCGTCACCCGCTTCCTCAGCCCGGAGAACGCCGCCAACAACGCCGACCTGGTCGCGGTACTCGCGCGCACCGGTCAGCCTGATGTGCACATCACCACGGTGCGCTTCAAAGGTGACGTCAAGCGCACACAGGCCGACGAGTTCGTGGAGGTCGTCAACCGGGGAACCGCCCCGGCCGACATCTCCGGCTGGGTCCTCGGCGCCGACGACGCGGGGCAGAACTTCACCTTCCCGCCGGGCACCGTGCTCCTGCCCGGCCAACGCATACGGATCTACACCAACCAGATCCACGCCGAGTGGGGTGGCTACACCTACGGCAGCGGACGGCCGATCTGGAACGACCGTGGCGATGCCGCCAAGCTGCGTGACACGGACGGCAACATCGCTTCCGAGTACCGCTACGGATCGGCTGCGGCAACCCCGTAAGTCCGCTCGCACCGCGAGGAGCGCCCGGGCCGGACCATCAGGGCATCGGCTATGAAGCTGTTCCGCCAAGGCGGAACGAACCAGCCGCCGATGCCCTGCAGGTCCTGATGGTCTTCACCCTCAGCATGGGCCAGCGCCTGAAGCCTTGAACCGGCCCCGGACTCACCTGGATCGGTCCAGAGGCTCCCGACAGCGGCTGGTCCTAGAGGTGGCCGAGAGGGGGCCAGTAACCGGGAGTGCGGTCCTCGATGGCCTGTGCGGCGTCGAGAATGCGCTCCTCGGTGAAACGTCCCCCGATGATCTGCACGCCGACCGGCAGTCCCTCCGCGAGGAGCGACGGCACGGTGACGGCGGGGAAGCCCAGGATGGGCACGGCGGTCATCGGCCACATGGCGGCGACGAGTTCGGCGGCGCGCTGCGGGGAGGAGATGTCGGCGTCCTGCTCGAAGGGCAGTTCCGCGCAGACCGGGGTGAGCAACATCCTCTCGCTGCCCAGGAGTTGCTGTAGCTCGGTGATGAGGGAGGCGCGCCGGGACCAGCCGTTGATGTAGGTCTCCAGTGAGGGCTGCTCACCCCACACGGCCGCGGCGGCGGCGAAGGAGTACTTCAGGGAGGTGCGGATGCCCTCGTCCCCGATGCGGTCCACCACGGGGAGAGTTGGGCGGAAGTCCTCGTAGATCAGCAGCGACCACAGGCGCGCGGCCTCGGCGATCAGGGGCAGGTCGTCGAGTTCCTCGATCTCGTACCCGGCGTCGGCCAGGTGCGCGGCGGCGGCGTCGACGGCCAAGTCGACGGCGGGCTGGTTCTTGACGGTGCCGATGCCGCGGACGATGCTCACGCGCCGCGCCGCGCCCCGCGGCAGGGGGCCGGGCGCGGCGGGGATGCCGTAGGGGTCGCGCAGGTCCGGGGTGGTCATGACCCGCAGGGCGAGTCTGGCGTCGGCCACGGTGCGGGCCAGCGGCCCCTCGACCGCGCAGGCCTGCACGGTGGGCGGCAGTTCGACCTGGACCGTGCCGTCGGGCGTGTCGACGAAGGCGGGCGGCGCCCAGTTGGAGATCCGGCCGACGGTGGGGCGGATGCCGACCACTCCGCAGCAGGCCGCCGGATAGCGGATGGAGCCGCCGATGTCGTTGCCCTGCGCGATCGGGGTCATCCCGGCCGCGAGGCTGCTGGACGCACCGCCGCTGGAGCCGCCGGGGGTGCGGGCGGGGTCCCAGGGGTTGAGGGTGCGGCCGTGCAGGTCGTTGGTCGAGAACCAGCGGTAGGAGAAGGCGGGCGCGTTGCTCCGGCCCAGCAGTACGGCGCCGGACTCGCGCAGTGCCGTGACACAGGCCGCGTCGCCCTGGGCCTCAGCGGCGGCGAGGGCGGCCACGCCGTGGCTGGTGGCGTAACCCTTCTGATCCGTATTGATCTTGGTGGATACGGGTACGCCGTGGAGCGGGCCGAGTTCTTCGCCCGCGATGACGGCCTGGTCGGCGCGGCGGGCGGCAGCCAGCGCCTCGTCGGGGCGGACGTCGGCGAGCGCCGCCAAGCGGGGGTTGGTCTCTTCGATCCGCGCGAGACAGGACCGTACGACATCGGCGGACGAGATCTCACGTGTCCGGATGGCGGCGGCCAGGTCACTCGCGGTGCGCTGCCACAACGCGGCAGGCGGATTCTGGGATTCCATCTTCGCCTCGATGAGGGGAGGCCGACAGCACCGAGCGGCGGCTCGGGCATGCGGCGAGGGCGTCGGAGAGCCGCTCCGCTGCGGGAAAGCTACGGAAAAGCAACGACGTAATACAACGTCGTTTTATGTGCCGCACAGCCTCACCGTCCGCACGCGGCCTGTCAAGACCCGGACGCCCGACCGCTCGTGTCCTTCGCGGACGCGCCATCCCGAAGCATCTCGACCACCGCCTGGGCGGCCCGTTCCCCACGCTCCGCCGGCCACCCCTCGGGGTCTTCGAGGGCGGACAGCCAGTAGCCGCGGAACAGCAGGTGCAGGACGTCGGCGGCAAGGTCAGGGCCGGGGACGTCCGCCTCGGTGACCACACCCTGCAACTCCTCGCGCTGGTCCCGCGCGAGCTCCCTGACCTGCTCGGCCTCACGTCCCGCGGCCGGGCCCGCGGCGATGATCTCCATCAGCAGCCTGCGCATGACCTCGTCGTCGTCGACGGTGGAGCACATCCAGCGCGCGAGCGCCGACAGCCGCTCGATGCCTTGCACGCCGCTCAGCAGGCCGTCCGCCTCGCGCGCCCACTCCCGCTCGGCGTGGCGCAGCGCGTTGACCATGAGGTCGGCGCGGCTCGGAACGTAGTTGGTGACCACGGCGGTCGAGCCGCCGAGCCGTTCGGCGACGGCGCGGATGGTCACGGCGCGCACCCCCCGCTCGCGGGCGACCTCGATGGTGGCGGCGGCGATCTCGTCGAGCCGGTGGGCTGCGTCTACCTCGATGGGCATCTCGGCGTCCTCTTCAGGGTGTTGACGGGGTGACGGGCAGCTGCAATGTTGTCATACAACGCCGTTACACAACCTCGTTGTATGACATCTGGCTGGAGATCACCCATGCCCTTCGCCTTCGAGCGAGTCACTGCGGCTCCGGTAGCCGAGCACGCCAGGCAGTACACGGCCCGCATGCGCGACGGTGTTCACCTCGCCACCGACGTCTACCTCCCCGCAGGCGAGACGGACACCGACACAGCGTTCCCCGCGGTGCTCGTGCGTCTGCCCTACGACAAGAACAGCCGCTACGTGTACTGCGACCGCTTCGCCCGCCTGTTCACCGACCGTGGCTACGCCGTGGTGGTGCAGGACGTACGCGGCAAGTTCCGCTCCGGCGGCAGCACCCTCCCGTTCCTGCGCGAACCGCAGGACGGCTACGACACCATCGACTGGGTCGTGCACCAGAGTTGGTCGGACGGACGCGTGGGAATGTTCGGCGACTCCTACTACGGCTTCACCCAGTGGGCGGCCGTCGCCACCCAGCACCCCGCACTGCGGGCGATCGTGCCGCGCATGACGGCCGCGGACTTCAACACGATCTGGCAGCCCCACGGGCAGCGACAGCCTGTGTGGCTGGAAGGCATCAAGTACTTCGCACACCACTGGGTCGACCACGACCTGTACGAGTACGACGTCGACGCCTCCCACCGGCCCGCCATCGAGCAGTTCGAGCAGGCCTTCGCGGCCATCGGCGCCCGCTCCCTGTGGTTCGACCTGCTGGCCCCCCGGCTTGCGGGACTGCCGACCCAGACGGGCCTGCATCCCTTCGACGCGCGGCCCGTTCCGGTGCTGCACTGCGTCGGCTGGTTCGACAACATCGTCGGCGCGCACATGCGCGACTACGCGGAACTCGCGTCGCGGCCGGGCTGGGACGCCGTTCAGTATCTGTGGGCGGGCGCGGTCGACCACGAGAACTACCACCTCGCGCGGGCGCCCATCGGCGAACACGACGACCACAACACCAACGACGACGCTCTCGCCCGCATGCTGCCGGACTACGTGAACCCCGCGCTCGACTTCTTCGACGTCTTCCTCAAAGGCGTCCGACCGGTCTCCACCCTGCCCAAGGTGACCTGGGAGCTGAGCCACGGCGATCGGCGAACCTCCGACATCTGGCCACCGCGCGGCAGCGGCGCCAGGACCTTCTGGCTCACCGACCCGGAAGGCACGGCGGCCGCCGGTCCGCTGCCCGGCGCGGACCTCGCCGACTCCCCCACCGAGGACGAGGCGACCACGCGATGGACCCACGACCCGGATGCCCCGGTGCCGTCCCTGGCCGGCGATTCCTTCGCCCTGCTCCACTCCTACCCCGACCTGGCACCGGTCGCCGGGCGGGACGACGCCCTGGTGTTCTCCGGGCCCGCGCTCACCGAGGCCCTGGACCTCGCGGGCCCCGTCGGCCTCGACCTCCATGTCACCAGCACCGCACCGGAGTTCGACATCTTCGCCAAGCTCATGGACCTCGCCCCGGACGGCCGGGCCCACCTGATCCTGCGGAGCCAGGTCACGGTCCTAGCCGACGAAGCGTCGAGCGTGACCCACCTCGATCTCGGCCACACCGGCTACCGGCTGCGCCCCGGGCACCAGCTCGCGCTCCTGCTCACCAGCAGC
This sequence comes from Streptomyces sp. BA2, assembly GCF_009769735.1. Classification (NCBI taxonomy): domain Bacteria; kingdom Bacillati; phylum Actinomycetota; class Actinomycetes; order Kitasatosporales; family Streptomycetaceae; genus Streptomyces; species Streptomyces sp. BA2. Next base: position 354,564 of record NZ_WSRO01000002.1, read on the forward strand.
GACTTCCCCCTGTTCCTGCCCGCTCCCGGTACCGGGGAGAACCCCTGGACGGCGCTGACCGCCAAGCCCAGCACCCAGAGCCTGCGCACCGGCGGCGCACACCCGTCACGCCTGACCATCACGGTCGCCCCGCACGACCACCACTGAGCCCGCCCCGGCCCCGCGCCGCCCGTCCCGCTCCCGCGTGCCCACGCCTCACCGAGCAGCGCGCACAGCACCACAGCCCAAGGAACCCACCACCGCGACCCCTCCCCCGAGGAGCTCCTCATGCAGGCTCCCAGAACCACCGCCACCGCCACCACCGCCGGCGCCCTGTGCGTGCTGCTCGCCGCCGGCGCCTGCTCGCCGGGCGGCGGCACCGAAGAAGCGCCGCACACCCCGAAGCTCACCACGACCACCCCCGCGGCCCACGGCCCCCTGGACCACGTCACCTGGAACCTGCCCACCGGCGAGCCCACCACCCTCGACCCCGCCAGGGTCGGTGACTACGCGCCGAGCACCGTGGCGACCAACCTCTGCGATCCGCTGCTGCGGCAGAAAGCCGACTACTCCGTCGGACCGGGCCTTGCCACCTCGTGGGACCAGCCGGACGACACCACCCTGATCCTGAACCTCCGCAAGCGCGTGAAGTTCTGGAACGGCCACCCCATGACCGCGGACGACGTGGTCGCCGGCCTGCGGCGCCAGGGCCGGCCCGCCACACGCAGCGTCAACGCCAGCCTCCTCGCCCACGTCAAGACGATCACCGCGACCGGACCGCACCAGGTGACGGTGCGGTTCAAGAAGCCCGACGTGCTGTTCCTCAAAGGCCTGACGGGAGGCTTCGGTGCCGTCAACGAAGCCGCGTACGTGAAGAAGGCGGGACGCTCCTACGGCAGCGCCAAGGGCGGCCTGATGTGCACAGGCCCCTTCAAGCTGGACCGCTGGAAGCCCGGCGATTCCCTCACCGCGCGGCGCAACCCAGCCTATTGGGACGCCTCGTTGCGACCCAAGGTCAAGAAGCTGACGTTCAAGTTCATCACCAACAGCTCCACCCTCACCAGCGCCCTGCTGTCCGGTCAGGTCGACGGCAGCTACGAGATCAGCTCCGCCACCGCACGGGCCCTTGGCTCCTCCGACGCCGGCACGGTCTACTACGGCCCCTCGGCGCAGACCAACTTCATCACCGCCACCAGCCCCGCCTCGGCGCTCACCGACCCCAAGATCGCCCGAGCTCTCTCCCTGGTGGTGGACCGTGACGTACTGATCAAGAGCGTCTACAACGGCGCGGCGCAGAAGCTCAAGACGTTCGTCCCGCCTCTGGTCTGGCGCAACAGCGAGGCCGCGGGCCTGTACACCAAGGCATACGAGAGCCTGCCCGCCGTTCCCGAGCCCGACCTGGAGCGCGCCAAGAAGCTCGTCCAGCAGGCCGATTCCCCGCATCGCACACTCACCGTCGCGATGGCCGCGGGCGACCAGCAGTCCCAGCAGATCCTCACCTTCCTGCAGGCGGGCGCCAAGAAGATCGGTCTCGACATCCGGATCAAACAGCTGCAACCCACCCAGATGTCCGGCCTGTTCTACGACCCCTCCCTGCGCAAGGGCCTGGACGCGACCATGGTCCTCGGCTACGTCGAACTCCCCGACCCCGGCTCCTACGCCCAGCTCATGACCACGCCCAAGGCCCTGTTCAACTGGACCGACTACCGCAACCCCGAGGTCACGTCCCTGCTCGCCCGCGCCCAGGCCACCCTGGAGCCCAAGAAGTCGGCGCGGCTGTTCAACCGGGCCCAGGCGCTCTACACCAAGGACCTCCCGGTGGTGCCACTGGTCTCCCCGTACGAGCGCATGTTCCTCAACAGACGCCTCAGCGGCGCGCCCGCGTCGTTCGCGTACATCCACATGCCGTGGGCGGCCCACCTCGGCGGCACCGGCAAGGGCGCCTCGTGATCGGCCGCTTCGTCGCCCGCCGCGCGGCGACGCTGGCCATGACCCTGCTCGCCGCCAGCGTCGCGATCTACGGGGCACTGTTCCTGGCCCCGGGCGATCCCGCGACGCTGCTCGTCGGCGGGGGCAAGGAACCCAGCCCCGGCGTCCTGGCGCAGATCCACCGCGAGTACCACCTCGACGACCCGTTCCTGGAGGGCTACTGGCGCTGGCTCACCCACATGCTCCAGGGGGACGCCGGGCAATCCCTCAGCTACCAGGACTCCGTCACCGGTCTGCTGGCCGACCGCGCGGGCAACACCCTGTTCCTCATCGCCTACGCGGCCCTGCTCATCGTGACCGCCGGGATCACCCTGGGGACGCTGGCCGGACTGCGCGGCGGCTGGATCGACACCGCGGTGACCGTGGTGGCCACCACACTGATGGCCGTACCCGTGTTCGTCATGTCCGTGGTACTGACCTGGTTCCTCGCGGTCCGCCTGGAGTGGCTGCCCGCCTACGGCAGCGGCGCCGGCTTCACCGGCCGCCTCGAACACCTCACCCTGCCCGCCGTGGCACTCGCCGCTTCCTGGCTCGCCTATGTGGCACAGGTGACCCGCTCGGCGGTCCGGGCCGAGCTGCTTTCCGAGCACGTCCAGACGGCCCGCAGTCGCGGCATCGGGCAACGCTTCATCATCCGCAAACACATCCTGCGCAATGCCTCCGCGCCGATCACCTCCATCTCCGGTGTGGCCGTGGCGGGCCTGATCGCCGGTTCCTCGATCGTGGAACAGGCCTTCGGGCTCAACGGCGTCGGTGCCCTGCTCATCCAGAGCGCCGCCAAACAGGACCTGGCCGTGGTCCAGGCCGTCGCCCTGATCACGGTGGTGGCCTTCGCCGTGATCAACACCGCCGTGGATCTGCTCACAGCCGCCCTCGACCACCGCGTTCCGCTGGGAGGACGCCCATGAGCACCTACCAGCCTGCCGCCGTGACACCCCATCAGGCCTCGATCGGCCGGGCCCGCCGCCTCGTCCGTGGTCAGAAGGTGCCGATCGCCGCCGGCTTGGTCGTCGCCCTGGTGGTCCTCGCCGCTGTGCTGGCCCCGCTGATCGCCCCGTACGACCCGAACGCCGTGGACCCGCTCGCCGTCTCCCAGAGCAGCTCGGCGGCACACTGGCTCGGCACCGACGACACCGGCCGGGACATCCTCTCCCGCCTCCTGTACGGGGCACGGCTCAGTCTGCTCGCCCCGGCGCTCGTCACGCTGATCGCCGGGATCCTCGGCACCGGCCTCGCGGTCACGGCCGCGTGGCTCGGCGGCTGGTGGGACCGGCTGATCTCCGGCGCCCTCGACCTGATCTTCGGGTTTCCCGGCCTCGTCCTCGCCGTGGTCGGTGCGGCGGTCTTCGGCGCCGGACTGCACATCGCGGTCGCCACCCTCTCGCTCGCCTTCCTTCCCTACACGGCCCGCGCTGTTCGCGCCGCGGCTCTGCGGGAGCGCTCGCTGCCCTACGTCGTCGCACTCGGCATGCTCGGCATGTCGGGGCGGCGGATCTGCCTGCGTCATCTGCTGCCCAATCTGCTGCCCCTCGTCGTGGTGCAGACGACCACCTCCTTCGGCTACGCACTGCTTGATGTGGCGGCCTTCTCCTTCATCGGCCTCGGCGCCCAACCACCCACAGCCGAATGGGGGTTGATGGTGGCGAACGGCGCCCCCGGCATCCTCTCCGGACGGCCCGAACAGTCGCTGTACGCCGGGCTGGTCATCGTCGTCTTCGTCATCGCCTGCAATCTGCTCGGCAGCGGCCTGTCCCGCCGCCTGTTGGGAGAAGACCGATGAGCGCCACCCCCGCTCCCCCACCACACAACAGCACTCCTCTGCTGGAGTTCGACCAACTGCGCATCGACCTGCCGGTCAAGGGCGAGCACCGAACGCTCGTCCACCGCGTCGACTTGTCCATTGCGGCCGGCAGCGCTGTGGGGCTCGTCGGCGAATCCGGTTCCGGCAAATCGCTCACCGCCCGGACGGTGCTGCGCCTGCTGCCCCCGGGCACCCGCGTCAGCGGCGACGTCCGCTACGACGGGGTGTCCGTCCCCGCCATGGGCCCGGCCGCCCTACGCAGGCTGCGCAGCCGCGAGGCGGCCATGATCTTCCAGGACCCACGGGCCCACATCAACCCCCTGCGAACCATCGGGGACTTCCTCACCGAGAGCCTCGTCACCACGCGCGGCGAACGCCGCGCAGTCGCCGGGGACAAGGCCGCGGCGCTGCTGCGCGAGGTGGGCATCGCCGACGCCGCGCGCAGACTGCGCCAGCGCCCGGCCGAACTCTCCGGCGGGCTGCTGCAACGGGTGATGATCGCGGCGGCTCTGCTCGGCGGCCCCAGGCTCCTGCTCGCCGACGAACCCACCACCGCCCTGGACGTCACCACCCAGGCCGAGGTGATGGCCCTCATCGACGAGGCCCGCACCCAGCGGGGTCTGGCGATGCTGTTCATCACCCACGACCTCGCCCTGGCCGCGGCCGTCTGCGACCAGATCGCCGTCCTGTACGCCGGGTCGGTGGCCGAACAGCTCCCGGCAGCCCGGCTGTACGACGACGCCCGCCACCCCTACACACGTGCCCTGCTGGCGTCCCGGCCCACCCCGACAGACGGTGCCCGGCCCCTGCGGGCGATCGGAGGCAACCCCCTGGCGGCGTACGAGGCCGGGCCCGGCTGCGCCTTCGCGCCACGCTGCCCGGCCGCCGAAGCCCGCTGTGAGAGCGAACGGCCGCATCTGGAACGACTCGGCGACGGCTCCGTCGCCTGCCACTACCCGCACGTCCTCGACCCGGTGACGCACGGCCCGGACAGGAGCGCCCCTCATGGCTGACACCGCCGCCCCACCCGCTCTGGAAGCGGTCGGCCTGCGCAAGTCCTTCGGTGACTTCGTGGCGGTCGACGACGTCAGCCTGGCCCTCGCCCCCGGCGCCTGTCTGGCCGTGGTCGGCGAATCCGGATCGGGCAAGACCACCACCGCCCGTATGCTCGCCGGCCTTGAGACACCCACTGGCGGCACGATCCGCTGGGCGGGTCGCCAGGGCCGACCCGGGGCGGGGCGGCCCTGGGCAGGGCGGCGCGCGCGGGCGGCCGGGCGCCTGCAATTCGCCCGTCACGTCCAGATGGTCTTCCAGGACCCCTATGCCTCACTCGACCCGCACCAACGCGTGGGCGACTGTGTCGGCGAGGTCCTCACGCTGCACACCGGCCTGCGGGGGCCCGCGCTCGCCGAGCGCGTCAGCGAACTGCTCGACCAGGTGGGGCTCGGCGCCCAGCAGGCACGCTCCCTGCCGCGCGCCCTGTCGGGCGGACAGCGCCAGCGGGTGGCCATCGCACGGGCGCTTGCCGTGCGGCCCCGCGTCCTGATCCTGGACGAGGCGGTGGCCGCCCTCGACGTCTCCGTACAGGCACAGATCATCAACCTGCTGCGCGAGATCCGCGAACAGACCGCCATCGCCTACCTGTTCATCACCCACGACCTGGGCATCGTGCACCACATATGCGACGACATCGTGGTCATGCGCCGGGGGCGGGTCGTCGAGCGCGGCACCACCACTGCCGTACTCGAAACGCCCCAGCACCCCTACACCATCGAGCTGCTCGAATCCGTGCCCCGCAGAGGCTGGACCCCGCGCCGCCGGGCCGCGGCTGCGCCGGGCGGCCGGTCCGGCTCGGGCCTTGTCGAACGTCCCTGAACCTCACGCACACAGAACGGAGATCCGCCATGCCCACCACCACCGCCCCCGCCACGCCCCCGTGCCCCGCCCTGACCTACGCCTTCGAGATCCGGGCCGAGCTCTCGCCGTCCCTGCACATCGGCCACGGCGACGGCGAGGTCACCGAGTTCACCCCGATCACCGGAGGCAGCGTGGACGGCCCGCTGCTGCGCGGCAAGGTCCTCGCGGGCGGAGGCGACTGGAGCAGCACGCGCGGTGACATCTGCCAACTGGACGCCCGCTACCTGCTCCAGGCCGACGACGGCGCCGTCATCGACATCGTCAACCGCGGCTACTATCACCCCGACCCCGAGAGCCCCGACCAGTACGACGACGGCATACAGGTCACCCAAGCCGGTCACTACTACCGCACTTCACCCGTCTTTCGCACCGATGCCCCCGCCCACCGCTGGCTCGCCGAGACCGTCTTCGTGGGACTCGCCCGCCCCGATGGCGAGGACACGGTCGTCATTCGCATGTACGCGCTCCGGTAGCGGGCCTGCAGACGCAGAGCCTGAGCTTGCCTTCTAGCCGTGTCTGGCCCTCCCGGCGTCAGACTGGGCCACACACGACCCCGGAAGTCGCGTCACCGGATGGTGCGCAACCCCGCGACGAGCAGCGCAACCATGTGGCGCGCGTCGTATCGGTGGTGGGTGCCCGCGCTCGCGCAAAGCCCCCCGATGCCCCGCATGAGCTCCTCGGCGTCCTGGCCGGAGCGGATCTCGCCCGATTCGCCCGCGGCGTCGAGCAACTGAGTGCACACCGGCACCAGCCGCTCGACGAAGTAGTCGTGCAGCGGATCGAAGCAGGGGTCGTCGGACTGCAGTACGGCGGCGAGTCCCTGCTTGGTGACCACGAAGTCGACGAAGAGGTCGATCCAGCGCTCCAGCGCGGCGTACGCGGTCGTGCTGTCCGCGAGCAGCGCGGGGCCGGCCTGCGCGAGCGCCTCGACCTGGTGCCGGTAGACGGCGACGATCAGATCCGCGCGCGTGGGGAAGTGGCGGTAGATCGTCGCCGTCCCGACGCCGGCCTCTGCCGCGATGTCGCGGATCGGCGCCTCCACTCCCGACGTGACGAAGACCGCGGAGGCCGCGTCGAGGAGCGCCTCCTCGTTGCGTCGTGCGTCAGCCCGTTTGGCCCGGACGGCCGGTCCCGTGCCCCGACGGGTGTTGTCGTTCACCGCGCCTCCTCCATCAGTGAACTTGTTAACCGGGACAGTGTCCCATATCGTAAGTGGGACAGTGTCCCGTTTCAGTGAGGGTGGGCGAACGATGGCGACATATCTGTTGGTGCACGGCGCTTGGCACAGTGGGGAGTGCTGGGAGCGGGTGGCTCCGCTACTCACCGCGGGCGGACACCGGGTGGTCACGCCGACGCTGACCGGCTATGGCGACACGGCGCAGCTGGCCGGTCCCGGGGTCGGACTCGACACGCACATCGACGACATCGTCAAGGTGATCACAGAGGAGGACCTCACTGATGTCGTCCTTGTCGGCCACAGTTATGCGGGGCTCGTCGTCTCGGGCGTGGCCAACCAACTCCCGGACCGCATCACGGGTTTGGTGTACCTCGACGCCATGTTCCCCGCGGACGGCGAGAGCGCTGCCGATGTGCTCCCGGTGACGCAGCAGTTGATCGACCGGGCCCTGGCGTCCGAGAGCGGCTGGCGGATCCCGCCGCCTCCGGAGATGCCGCCCCCCGCGGGCCTGTTCGGAGTCACCGAGCCGGCGGACCTCGCCTGGCTGCGCACGATGCTGTCGGATCAACCGGTGCGCTGCCTCCAGCAGAGCGTCCGCCTCGACAACCCCGCCATGGACGCGATCCCGCAGGCGCACATTCACTGCACCGCCGGTCTGCCCGAGGGCTTCGTCCGGAAGCCCGTCCCCGCGACGCAGCCCAACGGAACCCCGTCCCTGGTATGGGAGTTGGCGACCGGACACGACTGCATGATCACCGAACCGGCCCAGCTCGCGGAACTGCTGCTCAAGCTCGGCTGACCCCGGAGTGCGTGCCGCCGGGCCTCCGCGATCACTTTCGGGCAGTAGCGGTCTCCCGTCTCCCACCACCGTCGGCACGTCGTAACGTGGCCGCCACAGACAGACAGGAGGAGGTGTCACCGGTGATGAACGCCCAGCACAGGCTTGCGCGTTCGCCCTCGGCCGCCGGCCTGCTCCTGGCTCTGATCACCGCCCTGCTCGTCTCGCTGGACCTGGCCTTCCACGAGCACCATCCTGGCATCGTGGTCGCACTCACGGCCGTCCCCGCACTGAGCTTGGCCGTGCCCGCCAACCGTCCCACCTGTCGGCCTCTCCTCGTCGGGGGCCTCGCTCTGACCGGTGCCGTGGTGAGCGCTGCGGTCGACTGGCGCGACCGTCCCTTCGTCCTGCTGGCAACGTTTCTGAACATCGCTCTACTGACCCTGATCAGCCATCGCCTCCAGGCCCGCCTGCACCCCACCACGCCCTTCCCGGCCGCCTCTCCCCCACCACTGCCCGCCCTGGAGCGACCCCCTACGCCGACTGCGCAGACGTACCAGATCGGCGACTACCGACTGGCCCTGCGGAGCGTGCCCCAGGCGAACCGGACGACCCTCGTGGCCGATCTGTGTGACGCTCGCGAGAGCCCCTACGGCACCCGCATCCTCGTCGCCGACCTGATGGGCAAGGATGACGCCACCCGGATTGCGGGCGAGCAACTCCTTGAGCGATGGCGGCAACTGGCCACGACGGAACCGAGCCTCGCGGAGATGGCACGCCGCCTCGACGCGGACTTGGCCCGGGGCACCGACAGGTTCGGCAAGGCCCTCCTCATCACCTTGCACGAGGGGCGAGGGGAACTCGTCTGCTGCGGGCACACACCGCCGCTCCTGCTTTCCGACTACAGCGACGTACGTGAGCTGAACGTACTCACGCCGCTACCGCCGCTCGGACTGTTCCATCTCGTCCCAGACGGCTGCGCCGTCTACACCACGTCCTTCACGGTGAGCGCGGCAAAGCGCCTTCTCCTGCACACCGACGGAATCGCAGGCGCGCACAACGCGCAAGGCCAACCGTTTCCTCTCCACGACCGTGCCCGCGCTCATGAAGGGCGCCCGCCCGCCGCGCTGTTGGACGCTCTCGTGGACGACCTGAAACAGCACGCGGGCGGCGACCTCAGCATTCTCCGAGACGAGGCACTGCTGCTCCTGCTCCAGGCGGAGAAGCGCGAGTTCCGCCACATCACGACCGCGCTCCACACCCCTCCTGCCTCGAACCACCACACCGAAGCTCCCTCCGACGTCGATCGTGGAGAGTTGGTCACATCTGCTGATCGGGCCAATCCAGGAGACGTGCGCCAATGATCGCGGTCTGCAAGGTGTAGCGGTGGACGGGGTCGGCGGGGTCGGCTCCGGTGAGCTTGTGGATGCGGTCCAGGCGGTAGGTGAAGGCGCGTACGCTCAGCGCGAGTCGGCGGGCGGCCTCGGCGCTGACGCAGCCGGAGTCGAAGTAGGCGGCGAGGGTGTCGATGAGGGGCTTGGCGCCGCCGCGAGCTCGCTGAAGTGGCCCCAGGGTGTTGACGACCAGGTCAGCCATGGCTTGCCGGTCACGGGTGAGAACCGGATAGACGAGCAAGTCGGCAGCACGCAGGACCGGGTCACTGAGGCTTAGCCGTTCGGCGAGTTCCAGTGCGTTGAGGGCTTCCTCGTAGGACTGGACGACACCACCGGGGCCTGGTTGGGGGCGACCGATGGCTACCTGGCCGCCCGCAGTGGCTGCGTAGGCGTGCTTGGCGAAGAAGGCGAGCACTTCGTCCTGGTCGGCAGGAGCAACGCAGACAAGGCGGCCGTCCTTGGTGGTGAGCAGGATGTGGCGGTCGCCGAAACGGCTGACCAAGGCGCGTTCCACGCTGCGCGGAATCGGGTCACCCTCCTCGTACGCGGCCGCGCCCCGGGCGACTGCCACGGCATGGGCGTAGGAAAGTCGGAGCCCGTAACGTTCGGCGCGTTCGGCGAGCTTGCCCATGTCGCTGCGGCCGTACAGCAGGTCGTCGATGAACTCACGGCGAGCTGCCTCCTCCTGGCGTACGGCGGCCCGCTGGGCCCGCTCGTACCCCTCGGCGAACGCGTCCAGTGCCTGAGCGACCAGCGCCATGACACTGTCCGGCGTGGCGGTGCCAGTGGGCCAGTGTGTCCGGGCCTCGGCCAGGTGGGAGGCCACCAGGGCTCGCATCCCAAGGCCCGCCTCCGCTGCCTGCTCACCCAGAGAACGCCGGGAGTCAAGTTCATCGCGGGTCAAGCGACGGCCGGTGGCGGATGCATCGGCGAGCAGGCGCGCGTAGCCGTCCAGATACGTGGCCGGCACGTCGTGGTCAGTCATGATCGCCCCCGATGTCTTGATGCTTTGCTGACGCCTTTCTAGCGCAGCACCAGCGGGGCGTGCGAGCGGGGACTTGTACAACATGACGGTGAGAAAGCACCCCTCAGGGGCGATTGGCGTGCCGGGCCTTCGGGTTGGCGAGTGCGTGGCGCGGGTCGGTGGCTCTGGCGGCCTTGATCTCGGCCCACCGGTTGGCCTGCTCCGGGGTGAGCGTGCCCCGCAGCTCGGCCAGCTTGAGCAGGTTGGCCTCGGCACCGGTGGTGAGGGTCTGTGCCTCGCCCGTGTAGTGGTCGTCGATCACGGCAGCGAGTTCGGCGTCGTTCATGACGGGGTCGATGCGGGCGGCGATCTTGTTCATGTTGCGGTAGGAGCCCTGGAGCCGGAAGGGCGGTTCGGTGCGGGTGTCCTCGGACTGGCCCGCGGATGCGATGTAGGCGGCATTGACCGCGAGGACCGACGCGCGTGCCGTGAGCAGGTGCCTGAGCACGGCGACGACACGTTCCACTTCGGCGGGGGCGTATGGGTGCGTGAGACCGTCGGCGCGTGCGGTGGGGTCGTTCTCCGCGAGGCGGATCAGGAGGTCAAGGTCGGCGCGGTCACGCCCGGCGAGCGGGGCGAGGACCGGGTTCGCTGTGAGGGCGTTCTCGACGAAGCTGACGGCGAAGGTGTCCTCCTTGCCCGTGAGGACGTCGCCGAGGTTCCAGATGTCGGCGCGGTTGGCGAGCATGTCGGGGATGCGGAACCGGGCGCCGGACTCGGTGTAGGGGTTGCCCGCCATGCAGACCGCGAAGCGTTTGCCGCGCAGGTCGTACGTGCGTGAAGTGCCGTTCCAGACGCCTTCCATGCGGCGCTGGGCATCGCACAAGGAGATGAACTTCTGCAGGAGTTCGGGCGAGGTGTGCTGGATGTCGTCCAGGTAGAGGAGGACGTTGTTGCCCGCCTCCAGCGCGAAGTTGACCTTCTCGATCTCCTGGCGGGCCGTGGCGTTCGGGGCCTCGGCGGGGTCGAGCGAGGTGACGCTGTGGCCGAGCGCCGGACCGTTGACCTTCACCAGGACCATGCCGAGGCGGTCGGCGACGTATTCCATGAGGGTCGTCTTGCCGTAACCGGGCGGGGAGATGAGCAGCAGCAGGCCGCCCGCCGTGCCGAGCTGCTTGTCGAGGCTGTCGCCGATGAGCGGCAGGTACACCTCGTCGATGAGGCGGTTGCGGACGAAGGCGGACATGACTTTGGGCCGGTACTCGTCCAGCCGCAGGCGGGTTCGTTCGGCCGCGACGAGCTCGGTGCGCCTGGCCTGGTAGGCGCGGAAGCCGGGGAGGGTTTCAGCACGGAAGTCGCGTGTGCGGGCGAGGAGTTCGTCGATGCGGACGGTGAGGCGGCGCCCTTCGATGCGCGGGTGGGTGCCGAGGAGTCCGTCGACGGTTTCGGCGAGTGGGGCCTCGCGATCGTAGCGCTGCAGGCCGGGGCAGAGTTCGACGGCGACCGCCTCGGCGAGGTCGTCGGCGCCCTCGCCGGTGGCGGTCGCGTAGGAGGACAGCCACGCTTCGACCAGCTGCCGCCGTGCGCCGAGGCCGGAGATGCCCGCCAGGTCGTCCTCGTACGCCGCGCTGTCCACGGCACGGCGGAATTTGTCCAGGAAGGTGCGGGTGTACGTCGTGGTGACGAACCCGGCTGGGGCGGTGGTGAGTTCCTCGAAGAGGTATGCGGCGGCCGGCCCGCCGACTCGCTCGGCGAGTTCCGCGCACAGGTCGTCGATGGCGGGCGCGAGGCCGAAGGTGTCACGGGCCCGGGCCAGCGACACCGCGCGCCGCTGCCAGAGGTCACGCTCCCCCGGCTCCGTTCCGTGCGCCCAGAACAGTTGGGCCGCCGCACGCGCCTCGGGTGCGTGCCGCAGGAGGCCCGCACCGTCGTGGAGACGCAGCAGGGCACCGAGGACGAGGTTCGCGTCGTGGTCGTGGACACCGCGCTCGTACCCTTCGTCGTACGAGGCTTCCGCCGCCGCGCGTACGAGCCCCGGCAGGTCATCGGAGTCCAGGAGCGCCTCGGGGCCGTGCTCGGCCAGGAGCCGGGCGGCGAGGTGTTCGGCGCGGTAGACCTCGGCATTCTCCGACGGCAGGACCTGGTCCCAGTAGGCGCGCAGGTCGGTGAAGGACGGGTCGGTGACCGGCGAGCGGTAGTCGGTGCCGGTGAGCGCGAAGGCCATGCCGTCGCCGTCCGCGGCCGGGACGAGCGTGAGGTCGAGGGGCTGGGTGTTGACCGCGAAGCGGTGGCGGCCCAGGCGGATGGTGTCGCCGCCGTCCGCGTACAGCTCGGTGCGGTCGCGCAGGGAGCGCGCTGCCTCTTGGCGGGCGGCCTTCAGACGCCCTTCCAGTTCCTCGGCCCGTACCTGGTCATCGAGGTCGCGTAGTTCGTCGATGGTGCGGCGGACCTTGCCGATCATCGGGTCGGAGGCGAAGTACGTGTTGATCTCGTCGGTGGAGTCGAGTGCGGCCAGGCGGCGCGCGACCGTCTCCAGGACACGTGTGGCGGAGGAGGCGAGGCGTTCGGCGTGCCGGGCGCGGGTGTCGGCGAGCGTCTGTTTGCGGGAGGCGAACGCGTCGTACACCTGGGTGCGCTTGGCGTCGAGGTCGGCGAGGAACTCGTCCGAGTCGGCGAACCGCCCCTCCAGGTTCTCCAGTTGGAGGAGGAGGCGTGCGAGCTGGTCGTCACAGGCCTCGGGAGTCGTGGCAGCGGCGAGGGCGCCGGTGACGGCCTGGCCGAGCAGGGAGAACTCGGCGGCGAACTCGGCCCGTCCCTCGTGCGCGGTCAGTTCGCGGCGCCGGGCGTCCAGCGTGGCACGGGCCCGGTTGACGCCCGCGAGGACGGCCGCGACGCGCTCCAGGATGCCGGTGCGGACGGTGGCGTCGCCGATGTCGAGGCCGGCGACGACCTCGGTGACGCTCTGGAGCTGCTCGGCGAGCTCCTGCAGCCGGTGCGCGAGGGGGGCCGCCTCGGCGACCGTGGTGAGTGCGTCGGCGTCTGCGGTCAGTTGCTCGATGTCGACGTGGTGGACGGCGAAGGCGTCCGGGCGCTCCAGGAAGACGACGGCGCGCTGCCCTGCCGATGCGATGTCGGCTGCCAGGTCGCCGGCCAGCGAGTCGATGCGCTCCCCGTCGGCATACCGCATGTTCTTCAAGGTCAGCAAATGCCCCTGGGCGCGCCGTAGTTCCGTGATCCGCTCCACCCATTCTGGCGCGTCGCGCGGGGCCTCCCCGCGAATGCGGCGAACGAGCGCGGCGCTGCGTGCGGCCGAGTCGGCGAGCGCGTCCGTGGCCTGCCGGGTCAGGGCCAGCACGGTTGCGAACTCCGCGACCACCTGCTCGGCTGTCTCGCGCACGGCGTTCAGCGGCTCCCCCAGGTCCCCCGTCTCGGCGTCGCCGAGCCAGTGGTAGGAGTCGGCGGCCCGTACGCAGGCCGCGGCGAGCGCCTCGTACACCTCGGAGGTGGGTGTGGTCTCGGTGACGGACCGAGCGATGGAGAGGCAGTCGGAGACGCCCCGTACGAGGTCCGCGTTGCCGATGCGCGCCAGCGGGCCCTCCCCCGCCGGGCGGGCGGCGGCATAGGTGTCCGAGACGTACGGGGACTGCCACAGCCGCAGCGAGTGGACGCGTGCCGGCTCTGTGGAGTCGGCACGCAGCACGGCCAGCAGGCCGTCGTCGAGGAGCGCGTACCCGTGGCAGGACAGCGGCGTGGCGATTTCCTTGCGGATCATGTTGTACGGCAAGAGCACCGTGCGCCCCTGCACGCGCGCGTGGAAAGCGAAGAGGACGTCCTCACCGTTGGGCGAGCGCACCGCGCGCTCGAACTCCAGGCCTTCGCTGTCCAGGGCGTCGAAGGTTTTGTACGTCCCCGTGGCCAGGTAGTAGCCCCCGGGGAACACGATGCCCTGGTCATCGGGCAGGCGGCGGCATGCCTGCCCGATGCCGTCCAGCCGTATGACGTGCCGGGTGAGGGTGTTGAAGACGAGGTGGCGCCAGGCACCCTCCTTGTAGGGACGCACACGCAGCAGGATGAGCGTGCCCGCGCGCGCGTGGGCCACGTCCGCGTCGGCGAGGGACTGCAGCGGTTCCTCAACCGGCTCCTCGTAGACCCCCTCCCCTGTCCCGGTGTCGTTCTCGACCTTGACGGTCAGGGTGCCGCCGACCGTCCCGACGAAGATCTCGCCGCCGATGGAGATGTGCGGGTGACGGCCCAGGACGTGGTCCTCGCGGGTCGCCTCGGTCCAGGTGAAGTCGTGCGAGGGCGGGAAGGCGTGGTCGCGCTCGCCGCGCGCGTCCAGGAACTCGACCCGCCCGCCGGCGGCGAGCGCCCAGCGAAGGACCCGTATGTCCTCGGTCTTCTCGCCGGTCCTGAAGACAGCGAGGATCTTGCCGTCTACATGCCGGAGCTGGAGGAGCCTTGCGTCGCGGTAGTAGCGGAAGAGCGCGGCGAATTCGCGGACGAAGTCCGGGTCGTCCAGAAGTCCGGGTACGGCGTCGTCGGGCAGGCGGTTCAGGTCACGGTCGTGCAGCGCGAGGACGTCACCGACGGCAGTCTCCGACGTCTGGCCGGCGTGGACGTGGTAGCCGAGGAGCAGGGTGTCGCCGACGGCGATGACGTCGCGCGGTACACACGGCTGCTCGGTGCGGAAGCTTTCGGTGCCGGTGAGCGTGAGCTCGGTGGAGCCGAAGGCGGCCACGCGCCGGTCGTTGAGGGCGGTGGCGCGATCGGCTAGCTGCCGGGCCTGCGCCGCCAGACGGTCGCGCAGCACCTCGTACGTTCCCGCGTCCAGACCGGTCCCGCTCTCCATGTCCGGCTTCCCTTCCTGTGTGTTTGTGCGTGCGGCGCCGTCCGGCACGTGCGGGACGGAGGGAGGAGGCCGGGGCCGCTCACCCCCGTGGAGCGGTCCCGGCCGGTCTCTGTCAGCTCTTGGCAGAGCCGTTCAGCCCCAGGTAGCCGTTCAGTTCAGCGATCGGCATGTCGGCAAGGCCCAGCTGGGCTGCCTTGTCCAGCAGTTCGCGCAGCTGCCCGGCCTGTGCGCCACCGCCCTTCATGAGCTTCATCAGGAGTGCGGAGACAGTGAGGTTCTGTACGCCGGACGTGGACACGGAGCCGAGCAGCCGGGACAGGTCGTCCGTGAAACTCGCGGTGCCGTCCAGCCACGGTCCGGCCAAGGCCTGGGCCGTCTCGGAGTTCTGCATGAATCCGTCGACGCTCTTGCCGAGCGAGATCGAAGACATCAGGCGGTCGAAGAAGACCGACTCGCCGCCGACGATGCTGATGTCGGCGTTCTCCAGGCCGGTGGCCAGGACCGTCGCCTGCGCTTCTGCGACCTGCCGCTGCACCTCGATGCCCGCCAGGCGGATGTCCTTCTCCGCCTCCAGGCGGAGCCGGTACTCCTCGTGGGTGCGGGACGCCTCGTCGAGGGCCGCCATCGCCGCGGCCTTCTCGGTCAGCCCCGCGGCCTCGGCCTTCAGCTTGGCCTCCACGCCCTCGGCCTCCGCGCGCATCCGGGCCTCGGTCGCCTCGGCCTCCGCCCGGCCCTCCTTCTCGCGGACCTGCACGGCCGCGAGTCCCTCCGCGGCGCACTCGGCCTGTACGCCTTCGGCGATCCGCAGCTTGGCCTGCGCGTCCAGATCGGAAGCCTTCAGCCGGGCCTCGGCCAAGGTGATCTCCTCGGCCGCACGGTGGGTCGCGGCCTGCTCGGCGGCCTCCGCCGCCTTGATGCTCTTGACCAGGCCTTCCTGCGCCTCCGCCTCGGCGGCAATGATCACGGCCTGCCGCCCGCGCTCCGCCTCCTCCACGGCACGCAGCTTCTTGATGGATTCCTCCTGCTCGGCGACCGTGCGGTCCACGGCCACCCGCTCGCGGACCACCTCGGCGATCTCGCGCTTCTCCGCCTCGACCTCCTTCTCGGCGGCGATACGGGTCAGCTCCGTCTCGCGTTCCCGGGCGATGACTTCGAGCAGGCGGTCCTTCTCGATGCGCTCGTTCTCGATGGCGATGACCCGCTCGCGGTTCTTCTGCGCGACGGCGACCTCACGGGCCTGGTTCTCCCGCTGCACGCCGAGCTTCTCCTCGGTGAGGAGGAACGCGCCTTGCGAGCGCAGACGCTCCTCTTCCACCACTCGCGCCGTCTCGGCCTCCTCACGAGCCCGCACGGTGTCGACCTCACGCTTCTGCTTGATCTCGGCGTCCGCCTGCCGCCGCTCCAGCTCGAGGATGGCCTCGCGGGCGTCGACGTTCTGCCGGGTGATCTCCTTCTCCTCGTGCCGCGTGAACTCATTGGTGCGCACGTGCTCCACGGCCGTCAGCTCGGTGATCTTCCGGATGCCCTGCGCGTCCAGGATGTTGGACGGATCCAGCTGGTTCAGCGGCGTCTGCTCCAGGTAGTCGATCGCCGCGTCCTCCAGGCTGTAGCCGTTCAGATCGGTGCCGATGACCTGGATGATGCGGTCGCGAAGCTCGTCACGCTTGGTGTAGAGGTCCGCGAAGTCCATCTGCTTGCCGACCGTCTTGAGCGCCTCGGAGAACTTCGCGTTGAACAGCTCCTGCAGTGTGTTCTGGTCGCTCGCTCGCGCCGTGCCGATCGCCTGCGCGACGCGGATGACGTCCTCGACGGTCTTGTTGACCCGCACGAAGAACGAGATGCGGATGTCGGCACGGATGTTGTCCCGGCAGATCAGGCCGTCACGGCCGGTGCGCATGATGTCGATGGTCTTCACCGAGATGTCCATGACCTCGGCCTTGTGCAGCACAGGCAGGACGACCTGCCCGGTGAAGG
Source organism: Streptomyces sp. BA2 (assembly GCF_009769735.1). Lineage (NCBI taxonomy): Bacteria > Bacillati > Actinomycetota > Actinomycetes > Kitasatosporales > Streptomycetaceae > Streptomyces > Streptomyces sp. BA2. Next base: position 371,386 of record NZ_WSRO01000002.1, read on the forward strand.
TCACATCGACCTTCCGCATCTTGGAGACGATCAGCGCCTTGCCCTGCTCCACCTTGCGGAACAAGCGGGTGACCGTGAGCAACAGGACGATGACGATGAGCAGGACAGCGGCGACGGACACGCCAATGCCCAGAGTGATGGCATCCATGGTGAAGTCCTCAAGGTTCCTGGGCGTCGATGCCCAGTGAGCGAGTGGAGCGAGCGGGGCGGCAGACGCGTTCAGGCCGGGCGATCAGCCGTGGTCGGCGCGCGGGTGGCCGGGGTCCAACGACGCCGCGTAGGGCGCGACCCAGAAGAACTCGCCGGCATCGTCGTACGCGTACAGCAGCGCACTGTTGCCGGCGGTCAGCGCGCCCTCACGGGCCTGCGGGTTCTGCCTGACCTGCACGAGGGCGACGGCGCCGTCCCTGGCAGCGACCTCCGCCTGGCCGAAGCCCGCGTCCACCCGCCCCGTGCGGATGGTGCAGAGCGACCCGATGAAGTCCTGCCGGGACGGCCCGGGTTCATCGGGGAAGAGCTTCGCCAAGGGGCGTACGAGAGCGCGTGCGGCCCCCCAGGCCACCGGTACGGAGACGAGGAGCAGCACGAGGCCGGCCGCCGCGTGGGCGAGCCCGGTCAGACCGGCCCTGCTGATGAGCACGGACCCGGCAAGGGTGCTGAACCACGCCACCACGACCGCCATCGAGGCCGCCACGGTGACCGGCACGCCGCCCAGCCCCGCCACGTCGAGGTCCACGTCCGAGTCGAAGCTGTCCGCTTCGGTCCCGCCGAGCATGACCAGAAGCCAGAAGCCGAGGACGACGACCAGGGCGGAGCTGAAGATGATGGCCGGAAAACCTGTGGCTGCCTCTGGAAACTCCGGCATCCGTTCCCCTTCAAGCTTCCGCAGCTCCGACCCCGGCCCGGATTACATTTCCGTAATCCGGCATCGGGGCCAGGCCCCCGTCCCTGCCAGCCCCATACTCACCTGCTGGCCCCTCGCAGTTCATTGCCGTGTTCAGGCAATCTTTACGCGCTCTTAATGCCGGGCGGTCGACAGCTCAGCTGTCGCTAGCTCTGCAGTTCGTGCGGCGGGAAGCGTTCCGTGTAATCGGGCGGGATAGTTCTGTTCTGTCAGGCGTTCCGCCAGGTAGCTTGGAAGAAGAGTCCCCCTGAGGGAGGCCGATCCGATGCCGTGGTTCGTATGGCTGCTCACCGCCGCGGCGCTTGGGGCCGTGGAGTTCTTCACGCTGACTCTCGTCTTCGGGTTGCTGGCGGGTGCCGCGCTTGTCGCCGCCGTAGTCGCTGGTGTCGGCGTCGGCATTCTCGGCCAGCTCGTGGCGCTCGCGGCGACAGGGGCAGCGGGCCTGGTCGTCATCCGTCCCATCGCACTGCGGCACATGAAACAGCCACCCCTCACACGCGAGGGCAGCGACGCGCTGATCGGCAAGCGGGCCGAGGTCATGCAGGAGGTCACGGCGACCTGCGGACTGATCAAATTGTCCGGCGAACAATGGTCCGCCCGCGCCCTCGACGAAAGCCATGTGATCCCGGTGGGCAAGTTGGTGGACGTGATGGAGATCGAAGGCGCCACCGCAATCGTCTACCCCCGCGAACTCCTTCCATGAACGGCTGAACCTATAGCAATGGAGGAAGTGTGGATCCGGTTGCCATCGTGCTTCTCGTGGCGGCGATTGTTGTCGTCTTCCTAGTGGCCTCCACCGTGCGGATCGTCCCCCAGGCGCGCCGCTACAACATCGAGCGGTTTGGCCGATATCGCCGGACGCTGCAACCCGGCCTGAATTTCGTCATGCCGGTGGCGGACCGCATCAACACCAAGCTCGACGTGCGCGAGCAGGTCTACTCGTCCGACCCCAAGCCGGTGATCACCGAGGACAACCTCGTGGTGAACATCGACACCGTGCTCTACTACCAAGTCACTGACCCACGGTCCGCGGCCTACGAGGTTGCTGATTACCTGCAGGCGATCGATCAGCTCACCGTGACCACACTGCGGAACGTCATCGGCAGCATGGACTTGGAGGGCACGCTCACCTCACGTGAGCGGATCAACGCCCAGCTCCGTACCGTCCTCGATGAAGCCACCGGCAAGTGGGGCATCAGGGTCAACCGCGTCGAGATCAAGGCCATCGATCCACCCCACACCATCAAAGAGGCTATGGAGAAGCAGATGCGGGCCGAGCGGGACAAGCGCGCGGCCATCCTGCACGCCGAGGGGGAACGGCAAGCCAAGATCCTCACCGCAGAAGGCACGAAGCAGAAGGACATCCTCGAAGCACAGGGCACGCAACAAGCCATGATCTTGCGGGCAGACGGCGAGGCAAAGGCGGTGGAGCGCGTCTTCCAGGCCGTCCACCGCAACAACGCCGACCCGAAGATCCTGGCCTACAAGTACCTCGAGACGCTCCCGCACTTGGCGAAGAGCGACAACAACACGTTCTGGGTCATCCCGGGAGAGCTGACCGAAGCGGTTCGCACGGTCACCACCGCGTTCGGTGATCACTCTGCGGCGGGTGGGCCCACCCCTGCCCCTGCGCAGCCCGAAGAAGCAGCCACTGCGGGCCCGGATCAAACGTCGGACCGAGGCGGGGCTCCGGGACTCAAGGCGGAATCGACGCTTTCACTCGACGCCGCGGCGGCTGTTGACGAGGCCACCAAGCAGGCCGCCGCCGCGGTGAACGACGCCAAGGCCGAGGCCGAGGCCGCGAGGACGCCCACGGTGCCGCGCCGGGAACAGACGTCCGGCGATTGAGGCAGCCTCCGTTCGAGGCCGTTCTGAGGACCAGGCGGCGGCGATGATCACCACGGGCCGCACGGAGGTGTTCACGAAGGCTCCCCGTCAGCGCTCGGCACTATCGGCCCGCTGGTAGATGTCGGGGATGCCGTCGTGATCGTCGTCGCGGGTCTCCTCGTCATACAGGCGCCGGTAGACGCCGTTGCGCCGCTTGATGAGGAGAGCCGCCAGGCCGGCGGCCATGAGGGAGCCGATCAGAACCGCGGCCTTGATGTGCTCGGCGGCGGCCGGGTCGGCGAAGGCCAGTTCACCGATGAGCAGGGCGACAGTGAACCCGATTCCGGCCAGCACCGCGAGTGCGAAGACGTCCGCCCAGGCGAGCTCCGGGTTCAGCTTGGCTCGGGTGAAGCGGGCCGCGAGGTAGGTGCCCGCGAAGATGCCGACGGTCTTGCCGATGACGAGGCCCAGGACCACGCCCAGCGGCTCCGGCCGGGTGAACACTTCTCCCAGGGCCGCGCCCGAGACGCCGACACCGGCCGCGAACAGCGCGAACAGCGGGACCACAACGCCCGCAGAGACGGGATGGAGCAAGTGGGAGGTCCGTTCGGCGGGGGTAGAGCTCTCGCCCCTGTCGCGGGTCGTACGCAGGATCAAGCCGATGGCGACACCCGCGACGGTCGCGTGGATACCGCTGTTGTACATCAACGCCCACGTGACGACACCGAGTGGGACGTACCACCACCAGCCGCGTACACGGAAGCGCTGCAGGGCGTAGATGACGGCCAGTCCGGCGAAGGCTCCGCCGAGAGCGGCGAAGTTCAGGTCGCTGGTGAAGAAGATCGCGATGATCAGGATCGCGCCGAGGTCGTCGACGACGGCGAGAGTGAGCAGGAACGCCCGGAGCGAGGCGGGCAGGTGGGTGCTCAGGACAGCGAGGACAGCCAGCGCGAAAGCGATGTCGGTGGCCATCGGCACCGCCCAGCCCTCCGGGCTGCCCCCTCCGGCCGTGGCCGTGGCCACGTAGACGGCTGCGGGCACGATCATGCCGCAGAGAGCGGCGATGACGGGCAGTGCCGCGGTGGCGGGAGTGCGGAGTTCACCGACGACCAGCTCACGTTTGAGCTCGATGCCGGCGACCAGGAAGAAGATGGCCAGCAGTCCGTCGGCAGTCCAGTGCTCCACGGACAGGTCCAGGCCGAGGGCGGGTATGCCGAAGTGGAAGTCGCGTATCTGCTCGTATACCCCGCTCCACGGGGTGTTCGCCCACACCAGCGCCACGACGGCGGCAGCCAGGAGCACCAGTCCACCGACCGTCTCGGTCCTCAGGGCCTGCACTACTGCGTTGCGCTCCGGCAGCGGCAGGAGACCGAGGAAGGGGGAACGCTCACGGGGCGCGGCAGCCATCGGGGAATCCTCCAGGGCATCGACATGAGGGCATGGGGGCCCTAGGACGCCGACCAGACTTCCCGGCACACCACGCGCCGGACACGGTCGCTCGAGGCGGACCATTGACGCGTTCTTTACACACTAACCGGCCCCCGCGTCCCCCGCCATACCTCATCTCACCTGCGTAAACGCGTTGTCCGGGCATGGCGAACGGGCCCGTCCACACCAAGGCGTCAGGTGTGGGCGGGCCCGCCCAGGAGCCGGGCCGCGGGGGCGGTCAGACGGTGGTCTTCACCGACTCCTGGTCTTCGTCGTCCTCGTCGCCGGCTTTGCGAGCGCGGACGAACTCCAGGAAAGAGTTCAGCTCGCGCTTGACGACGGGGGCGAGGAGATACAGGCCGATGATGTTGATGACGGCGAGCATGAAGAGCACCGCGTCGGCCATGTCGATCAGGGTCTGGAGCGTCAGGAGCGATCCGGCGATCGCGAACAGGGTGTAGACGACCTTGTACGTCAGCTCGCTGACCTTGCTGCGGCCGAAGAGGTACGTCCACGCCTTGAGCCCGTAGTAGCCCCACGTGAGCACGGTGGAGATGGCGAACAGCATCACCGCGACGGTGAGGATGTACGGGAACCAGGGCATGACGGTGGCGAAGGCGTCCGACGTGATGGTGACGCCGCCGATGGAATCCGGATCCTTGCGGGCCGCCGCCCAGCTGGCCGGGTTGGCGATGACGATGGTCAGCGCGGTCATCGTGCAGATGACGACGGTGTCGATGAACGGCTCGAGCAGGGCGACCAGGCCCTCGCTGGCGGGGTGCTTGGTCTTGACCGCGGAGTGGGCGATCGGGGCGGAGCCGAGGCCGGCCTCGTTGGAGAACGCGGCGCGCTTGAAGCCGACGATCAGGGCGCCGAGGACACCGCCGGCGACACCCTGCGGGTTGAACGCGCCCTCGATGATGGTGCCGATCGCGGCCGGTACAGCGGTGACGTGGACCAGGATGCCGAAGAACAACGCGCCGGCGGACGAGCCCATCAGACCGTTCTCGCCGCCCGTGACGGAGACGAGCTGAGCGTAGGACTGGTTGACCTGGAAGAGGTTGCCGCCGAAGAGGCCGAAGAACAGGATCATGAACGAGGCGAGGACCGCGAGAACCTTGCCGAGCCTCTTGCCGTTGGTGCCGAAGCGGTCGGCCAGGCCCTTGGGCAGATAGTGCATCGGGCCGCCGGAGACAGTGCCGTCGGCGTGCACCTCGCGGTACTTCACACCGAGGGTGACCTCGACGAACTTGGTGGCCATGCCCAGCAGGCCGCACAGGATCATCCAGAAGGTGGCGCCGGCGCCACCGATGGAGACGGCCACGGCCACACCGGCGATGTTGCCAAGACCGACGGTGCCGGAGACGGCGGCCGTCAACGCCTGGAAGTGGTTGACCTCACCGGCCGCCCCCTTCTCGTCGTACTTCCCACGGACCACGTCGAGGGCGAGTCTGAACTTCCTGATCTGCACAAGGCCGAACCAGGCGGTGAAGACCAGACCTGCGATGACGAGCCAGGCGACAATGAGGGGCAGCTCCGTACCGGCGACGGGGACGGAGTAGAAAACGACTTCCCCGAGCCAGGTGGCTATGGGCTCGAAGAATCCGCTGACGGCCTTGTCGACGGAATTGGTGATGGAGTCGAGTGACACGGTGGCTATCTCGATGGCGCAGGACCGGCGCTGGGGTTGCGCCGGAAAGATGTGCGGTCTTTGAGCAAACGCCGTTGTCCGATTGGCAACCCAGGGCGCACGTCCCGCGGACTCGGAACGTGATCGACCTGGTCGTACTGCCGACTGTTCCGTTCATCGGACACCTATCCCCGGCGATGCCACATGAAGGACCTCCACCACGCCGCGACTCGGTCCATCGAGGAGGGCGCAGCTCGTTGATACGACGTCCGGGCGCCGCTCGTTCAGCCGCGGCTCGTGGCCTGATTCCTGGACCATGCGGTGGCGTCAGCTCCGTATCGAGCCAAGAGCCGTGCGAACTGGATCCGCTCATCCGGCGACCAGGCGGCGGTGATCTCCTGGAACGCTTTGCGCTGTTCGGCGGCGAAGCGGTTGCGTTCGGCCTCGCCGTGCTCGGTGAGTTCGAGCACGGTGCGGCGTCCGTCGGACTGGGACGCCGCCCGGCGCAGCAGCCCGTCCTCGATGCAGGCGGCGACGGTCCGGCTGGCCACCGGCTGGGCGACGCCCATCTCGGCAGCGAGGCCACCGACGGTCGTCTCGCCCGGCGCATCGGCGATCACATTGAGTACGAGGTTGCGGGAGAGGTCCTTGCTCGATGCCGGTGCGCGTCGTCGCAGACGTGACAGCGCCGGGCCGATCTGGTCCAGCGCCAGGTCGTCGGAAGACTGCTCGGAGAAAGACGCGCCGCTCATGCGACCGAGTCTAGGCCTGGTCCGGACATTTGCATACCACTGGCTAAGTACATAGCATAAGGTATGCAAATTTTGAACGAGCGAGGAAATGAGGCGGACTGCTATGGCGCTCACCGCGATCACCAACGCGCAGATCTTCGACGGAGAGAAGACGGTGGGCGTGCACACCGTGGTCATCGACGGCGGGAGGATCGCTCGTGTCGGTGGCGACGCTCCTCGGGGCAGCGAGATCGTCGACGGCAGCGGCGCCACACTGCTGCCGGGGCTCATCGACGCCCATGTTCACTCCGCCCCCGGTTCCCTGGCGCTCGCCCTACGGTTCGGGGTGACGACCGAACTGGAGATGCAGGGGATGAACACACGGGAGAACCGGGGGCCCATCACCGACGACGACACCCTGGCTGACGTGCGCTCTTCCGGCTTCGCCATCACTCCGCCCGGTGGGCATCCGAGCGAGCTGATGCCCGAGGGCTTCCGGCCGAAGTGGGAGCTGCCCCCGGTGATGCCCCTGATGCCGTTCTCCACCACTCCCGAGGAAGCGGCCGCCTTCGTGCCCCAACTCCTCGCCCGGGGCTCCGACTTCATCAAGTTCATGATCGACGACGGCAGTGTGGAGGGCCACCCCGGGCTGCCCTCGCTCGACCAGGCCACCGTGACCGCCGGTGTGGCCGAAGCCAAGAAGTACGGCGCTCTCACCGTGGCCCACGCGCTCACGGTGGACGCCACCAGAATGGCCGCCGAAGCCGGCGTCGACGGCGTCACCCACGTGTTCATGGACCAGCCGCACACCGCCGAAATCATCGCCCTCATCAAGGACGCGGGCATGTTCGTCATTCCCTGCATCACTCTCAACGCCTCGATGATGGGGAACACCGGCAGCGAACTCGCCGACGACCCCCGGGTCGCCGCACGCCTCGACAGCAAGTGGGACCAGACCCTGCGCTCCAGCTACAACCGCTACCCGCAGGACAAGCTCGACGACGTGTACGACACCGTGCGCGCTCTGGACGCCGCCGGCGTCGACGTGCTGGCCGGTACCGACGTCTCCATGCCCGAGACGTTCTTCGGGGGCCTGGCGCACGGAGCGAGCCTGCACCACGAACTGCAGTACCTGGTGGCAGCCGGCCTGACACCCGCACGGGCCCTGCGCGCGGCCACAGCGACCACGGCCCGCCGCTTCCGCCTCAGCGACCGGGGCCGCATCGCCGAGGGACTCCGCACCGACCTTCTGCTGGTCGACGGCGACCCGACCAGCAACATCAGCGACACCCTCAACACCCGTGCCATCTGGCGCCGCGGCACCCGCCTGGCGGCATGACCGCAGTACTGCAGCTCGTCGAGGCCTGGGCGCAAGAGCCATCCCGCCATGGTAGGTACCGGGCCGCGGTCTTCCGGTACGAGCTGTCGACCTTGGCCGCCGACATGCGCGGGGCTCTGTGGTCGAGCCGGGAGGCCCTCCGACCTCCCCAGGCGTCATGATCCTCCCGGCCCGCAGGCGCCCGGTACCCACCGCCACACACGTCATGCACGCGCGGGGTGGACGTGCGGGCCGCCCCAAGGCCAGGGGCCCGTGGCCTGGTTCAGCACTTGGAGCGACCGTGAAGCCAGGGTTGAGTGGGCAATGAACGCTACCGAGTCGCTCCGCCCCATGCCGCGGTCGTCACAGGGCGGAGCGGGGAATGGATCACAGACGGTTCGTTCACTTGCAGATCGGTACCGCGCCGTTGGCCTTTACGTAGCGAGCGGTGACCCAGCCCTGAGGCGTCTTGACCCGGTACCAGGTGCGGTTGCCGGCGACGGGCTGACCGGCCTTACGGCAGATCAGGTCGATGGTCTGTCCGCTGCGATAAGCCCCGGTGATGCGCGAGTTGGAGGTGGGCTTCTGGCGTACGTTGACACCGGCCTTTGAGATTACCTTGCCCTTCACCGGCTTCGGGGCCGGTGCGAGAAGAGTGAGCTTGGCCTTGGCCGCCCACTTTCCGCAGCCGACTCCCCCGACCACGACCTGGTGAGGACCGGGGGCGGCATTCGCCTTCACCCCTGCTTTGCCGGAATACACCGGCGGGTTGCCCTTCTTCGCCAGCGCCACTGCCTTGACGAAGGCATCGGACCGCGCCTGCACGGAACGGCACGCTTTCGGAGCGCCCACGACCTTCACCGTGACCGTCGTCTTCTGCTTGGCCGTCGTCGGGGTGACCGTGACCCGCGGTGCTGCCGCCGCGCCCGGGTCCGGCGCGGTGGGGGCATCTGCATACGCGAGGCCGGTCATCGCCGCGGAGACGAGAACTACCGCCGTACAACCGCTCATCGCCTTGCGAACCATCATTTCCTTCTCCTTTGAGGCGGTCGGGCCCCGAGCGAAGCCCGGAACTCCGCACTGCGGAGGAAACGTAGGCCCAGCACCGGACAGATTGAATTACCCGCCCCACGACGCGCGGTCCTTCACCGCAATGCAGGAGATGTGATCAACCGACAGGCCTTCTGAACAGAGACCGAACAGTGACCGAGGTAGCCGCCGTACGCGGTCCAATCCCGTACCCGAGGTGGTACGCGCCTGCCGACGATGCGCCCGGAACCCGGCCCGGAGGGCTGCGGCTATCAAAGCGGCAGGCAAGCTGGCGTCTCCGGCTGGCCCGCCGAATGAGGGCAAAGTTTAGTCCTGCCGTGACCCGGCAACCGGAACGGGAACCACTAATTCGCCGCCTCGTCCCCGGAAAGGCCCCGTCATGAGCACCGACCAGAAAAGCACGCTCAATGCCGAAAGCGACCTGCCCCAGGTCTTCGAACTCGCGCAGCAACTGCGCATGGACTCGGTGCGTGCCAGCACTTCGGCGGGTTCTGGGCATCCCACCTCGAGTCTCTCCGCCGCCGATCTGATGGCCGTACTGATGACGCGCCACCTTCGCTACGACTGGCAGAGCCCGGACCACCAGGCCGGCGACCACCTGGTCTTCTCCAAGGGGCATGCCTCTCCCCTGCTGTACGCCATGTTCAAAGCGGCCGGCGTCGTCAGCGACAAGGAGCTGATGACCACCTACCGCCGATTCGGGCACCGTTTGCAGGGACACCCCACTCCGGAACTGCCCTGGGTGGATGTGGCCACCGGTTCGCTGGGCCAGGGCATCGGATACGGCGTCGGCATCGCATTGGCCGGACGGGACCTGGCAAAGCAGCCATACCGGGTTTGGGTGTTGTGCGGGGACAGTGAAATGGCCGAAGGCTCCGTGTGGGAAGCCTTGGACAAGGCCGGGCATCATCAGCTCGCCAACTTCACCGTCCTCATCGACGTCAATCGGCTGGGGCAGAGCGGCCCCACCGAGCTTGAGTGGGACACCGACACCTACGCCCGCCGCGCCGAGGCCTTCGGCTGCCGCGCTCTGGTCGTCGACGGCCACGACCTCGAGGCGATCGACCGCGCCCTGACCACCGCCGCCGACGGACAGGCCCCCACCGTCATCGTCGCCAAAACCGTCAAGGGCCAAGGCGTGAGCGAAGTCGCCGACAAGGAAGGGTGGCACGGCAAGCCCCTGCCCGAGGATCTGGCCGACCGCGCCATTGCGGAGCTGGGCGGGATCCGTGATCTGCGGGTGCACGGCCCGCAGCCCCCTGAGGCTGCCCCCGTTCCTGCTCCGGCAGCGGCCGCCGTAGAGCTGCCCCGCTTTGAAGTGGGCGACCAGGTGGCCACCCGTGTCGCATTCGGCAAGGCGCTGGCCGCCCTTGGAGCCCGTCCCGATGTCGTCGCCCTGGACGCTGAGGTCGGTAACTCCACGCACGTCGAAGACTTCAAGAAGGCACACCCCGAGCGCTACTTTCAGACCTTCATCGCCGAGCAGCAGATGATCGCCGACGCCGTAGGAATGGCGGTCTGCGGATATCGCCCGTACGCGACCACCTTCGCCGCGTTCCTGACGCGTGCGCACGACTTCATCCGCATGGCCGCCGTTTCAGAGATCACCATGGCTCTGTGCGGAACGCACAGCGGAGTGGAGATCGGCGCCGACGGCCCCTCCCAGATGGGCGTCGAAGACCTCGCCATGATGCGCGCCGTGCGCGGATCCACCGTCCTGTATCCCAGCGACGCCACCTCCGCCACGGCACTGACCGCGGCCATGGCAGACCTCGACGGCATCTCCTATCTGCGCACCACCCGTGGCGCCTACCCCGTCCTGTACGCCGGCGACGAGAGCTTCCCCGTCGGGGGTTCGAAGACCCTGCGCCGCGGCGACGACGATCAAGTCACCCTCATCGGAGCGGGCGTCACCCTCCACGAATGCCTCGCCGCCGCTGATGACCTCGCCGCCGCAGGCGTGCAGGCCCGCGTCATTGACGCGTACTCCGTCAAGCCCATCGACGCCGCTACCCTCGCCGAGGCCGCACAGGACACCGGCGCCTTCCTCGTCGCCGAGGACCATCACCCCGAAGGCGGCCTCGGGGAAGCCGTCCTCTCGGCCCTCGCCACCATCCCGGCTCACCCTGCCTTCACCCACCTCGCCGTCACCAACCTGCCAGGCTCCGGCACCACCGCCGAACTCCTCGACGCGGCAGGCATCTCCCGCACCCACATCGTCCAAGCAGCTCGCGCGCTCCTCCAGCGGTAAAACGAAGCGCTCCATCAGCTGTCACAGGCCGATCCCGCAGGCTGATCACAGACCACGACGTTCGTCGTCCCAGTCAAGGTCGAGGTCGATCTGATCGCGGATGAGCTTGTGAACCCCTCCCCCGGTGTCGGCCGGCGCCAACGCCGCCCGGACCGCATGGGACGGGCTATGCCCAGGGAAGGCGGCTCCGGTCGTCGCTACGAGTACGACGGCCGCTGCGGCGGCGAGCAAGTACTTCTTCGCACGGCAGGTGTTCGACACGGAGCCTCCTGGCGGTAGCCGGGAGGGCAGCGTTTCACCTCGCGATAAGAGAGCTTCTTAGGATCTGGCACCAAGACGTCGTTGCAATTGGTCAGCTCTCCTGTCATTGCCCCAGCAGGCGGGCCTGTTCCTTCTTCAGCGCGGAGAATCTCTGGCGCGAATAGGCGGCAAGTTCCTCGCTGGGGAATGACACCACCGAGAGGTGCTGGTCGTGGTTTCCCTGCATCCACCGGGCGGCTGTGATCTCATACCCAGCTACATGGGCGCACAGTTGGAGCAGAAGCGGCGGCATCTCTGGTTCGCTCAACAGGTCCGCGTGGTTGATGACCAGGTCGCGCATGGCCTGGATGTTCGGCAGGAAGACGGTAGTGACCCACAGTCGCCACTCGGTGAGCTCTTCTGGAGTGGGCGGGGGCTCATGGCGGTTCACGCGCGCCAGGTGTTCTTGCCGCTGAGATAAACGCAAGCCGTTGAGGTAGGTGACGACATAGCCGACGAACGCCAGCCCGATGGTGACGACCACTGCGATCATGAGTGGCGATGGTAGCGAGCAGTGCGCCCCCTGGTCAGACGGCCGTAGCAGATACGGATTGCCGCGATGCCGGCGAAGGCCAGGAAGTGCTCAGCTTTGCGTTCGTAGCGGCGGTGGGGTCTGCGGACACCGCCGAGCCAGCTCATCGTCCGTTCGATGGTCCAGCGGTGTCGGCCGAGCCTGGCCGAGGAGGTGACGCCCTTGCGGGCTATCCGGTCGACTGCGCGTACCTGGCGAGCTCGGTGCGCAAGGGGATCTGGACTGGTCGCGCTGTGCGATCGACCATCCGCCGCATCACGCCTCAGCCACAGGAAGTCCAACGGCGCCGGTATTGGCATCGACGGCCTCTGCTGACCGGAAACCCGATCGCCTGCAGCTGTCGTCACGGGCGGGGCGGCTCGGGCGCCGGCGGCACCGGGCTCGGCCCGGGGGGCGCGGGGGGCACGGGATCAGGGCCTGGTGGGGGCACCGGGGACGGAGCCGGGCCCGGTTGCGGGCCGGGAGGCGGCGAAGGGGGCGTGGGGGTCGGCGGTACCGGGTCCGGGCGCGTCGGGCCGGGCCTGCCAGGCGGCTGCGGGACGGTCATGGTCAGTTCCTCCTGGATGTTGAGTCCGGATCCGAAGGTGGTGAGCCAATATCCGGGGCTGTTGAGTCAATCTCCGGGGGTGTGTTGCTCCCGAACTGCCCCGGAGGCGGGGGCGGCAGGCCCGTCACGCGTCGGGCGTCGTGGCGCGGTGTTCGTTCAGGGCTTTGATGACCTCGTCGTCGCTCACTTGCTCGAAGTCCTCGTACCAGAGGCCCACTGCCCCGAAATCGGGCGGTTGCTGGAGGCAGACGATGTCGTCGCCTTCCGAGCGCATCCCTGCTGCGGTCTCAGGAGCGCAGACGGGAACCGCGAGGATCAGCCGGGCCGGTTCCAGGCTCCGGAGATGGCGGAGAGCGGCACGGGCGGTGGCTCCGGTGGCCAAACCATCGTCGACGACGATTACATTGCGGTTCTTGATGTCCGGCATGGGCCGGTCCCCACGGTAGAGCTGTTCGCGGCGCTTCAGTTCATGGCGTTCACGGGCCACGTCCTGGGCGAGGCGATCCTCGTCGAGGCCCAGCATTTCCAGCGCCCGCCGGTCGAAGAGCGGTGGGTCATCACCCACGATCGCACCGACGCCAGTCTCCGGCCTTCCAGGGATGCCGATCTTCCGCGCGACGAGCACATCCAGAGGGGCTCTGAGGGCGCGCGCTACTTCGACTGCCACCGGTACGCCGCCGCGGGGCAGCGCGAGGACCACGGCATGCGGGAGTTCGCCTTCGGATGCCCACTCCATGAGCCGAAGGCCGAGTTCCTGGCCTGCTACTTGGCGATTCTGAAATCGCATTACCTGATGCCTGCCTCTCTCCCTCGGAGGGACTGAAGGGTCATCGTCATTGCCGTCTTCTCCGGCGGCGTACGCCTTGCGGCCACGGCTCTGGGGCCCGCGGCTTTCAACGTAACCGCGCTCCGCCTCGGGCGCGCGGCCGCTCCCGGATCTTCGGCCTCCGCCCGGGGTTTCCTTCGCGGCCTCGCCCAAACCGAGGCGATCAGCTCTTTGCCGCGATGGTCACATCCCCGTCGGCCAGGTCTCCTCTTCGGCCGTGTCGGTCCGGTCGCTGTGCAGAGGGGTGAGTGCGGTGGTGCGGTCCAGGTACAGGAAGGCGTCGTATCGCTGGGCGAGGCGGGTGGCGACGTAATTGCCCCAGCGCTCTCGGCTCGGACGGTAGACGACGCCGATGGCCCGGTGGTCGCGCTCGTGCTCCGACCAGTTCGCACCTTCGCCCCCTGCTCGGAAGCCGTGGTCGGGGTCGAGGTCGGGGTCGGGGCCGAACAGGAAGAGCGCTTGCTGACCGGGGAGTGCCTGGTGCATGCGCTGCTCCAGGCTTCCCTCCGGTGCGGGTGGCACGCTCAGGACGCGGGGGCGGGCTCCCCAGGAGTCCGCCGCGATGACGGTCCCCTCGTAGGAGCCGAACCCCACCAGGACCGCTTGCTCCTCCCCGTGGCGCTCGCGCACCAACTGGCCGACGTTGACCATGCCCGCGTCGGCCATGTCAGTGGCTCTCGCATCGCCGACGTGGGTGTTGTGTTCCCACACCACGACCTTGGAGCCGGGGCCGTAATGCTCCTTGAGACGGTCGAGGGTGTCGGCCATGTGGTGGTCGCGGATGTTCCACGACTCGGGCCCTCCGCCCACCATCGCCCGGTAGTACGCCTCGGCTCCTGCCAGCACCTCCGCGTTCTGCCGGGCCGCGAACTCCACCAGACCGTCCGGCGTGCCGGTCTCCTCTGCCCTGCGGCGCATCTCGACCAGTAGAGACAGCACCTCCGATTCACAACCGGAGGGAACCAGCCTGGTCGCCAGGGCGTACTCCTGCGGGTCCTGGTCATACGGTTCGAAGCACAGGTACGTCTCCAGTGCCTCGGCCACACGCTCGGGGTCATGGATGCTCAGGTGATCGAGAATGGCCCGCAGGGACTCCCACAGGCTGTAGACGTCGAGACCGAAGAAGCCGACGCGGTCGCCGACCGGGAGACGGTCGTTGTGCTGCCGCAGCCAACGGGTGAAGTCCACCATCTCAGTGTTCGCCCACATCCACTGCGGCCAGCGGGCGAAACCCTCCAGCACCTCACGCGCGTCATCGGGCGCGCCCTGGGCGCCGGTCACCGAGCAGTGCACCGCCAGACAGTCCGGCCAGTCCCCCTCGACCGCGACGAAGGAGAACCCCTTCTCCTCGATCAGTCGCCGGGTCAGCGCGGCCCGCCACCGGTAGAACTCCGCGGTGCCATGAGACGCCTCCCCGAGCAGTACGTACGGGGCATCGCCGATCCGCTCCAGCAAAGGGTCGAGCGATGCGGGGTCGGACAGCTCCAGTGCGTCACGTCGGATGGCGAGCTGCTCGTCCGCGCCCGGTCCGGTATCAGCTGAGGTGTTCATCGGCTGCATCGGCTGCTGCTCCATCGGCCAGGTGGTCACGGAACCATTCGGCGGCGGCCTCGGTGACCTGTTCCAGCGCACCGGGTTCCGGGAAAAGATGCGTGGCGCCGTGCACGACGTGAATCTCGTGGACTGCCGACATTTGCTGTGCTGCCTGCCGGTTGAGGTCGAGGACCGTCGCGTCGTCACCGCCGACGACGAGCAGGACCGGCGCGCGGACCAGAGGCAGCGCCTCCCCTGCCAGGTCCGGCCGTCCGCCCCGGGACACCACGGCGCCCACCCGCCGGGGCCGTTCGGCCGCCGCGACGAGTGCGGCGCCCGCTCCCGTGCTGGCCCCGAACAGGCCCACGGGCAGCTGCGCCGTGTCCGGCTTCTGCTCAAGCCAGTCGACGGTGTCCGCCAAGCGCCGGGCGAGTAGGCCGATGTCGAAGCGATGCCGACCGGTTGCCATGTCGTCGCGCTCCTCGTCCTCGGTCAGCAGATCGAGCAGCAGCGTGCCGAACCCCGCCCGGTTCAGACCGTCGGCGACAGCACGATTGCGGGGGCTGAGGCGCGAGCTGCCGCTGCCGTGCGCGAACAGGACCATGCCCCTTGCCCCTGGAGGGACGGTGAGGTCACCGTCCAGGGTTGTGTCGTGCGAGGGGATCTTCACGGACTCGGATCCCATGTCTGCTCCTGTCTGTGACGCTGCCGGGGCTCGCCGGATCGGGGATCGGGACTCGGAGACTGGTCGCTCCGGCGGAGAAGGAAAGGCGGCTCCGTCTCAGCGGCGGGCCAACCGGGATCGGGTCTCCCTGTCGACCTGTTGAGCCTCTCCGGTGGGTACGACGATGACCGGGACCCGCGCCCCGGGTGTGCTGACGATCTCGGGGCGTTCGGCGACCAGCGCCCGCAGATCACCCGTGAGGCCGAGCGTGGTGAGCCGGGCGCACACATCCTCGCGCACCTCGGGCTGGTCCTCGCCGATTTCCCCGGTGAAGACCAGGGCGTCGAGCCGGTCCAGGGACGCGGTCATTTCGGCGATGCCACGACGGCAGTGATGAGTGAAGACGTCCAGGGCGAGCGCGGCACGCTCATCCCCCGCCGCTCGGCTGCGCACCAGGTCTCGCGTGTCGTCCGACGTGCCGGAAAGGGCGAGCAGCCCGGACTCGTGGTTCAGCGCGTTCTCCACGTCCTCCGCGGGCAGGTGGTGCCGGGTCTGCAGCCATGTCAGGGCGCCGGGGTCGACGCTGCCGCTGCGACGGCTCATCACCAGCCCCTCCAGCGGGGTGAATCCCATCGTCGTGTCGACGCTGCGCCCATCGCGCACCGCGCATGCGGAGCAGCCCCCGCCGAGGTGAGCGATCACCAGGTGAAGCTGTTCGGGGCGGCGGCCCAGGAGACCGGCGGCCTGACCGAGCGCCCAGGCGTAGGAAAGCCCGTGGAAGCCGTAGCGGCGCAGCCCGTAGTCCTCGCGCCAGGTGGCCGGCACCGCGTATTCCCGCGCGGCAGCAGGCAGACCGGTGTGGAAGACGGTGTCGAAGCAGGCGACGTGCGGGACGTCGGGCAACAGCTCCCGGGCCGCGTCCAGAACCGTGAGGGCGGGCGGGACGTGCAGCGGCGCGAGATCGGCCACCTGCTCCAGGACGGCGCGGACCTCGGCGTCGACCACGGTGTGGTCGCACAGTTCCGGTCCGCCATGGACGATGCGATGTCCGACGGCCGTGGGGGCGGGAGCTGCGTCCAGCAGCTTCCTCAACGGGCCCGAAACGTCGTCGCCGGGCGGAGAGTCACTGTGGTGTTCGGCGAGAACGTTGCCGTCCGCACCGAACACGGTCAGGCGCAGGCTCGACGAGCCCGCATCGGCCACCAGGACGGGGGTGTTGCTCTGTGCGCGCACATTGATCCTTTCCTGCGGTCTCCGGCAGCACGCGGCGAGAAGCAGTGCGTCCCCGGGGGCCGAGCGTGCAGGCCGCGGCACCGAGGTACCCGACCCGGCCCGGCGGGACGCGTTACGCGGCCTCCTGTGGTCCGCCGGATCCATAACTTGGCCGCCCTGGTCTCGACCGGAGCCTCCAGCGGCTGAAGGAGCAGGTACGGCTGCGCGTCGACAGCGCGGCAGGCCGACCCGGGGCCGACGTCAGCCCGTGCTGTGGCTCGGCCGGAGCTGCCGCATGCGCGCTTCGAGTTCTCGCTGGTAGAAATCGACGAAACCGTCGGGATCGGGTCCTGCGTTCTGCATGACCAGCCTGTCGAAGCCCGCGTCCACGAACTTCTGCGCCACCTCGACGTACCGTGCGGGATCCGTGCCGCAGGCGAACTTCTGCAGGATGTCGTCCTCGCGCACGGTCGAGGTCGCGGCGTCGAAGTTGACCGGGTTGGGCAGCTCGCTCATGACCTTCCATCCGGTCAGGGCCCAACGCGACGTCTCCAGGGCGGCCTTCGCTCCGGTGTGCGCATCGGGCGCCCACGCCATCGGCACCTCCGCGTACCGCGGACCGTCACCGCCGGCGTCCCGATACCCCTGGACGATCTCCGGCTTGTCCTCCGTGGCGAACAGGCCGTCGCCCAACTCCGCGGCGAGCCGCGTCGACGGCTTGCCGCTGGCGGCGACCGCGATCAGCGGCAGCTCCTTGGGGAGGTCGAAGACCCTGGCGTCCTCCAGCCGCAGGTGCTTTCCCTCATAGGAGCGGTATCCGCCGCTCCACAGCAGCCGGATGATCTCCAGGGCCTCCTTGAGCATTTCGTGCCGGGTGGAGACGGCGTCCGGAAAGCCGACACCGGTCACGTGCTCGTTGAGCCGTTCGCCCGAGCCCAGGCCGAGCACGAAACGTCCCTCCGACAGCAGGGCGAGAGTGGCGGCGGCCTGAGCGATGATCGCCGGGTGGTAGCGCACCGTCGGGCACGTCACGCCGGTCGCCAGCTCGATCCGTTCGGTCCTGGCCGCGATGCTGCCTAGGACCGTCCAGGCGAACGGTGAATGCCCCTGAACGTCGAGCCAGGGATGGTAGTGGTCGCTGATCTCTACGAAGTCGAAACCCGCCTGCTCCGCGAGAACCGCCTGCCGCACCAGTTCCGACGGGCCGAACGCCTCGGCGGCCAGCTTGTAGCCGATCTTCATGTGCTCCTCGTCTCCTCGCATGTCAGCGCTGCTTTCGTCCACCTCCGGTACCCACCGACATTTGGACATAACACGCGCATGCGTTGATACCGCCGACGGAGTGGGGGCCAATCCAGGGCGACTCCCTTCTGGTCCTCGGCCTACCCGCGCTCGCGCTGTGCCGGTGGTGGCGGGTCCTCGCTGAGACGCGCGGCGCACTCCAGGAGCAGAGCGTGCACGAAGGCCTGCGGGAGGTTGCCGCGCAGCTGCCGCTGGATGATGTCGTACTCCTCGGCGAACAGACCGGGCGGGCCGCAGGCCGCCCGGTTGCGTTCGAAGAAGCGCAGAGCGCGCGCCGTGTTGCCTTGCTGGTGCTCGGCCAGCGCCATCAGGAAACCGCACAGCAGGAACGCGCCCTCGGCCTCGGCCAGCGGCCCGTCGTCATGGCGGAAGCGGTAGACGTACTCGTCGCGGGCCAGTTCCCGCCGTACGGCGCGCAAGGTGGCAACGGTACGGGGATCGTCGCCCGGCAATGCGCCGCGAACGGGCGGCATCAGAAGCGACGCGTCGACACCCGGCATGTCCGCCGCCCGCTTCCAGTGGCCATCGGGGTGCAGGCTGGTACGTGCCGTGTCGGCGAGGATCGTGTCGGCGAGTGAGGTGAGGCGACCGACTTCCCGGCCGGCGCCGGGCAGGGCGGCGACCGCGCGCAGGCCGGCCACACAGCTCAGCTTGGAGTGAGTCCAGTGCCGGTCGTCGATCTCCCAGATGCCGGCATCAGGCCGGTTCCACAGCTGTTCGACCGCGGTGACGGCGACGTGCACGGCGCGCCGGCCGTCGGGATCCAGTCGGCCTGAATGGCCCGCGGTGGCCAGCAGTTGCAGGGCCTCGCCGTACGTGTCGAGTTGGAACTGCTGGTTGACCCAGTTGCCGATCTTGTCGGTTCCTCCGGGGTAGCCGGGCAGGTCCAGAGTCTGCTCGGAGGGCACCGCGCGGCCGCTGACGGTGTAGGCGGGTTTGAGCTCCGGCCCGTCCTGGAGAAGTCTGGCCGAGACGAAGCCGACCGCTGAGTCGACAAGGCCGGTGGCACCGACGCCGGCGGCTGCGATGCCCGCGTAGCACTGGTCGCGGATCCACGCATAGCGGTAGTCGTAATTGCGGCCCGCGCCCGCGCGTTCGGGCAGGCACATCGTGGCGGCGGCGACCATGCCGCCGCTCCTGCTGGTCAGGCCGCGCAGGACGGCGAGGGCATGGTGGGCGTCTCGCGTCGCGATGGTCTCGGGGGGCGTGGGACAGTTCCGCGCCCAAGAGGCCTCGGTGGCGGCCCATGCCGCGTCGGACTGCACCGGTTCGTCGGACAGCGCGTTGGGCGACAGCTCCAGGACGAGGTCGTGGTGCCGGCCCGGAGGCACGGTCAGTTCGAAGGTGAGCACTTCGCCGCCACCGTCCGGGGTACGAGTCGCCCGCGCCTCCGCAGCACCGCTCCAGCGCCAGTTCAGCGGGCCTGTCTTTCCACTCCACAGATCATGGTGCTGTCGGACGTCGTGGCTGCTGTCGCCGCCGAACGCGCCGCGGGGCTCCAGCACAATCCGTACCCGTGCGGGGCAGTCCGTCGCCAGGATCCGGCGCAGCAGCACCACGCGGTCGCTCTCACCGGGGAAGGCGAGGGCTTCCCGGCATTCGACGGGCCCTTCGCCGGTGATGAAGCGGCTGTGCCAGATCAGGCTGCCCGTCTCGTAGAAGCCGCCCCACACGTGCCGCGGGTCGAGCGGCGTGACGGCGTAGCTGCCGCCGCCTCCCACGAGCGCCGAGAACACGGCGTCGGAGTCCCACCGGGGCGCGCACATCCACGCGATGTCCCCGTGCGGGCCGATCAGAGCGCCCCGTTCGCCGTCGGCCAGCAGCGCGTACTCCCGCAGCACGTGCGGAGCGAAAACGGGGCCGGTGTCGCCGGTGTCCGGCGTGAACATCACGTGGCGTCCTCTCCGGTCGAAGTCCTTGGCCTGAGTTGGTCGAAGTCCTGGACCTGAGTTGAGGGGCTGTCAGGAGATGCGGTAGCGCTCGGCAGCTTCACGTCGCAAGGTCAGCCCGAGCCACCGGAGCCGCGCCCCGGCAGCATTTCCTGCACCTTGGCCTTGAACCCCTGCCGGATCATGCCGACCCGGTCGCTGTCACCCTTGACGATGGCCGACGCGGCGGCTTCGATCTGGTCGAGACTGGCGTGCGGGGGAATCGGCGGCACCGCCGGGTCGGTGCGGAAGTCGATGACGAAGGGCCGGTCCGCGCCGAGCGCGCGATGCCAGGCCGCCTCCACGTCGCCCGGCTTCTCCACGCGCACCCCATCGAGTCCGATGGACCGGGCGAAGTCGGCGTAGGGCACGTCGGGCAGCGCCTGCGAGGGCAGGAACTGCGGGGCACCGGACATCGCCCGCATCTCCCAGGTGACCTGGTTGAGGTCCTGGTTGTTGAGCACCGCCACGACCAGCCGCGGATCCTGCCACTCGGCCCAGTACTTGGCGATGGTGATGAGTTCGGCCATCCCGTTCATCTGCATGGCACCGTCTCCCACGATCGCGATGGCGGGGCGCTCGGGGTGGGCGAACTTCGCGCCGATCACGTACGGGACACCGGGCCCCATGGTGGCCAGGGTGCCGGAGAGTGAGCCGCGCATCGTTCCGCGCATACGCAGATGCCGGGCGTACCAGTTCGCGGCGGAGCCGGAGTCGGCGGCGAGGATCACATCGTTCGGCAGGAGGGCGTCGAGTGTGTGCACGACGTACTCGGGGTTGATGGGGTCGGCCTCCACGCCGGCCCGTCGTTCCATGACCTTCCACCAGCGCGCCGTGTCCTTCTCGATCTTCTTCCGCCAGGAGCCGTGCTTCTTTTTCTTCAGCTGTGGCAAAAGGGCGTTGAGTGTCTCCTTGGCGTCGCCCACCAGGTTGACCTCGAAGGGGTAGCGCAGCCCGATCATGTGCGGATCGATGTCGATCTGTACGGCGCGGGCCTGGTCAAGTTCGGGCATGAACTGGGTGTACGGGAAGCTGGAGCCGATGACGAGCAGCGTGTCGCAGTCCTGCATGAGCTCGTACGAAGGGCGGGTACCCAAGAGGCCGATCGACCCGGTCACGTACGGCAGATCGTCCGGCAGCGCGTCCTTGCCCAGCAGCGCCTTGGCGATCCCGGCACCCAGTTTCTCGGCGAGCGCCTCGACCTCGGCGCGGGCACCACGCGCGCCCTGGCCGATGAGAACGGCCACCTTCTCTCCCGCGTTCAGCACTTCGGCGGCCCTGGTGATCTCGGCCGCGGCGGGAACGGGCGCGTACGAGGCCATTCCCAGGCTGGAAGGCACCATCTTGAACGCGTGGGTGGGCGGTGAGTAGTCCAGCTCCTGCACGTCGGCCGGGATGATGATCGCGGTCACCGTCCGTCGTGCGTATGCGGTACGCATGGCCCTGTCGATGGCGTTGGGGAGCTGCTCGGGGACCGTCACCATTTCGCAGAAGTCGGAGGCGACGTCCTTGTAGAGACTCACCAGGTCGACTTCCTGCTGGTAGGAGCCGCCCATGGCGGAGCGGTTGGTCTGTCCGACGATCGCGACCACGGGCACGTGGTCGAGTTTCGCGTCGTACAGGCCGTTCAGGAGATGGATCGCTCCCGGCCCCGAGGTCGCCGCGCACACACCCACCTTGCCGGAGAACTTCGCGTATCCGACCGCCTCGAAGGCTGACATCTCCTCGTGCCTGGACTGAATGAACTGCGGCTTGTTGTCCGCTCGCTCCCAGGCGGCGAGCAGACCGTTGATGCCGTCTCCGGCGTAGGCGAAAACCCGCTCGACCTCCCATTCACGCAGTCGCTGAAGGATGTAGTCGGAGACTTTCGTGGACACAGGGTTGGCCCTTCTCTAGGTGGCGGGGCGGATGGGGGCCGTCAGCGACGATGCCGACGTGCCAGAGCGGTCGCGCCGACAGCCGCTGTCGCAGCAAGGGCGGCCAGCAAAGAGGCGGTGACCGTGCGTGGGGCCCAGGACGGGACGGCGGGGCGGGAGCTGACCTTCTCCGGATGGTCGGCCGGGAGCGGGCCGTCCAGGCCAAGGGCCAGGACTTCCGCCAGATGCAGCGCCCGGCGGCCGGTCGCGCCCTGCTCGATCTGGGTCCGGCAGCTGAAACCGTCGGCGATCACCAGAGCGCTGGGCGCGGTCTCGCGCACAGCGGGCAGGACAGCGAGCTCACCGACCGCCATCGACACCTCGCGGTGATCACGTTCAAAACCGAAGTTGCCCGCGAGACCGCAGCATCCCGCGTCGAGCACGTCGGCCTCGATGCCCGCACGGCGCAGCAGTTCCCGGTCCGCGTCGTCCTTCAACACGGCGTGCTGATGGCAGTGGGTCTGCACGGTGGCGGCACAGGCGAGCCGCGGCGGACGCCAGCTGTCGGGGGCGTCGTTGACGAGCAGTTCGGAGAACGTCCTGAACTGCTTGGCGAGCCGGCGCACGTCCTCGTTCTCCGGCAGCGCTCGCTCCAGACCGGCGGCGTCCAGGGACACATCCTTCACCCTGTGCCTCCCGCGCCGGCGCCGGGACCTGGCGACGTTCTCATGAATTCATTCACTCCCTTGGCGCGTGGTCCGACAACCGGAACTCGGCGAGCGCACCTACGCCCCGCTGCCCAGCGGCACCGGCACGCGGCCGGTCAGCGGCGGTGCGCACGCCGGGTATCCGCGCGGGCGCCCGAGGAAACATGCGGCAGTGGCTCCTCCCCGGATGCGACGAGCCATCCACCGGGGTGCCATGGGAGAGGCAGAAAGGGGCGTCACGACATGGCACGTCCAGTGTGGAGCGGAACGTTGACCTTCGGTCTCGTGTCCCTGCCCGTCCAGATGTTCACCGCCACGGACAGCCACACCGTGCGCTTCCACCAGTTGCAGCGCGGCACCTCCGACCGGGTGCGCAACAGACGGGTGAACGAACGCACCGGCGAAGAAGTCCCTCTCGACGAGATCGTCAAGGCCTTCGACGCCGGTGACGAGTACGTGCTGATCGAGCCCGACGAACTGGACGACATCGCGCCGGGGCGCTCCAAGGCTCTGGAGATCACGGGCTTCGTCGACCTGGAGGAGATCGAGCCGATCTTCTTCGACAAGACGTACTACCTCGGCCCCAAAGGCAAGGAGTACACCAAGGTCTACGCCCTGCTCGAAAAGGCGCTCGCCGAGGCGGACCGGGCAGGGATCGCCACCTTCGTGATGCGTAATCACCAGTATCTGGTCGCATTGAAGGCCGAGGCAGGTCTCCTGACGCTGCACACCCTCCACTGGGCCGACGAGATCCGTGACCCTCACGAAGAGATCGACAACCTGCCCGGTAAGACGAAGCTCACCGACCGCGAGCTGAAGATGGCA
Source organism: Streptomyces sp. BA2 (assembly GCF_009769735.1). Taxonomy (NCBI): domain Bacteria; kingdom Bacillati; phylum Actinomycetota; class Actinomycetes; order Kitasatosporales; family Streptomycetaceae; genus Streptomyces; species Streptomyces sp. BA2. The sequence goes on from NZ_WSRO01000002.1 coordinate 394,757, forward strand.
CGCCAACTCGTGGACACGCTCCGCATCGACTGGAACCCCGACGACTTCCACGACACCTACCAGGAGCAGGTGGCCGCTCTCATCGAGGCCAAGCGCAAGGGCGAGGCCGTGGAGAAGGCGGAGCCCCCCGCGGAGTCCACCAACGTCATCGACCTCATGGACGCCCTGAAGGCGAGCGTCGACCGGGCGAAGAAGCCCGCGGGAGGCGGCGGCAAGAAGCGCGCCGACAAGGCCGACAACGCCGATAAGAAGGCCTCGGCCCCGAGCCGCATTCGCGACGCCGCCGCCAAGCGTCGGACCTCAGGTGGCGGGAAGCGGAAAGCGAGCCACAAGCCCGCGTCGCTCGACGAACTGACCAAGGCGGAGCTCTACCAGCGGGCCGCGGATGCCTCGGTCCAAGGCCGCTCCTCCATGAACCGGGAGGAACTTCTTGAGTCTCTTCGCGGCACGCGGCAGCACAAGGCCACGTCCTGATCGCCCGACCGGCCACCTGAGACCCGCGCGTTTGGCGCTGTGCTTCGCGGGCACTTCGAGCACCGACGCGCGACGATCAGAGGGCGAAGCGCGACATTCCGCACCCCCGAAGCGCGAGGTGGTCATGAGCGACCAGAACAGGGCGGACGACGCCTACCAGCCCACCGGTGACAACGAGGAGCAGGAGGACGCGGCGCCGCTGGATCTCGACAACGCGGTGGACGAGCGTACGTACGACGACATGCTCGACGAAGGCTACTCGCCGCCCGAGAAGCCGCTGGGCGTCACCAGAACGGGCACCACCGCTACGGAACAGCACGAGGGCGAGTCGCTCGACGAACGCCTCCGACAGGAGACGCCCGACGCGGCGGCGCCCGGCGGTGACGGCGTCGGCGACCTGCCCGGCGGCGCGGGCGAGCCCGTCGACCCGGAAGCCGGCAAAGCCCGTGCCGGCCGCCTGGTGGCCCCCGACGAAGGCGCTCACCCCGACACCACCGCGCAGGCCGTGGCCACGGACGAGGGCGTAGACGGCGGCGCTGCCGGTGCCGAGGAAGCGGCGGTCCACGTCGTGCCCGACGAGGACCTCCCACCGGCTCAGGGCGGCCCGGACTGACGGTGTCCGGCGACAGGCACTCCACACGACGACGCACGAGCGCGTCCCGGTCGGCCGGGGCGTCGGAATGGACGAGCATGAGCAGCGGTTTCCCGGGTCCCGAGGGTTTTGGACAGGATCCCTTCGGAGAGCTCTTCGCACGCTTCTTCGGCAACGGCCGACGGCAGATCGACATCGGCAGGCTCATGAGCGGGCCCGCCCGGCAACTGGTGACCACGGCAGCCTCGTACGCCGCCGACCACGGCCAGAGCAACCTCGACACCGAGCACCTGCTGCGGGCGGCCCTCACCCTCGAACCCACGCGCGGTCTGATCGAGCGCTCGGGAGCCGACCCCGAGACCATCGCCGCCGAGATCGACCGGCACGCCGGAGAGGCCGGAGGCGTCACGGCCCCTCAGGCGGTGGCGCTCACACCCGCCGTCAAGCGGGCACTGCTCGACGCACATGACGTGGCGCGAGCCGTCGGGGCCGGCTACATCGGCCCCGAGCACATCGTCATGGCGCTCGCCGCCAATCCCGACAGCGCCGCCGGACACATCCTCAACGCGGCGCGCTTCGACCCCGGCTCCACACCACAGGCCCCGCAGGGGCAGCCGGGCACCGCCGAGCCGAGGCAACAGGGTTCAGGAGGCGCCACGCCCACCCTTGACCAGTACGGGCGGGACCTGACCGCACTGGCCGGGGAGGGCCGGGTGGACCCGGTCATCGGCCGCGAGGAAGAGATCGAGCAGACCATCGAGGTGCTCTCGCGCCGGGGCAAGAACAATCCGGTGCTCATCGGCGACGCGGGCGTGGGGAAGACCGCCGTGGTGGAAGGCCTTGCCCAGCGGATCGTGGACGGTGACGTACCGGAGACCCTCGCCGACCGCCGTGTCATCGCCCTCGACCTGGCGGGCGTCGTGGCCGGCACGCGCTACCGCGGCGACTTCGAGGAGCGGCTGAACGGCATCATCAACGAGGTGCGCGCGCACTCCGACGAGGTGATCGTCTTCATCGACGAACTGCACACGGTGGTCGGAGCCGGCGGCGGTGGTTCCGAAGGCGGATCCATGGACGCGGGCAACATGCTCAAACCCGCGCTGGCCCGGGGCGAACTGCACGTGATCGGCGCGACCACCCTGGAGGAGTACCGGCGGTACATCGAGAAGGACGCCGCCCTCGCCCGCCGCTTCCAGCCGATCCTCGTCTCGGAGCCGACGGCCGCGGACGCGGTGGAGATCCTGCGCGGGCTGCGCGACCGCTACGAGGCGCACCACCAGGTGCGCTACTCCGACCAGGCCCTCCTCGCCGCCGTGGAACTGTCCGACCGCTACCTGACCGAGCGTTTCCTGCCGGACAAGGCCATCGACCTCATGGACCAGGCCGGGGCGCGGGTGCGTCTGCGCTCCCGCACGAAGGGCACGGACGTACGCGCGCTGGAACGCGAGATGGAGCAGGCGGTCCGCGACAAGGACCAGGCGGTAGCGGCGGAGAACTACGAACGTGCCACCGAACTGCGGGACCGCATCAGCGAGTTGGCCCGCAAGATCGAGGCGGGGCAAACCCGCGAGCCTGGCGACGGCCAGATTGTCGAGGTGGCCCCCGACGACATCGCCGAGGTGGTGTCCCGCCAGACGGGCATCCCCGTCAGCACCCTGACCCAGGAGGAGAAGGAACGCCTGCTCGGCCTGGAACAGCATCTGCACGAGCGCGTCGTCGGACAGGACGAGGCCGTCAGCGCCGTGGCCGAGGCGGTCCTCCGCTCACGCTCCGGTCTGTCGAGCCCCGACCGGCCCATCGGCAGCTTCCTCTTCCTCGGCCCCACCGGGGTGGGCAAGACGGAGCTCGCACGGGCCCTGGCCGAGGCACTGTTCGGCAGCGAGGAGCGAATGGTCCGGCTCGACATGAGCGAGTTCCAGGAACGGCACACGGTCAGCCGCCTCGTCGGAGCGCCTCCCGGTTACGTGGGCCACGAGGAGGCGGGCCAGCTCACCGAGGCCGTACGACGCCACCCGTACTCGCTGCTGCTGCTCGACGAGGTGGAGAAGGCCCACCCCGACGTCTTCAACATCCTTCTGCAGGTACTGGACGACGGGCGGCTGACCGACGCCCAGGGCCGCACGGTGAACTTCACCAACACCGTCATCGTGATGACCAGCAACCTGGGCTCCGAGGCGATCACCGGGCGAGGCGCGGCACTCGGCTTCCGAGCGGACGGCTCCGACTCCGACGAGGAGGCCCGGCGCGAGCAGGTGCTGCGGCCGCTGCGCGAGCACTTCAGGCCGGAGTTCCTCAATCGCATCGACGAGGTCGTCATCTTCCGGCGGCTCAGCGGCGAGCAGTTGCGACAGGTCACCGATCTGCTCCTGGAAGAGACCCGGCGCCGGCTGCACGCCCAGGACATCACCATCGACTTCTCCCCCGCCGCGGTGGACTGGCTCGCACAGCGCGGTCACCAGCCTGAGTACGGCGCCCGTCCGCTGCGCCGCACCATCCAGCGCGAGGTGGACAACCGCCTCTCGCGCCTGCTCCTGGACGGGCAACTGGCCGCCGGGAGCCGGGCCCTGGTGGACGTCGACGACGACGCGCTGACCATCCGCCCTGCCCAGGACGCGACACCGCGCGAGGCGTGACGATGCCAGAACCTCCAGAACCTGGACGAGAGGCGCCGAGCAACCCACCACGGTCCCGCACCACGACGAGCCCACCGTCGCGTCACTTCTCCAGGCCCTTCGCGACTACCGGGCTGTAGCCGCGCCATGACCGAGAACATGTTCGCCGACCTGGCGGCCCCACTACGGGCACCCGCAGTGCCTGACGACGGCGACCTCGGGCGAGGCGGGGCCGCGTCGGCTACGCGGCCCCGCCTGGAGGTGGAGTGTCTCGGGGTGCTCAGCGGTCCTGGGCGAGGGCGTACAGCTCGCCGAGCAAACTCCCCTCCGTGGAGATGAGTTGGTCGAAGGGGCCCTGCTCCCGGACGGCGCCCTGCTCAAGAACGATGACCCGGTCAGCCATCCGTACGTTGTCGAGCCGGTGCGTGACCACCACCGTGATCCGGCCCGGAGCCATGGCCCGCAGTTCCCGGAAGATCTGGTGCTCCCCTCGGGCATCCATCTCGCTGGTCGGCTCGTCCAGCACGAGCACTGCCGGCTGACGGTACATCGCCCTCGCGCACGCCAGACGCTGCCACTGACCACCCGATAGCTCGTGGCCACCCCACACCGACCGGGCGAGCAGCGTTCCCAGTTCATCCGGGAGCTCCCGCAGCGCCTTGGTCATGCCGACGCGCTCGGCGGCATTCCAGATCCGCTCGTCGCCGAACTCCCGGGGCTGGCCCAGCGTGATGTTCTCCCGGGCGGCGAGTGGCCAGTGCCCATTCTTTTGCGGGACCAGGCCTACGTGCCGCCACACCGTGTCCGCATCTGCGCCGGCCAGATCGGTGTCGTCCCATCGCACCTTGCCATCGGTCGGCACGGTCAGACCGGTGAGCATCCTGATCAGTGTCGACTTGCCGGCACCGTTCTCCCCGACCAGGGCGACGACTTCGCCGCGGTTCAAGGTGAGTGTGATCGACTGTACGGCCGCGGCCTCCTTGCTCGGGTAGGTGTAGGAGGCTCCTTCCAGGTGGATCTGCTGTGGAGACTTGACCTGTTCGGTGCCGCGGGCGGCAGTCATGGCGCGGACCTCGTCGATGAAGGTGTAGTAGTCGGAGAGGTAGAGGCCGTGATGGAACATCACCGTCGAATACCGGATGATCGAGTTCAGCGCGCGGCCCGCGGTCTGGGAGGCGACGACCGCGGTGCCCGCGATCGCGGTCGACATGGCGCCGGCGAGGACCAGCCCGGCGAGCGAGGCCCACATGCTGAGGGTGAAAAGGCCGCCCAGGGAAGCTGCAAGCAGCGTGATCCGCAGATACGGCCGAGCACCGGCAACCTCCCTCAACTCGACCCGATCGCACATGGAGCGGTACCAGAAGTGCAGGTAGCCGCGCATGGTGTTGGCCCGCAGCTCGTCGGCGAGCTCGGCCGTCGTCAGCCACCAGCGCATCATCCCGCGCACATTTCGGGCGGAGATCGTCTGGTCGTGGACGCGGTAGTCGACCCGCGCGGCGATCACGCCTCCCAGACCTCGGGGGACGACGGACAGCAGCAGGACACCGAGGAGCAGGGGGTGCAAGGAGGTGAGTACCGCGGCCGCGGAGGCGAGTTGGACGAACCCGTTGGTGAGGGTCTTGGCGTCGTCGGCGAGGTCGACAGCGCGCAGCGCGCCGATCTCCGCCGCCTGGCTCCGGTCGCCGAACCCTTCCGCGTCGTAGGCGGCGAGTTCGGCCCGCATGTGGAGATCGACGAGCTGCAGATCCGCGGCGGAGGCGATCTTCGGGTTCAGGCGCCGGGTCGCCCAGTCCGCGAGAATCCACATCGTCGCGCCGGTGGCCATCGCGACGACGGCGACGGTCAGCGCCGGCCACGCGTGGGCCAGGCCCTCGCGCGGGTCGTCGACCATCAACTGCGGCAGGGCCTTCGCGACGGCGGTGAGCATCACGGCCGTGCCGATGCCGGACAGCAGCTGACACACGACGATCGTCAGGGCCATGCGCTTGTCGACCGTCCACGCCAGGCGGGCCGTCTGGCTCAGCGCCGCGGGGATCCGGCGAGCCATGTCCCACAGACTGGCCTCGTCCATCGCCCGCCGGTGCTTGCGCCCGTTGTAGTCGAGCTCCGGCGGCGCTGAGGGCTGCGGAACGCCCGTCCGAGCCGTCGGCACGGTCAGCGTCTCCTCGTGCCCGTAGGCGTCGCCCGCGGCCGTGGCCGGGGCGGCGGTCTTGTCGTGCGGTGCGCTCACGCGGCCACCCCCGCCATCAGCCGGTCCAGGGTGCGCCGTCCGCGTGCGGTGACGTCGGGGTCGTCGTGGGCGGGACCCCAGGCCAAACAGCTGACCGCGTCGAGCGCCGCCAGGCCCTTCAGGGCGTGCTGCTCCTCGGCGGTGAGGTCGCGGCCGTAGCCCTGGAGGCATGCGGCCCGCAGGTCGGGCCGATCTGCCCAGGTGGTGCAGGCCATTCGTACGAAGTCCTGCACCGCGGTCGCGAAACGAGATCTCTCGAAGTCGATCCACCCGGCCCTCTGCTGGGTCCTCGACCACATCAGGTTGCGCTCCCAGGCGTCGCCATGGATGTACGCGAGCGGCAGCGGGGGCAGGGTGCGCAGCTGCTCGGCCAGGCTGCGCACCAGCTTCTGCTCCGGCGCGGTCAGCCGGTCCCCGGCCGCGCGGAGGTGTCTGTCGGCGCCATCGGCTGCGGCCTGCAGCGCCTGCTCCGCTTCGGCGCGCCGAGGGCCGGACAGGTCACCGGCCGCGTGAAGGCGGGCCAGCAGGACGCCGCTTCGCCGGTGGGCTCTGGCTTCCTCCGCGGGGGTGAGCGTCCACTGCTCGAGGGGCCGTCCCGGGACGGCGGTCAGGAGCAGGGCCAGGTGGTCCGCGCTCGAGGCGCGCAGCTGTGGTGCGCCGCCGGCGCCGAGTGCCGGGGCAGCGTGTCGCAGCGCCAGGGTCTCGCGCTCGTACATCACGGCCTTGGGGGAGATCTTCAGGTAGAAGCGGACGTCTCCGGGCAGGTCGAGCTGAAAGACACGGGAGTTCTCGCGCGGGTGGGAGACGTCCCGGACAGCGGGCCGGGCGCCGAGTACCCGGCTGGCCCACGCGAGCAGGTCGGGGGCCGGCGTGCTCGGATTGGTCATGCCCCCCACCCCGATGACGGTCGTGATGCCGAGGCGAACAGGGCACGACGTACGTCGACCGGACGTCGGAACGCGATGGCCTGAGCAGGGGGGTTCTCGAACACACGGAGGGCAGTAAACACGCGGACGGGATTCACGAAGTTCTCCTGGAAGGCGGGAAACGGATAGAGCACCCGGACAACGCCCCTGATCACAGGGCCGACACGGTCAACCTCGGGCGACGCGTCGAGCGGAAGTTCGACGCCGGGAGCGTCGGCGAGCGCTGTCGGCCTACACGTCCGGCACCGGCTGTTCGATTCAGCCTCACGAGGGACAGGGCGCTGCCGTAGCCCGAACAGCGGATTGCATGACGGCATCGAGGCCACGGGGCTCCTTCGGCGAGGGGCGGATGTGCTCGTGGCGCACCCTCGCCTGCGCCACTGACAATCGACGGAGGCCGACACCGTGATCCGGTCATTCCGAGCGGGCCGGGCAGCAGCCAGACGATGGCGCCACCGGGGGCAGTTGACCTGGGACAAAGCCGGGAGAAAGGATTCTCGACCGCGGCGGCCGCCGCCCGGAATCAAGGGCCCGCCAATGTGGCTTGATCTGACTTCCGGCCGGATGACCTTCCGGGGTGCCAGGCCGCGAGCGGGTACGACGACAGCTAGCATCGGCACCTTCGACACGGCATCCGTCCCCGCGCGAGGCCTCAAGGAGAGACATGCCCTTTCCGCCCCGCGCCTCCGGGACGGTAGTTACTGCGTGGCATGGCCGTGGCGTGCTCGGGGCAGTGGTTCTGGATCAGTTCCGAGAGTTGGGAAGGGTCCGCTCGATCCGGGGCGTTTCACTGCTTCCAGTCGGGCCATTCGGTCGCTGCTCGATCTATCGGGGCGACCCGCTCGTCACGTCGCGGGGTGACCGCTCGTCACGTCGCCTCAGAACGTGTCCGCCCTGGCCGTGTGCGCCGCGGTGAACCGCTCGGCGGCCTCCCACAGCTCCCCTTCGCGCTGCGGGTCGTAGGACTCCTGCGACGAACGCTCCACACGGCTGCGGTCGACGTAGGAGCTGGTCGGCGCATGGGTCGTGCCGAGGACGACGTCGGCGAGGTATCGGCCAGCGGCACTGCGGCTGGTGGCGAACGGGGTGAGGGTCATCACCGGCATGATGTGGCGCATCGCGAACCGGGAGACGGGTCCTGCGTTGCGGGCGAGGCCGGTGCCGGGGACGAACCCCGGGTTGTAGGCGACGGCGTCGATCCCGGCCGGCAGGCGGCGCGCGTACTCGTGAACCAGGTAGATCGCGGCCAGCTTGCTCGTCGAGTACGCGGTGCGCCCGCCGGCCGCGGTGTCCGGCTTGGGGAAGGCGCCCGTGCGGGCGAGGACGCCCGGGGACTTCCAGGCCGGGCCGGGCACCATGCCCATGTTGTGCTTGAAGTCGCCGAAGTGGGTGTCGCTGGCGGTGATCACGATCCGGGCGGGAGCGGTGAAGCGGTCCTGGAGCAGTCGGACGAACAGGTGGTTGGCGAGCACGTTGATGGCGAAGGTGGCCTCGAACCCGTCGGGGCTCTCGGTCAGCGCGTTCGTGTACTGCATGCCGGCGTTGCCCACGAAGCCGCGCAGCGGCGGCAGATCACAGCGGTCGAGCCGGTCGCGGATCTCGCCGGCAGCCGAGCGGACGCTGGCCAGCGAGGCGAGGTCCGCCGAGACGTGCGAGACCGTGTGCCCGCCCGCGCCGAGCTCCGCAGCGAGCTGCGCGCCGGAGGAGCCACGGGCCACGACCACGAGGTGCGCGTCCGGCGACTTGCGCAGGATGTGATCCGCGGCGACGCGGCCGATCCCGCGGCTCGCGCCCGTCATCACGATGGTGTGCTCCATGGAAGGCTCCTCAACTGGTCAACCGATGTCACCCGGCTCGGGCGCATTTCCACGTTCGCCGGTGGCACCACCGCCAACCAGTGCCGTCCCCGTCACTAGGACTGGCAGTACCCAGGCTCATCCGGCGCCGCGCGGGGAGAATGAGCCCATGGCTTCCTCCCCCTCCGATTTCGCCGCACTCCTGCGCGCCTGGCGCGACCGGCTGTCCCCGGCCGACGCCGGCTTCACGATGACGGACGGCCGTCGCGCCCCGGGGCTGCGCCGCGAGGAGCTCGCACAGCTGGCCGGCCTCTCCGTCGACTACGTCCTGCGCCTGGAACAGGGACGCGCGAAGAACCCCTCGGCCCAAGTCGTCGGCGCCCTCGCCCGGGCCCTTCAGCTCTCCCGCGCCGAGCGCGACCAGCTGTACCGCAGCGCCGGGCTCCTGCCGCCCCAGGACGGGACGGTCAGCACGCATGTGCCCCCAGGCATCCAACGGCTCGCTTCGCGCCTGGGCGACGTACCGATCGGGGTGTTCACCGCGGACTGGACCCTGGTGTGGTGGAACACCACGTGGAGCGCCCTGCACGGCGACCCCGCCGTCCTTCCGGCCGGAGAACGGAACCTCGCCCGTGCGCTCTTCGGCAACGGCGCCGCACATGCCTCGATGCTTCCCGTCCAATCCGAGCGCGGACAGGACGCCTTCGCGGAGTCGATCGTCGCCGACCTCAAGGACGCCATGTCCCGCTATCCCAAGGACGCCCAGCTCGATCGTCTCGTGCAGGAACTGCGCGAAGTATCCGATGCCTTCGCCCATCACTGGGCCACACAGACGGCCGCCGCCCAGCACACGACGGACCGCAAGACGATCCGGCATCCGGAGATCGGCGACATCCTGCTCGACTGCGACGTCCTCATCGTCCCCGGCGCGGACCTGCGCATGGTCACCTACACGGCAGCGAGCGGAAGCAGCGATGCGGGGAGGCTGGACCTTCTTCGCGTCACAGGCGGCCGTACTGCCACCGCGCTCCCCTGACCGGCGGCGGCTACTGAGCGGGCTCGCCACGCCGGATGGGCGGAACTCACCGCTGGCGCCGCCCCCCGTACCGCGCCCCTCAGTTCGCTCAGGGCGTCGAAGCGGGAGGTCTTCAACTCCATGGCTGCCGATACCGGTTGACGGGCCACACTGATGTGAATCGATGCGGCCAGCCTCACGACGATGCGTCGGTGCAACGCCGCGCGGCCTCAACGGGCCGGGCCAAGCAGTGAGATCGGCCGTGCCCCAGGTAGCCGGGCGCGCGTCCTCGGCGAACTGGGGGTCCTCAACCGGCGTTGTCGGTGCGGGCTGGCACGATGACGCTCATGAGTAAGGTCATCAACTTCAACACCGCCGACCAGGCCCACGTCGTCGCCTTTGTGGACGCCGGTGGGCTCACAGCCCAGCAGCAGCGCACCCTGGGCATCATCCGCGAGGAGGCTCGCGCCAAGCAGCGTGACCTCGACCGGCAAGGAGTCGACTGGGGTCTGACTGTCCCCGAAGCCCTGGAGCACCTGATAGCCGGACGGGCCGACTCGGATGCCGAATGCGCGGGCAACGCCTACTACACCGCCCTGCAGAAGATCATCGACTGCACCGGGTCCGACTCCAACACCCTGGGCAGCTACTCCAGCCCGTCCACCTTCTTCGGCCTGCTGGACAAGGAACTCACGCAGGCTGGCGTGCCCCGGGACCTGCTGCCCTCCGACTTTCTGTATGCCGGGCCGCCCGAGCAGATCCCCTTCTACATCCCCTCCCCCGTCGACGGATCCCCGGAGATCGGCCGCTGGCCGCTCGCCAAGGCCAAGCCCGCGGCCGACGCGTACCGCGCGGTCCTGGACCGGATCGATCCGGACTTCCGCTACGACCTCAACGAGCTCATCAAGGAGCTGGACAACGAGGACGAGAACTGGCGCGAGATGCAAGACGTCGACTGGTACACGCAAGACACGATCTTCTTCTCCATCGTCGGCTGACCCCGCCCGGTACGGGCGAGGCCTTCGCCACACACCGGGCGTCGGAGACGGACCGCGACCCGGCTAGGAGTAGACGACAGACAGCTCCTTGTCCGGGTCGCGCATCTCCCGGCGCGGTACGTTCTCGCGGCCCGCAGCCCGGTCTCCGCGGTCTCTGTAGAGTGCGGAAATGACAAGAAGCGAGCGGCTCGCGGAGCAGTTGGACCGGCACTGGCGCAAGAACCTGCGGCCGCGGCTGGACGGTCTTGCCGATGAGGAGTACTTCTGGGAGCCGGTGCGCGGCTGCTGGAGCATCCGCCCACGTGGCAGGTCGGCCACACCGATGTCGGCAGGTTCGGGTGAGTGGACGATGGACTTCGCGTCCCCTGACCCGGTGCCTGCGCCGGTGACCACGATTGCCTGGCGGCTGGCGCACATCATCGTCTCGTGCCTGGGCTATCGGGTCGGATGGCACTTCGGCGGCCAGGACGTCGACTCCCAGACATTCGCCTACGCGGGGACCGCTGACGAGGCGCTGAAACAGCTCGACGAGATGTACGGGAGATGGAACGCGGGGGTCCGCGAACTCTCGGACGCCGACCTGGAGAATCCGCCCACGGTGGGTCCCGAGCGGATTCCCATGGAGGTCATCGTCCAGCACGTCAACAGGGAGCTGATCCATCACGGCGCCGAGATTTCCCTGCTGCGCGACCTCTACCGCTGGCAGGACGGAGTCGTACCGCGCCGAATATGACGTTTCGGTAATCGGCGATCGAGCTTCGGACATGCAGGTAGAAGGATCAGTCCGCAGCGGTCGAACGCGATGTTCTCGCAGTGGGTCTACGGGATTCACCGGCGGGTACGAACAGGGGCGCCGTGGCGGGGCATTCCACGCTCTCGGAAGTCGGCCAGAACGCTGTGGTGGAAGCCGGGGGCCATCCAACTCCACGATCAGCACGGCATCTTCGCGAACCGCTTGCGTGGAAGGAGTGCGAGCTTCGGGCCGACGTGGCTGACGATGCGACCGGCCGCGGACTTCTTCAACACACCGAACAGCGGGGCCAGTTGCCGTAACCCCAGGGTTGATCCTGGGCGCCGGGCAAGCAAGGGGGTACGAGATGGGCCTGATGCTCTTCCCAGGTGACGACGACGTGGCGAGCCCAGATGTCTCCTGGTCTTACACCGGCTTCAGCATGTTCAGGAAATGGCTGGCGCAGGCCGAGGGGTTCTCGCTCGCCGAGATGGACGGCTTCGGCGGGGATCGCCCGTGGTCCAGCGTCTCCACCACGCTGGCGCCACTACTCAACCACCCAGACGACGAGGGCGACCTCACCCCTGCTCAATGCGCGGCGATGTTGCCGCGACTGGAGACAATTCTCAACCAACGTCAGCCCGACAACAGTGACCCCGTCTTCCGGCGGCGAAGCGAAGACGTCAGTGAGTTGGTCACTGTCCTGCGGATCTGCGTGGACAAGGACGTTGAGCTCATCTTCGGCTAGCTCAAACACGGAACGACCCAGAACCGGGCAGCAGCACTACATGAAGCCTCAACCGCGTTTCACGTTGGCCGCGACCACTCTTGATGCACCGAACCCCCATGAGCTGGCGCAGTTCTATCAGGGCATGCTCGGTTGGCCGGTACGGAAGGAAGAACCGGGCTGGGTCGAGATCGCAGCGCCCGACGGCAGTGCCGGACTGTCATTCCAGACGGAGCCGCTCTTCACACGTCCGCAGTGGCCTTCCACACGGTCGGAGCAGCAGATGATGATGCACCTGGACATCGAGGTGGACGATCTGTCGGCGGCCGTCGAGCACGCTCTCGCTCTTGGAGCAACCGTGGCGGACTGCCAGCCTCAGGCCGACGTACGCGTCCTGTTCGACCCAGCGGGCCACCCGTTCTACCTCTTCGCACGCACCGACCCGAGCGCCTGACAGACTTACCAGGGGAAACGCGCCCATGCGTGCGAGCCAGTCACTTGCCGTACTGGAAACTTGCCTCTTTCCGTACTGGAAACTCGCCGCTACTCTTTCCGTCATGGAAACTAACGGGGTACGACTGACGCCAGAGCAGGCCCGCTCCGCACTGGCCGACACCGAGCACGTCCGGGCCTCCGCCGCAGCGCTGTCGGCCACACCGTGGCCGAACTGGTTCTTCATCACGCTTACGCTCTACGTTGCCGCGCTCCCGATCACCTACGGAGGCGTCATGGCCGACTCGGAGTGGCTACTGCCGGGTCCCGCCTGGATAGGCATCATGTTGGCGATCACCGCGGTGTACGGGGCGCTCTTCGCCGTCGCGGCCAAGGCTTGGCGTAACAAGACCGGGGTGGCGCTGCGGTTGGACGTGCTGCCGAAGCGGGCGACCGTGCCGCTCGCGGTCGGCCTGCCCGTGCTGGTGGTGGGGTCAGCATTCGCGTTCCGCGTCACTGGACGGCCGGTGTGGCTGATCGCAGCCTCGCTGATCAGTGCCGCGGTGTCCGTCGGCTTCCACCTTGCCTTCGTCCGGCTGCACCGGAAGTCCGCATGAGCGCCGAAACCCACGACCCTCTGGAGGGTTTTGACACCACCATTCACGCCCCGAACCGGCTGCGCATCTGCGCCCTCCTGGACACCGCGGGCGAGGCGGAGTTCGGCCTGGTCCAAGAGCAACTCGCCCTCTCCGCCTCCGCGCTGAGCAAGCACGTCACCGTACTGATGGACACCGGCTACGTCGGGCAACGCAAGGCCGTCCGCGACACCCGGCAGCGCGTCTGGCTTCACCTGACCCGGCGAGGCCGGGATGCCTACCAGGGGCACCTTGCGGCGCTGCGGGCGATAGTCGGGCCGTCGAATCCGGCTCTCTGATCACGATCGGCGGCCAGCAGCGGCCTGATCTCTCCGATGTCGGGGATCAGGTCGAGTGCCTGCGGGTAGCCACTCATGCCTCGGGGTCGCGCAGGCCGACGCAGTCAAAGGCCCAGAAGAGCTCTGAGTACACGAAGGTGCCCGTCATCCACGGCTCGTGAGCGGACAACCGGGCGACCTGGAAGGCGGCTTCAGGGATACGCAGCGACGGCGAACGGAAGCCCACCGCGCTGGCACCCTCGAAGCCGCGCGTGCCGTAGTAGCGCGGTGAACCCTCCAGGAATACCAACGGCACACCTTGGTTGTCGGCCGCCTCGAGGGCGTACGCGATGAGCTGCGTACCGATGCCCTGACGCTGGAACTCCGGGACCACGCCCAGCGGTGACAGCGACAGAACGTCCACGATCCGGCGCGGAGCGTCCAACCGCGTCGCGCTCAGCAGGACATGCCCGACGACCCGGTCATCAACGGTGGCGACGAAGGACATCGGCGCCAACGCAGCCTCCGCGACGCGAAGTGCCTCCACGAGTCCGGGCACCCGCACGCTGTCACCGAAGGCGCGCGTATGAACCTCGCGCACGTCTCGGTGATCGTCAGCGGTCTCTTCCCGGATCACCAGCCCGGCACCTTCGGAAGCGGTCCGGGAGCCTTCAGGCGCATCGTGTGACGTCATGGCCGCGAGGGTAGATCGCGGAGCGGCTCGTGCGCGAGGCAATTGCGCACCAGGCCGTCACCCCACCGGAGTGGGCGCCTCGAAGGACTGCTGGCGTCTCTTCCAGTCGTCCGCGCTCCACTCGCGAACGGCCGCATCGCGAGAGCGGCGCCCTCTTCGCAGGGGGCGCCTCAGGTACCCAGGTTATCGACGGCTGCAGGCTTCCTGCTGCGGGACAGACACGTGCTGCCCACTCGCAGCACCCAAGGGCAGCGGCGTCAGTCGTGCGGGAGCAGGGAGCCGAGCGGACCCAGGTCGAGATTGAGGTCTTCGCGACGCAGTCCATGACGCTCGCAAAGATCGGTCATGCGTTCGTCGAGGAGCATGAGCGCGGTCCCGACTCTTTCCTCTTGTTCGTCGGTGAGGTCTCCGGCGTCGAACCGGCGCACGGCTTGACGCTCCATCAGCTGACGGAGCAATTCGACCACGGTGAGGACAAGGGAGGCCAGGTCGCGGCCGACCGCGTCGGGATCGAGGTCCAATCGCGCGCTCGCGCTCACAGCGGCCCTCCGTCCGCCCACGGCGCTGGGACACGCTCACTCACCGACGCCAGCAGCGCGTGCAGCGAGATCCGTACCAATGGCACCTCTGCGATGGCGATGACGAGGTCGCCGCTGACCACGACTCCGGTGGCGAGCACCCGGTCGAGGAGGTCCACGAGTGGCACACCGATAGGGGCGCCGCTGTCCGGGCCCTGCCAGGCGACAGGTTGGGCGGCTGTGTGCGGGCTCATGCGCGGCTCCCTACGACATCGGGCCGGCCCTGGCCGTCGGGCCGGCCCTGGCCGTTGGGCCGGCCGCCGCCTTGCCGCTGGGCATGTGATGGGGCGGTCTCTTCCGTGGGGGAGGCCGCGTCCACAAACGAGTAGGGCACCCACGGCCCGGTGGCTTCCACCTCGCAGCCCTCGAATTCGGGTGCGGCCCGCAGACGATCGAGGAGCGCGAGGAGTTCCACGCCCCTCTGCTCGGCAACCAGATAAGCGGCGTTCATGATCTGAGTGCGGCCACGGCCGACGATCTCGGCGCTGTGCGGTCTGCGGCGCACTGTCGCATCCGCGACCGAGAGGACGGCACGGTCCAGCAACTCGGCAGCGTCCAGCGCGCGTTGCCGACGGTCGTCCCGTTCCTGGCCGCGCTCGCGCAATCGGGCCAGGTAGGCCCGGCCGCTGGGTGAGGGCGTTTCGTCGTCTTGCGCCGAGGACTTTTGCGGGCTCTGCGGCGACTGCGCCCGGGGGGCGAGCAGATTGACCTTCACCGCCCACTCGTACCGGCCCGTGATCCGGTCCAGAGTGCTTTCGAAACACGGCCCGTTGGCCACCAAGGCGGCCCGACTCCGTTCCTCGGAGTGATACAGCGTGGCCAGCGGAAGCGGGATCGCGCCGCCCCGCGCAGCAAAGGCGGTCACCACTGCGTGATGGTCCCGTACGCAGCGCTCCAGCGTCGCGGGGTCGGACAGCCGCTCGCGCAGTGCCGCTTCGGAGTAGTCGTGGACCGGAACGTCCTGGACCACGGCCCACAGAGCGCCGGCCGGAACCAGTCGCAGAGGGCCGCCGCCTTCGTGGCCCGCCAGGTCGGGGGGCAGCGCCGGGCCGTGGCCTCGTCGGACGGCGAACACACACACGGCGTACGCGGGGGTGGGCGCTGTTGCCATCAGTGGGACTTCTCCTTCATCCGTTCGGTCGCGGCGGTCTGTCGTCGGCGGGAGTGAGTTCTTCCAGTTGTGCGCGCAGCCGCCGGTTTTCCTCGCGGAGGTCGTCGCGGGCGGCGCTCGATGACAGGGCCGGGTCCGTCTCCCACCAGTCGATGCCGGCCTTGCGCGCGGTGTCCACGGAGGCGATGAACAGCCGGAGCCGGATGGTGAGCAACTCGATGTCGAGCAGGTCGATCTTGATGTCTCCGGCGATGACGATGCCTTTGTCCAGCACTCGTTCGAGGATGTCGGCGAGGCTTCCATCAGGGGGACGGGAAAGGTCCGATGCCGGAGGTGAGGAGCGCCAGGTGTCGAGGTCGTCCATGGAGCCGGTCACCGCCTTCGGGCGGATCGGGCGCGGGGTCGCCCGCCGTCCTCATCGCCCTCATCGTCCTGGTCCTCCGGGACATCCTCGTGGGCCTCCTGGTCGTACTCCTCGTCGTCGTACTCCTCGTCCTCGGCGTCATCCTCGTACTCCGAATCGGCGTCGTCGTCCCCGCCCTCGTCGTCGTAGTCGTCGTCCTCCAGGCCCTCCTCGTGGGTGCGGACGACCTCACCGTCCCAGATCTCACCGCGCCAGCCCTCCACCTCTTCGTCCGCATTGAGCGTCACGTAGCGGGCGAAGTGCTTGAGGTCGAGTCGCAGACGACGGCCCTGAGCACGCCAGAGGTTGCCGGTCTTCTCGAAGAATCCGGCGGGGTAGTACTCGACGACCACTACGACACGGGTCAGCGTCGGGGCAAGCTCGTGGAAACTGACGGCCCCCCGGGTGCTCCCCTTGCTGCCTTCCGACGTCCAGACGATCCGTTCGTCGGGCACCTGTTCCTGAACCGTCGCCTTCCAACTCCTGCTGGACGGACCGACCTTCACCTTCCAGTCCGAACTCACGTCGTCGTCGGACATCGAGACGCTGCGGACGCCCTTGGTGAAACTGCTGAACTCCTCGTACTGAGTCCACTGGTCGTAGACGGTTCGCAGCGGGACACCCACGTCGATCGTCTCGACGATATTGGTGACCTTGGTGTCACCGGTGCCCCGGCCACCGCCCGAGGAGAATAGGTCCTTCGCCTTACCGACGACGCTGTCCTTGAGGTCTTTGGCCTTCTCCGCCGCAACGGCCTTCACAGGCGAGTCCCCTGACAGCATCCGGCCGCCCGCCCCTGGGAGTGACCCGCCATTGTCCGCCACGTCCTGCAGTTTGTCGGTGAGACCACTCAGCGCGTCACCCAACCGGTCAGTCAGGTGTTGTGCCTGAGCATCGAGAAAGTCGGTGAGCCCATCACGCAGCCGGTCCATGCCAGACTCGCCGCCGCTGCCGGCGCTGTTCTTCCGTTCGGCCATGGCCGGTCAGCTCCTCTGCCTCGAACGCGACGTCGCTTTGCCACTCGACCTCTTGGCGGCACCGGTCTTCTTCGCCGTTGTCTTCTTCGCCGTTGTCTTCTTCGTTGCGGACTTCTTCGTTGCGGACTTCTTCGCCGCGGACTTCTTCGCCGCTGTCTTCTTTGCGGAGGTCGACTTCTTCGCGGGGGATGTCTTCTTCGCGGGGGATGTCTTCTTCGCGGGGGTGGCCTTCTTCGCCGGGGCTTTCCTTGCCGCCGTCTTCTTGCCGGGAGAGGACTTCTTCGCTGCTGCACTCTTCTTGGCTGAGGCAGTCTTCTTGGCCGAGGCAGCCTTCTTGCCCGCAGAAGACTTCTTCACCGCTGGAGAATCCGACCCTTTTTTCCTGCCCTTGGGGCCTTCGCGTTCAGTACGCGCTATCGCGGTCTTCTTGCCCTGAGATTTCTTCCCAGCCGGCCTCGGGGCCGAGCGTTCGCGACCCCCGCTCCGGCGCGGCGTCGATCGACGTTCCGTGTGGCGACGCGGGCGTCGGCGTGGGTGATCGTCACGGCTGGTGGCGCTGTCACGACGACGTGAGGTCCGGCTTCGAGACGGGGCCGGCGGCTCCTCGTCGCTTTCCTCATCTTCCTCATCGCCGTCTACGTCATCGGCCTCATCGTCATACCGCGCGTCCTGCTCATCCCAGTCCTCGTCCTGCTCATCGTCGTACTCATCCTGCTCCCGCGACGAGCGCAGGGTCTGTGTGCGCTCGGCAAGTCTGTCCGTGAAAGAGGACAGTTGACGACCAGCCGCAGCGGACATCGCGGCCCGCCCCGCATCCATCAGCTCGCCCCTGACCTGTTCACTGAGATCAGCGAATTGTGGTGACTCACGCAGCCGTTGGGCACCCTGTCTGAGCAGTTCCTGCGGCGAGAGGCCGAACTTGCGACCCGCGAGATACGAGCCGACGGCGAAAGCGAGCTTTGCCTTTTTCGTACGTCCTAGGAGGTACCCCCCGGCTACTGCTGCGCCGAGAGCGATTCGGTTTCGTTCATTCATCAGGAACTTCCCGTGAGTCGAGGCTGACGCAGCCGCCCACAGCGTCAGGAGGCCGGTCGGTAAGGACGACGTTCCAACAAGTCGAGCAAGTGCTCCTCTTCGCGTTCGAACTGGTCGAGATCGATGTCACCCTGGTCCAAGGCTTCGTTGAGGGCAGCGAGCCGAGCTCTCACGGCGTCCGGGGAATACAACTCGGCTTCCGCCGCCTCGATCAGCCGGTCCGCGACCCAGCCGACCCCGCGGATCGGCGCCAGCGGGAGCAGCAGGATGCCGCTGATCAACCCCATGTCACGCGCCTACAGGTACAGCTTCGGCGCTCACGAAGCTGTAACAAGGCAAGGGGCCGGTGAGCGTCAGTGTGATTCGTCCACGGCATCGGGTTGCGAGCAGATCAACGGCCCTACGGAAAGCGGTCTCGGCGCTTTGCGGCACAAGGAAGGAGACGTTCATGGCCCCTGCGGCGCTTTCGCGCCCTTCGCGCATCTCAGCTGCCAAGGGGCGAAGTTCGGCCACCACGTCGACGGCCGCCTGCTCCGCTCGGCGTTGCAGTGCACCGGCGACGGCTTCGCCCAGGCGCACGTTCGCCTCGTAGCCCGGGCGCCGCCGGGTCGTCTCGCGCAGCGCGCGCAGGCCGGCGTCCTCGCCCAACAGATCGGGCAGGGCCTCCGGCACGCACTCTCCTTTGAGGTTCCACTCGGCCTTGCCCTCCAGCCGTGTCAGCGCGGCGAGATGGGCCTCCCGGGCGGAGTCAAGGCCGGCCAGGACAGTCTCCTCATCGGGGGCGATCACGCCGAAGCGCATCGGCAGGACGGAACCGTGCTGGGCGAGCACGCCGAGCACGTCCTGATGAGCGCTCAAGTCGCGCCGCCGAGCACGCGGACGCCCAGCCACCCGGCTCACGACGGCCGCCAGACCGTCTTGGCTCAGCACTGACACCACGGCGTTCTCGTCGCCGACAGCCCGGCAGTGGCGTGCGTGTGCGGCGGTCCCGGGGGCACTGATGGCATACACGTACAGGCCGGGCGGGCCGGAGGGTGTGGGCACGGTTAGTCCTCTTCGTCTTCGTCACGGCGCCGTGCGCGAGGGCGCTGACCGGCACGAGATGTGGAGCGGGAACGGGAGGTCGAGCGGGAGGGGGCACTGCGGCGCGGGCGGCTCGTCTCGCGCTCTTCTTCTTCGTCGTCGTCCTCGTCAGAACCGGCGTCCAGACCCAGGGTGTCCTTGACCTTGTCGCCAACGGAACGTGCGGCCTTCTTGGCGCCGACCTTGCCCACCGTGGCCGCGCCGCCCCCGAAGAGTTCCGGGACGGTCTTGGTACGAGAATCGTGTTCGAGGTCGAGGCGATTGCATGCCTCTGCGAAGCGGAGGTACGTGTCGACGGACGCGATGACGATTCTCGCGTCGATCTTCAGGATCTCGATGCCGACCAGTGAGACCCGGACGAAGACGTCGATGACCATGCCGCGGTCGAGTATGAGTTCCAGGACGTCGTAGAGCGTGCCCGCCCGGGGCGCGCAAGGGACGACGTCCTCACTGTAGGTGGTGGTCATGAAAGAGCCTGCTCCTCTCGAGGGCGCAGAAGGTGCGCCTCAGCTGTCCGCCCAGCCGCGTCGGTAGCGGCGGACTCTGCGGTACTGCGTCAGGCGTCCGTGCGCGTCCAGATCCACCTCGTAGGTGGCCAGGAGACTGGTGGTGTCGGGGATTCGAGCCACCTCCAGCACATCCACGCTGACCCGCCAGCCATCGCTCTCGTTCGGGCAGACGGCCGACACACCCTCAGCCCGGTGACCGATGAGCTCGGTCAGCGTCCGGCATGCCTCGCCGACCAGTTCCCGCAGGTCCACGGCGCCGTGCTCGTCGCCGCGCTTCGCCGACCGTCG
The DNA here is from genome assembly GCF_009769735.1 of Streptomyces sp. BA2. NCBI lineage: Bacteria > Bacillati > Actinomycetota > Actinomycetes > Kitasatosporales > Streptomycetaceae > Streptomyces > Streptomyces sp. BA2. Next base: position 414,880 of record NZ_WSRO01000002.1, read on the forward strand.
GGGGGCGGCGGCCTGGGTGCGTCGTGAGCGCTCGGTCATGCGACCACTCTTGAAGGCCCGGTCCTCGATGGCACGGGCTGATAGACCGAACAGGTGCCGAGGTGCCGAGGTGCCGCAGGGCAACGTGCCCCTGGCCGATAGCCGAACGGAGAAGGCACGGGGGGGCACAGGAGCGGGAAGGCCGCCGTGGTCGTCAGGGCCGGGACGGCTGTGGGGATGCTAGGTGCATCGCGGGCAGCGGCGGCGGGGCAGTGCACGGGGTTGCGACGGCGGCCTCGCGGTGGCCGACGCCTCGCATCCGGCGCCCGACACCCCGACTCGAACGCCCACCATCCGCGCCGGCAAGACCCCTGGCGGATGCTGCAGCCGCGGGCCTGGCTCACCAACGCGCCTTGCGTGAAACGCGACATGAGCAAGCCAAGCCCGTCACGTGCGACCACGACCGCTGCCTCTGACAAAAGCGGTTGATCGTGAGGCGGCTCGGGCCAGAGTATGGGGAGCGATGAGCCGCGGTCGTGGACCGTGCCGGGCGAAGTGCGGCGGTCTGACAGCGAGTCCAAGGATGCATGACATGTGCGCGTGTCTGCTTCGCCGCACGGAGCAGACCCAACGTAGGAGCTGCACTTGGCCACCGTGAGAACCGCAGACACCCGGCCCGCCATCGACGCCGCACTGGCCAGACGCCTGGTGGATACACAGTTTCCCCAGTGGGCCGGGGTGCCTCTGGAAGTGGTCGACCCAGCCGGTTCGGACCATGTGATCTACCGCCTGGGCCAAGACCTCTCTGTCCGGTTGCCGTGCCACGCTGGGGCCATGGGGCAGGCCACGAAGGAAGCTGAGTGGCTGCCCCGGCTCGCCCCGCACCTGCCCCTGGCCGTTCCGACACCGGTGCAGGTAGGCGTGCCCGCCTTCGGTTACCCGTGGCGTTGGGCGGTGTCCCGCTGGTTGGACGGCGAGGTGGCGACTGCCGAGGCGTTGGCAGACTCTTCCGCGGCCGCTGTCGAACTGGCTGGGTTCCTCACCGCTCTTCAGCAGTTTGCGCCCGAGGGGCTGTTCGAAGAGGCCCGCGATGACCTGATCGTCCAGCCGCTTGCCGAGCGAGACCGCGCGACACGGGCCGCCATCGCGAAGATCGGCAGCACGTTCGACGCCGCAGCCATGACCGAGCTGTGGGACGCGGCGATGAATGCCCCTGGATGGAATCGTTCGCCGGTCTGGTGCCACGGCGACTTCCACACCGGCAACCTACTGACCACCGACGGTCGTCTCAGCGCAGTCATTGACTTCGGCGGCCTCGCCATCGGCGACCCTGCCTGCGACCTCACCATCGCCTTCACTCTGATGTCAGCCCAGAGCCGGGCCGTCTTCCGCGCCTGCCTGGACGTGGACGACGCCACCTGGCTTCGAGGCCGCGGCTGGGCCTTGGCTACCGGCCTCAACGCTTACACGTCCTACGCCGCCGTCAATCCCCGGGTTGCTGCGGCTACCACCCGCCAGATCAACGAGGCTCTCATAGGCTAACTGGCCCCAACAAACAAGCCGTTGGACGTGTCGGTGGGTGATCAGGCAGAGGGCGATGCCACGAGGAAGGCTGTCCAGGCCGGCGCCGTGTGGCTCAACCTCGTTTCGCGATCAGGGCATCCCGCTCTCGGTGACGCTCATCGGCGGCAACCTTGGGCGACGTCACCCAGCTCCTGCCCCTGTTCGACAAGTTCTCGGCGATCGCGGGCCCCTTTTGGGCCCACGCCGAGCGTCCCTCAACATCACGCCAGGGCGAGCCTGTTCTCACTGAGCCGGAGGGTAGGAGATACGTTGAATCCCGAGAACGCCAAGGCACATCAGCTGGACTGGCATAACACGTGGGACCGTAGACCCTATGTCGTCGATCACCTTGCGGCGTGAGGTAAGCGGTATGCCGTAAGCGGTAAGCGAGGAACGTCGAGCACTGGGAACCGCGAACCGCCCAGCCGAGACGAGCATCGCTGTGGCTTGGCCCGCGGTGCTGGTGAGGTCGTGAAGTCGGGCACCCGCTCTCACGGCTGAGCTGTTTTCGAAGCTACTGATTCGGCAACTCCACGGTGAACGCCGGCCCTTCGGAGTCGGCGAAGTAGCTGACCCTGCCGCCCTTGCGGCCAACGTCGAGCACCAGCTTCCCGGACCTCGATTGACCAGGCTCGTACATCGTGTCCAGGGTCATGTTCTCCTGGATCTCCAGCGTCGTAGCGTCCTGCGCGGCGGTCTTCTCGTCCTCCCATTGCATGGCGCCGTACGTCGAGATCGTGCCGGGCACCTTGCCAACATTCTTGATCGTCAGCGTGAGTAGGACGTACTGCCCGTGGGCGGGCTCGTCCGTGCCGACGTCCGTCGGCGTTGCGTACTTCGCAGAGTCGACCGTGACCTTCATGCGCGCCTTGGCCGACGCGTCTTTCATGTCAACGATCGTGAACTCTCCGCTCTCGCCGACACTCAATGTGGGAGCGGATGCCGCAGGCGTCTGGGGCGACTCCGCCTTTTCGCCGACCTCCACCTTCTCGAAGTCCGCGGATGCGGTGGCAGGCTTCTTCGGCTCGGTCTTGGCAGACGAGTCCTTCGAATCCGAGCATCCTGTGACGAGTACGGATGCGAGGGCGAGGGGCGTCGTCAGCAAAACGGCACGACGAATGTAGGTGCGCATAGCGATCCCCCCATACAAAAGCGGCCTCCCCAGACCGCACAAGGAAGTGAGCGTAATGCATGAGGCCGGGAGCAGGAGGCGCTAGGGCGCGGCAGAGGGGCAACAAGATGCTCAAGCCCGCCTTCTTCCTGTCTGCGTTCGCGGTCCTGTCCGACACCGGATCGAGGGCCTACTACGACAAGGAGATCGCTCAGGGAAGCACTGCACCCAGGCCCTCCTCCGCCTCGCGAGACGACGAGCCGACGTGCTTTTCGCCATGCTCCGCGACGGCACCTTCTACGACCCCGACCGATCCCGACGGGTTGGCGGAAGCCTCGGCCTTGCCCATCGGCGTTCAGGTGGTTACTCGCTGGAGCGATCGCAGAGTCGTCCTCTACCCGAGCCTGAGCATCGACTCGGCGACCTCACCAACCGCCGCATCGGGGATCGCAGTGGCGGTCTCCTTGAGGACGAGCAGCTGCGCCCCGGGGACTGCGCGGGCGATCGCCTCGCCGTTGCCGACGGGGAAGAACCGGTCGCGGCGGCCGTGGACGACGAGCGTGGGGACCTCGATCTCGGGCAGGCGCTCGCGCCAGCGAGGTGCGCAGTCAAGCTTGGAGAACACCATGCCCATCTGGTTGGCCATCTGGACCGGGGGTGCGGTGCCGGGCGTGCGGTCCCAGATGCGCGCGGCGATCGCGCGCGCGGCGACGGGGTCGTCGCCTCGGATCTCCGCGCCGGCGGCGGCGAACTCCGCCACCGCCTCGCGGTCGCTCCAGTCGGGCATCGGATGCGCGAACAGGCGGCTCATCGCCGCCTGGTCATGGTCGGGGAGGTCATCATCGGGCGGGCCGGGCGCGACCGCGCGGGTGCCGACCAGGGTGAGCGCCGAGAACGCGCCCGGGTGATCGAGCACGGCCACCTGGGCGACCATCCCGCCGACGCCGATCCCCGCGAGGTGCGCGGGACCGCCGCCGAGCGCCTCGGCAAGGGCCGCCGCATCGGCGGCGAGGTCGCGCAGGGTGTAGGCGGGCGCCTGCGGGTCCTGCGTCGTCGATTCCCCGCTATCGCGGAGGTCGTAGCGCACCACGCGGCGCCCGCCGGCAGCAAGGCGCTCGCACAGCGCGTCGGGCCAGGAGAGCATCGTCGTCCCGCCCGCGAGCAGGACGAGTGGCCCGTCGTCATCACCGAACGACTCGATACCCAAGGTGACCTCATTGGCATTGACGGTGGTCACGTGGGCGGCGCTCCGCCGGTGCCCAGAGCGTTGATCGGGCCCGGGGTCGGGCCCGGGGTCGGGCCCGGGGTCGGGTCCGGTGACGAAGCCGTCGAGGGAGACCGAGATGTCAGCGCTGATTCGAGTCATGCCAGGGCAGATCAGGTCCTCGGCCCAAACTCATCGCTCACGCCCGAAGAGCATGCCGGATACAGCTCGCGTTACAGGGCGCTGTCCACGGTGGCACCGGCTTGAGCCATCCTTCGGAGGAGACTTGGAGGGGCAGTTCCGGCCGCGCTGGACTCCCCCGCGGCCGGTCCCGCCTCGGCCGTGGGCGTCGGTGCAGCGGACGAGCAACTGGGCAACGGGCCCTCGCCCTCTCGCCAATCCCTCATGGGATACGGACATCCAGTGCCCACCGAGGGTGATCGCTGACGCTACGCGTGATCGCTGACGCTACGTCTTGCCGGGACCCCCGCCCCCGAAAGAACCACTGGAACCGGGCGACCAGCGTCGCCGTCTCTGGTCCTCGCTCCGTTTTGACCCTGAAGCGTGCAGGTTCTGCGGCCTCAGCCGCTCGCTCTCGTCCTTGGCCAGTGGGACCTCGTCCGGCTCCCGCATTTCCCGGATCTCATGGACCGGGCCGGACTCCGGCATCTTTGGCTGCTCCTCCCGCCGCGGTGGCCTCGGCTCTCGCCTCCGCACCTTGTTTCCCAGCCAGAAAGCCCAGAGCAGCGCGCCTACAAGGACGAGGCCACCAAGGAAGGCGGCAATCGTCCCGAGGGCGGCGCCAGAGACAGCCAGCTCACGCAGTTCGCCGCTTGCCGTATCCATAACTTTCGATTACCCGGGTATCGGCGATAAAAACTCCCAGTATGCCCGAAATAACCCCTTCCCGTGACCTCCCTTCCCCTAGTCGTACGACGCACGAGATGCTCCAGGACAAGGAGAACGGGATGATCAAGACGCTGCGTAACCCCTGAGTCCGGGAGCCGACCACGACCCACCGGGTGCCTACAGCTGGGCCGCGGGCGGCCAAGAGGAAGGAGCGTCACCACGCCTATGTCGAATTCCACGCAATCCTTGTCAGGACTGACCGCGCTCGTCACGGGAGGATCACGGGGCCTCGGCCTGCTCATGGCCGACGAGCTTGCCGCACGCGGCAGCACGGTGGTCATCGCCGCGCGCGACTCCGAAGAGCTCGCCTCCGCCCAGAAGAAGCTGCGTGCCCGCCGACAAGGCGCCGCCATCCATACCGCGGTCTGTGATGTCCGGGACCAAGAAGCCGTGCACCTCATGTTCCGAGCCGCACACGACACGTGCGGCGGCCCCGACATCGTCATCGCCAATGCCGGGATCATCCAGGTGGCTCCTGTGGAGGCCATCGGGGCCGCAGAGTTCAGGGAGGCCATGGAGACGATGTTCATGGGGGCCGTGCACACCAGCCTCGAGGCACTTCCCTATCTCAGGGAAAGCCCACAGGGCGGGCGACTGGCTCTGATCTCGTCAGTGGGTGGCCTGCTGGGGGTGCCCCACCTACTTCCCTATGCCGGCGCGAAGGCCGCGATCGGCGTACTGGCCGAGGGCCTGCACGCGGAAGCCGCGTCCACCGGTGTGAGCGTGACCGCCGTCTACCCCGGCCTGATGCGGACCGGCTCACATCTTCAGGCCGAATTCGGTGGTGCCTACAGCAGCGAGTACGGCTGGTTCTCGGCACTGGCGGGTGCGCCGGTCATCTCGATGAACGCCCAACGAGCCGCAGAACGCATCGTCAAGGCCGTCGTCCGGCGCCGCACGCGACTGGTCCTGACCCCCGCTGCACGCGCTGCCGACCTGGCCCACGGCCTTGCGCCCGCTGCGGTCACCCGCCTCAATGGCGTGATGGCGCGACTGTTGCCCGGGGCACCTGCGGGGCACCGTCCCGTGCGTCCCGGGAAGGACATCGCGCCGCCCGATGGCGCCCTGAGCAGCCGGTTCCAGGCGTGGGGCAGCGCACTGAACGAACAGGCCGCGGACGCCTACAACGAGCGGGAAACCTGAGGGGTAGCCAGCCACGTGCTCTCCGATGACTGCACGCAAGTCCCGTACTTACGGGGCTCGCTACTGGAGACCACCCGGCTCGCGCTCGCGCGGTCGGGCCCATTTCCTTTCGCAGGATGCTCCGCTGCAACGGCCGCCGGCGGTGGAGTCCACCTTCCAGGGCAGCACCAATGTCGCCCGCAATCCCGCCCTTTGCAGCCCTCACGCCCCCCGGATGCGGGAAGATGAGCGCAGAAGATTTCCGGTAACTCCGCGCTGGTGTCAGTGATGAGATGCCGACACGCGGAGAGGGCTGAGTGCCATGGTCAGAGCAGGGGGTGGCGTGCCTGACGAACCATGCGCGGGTGCTGCCGACCATCTCGCGAGATCCCACCATGCAGTTGCGACGGGTGGCAGCTTTATGCCAGATCACTGAGCGCACGGCCCGAGCCATCGTCGCCGACCTGGAGAAGGCGGGCTACCTGCCCCGCCAACGAGCAGGCGGCCACTTCGCCCCACCGACAGGCTGAGACGGAAGCAGGCATGGAACAAGACGCCGAACCCCGGCTCGTGATTCGCCATGGCCATGCGACCGGGTCCGTCGTGCTGATATGCCTCTTCGGAGAGCTGGACCTCAACACCACGGCTCTGCTGCGCGAGACGATCGTGCAGGTGGTGTCGCGTCCCCGTGAACGCCGCCGCCTGATACTGGACCTGTCCGCGCTCACCCACTGTGACAACGCCGGCCTGTTCACTCTGCTGGGCATCTGCCAGGCGCTGGACGCGGTCGGCATCACGGTCTCCATCGCCTGGACCGGAGACATCGCCGACGCGGCCATCGAGCAGGCAAATCTGCTGGACCGGTTGCCACTGCGCCCGTTCTGAGCCCTCACAGATTTGTTGGCGCGCTCGGAAGAGATCATGCCGTAGAAGGGTCTGGCCGCTCTGATCTGCCGGGCAACTGTCAGTCGCTCACGTAGGCACGCAGGAAGGTGTCAACGGCCGCTTCCGCCGTACCGCGCAGCTCGGCGGCCGGCACACGGCGCGTACCCAGTCGCTGGAGGCGTACATCCAGGGGTGGGCGCGCCACGCCTCCCTCATCCCACAGCTCCAGCAACTCCTCGGCACCCACCAGATCTTGCTCGCCCCCGTCTCCGCTGAGCTGCCCTTCGAGCAGGACGCGGATATCGCGAGCCCCGAGCGCGCAGGCGAACTCGTCGCCGTCATGTGGCCGATGACGGCTTGTCCCCGTCCGGTAGCAGGACAGTCACGGCAAACGCTCCTCCGCAGCAGACCGGAACCTCAAGCCCACGCCACGACTCCTTCCCCTGGCCCGCGGCGGTCGACCCGCAGGTGCAAGGTCAGCGCCGTCTCGAACGACTCTGCGGGCTGCCGGGGCCACGGCATTCGACGAAAGCCGGCGGTCGGCCGCGCCGCGCCCCTGAACACGTATGCGTGTCAGTCCACGGCTGTTCGGCGGAACCCAACGATCTGCTGCCTGGCCGCCCGGAGCAAGCTGAGCCTATTGATCGTTGCCTGCCCCCCCCGTACCTCTTCCCGAGCCCTGCCCCCCCCGCACCCGGCTCACGCCAGATCTGAGAGGTCTCACCCGTGGCTCGAATGCGGCTCCCCCGGCGCCTTTCGGTGCGCCTGCCGCCGGCCTCCGTCGCGGGCGTGGGCCGTACGCTGCACGGCGGCCTCAGGGCGGCTGCGCAGGCGGTGCCGCGCGGTGGCGCCACAGTGGCCGAGTTCGGCGGAGCCGCGGTACGGCTGCTGGCAGCGGCGTCGCCCCAACGGCTCGGCTCGCTGCTGGCGGACGCACCGCATCACCTCAAGTCCATCGCCACGGAACTGGCTGACTCGGGTGACATCCACATCGCCCGTCAGGTCTGGTCGCACGGCGGCCACGCCCATCTGCAGATGCGCGGCCTGACCGGGCGGGGCACCGCGCATCGCACCATCGCCAAGGCCGCGATCGTGGCGCTGATGGAGACCGACGGCGTCTACTGGGCCGAGGCCAACGCGGAAACTCGTCGGCTCCTGGTCATCTTCAACGAGAACCGGGTCGACGTCGACCTCATCGAAGAGGTCATCGAAGGCGTGGAAGCCGCGCACGGTGTGGCCGACGAGGCGTTCCCGGCCGCGCCGCAGGAGCACCCCGCCGACAACATCGAGCAAACAGCCGCATATGTCGCCCTCACCGCCGGCCTGCTCGGGCTCGGCATCTCCGCCGCGGGACGCCTCGTGCGGGTGCCGCCCCTCCTGCCCTACGGAGTCCGCGAGTGCTTGGTGCTCTCCGAAGCGCATCTGCGGCTTCGGCACATCGTGGAGGAACACCTGGGACGCATCCGCGGCGATCTGCTGCTGTCTCTGGCCATCACCACGGCCCACACCCTCACCCACAACGCCGCGCCCATCGCCGTCGACGTCCTGCGGCGCAGCGCTCAGATCGTCGAGGCCCACGCTCGCCGGGCCGCCTGGGCCCGACACGAAACGGATCTGCACTCCATCCAGTCGGTACTGCCGCACGAGTGCGTGAAACGCCCCGCACGTCCCGAGCCGCTACCGCCCGGCCCCGTCGAAACAGTCACCGACCGCGCCGCGCTCGGCTCCCTGGCCGGGGCGGGGGCACTGCTCCTTGGCACCCGTAGTCCGTTCCGGGCCACCGAGCTGCTGATGACGACCGCGCCGCCGGCGGCCTGGCTGGGTCGGGAAGGGTACGCCGCTGTCCTGGACTGGCGGCTGGCCCGGCGCGGGGTTCTCCCGATGAACGCCGCCGTGCTGCGCCGACTCGACCGGGTCGACACGGTCATCATCGACTCCGTCGTGCTGTGCGGCAGCCGCCCCGTCCTGCTGTCGGCTCAGGCGACGCGGACGGACTTGGATGACACCGAGGTATGGCAGACCGCCCAAGCAGTGCTCGGTTCCAAGGATGTGACCACACTTCAGAAGCAGCGTCGGTGGAGCCGACGGGGCTGGACCCTGGAGCGCGAGGATCCGCACGCGCGCCCTCTCCTGGACGGCTCCGGGACAGTGGCCTTCCGCCTGCGCGACAGGCAGGACCGGCACTGCGGCACGGTCACCATCGGCTGTGGCCTCGATCCGCTGGCGGAGGCCGTACTCGAGGCGGCCCGGTCCAACGTCGACCGCGTGGTCGTCACCGAGCACGCCGGCATCGGCGAGCTGCTGCCACTGGCCGACGAGGTGCTGCCCCCCGGCGATCTGTCCGATCACGTCCGGCAGCTGCAGACGGAGGGCCGCGTCGTGATGGTGATCGCGGCCGGTCAGGACACCGCCCTGGCGCTGGCCGATGTCGGCGTGTCCGTGCTGCACGGCTCCCACGGAGCCAGTTGGTCGGCCGACCTCATCTGCGCGTACGAACTGGACTCCGCCTGGCTGCTCCTGCGCACCCTGGGCCCTGCCGGTCGCGTCAGCCGCCGCTCGGCCAAGACGGCCGTGGGCGGAGCAGCCATGGGCGCACTGCTGACCCTGGTGGACGCCAGCCCCCAGCACCAGCGCCGCAAGCTCTCACCGATGCACAGCTCAGCCGCATTCGCCCTGCTGGGAGGCGTCGTCAGCGCTCGCAGAGTGGGCACCCTGCCCTCCCCGAAGCCGGCGTTGCGCGGCAGTTGGCACAGCCTCACAGCCCGCGCGACCTTCCTCAGGGTCCGCGAGTACGCCGCCTCGCACCCCACCGCCGACGGCAAGACCGGCGCCGCGCACCCCAGGACGAGGGCCGAATCGCTTTCCCGCCTGCTGCCGCCGAAAGCCGTCGCCCTCACCCGCGCGGTAGCCGAGGAACTGCGTGATCCCCTGACCCCGGTCCTCGCCTTCGGCGCGGCCGCGTCCGCCGTGGTCGGCTCTCGCGTCGACGCGCTCCTCGTGGGCGGCGTGATGCTGGGCAGCGCCCTGGTCAGCGGCTCGCAGCGAATGAAGGCCGAACAGGCCCTGGACGAACTGCTCGACGTCGAGCGCGTCACCGTCCGCCGCGCCCGCCTGGCGACCACCCCGCGCGACCGCGGCTGGGCGATGGCCCTCGCCGAGGAGCCCTTCGAGACCGTCACCGCCGACCGCCTCGCCGTCGGCGACGTCGTGCTGCTGGGCCCCTCCGATGTCGTACCGGCCGATGCGCGGCTGCTGAGTGCCACCGACCTCGAAGTCGACGAGTCCAGCCTGACCGGCGAACCGCTGCCGGTCGACAAGGATCCTGCCCCTACCCCTGGGGCCGCGCTGGCCGACCGCTCCTGCATGGTCTACGAGGGCACCACCGTGGTCGCCGGGCACGGATGCGCCGTCGTCACCGCGGTCGGCGCGAGCACCGAAGCCGGCCGGGCTTCCGCGGCAAGCGGGCACGCCGCTCCCGCAACTGGCGTGCAGGCCCGCCTCGCCGACCTCACCCGCATCACCCTGCCGGCGACGGCAGCCGCGGGAGCGGTGGTCACCGGGCTCGCCCTGCTGCGCGGCACGCCGCTGCGCCAGGCGCTCGGCTCCGGCGTGTCCATCGCGGTCGCCGCGGTCCCCGAGGGCCTGCCTCTTGTCGCCACGGCGGCCCAGCTCTCCGCCGCGCGCCGGCTCGGCAGTCAGGAAGTCCTGGTCCGCTCCGCCCGCGCTCTGGAGGCCCTGGGGCGCGTCGACACCGTTGCCTTCGACAAGACCGGAACGCTCACCGCGGGCCGCCTGTCGGTGACGCGCCTCGCGGACTACGGCGGCGAGGTTGCCTTCGACACCGCCCACGCCCATCGGCTGCTGCGCGTCAGTGGCCGGGCCTGCCCGCAGGCCGACCCCGACACACCCCAGGCCGTGGCCCATGCGACCGACCGGGCCGTCATCGAGGCGGTACGCGACCACTCCGAGCCCGACACCGCCTGGCAGCTGATCCGGGAGCTGCCCTTCGAGACCAACCGCGGCTACGCGGCAGCCCTGGGCACCAACGACAGTCAGCTGCACCTGGAGGTCAAAGGAGCCCCGGAAGTCGTCCTGGCACGCTGCTCGACGGTGTGGAAAGCGGGCCGGAAGACCGTCGCCCTCACTGCCGCCCGGCGTCGGCGCGCGCAACGCACGGTGCAGCGCCTGGCCGCGGCCGGCCTGCGCGTCCTCGCCGTCGCCGAAGGGGTGCCGTCCGTCGATCGCGCACGCCAAGGGGACGATCTCGCGGCGCTCACCGACGACCTCACCCTGATCGGATTCCTCGCCTTCGCAGACGCCCCGCGGCGCACAACCGCCGACACCGTTCGCCGTCTCACCGGGGCCGGCACTCGCGCCGTGATGATCACAGGTGACCATCCCGTCACCGCCACCGCTCTGGCTGCCCAACTCGGTCTGCCCGCACCGGAGTCGGTACTCACCGGCGCGGAACTCGACACGCTCCCGAAACGCGACCGCGACCGGCGTATCGCGCAGACCTCCGTATTCGCACGCGTCTCACCGGAACACAAAACCCGTATCGTCGAGGCCCTGCAGCGCTCCGGCCACGTCGTCGCCATGACGGGCGACGGTATCAACGACGCCCCCGCGATCCGGCTCGCCGACGTCGGCATCGCCATCGCAGGCCGCGGGTCCACCGCCGCTCGCCGAGCGGCCGATCTGGTACTCACCCAGGCCGACCCCTCGCGCATCGCCACCGCCATGAGCGAGGGCCGAGCCCTGTGGGGCCGGGTGCGCGACTCGGTGTCCATCCTGGTGGGAGGCAACGCGGGCGAAGTCGCCTTCACCATCCTGGGCACCGCGGTCGACGGCCGCTCGCCGCTGTCCACCCGCCAACTGCTCCTGGTCAACATGCTCACCGACATGCTGCCCGCCCTCGCGGTCGCCCTCGCACCGTCAACGCCCCCTCCCGGCGACCGGGTCGGGCATGCCACCGACAGCGAGGCCGAGGCCTCAGCACCGGAACAACCGGACCAGGACGAGTGCGCCCAGGACCCGCTCCGCTCCGGCCCCGTCACCACGGTCTGGGGCACGTCCCTGGCCCACACCCTCGCCGTGCGCAGCGGGGCCACCACGTTGGGCGCGACCCTCGCTTGGGGCGCGGGCAAAGCCACGGGGCGCGTGCACGAGGCCAGCACGATGGGCCTGGTCGCTCTCATCGGCACCCAACTGGGGCAGACCCTGATGATGGGCCGCCACAGCCGACTGGTCACCCTGACCAGCGGGGTTTCGGGACTGGCGCTGCTGGTCGGCGTACAGACGCCGACGATCAGCCGCTTCTTCGGCTGCCGCCCATTGCGGGCCGGTTCCTGGGCTGTGGCCGTGGGCTCCTGCGCGGCCGCGACGGCGGTCGCGATGACGACGGGCACCCACTGGGCAAGGCGAACGGACGAGGAGAGCTCGGGGCCGGGGGATGCGGCGGATGCGGCGGATTTGGCTGATTCAGCGGATGCAGGAGCTGCGGAGGCTTCGAGAGAGGGCTGAAAGCAGGCGACGCTACGCAGCGTGACCGCATGGACACGCAGGAGGTGCGAGGCAGGGCGATCCATCTCAAGATGGATATCTGTCGCGATCAGAAGGAGCGATGTCCCATGGCTACAGCGCACAAGAAGACCCCGGCCAAGAAGGCGACGGCCTCCCGCTCGGCGAAGAAGGCCTCGTCCCGCCCAGCGGCAAAGAAGACGGCGTCCCGCTCTAATGCGGCATCCAAGTCGACGAAACCTGCCACCAAGACTGCCGCGAAGTCCAAGTCTTCCGCCGGCAAGGCCACGGCCCGTACACGAAGCTCCGGCTCGCAGGACGAATACACGCTGTCCATCCCGGTCGAGCGCATGGCCCGCGGTGTCGTAGACGCCACCTCCACTCCACTGGCCGCCGCGCGCCGGGCGCTGCCCTCTCGTGACGGCCTGCCCGTCTACCTCGGCCTCGGCGGCCTGGCGGCCATCGGCGCGGTAGGCGGCCCGACAGCTGCGGCGATCGGCGTCGGCTACGCCGCACTGCGCCAATGGGGCCCCACGCGCCCGCTCCTGACGGGCGAGGGAAACGCGAAGTCGCGGTAGCACTCCCCTGCTCAGCAGCACGCTCTGGAGCTCAAGACCCGCGTAGTGGCAGCGAAATCATCCGAATCGTGAGGAACTCCCGACGATCCTGTTTCACGGGCACCGGAGCCGGTCACCCGAAGCGGACAGCTCCGGCACTGAAGGCGTGCGGGAGCATCCGGAAGCAGAGATGGGACGGCGATTCCATATGGCCACCATGGCGGCACGGGACATCATGACCGGCGGCGCGCAGTGCGTGCAGGCACATGAGAGTGCCCTCGACGCGGCACGGAAGCTGACGGAACTGCAGGTGGGTGCCCTGCCTATCTGTGGCGAGAACAACCGGCTCATCGGCGTCGTGACCGACCGGGACATCGTGGTGCGGGTCCTCGGGGCGGGGCTCGCTCCGGCGGAGGTCGAGACGGGCACCCTGGCGCAGGGGGAGGCCGTGACGATCGGCGCGGACGACGGCGTCGACGAGGTCTTCGTGACCATGACCCAGCACAAGGTCCGGCGTCTGCCGGTGATCGACGGCACCGACCTCGTCGGCATGGTCGCGCTCGCGGACGCCGCCCGTGCTCTCGACGCCCCCGACGCGGGACGCCTGGTCGCCGCCCTCTCCACCGACTGAGCCCCGCGGACAGACCGGCACATCGTTCACAGGAGATTTCCCGCATGACTGTCCACACCAATGGCGCCCCCAATGCCGCGTCCGCCTCGGCCCAGGTCTCGGCCGAACTCTTCCCGCCCTATCCGTTGCAGCGCCTGAGGCGTCCGGGCCTCGAGTCCGAGATGGAATTTGCTCCCCGCTACCAGGCCAAGAACTATCGGCCCGCGGACAAGCTGGCCGGCAAGGTCGCGCTGATCACCGGCGGGGACTCCGGCATCGGCCGTGCCGTCGCCCTGCTGTACGCCCGCGAGGGCGCCGACGTGGCGATCGTCTACCTGCCGGAAGAGGAGTCGGACGCCAAGGAGATCAAGGGCGAGATCGACGCTCTGGGACGCCGGACTCTGCTCCTCCCCGGTGACCTGCGCGATCCCGATTTCTGCGCCGAGACGGTACGCCGCACGGTCGACGAGCTCGGCGGGCTGAACATCCTGGTGAGCAACGCCGCGTATCTCAACAGCCAGACGGAACTGGACCAGTTGACGGCAGCGGATTTCGACCGGGTCTTCAAGACGAACGTCTACGCGTACTTCCACCTGGTGATGGCAGCCGTCCCGCATATGTCCCAAGGTGACTCGATCATCGCGACGGCCTCGGAAGAGGCCCTCAAGGGAAGCGACCTGATGATGGACTACGCCGCGTCCAAGGCGGCTGTCGTGGTCTTCACCAAGTCCATCGCCCCGCACCTGGTGAAGAAGGGCATACGGGCCAACGTCGTCGCTCCCGGCCCCACTTGGAGCGCGCTCAATCTGGCCGGTCAGCGCTTCACCGACGACTACCTGACCAACCTGGGAGCCCAGACACCGCTGGGGCGGGTAGCGCAGCCCGAGGAGATCGCACCGGCCTACGTCTACCTCGCAAGCGACGCCGACTCCAGCTACACCATCGGCGAAACCATCGCCGCTACCGGCGGATACACGGACTCCCGCTGAATTCCCGCCGAGGACCGGCGCAGAAGTCAAGCGCCGCGCTACGCCGGCATTCGTGCAACGGTCCAGCCCGGCGGCTCCTGTCCTGCTGAGCGGTTAAGGCCCCCACGATCAGCGGTGGACCTGCTCGCGGCGCACGTGACCTGTCAGGAAGCGTCACCTGTCAGGAAGCGAGTACGGATTCGCCTTCGGTGCGCGCTGCGGAAAGCTGGTGCCGGGCTGCGAGGAGGGCGGCGGTGATGTCGCGGGTACCCGTCGACACGCAGAGCGTGTACGCGACGTCTTCCATCCGCTGACGCGCTTCCTTTGTGCCCTTCTCGGCGGCGCCTTTCTCGGCGTTCAGCGCGCTCAGTGTCTCGTACTGCTCAAGCAGGTTCTTCAGCACGACCGGATTTGCCATCAGCATCAGGAATCTCCCTCAAAGCCACTACTTGCAGAGGTACGCGCCGCATCCTGTGCCCCGAGACCAGACCATTATTCGTCCACGCTTTTGCCTTGTCGCCCTGGCCGCTCTGAGCTGTGCGATTGCCAGTCGGCCACGCCTCACGCATGCCGGGTTGCCGAAACGTACCCGTCGGAGCCCGGTAGTCGTCGACCCGCTGGAAGCCGAGGAGGTGCCCATCCTCGCCGTTCAGCCCGGCGAACTAGGAGTCTGACTTCGGGTGCGGTTCAAGGCCGGTGGCCTCCTGATAGAACGCCGACAGAGCCAGCGGATCAGGGCAATCGAGCGTTATCGCGCGCAACTTCATCTGCAAGGAACGACACTTCCGGGCCGATCACTGAACTTGCGCAAGCCTAAGGGCATACATTGCGACGGTCAGCTCCGCCAGGCCGGCAGGGGCGGCAGGGGTCCTCGCGGCTCGACGGTCAGCGTGTGCCCGTCGGTCCGCCCGGTGAGCCAGCCCAGGAGCTCCGCCGCCGGGCCGTTCACACGCGGCCCCGGACCGTCGCCGATCACCCGTAGCACCTGGTCCTCGTCGGCGCACAGCGTCATGGGCGGAGAGTTGGGGTTGGTGGCCAGTTTCGCGGTGGTCGTCTCCAGTTCGCGGGCCGTGAAGAAGGCGGGCCAGTGGGCTGGACAGTGACCGGTGGCCAGGTCCGTGTGGTGCACCTCCACCTCGCGCAGCATGCTGCCGACGGCACCGCGCACGGGCCGCAGACCGGCCCCGAGCCACCGCACCGGCACGTCCCAGGCGTTTTGCGGGTGGTTGTCGGCTGCGGAGAGGAAGCGACGCAACGCGGTGTCCATGTCGTTGACGAGGGCGCTGGCGGGCCGTCCGGCACCCTCCTCGATCTCCCGCTCCCGCTGATCGTCGTTGGCGTACTGGGGCAGGTCGGCGCCCGTACGGGCGGAGGTGAGCAGCCGGGTGCGCGAGTCGGCGCTGCGGGCGAGGTGCGTCAGGACGTGGGCGCGGCTCCAGCCTGGCAGCAGGGAAGGCGCCCGTACCTCGTCGTCCGACAGCACGGCCGCCGTCGAGAGCAACCGGTCGACGCAGGTGCGCAGCAGGGGCAGGAGCGCGGCAGGGCTGTCCTCTTCTTCGTCGTGCGGCATGAGTCTCCGATCGGTGTCGACTCATGGCCTTACCCATTCCCAGCCTGCGACATCCACTCCGCGCTCGCCGAGCCGGTCGACTCGGGGCGCGACAGCCCCGGCAGCCCCGGCAGCCCTGACCAGCGTCGGCGGGTTGCCGGGCGGCTCGAGGGCCCTGACGCCGTGGAGGACGAAGGCGCAGATCCGTCCTCCCCAGGCCACGACGACGGTGACTACGTCCTCCCCATGGACGATTCCGTGACCGTAGGGCTGGGAATTGCGTGGCATTCCGCACCCCCGGTCCGCAGGATTGTCAGTCCTGGTGGAGTTCGTTGCGGCCCGGGCCGCCGGAGAGCTTGTCGGTGCCTGTGCCGCCCCACAGGACGTCGTCACCGCTGTTGCTCCACAGCGTGTCGTTGCCCGCCTCGCCGTACAGCTTGTCGTTGCCCTTGCCGCCGTAGAGGACATCGGCGCCGCCCTGGCCGCGCAGGATGTCGGTGCCGTCCTCGCCGTGCAGGTTGTTTTCCTCGCCGGTGCCGGTCAGGGAGTCGTTGCCGGGGCCGCCGAAGCAGTCCATGCTGCAGTGGGTGAGGGTGTCGTTCCCGGCATCGCCCCACGGGCCGAAGCCGAACGGGCCGCCGCCGTCGAGACGGTCATCGCCCTCACCGCCGTGCAGGAGCGCGGACTCCGACGCCACGATGACATCGTTGCCCTTGCCGCCGTAGATCCCTGCCCAGGCCCGGCTGTCGGGCGCGAGTGTCGCGGTGTCGTTCTCGTCGCCGAGATCGATGTCGTAGCTGTCGGAGTCGTCCGAGTTCTCCGGGATCTTGACCGCACACCGCACAGCTGTGCGGTCGCCCTCCTCGGGGTACACGCACTCGTCCCCCTCCGCCGCCTCCGCGGAGATGGCGATGTCATACCGGTCGTGGAAGGTGAGTACGTAGTAGGAGTCGTGCTCACCACGGTGGTCGATCTCTTCGTCGACCGTCACCTCTGGTTCTGCTGACCGAGTGCCGCCTTGTACCAGAGCTCGCCGTCCGCGACGACGACGGACGCCGTGGCCCCAGCGGCAGACGGGGCGGCCTGGACGGTCGACGTGGTTAAGACGGCCGTGCCGAGAGTCAGGGCAAGGGTGGCGGTGGCTGCAATGGTCCGGTGAATGCGCATGCGGAAGTGACCCTTCAGGGGGTACGTGTGTGCAGTGGTGCTTCTGGTCACCCAGTTAGACAAGAGGCCCGAGAACGGAGTTGCCCGCCGACTCATGAACAGCGACGGACGACATCATGTCCGGTACGTGGACGGCGTGATGACCGGTACGTGGACGGCACCGCTACGCCGGCCGCCCGGTCATGAGGTCAACCTCCCCTCTGGAAGGAGCCGCCAATGCCTGGCTGATCTTTCCTTGTGGGCAGGTGACCTTTTCCTGCGCGCCCCAGCTCAACGGCATGCCCAAGAAGCAGCAGGTGACCTAACCACCACCTAACCCCAGTTCATAGCGATACCTGACGCCTACCTCTGCAACCGCAGCGTGAAGCTCGACACCATGGCTTCGGGCGGACGACGGTGCTGGGGCGACTCGTGTTGCGGGCCGCCGCCGTCGGCGATGCGCTATTCGGACTCCGGATGCATCTGGACCCATCGCCCGCCAACGGACTTCATCTCTACCCCGTAATACGGCGGGGGCGTGGTGGTGGCGCTGGCGGCGCGTTTGGTTGAAGCCTTGGCCTGGGGACGGGGCCGGGGTCCGGGCTTCGCTTTCACTGCCTGAGGTTTCTTCTTGGCATCGCGCTCCCGTAACTCCGCGATCCGCCTGAGGAGTTCGGTGCGACTCATCTGCTTCTGCTTCCGGGGCCGACCAAGTGGAGCAGCAGAAGCAGGAAACTGGCTTCCCGTGAGCGGGCGGCAGGCGCGGTGCGCCGACCGGCCGCCCGTGATGATGACGAGCTTCTTCTTCCCCACCGGATTACCGCATATAGCACATTGCTTGGGCCTGGAAGCGTCAGACACGATCCCCCCGATCTCAACGCCACGTTGAGACGGAACACTAGTTGGCGCGGGGCTCGACTGTCCGGCCTCTTGGGCATTTACGCCGGGGACCAGCCGAACGTGGGGTGGGGCCGGTCAGGTGCCACGCCCACCTGGTTGGTAGGCGGGAGTTCGGCGTGCGCCTGGTGGCGATCCGCTCCGCCGCTCTCTCTCGGCGGGCAGCACCCCAGGGCACCGTCATCGTCGCCTCGATCCGGCTCTCGCTCTGGCTCTGGCTCCGCCCGTGATCCCCGCCGGATCTAGTAGCCGGTTGAGCCGTCGAGTATCTCGCGCAGGATGTCCAGGTGGCCGTTGTGGCGGGCCGTCTCCTCGGTGAGGTGGTGCAGGATCCAGCGCAGGTCGACGTGGAGGCCGTTGCGGATGGTTCGCTGGGCCTGCTTGTCCAGGGCGTTCCCTGCGGCCAGTTCCCGGTAGCGGGTGCTCTGTTCGGCGTATTCGTCGAGCAACTGCGTGAGCGGGAAGTCGACGGCGATGCGCATCTCGCGGTCGGGGTCCTCCTCGGTCCAGGGGCCCCGGTCTTCCTCGCCGAGGAAGACCACTTGGAACCAGTAGTACTCGACCCAGCGGAGGTGGTTGATCACTCCGCTCATGGTCATCAGCGGTGAGCTCGGCAGGAGCGCCTTGCGTGCGTTCTCCTCGGAGAGGCCTTCGCATTTGGCGCGGGCAGTGTCACGTGCGTAGTCGAGAAACGTGGTGAGCTGGGTGCGCTCGTCCCACGCAGGCGGTGTGTCATCGATTCTGGTCATCGCGCGAAGCGTCCCCGATCACCGCGACCGATGTCGAGGCATTTATCGACGGACCCAACCTGCGTCACCCAACTCCTTGTCCGGCGGGCCGATACAGCAATTCAGGGCCGGTGGGCCGCCCGGCATGATCCGCCCGACAGGCCCCGGTCCACGAACCTGGTCGGCCGCGGCGGCACAACCTCTCCCCCCTGAGCATGACTACCCATGTCGGGGAGGAGAGCGGGCCGCACGCGGCCGGCTTGGCACGGACGCTGTCTGCGGCAGCAGCTGACAGTGCGCCCGGCGGTGGCGTGCTCGGTCAGCGGACCTTCGACAGCTCACCCTTGTCCTGGAGCGTGGCTATCCCCCTGGCCCAGAGGCTGTTGACCCGCTGGCGCTCCTGCGCGTTCGGGTAGGCGTTGGTGCAGGACGGGCCGGGGCCGCCGCCGGACATCAGCTCGCTGCAGGGGCCCGAGTAGTGGTCGGGCAGACCGAGCACGTGCCCCGTCTCGTGGGACGTCACCCGCGTGGAGTTGTACTGCTGGTTCTGCCGGTAGTCCAGGAAGATGTAGCCGTGGCCGCGCCCGTCGGTGGAGGCGTACGAGCCGCGTGGGTCGTTGCCCTCGCGGTACTCGAAGTCGGCGCCGGTACTGGTCTCCTGGAGCTTGACGTTGCTGACGGAAGAGTTCCAGATCTGCGTGCTCTGCGCTATCTGGCTGCGGAAGCTCGGTGCCCGGGTGGTGCGGTACCGGACGGTGACGACCTGGATGCCCGGCTGCGCCGCCTGCTTCTTCAGCGCAGACTTCATGACGGCGTCGAAGAACTGCCGGTTGGCGGCCTCGTTCTCAGCGGAGCCCGCGTACGCGGACGTGGTGTTCGTGGGCGTCGCGTTCGTGGACAGGGACTTGACGGCGTCGGGCGCGGGCGCCGCGAACGCCGAGGGGGCGGCGGCGAGCGAGCCGACGAGAGCGGCGGCGCCTAGGATGGCGAGGAGGCTGGTGCGGGGTCTGTTCATGGGGGTGTGTTCCTTCCGGATGTCCGGTGGCCTTGCGGGCCGACGGCCGGGAACTTTGGGCACGGGGATGCCCGGGATCCCGGGGCCGGGGCCTGCGGGCGACCTTTGGTCGCAACGAGTATCGGGAAGGCGGGGCTCGTTCGCACCGATGCCATTCGGTGATAGCGGCAGAGCATCAACTCGTATGCACAGTAAGGGACTTGACGCCTCACATGCCCGGTTTGGCGCCTATGGGAGACGCCCGGTCCGGTGGATGTCACGACCCCGCCCAGCAGGTGAAGCCGCCGGACACGCGTCGCTTTCGCGGGTCCGGCGGCAGGCTGAAGGGTTCGGCTGCCCCTTCCCGTTTCTACCCGTAGGGAATGACCGCCTCTACTCGTAGGGAATGACCACCACAGTGTCCGCGGACCCCGTCTTCAGCTTCGCCGTGCCGCTTCCGATGGCGTTCCAGACCTCCAAGCGGACGCTGCCGCCCTTCAGTTCACCGAGGCTCCCGGTGGCGGACTTCAGGCCCTTGGACTGGGTGTACTCCTCCCAGCCGGTGACCGGGTCGCTCGCGAAGTATTCGTACGTCTCCACGCGGTCGTACGTACCGTCGCCCGTCAGGTCGTATGAGACGCGGGCCTGCTGGCCGAGGGCGACGGTCGTTCCCGCGTCGACCTGGAGTCGGAAGCCGGTCGAACTGCCGGACTTCACTTTGCCGTTGACGTTCTTGACGACGTAGGTGAGGGGCTGGTGCGGACTGCCGTCGTGGTTGGCGCCGCCGGCGGAGGCGATCGTGTCGGAGCCGGCGGTGGTGGAGGTGGAGGTGGTGAGGGCGCCGCCGGTGGTGAGACGGAAGGTGTTGCCGGTGGGCGGGTCGGTGGGCTCGTCCGGGTCCTCGGGGGCGGTGCCGTTGCCGGTGGCCGTGGAGCGGGCCGGGACGCTCAGCTTGCCTCCGTCGGAGAAGGTGACGGTGACGGACGAGGAGGTGTAGTTGTGGGCGGCGTAGGTACGGGTGGTGCCCTTGGTGAAGACGGCAGAGGTGGGGATGGAGCCGGTCACCGAGGGGGTGGGGGCGCCGAGTGTGTCGAGGGTGGTGAGCCAGTGGTAGGTGTGGGCCTTGGACTCGCCGGCCTCGGGGGTGTAGGAGCCGTTGCCCGCATCCCACTTGGCCTTTGCGGCGGCGGGGTCGGCGAGGGACTGGAACTCCCAGAGGATGTCCCGCCATTCGACTGCCGGTCCGCCGTTCTCGCGTTCCATCTCGGCGAGGTTGCGCTTGATGGCGGCGGGGTGTGCCGCCAGGTGGAGGGAGGAACCGGCGGTGATGGGCAGGGCGTTGATGCCGTGGATCTCCTCGGGATTCGCGGTCCACCAGGTGGAGTAGGCGCCGCCGCTGCCCCACACCATGCCGACCGTGTCGTGGCCGAAGCCGGACGGGAAGACCTGCTCGTCGGCGTCGAACCAGTACTGGGCTATCGCTTCGGACTCGGTGGTGAGGAGGTACGAGCCGAGGTCGCGGAGTGAGGCGTCGCCGGTGGCCGAGCCCCAGAGGACGAGGGCGGCGCTGAGCTGGGTGGATTCGGAGGAGGACTCCTGGTTGTTGCCGGCGGCGAAGCCCTGGTGGCCGGCGGCCCAGCTGTGGCCTGCGTAGATGTCGAAGCCACGCAGGAAGGGGTAGGCGGAGTCGGTGCGGGAGGGGTTGGCGGTGTCGCGGATCAGTGTCTTGACCATGCCGCCCCAGGCGGAGTCGGCGGCCCAGGCCTGGTCGTACTGGGCGACGATGGCGGCGGCGTAGATGTAGTAGCCGTAGTGGAAGTGATGGTCGTTCAGTTCGGCGTCGCTGCCGTACGAGGCCGGGTAGCCGATCAGCGTCCGCCAGTCCTTGTCGTAGCTGAACTCGTTCCCACCGCCGGCCGTGAACCACGCCTGGAGCTTGCCCTTGAGCAAGCCGATCAGCTTGTCACGGGTGCCGGTCTCGCCGATCTGGTCGGCGACCGGGACCAGTTGGGCGAGACGACCGAGCGCCTTGCCCGTCCAGTAGGTGTCGGTGGCGCCGTTGAACGGGTCGGAAGCGTTCGCGACGTCGTTGAGGTAGCCGGCCAAGCGGGCCTTGTCCACGGCGGAGACGGCCGGCAGCGTCGGCAGAACCGGGGCCCTCTTCTGGGTGGTGGAGAAGGAGGTGCCCTCGCGGACCTTCATCGTGCCGCGCGGGGAGACGTAGGTGAGGTTCGTCAGCGCGGAGTCGGTGGCCTGCCACTGGTGGCGGTAGAGCGCCTGGAGGGTGCCGGTCTCGGTGCCCTCCTTCGGGGTCGTCTCCAGGGTGTAGGTGGCCTTGCTCTGGCCGGATGCCGTCGACGACCAGGAGACCTTCGAGCCGGTGACGAAGGAGTACGCGTACTTCTTGTACGTGGCGAGGTCGCCGGTCGAGGGAAGGACCGCGACGGAGAAGTAGTTCTTCGCCGAGGTCAGGGGCGCGGTGAGCGTGGAGCCGGAGATGCTCCAGTCGGTACCGGACGGGGCGAAGAGCGCGTAGTGGTGGCCGCCGACGGTGATGCCGAGGACGTTGCCCTGGTCGGAGAAGACGGTGGGCGCGTCGGCGGTGGTGACGCGGGCGTCGCCGCCGGAGCCGGTCGCGTAGACGAAGGGGAGGCCGTGGCCGATGGTGGTGCGCAGGGTGCGTGTGCCGTCTGACCAGTAGGGGGTGACGGTCCAGTCGGACCAGGAATCGGCCTTGGTGTCCGGCGAGTTGAGGCCGGTGAGACCGAGGGTGAGGTCCTTCTTGTGGGCGTACTCGTACTGGCGGCCGTCGCCGACGACCGCGGCCGAGGTCGGGTAGCCGACGTCGAGGCCGCCGGAGGCCGCCTGGTAGGTGAGGGGGTGGCCGTACATCGGGGTGGAGTACGGGTTGTCCGGGTAGCGCTGGAAGGCGAGCGAGGACCACCAGTCGTTGGTGGGTACGGGCTTGTCCTTGGCGGCGGCGGTGACCTTGGGGGTGACGGCGCCGCCGACGTTGTCGGTGGGGCCGACGGTGCCTGCGGGGCGGGTGTCGGAGTAGCTGCCGGAGCCGACCGGGACGGTGGCGGCGGAGGCGGGCGCGGCGGCGAGGGCGACCAGGCCGGTGGCGGCGAGCGCGGCCGAGGCGAGGCAGGCGACGGCGCGTCTGAGGGGTGGCCGGACGCGGGACGCGCGGCGGTTGGTGGGCATGGGAGGCAGCTCCTCGAAGTCTTGACCGGACGGCCTGCTGAGAGCGCTCTCAGGCGCGGCGAACGTAAGACTCCCGAAGGGAGGGTGTCAATATCCGTGACAGGAATGGGAGTTGGCGATCACGCGGTGAAGCGTTGAGTTCATGAGGTGACGGGAAATAGGTGCGGCCTCCAGGTTTTCCTGGCTTTCCTGGCTCTCCCGGCTCTCCTGGCTCTCCTGGCTCTCCTGGAGGCCACGTCCGAGCCGTCGCCCTGTCCGGTCGTTCAGATGGGCATGGAGATCGCTCGGCTCGCAGCGGTTGCTTCGGCTCCGCGTGCGGCGCATCGGATTCAGCCGGTTCAGTCGGTGATGTACCAGTCGTTCTTGAGGTACTCCAGGGTGTAGCTGCCCAGGTCGTCCTCGGTGAATGTGGCGGAGGACTTGACCGCTTCGACCGGCATCTCGATCTTGTCGGGCGCGCGCACGGCGACGCGCTGCGGGTCAACCGTCGCGGTCTTCAGGGCCTTCTTCTGCGTGGGCGAGATCATCTGGAACACGGTGGCGTACGTCGACGTACACGGGCCGAGTCCTTGATCCTGTGCCTTCTTCGCAGCGGGCCCGGCCACTTCGCAGACCGTGTCGATGTCCTCACGTCCCAGGGCGTGCAGGTACTGCTCGTAGCGCTTGATCGCGCCCTCCCTCGTCCTGGGCGCGGGCTGGGCGCCCGTGGGCTCGGCCGACGGCTTCTCGGTCCGGGCGGCACCGGACGGCGTGGCCGACGGCTCTGTTGTCCGCGTGGCCGACGACTCCTTTGCCGGCGTGGACGCGGACGACTGCGAAGACTTCGCGTCCACGTCCTTCTCCGCCTTGTCCGCACCGCACCCGCACGCCACCAACAGCACACAAGCTGATACCGCCACACTCACCATCGTCCGCGCGCTCATTCTGTCCCCTCACCACCAGCCGACAACACGACAACAGGTCACGCAGGATCCGGAGGAACGGTTCCCGTATTCCTCCAGGCGGACGCCGACCGGTTCATGGCCCTATGACTGCGACCCTGCGGCTGCGACCCCGTCGCCGCGCAGCGATCGCGCCTCGTGCGCCACGGGGTCGGCACTGGCCCCGGGCGACGGGGGGGGCGGCCGACTGTCCCGTCGGCAACGACGGCTGGTTGACCGATGGGAATCGGTGCGTTGACGGTCAGTCCGAGAGTGCTCGCGCTAGCCGGTCGAAGTCTTCGAGCAGTGCGGTCAGGCGCTCGTCGGGGATCGCCTCGATCATGCGGGCCTCGATGGCGTAGACGGCTTCCTGAGCCGCAGTCAGACGATCCCGCCCTTCGTCGGTGAGGGACGCGGGTCGGGCCCGGCCCGACTCGACGGTGGCGGGCCGGGTGAGCAGGCCCGCGTCCTGGAGTCCACGCAGGACGACGTTCATGGACTGGCGGGTGACGAACGTGGCCCGGGCGAGTTCCGCGTTGGACAGGCCTGGGCGGGCGGCGAGGACCTCCAGGCAGGCGTACTGCGGCACGGTGAGGCCGTGCTCGCGCAGCGCCTGGTCCATGGCGCTGCGCAGAGCGGCGTGGGCCCGCTTGAGGCGGTAGCCCACGTGGTCGAGTACATCCTCGGCGGGATGGGGCGGGTCAATCTGGGTGCTGGGGGTCGGTTCAACCTGCGGATTCATGTCGTCCTTCATGTCAGCACTTTGACACCTGCCTGATCGGGATCTAGCTTTGAGTATGTCAAAGTCCTGACATACTTTCGAGGAGGACACCCATGTCCGTACGCATCGACGGCCCCGACTTCATCGCTCTCCAGGTCCGCGACCTGGAGACGGCCGCCACGTTCTGCGAGAAGAACCTCGGCCTGCGCCGCACTCCCTCCTCACCCCCCGGCGCGGTCGTCTTCGACACCAAGCCGGTCCCGTTGGCGGTGCGCGACCCGCTGCCCGGCACCGACCTGGACTCCGGCAAGCCGGGTCTCGGAGTCGCCCTGTGGTTCTCCACCCCTGACACCCAGGCCTTCCACAAGCAGCTCACCGCGAACGGAGTCGAGATCCTCACCCCGGTCACCGACAGCCCGTTCGGGCCGATGTTCTCCTTCGTCGGCCCCGAGGGCTACATCCTGACCGTGCATCAGCAGAGCTGATCGCGGTCGAGCGCCTGCCCGCACTCGCCGATGCGGCCGCCCTCGATGGACGGCTCGAAGCCCGGCCTCCTCAGCCGGTCAGGCGGCCGAGTGGCCAGGCGACTCGGCCGCTGCGATGCGACAGCACATGCATTTATGGCAGAAGCCAGGGCACTCGGGCACGGACGACAACTCGGCGACGTGGAAACAGAGATGAGTGTGACGCCATGTCTTTCCATGACCGTCCCCAGACGCCTGGCGACTACGATCAGCCTCCTCCGCGCACAGATGTGAGGCCGAACAACAACAGCCTGGCGATCGCCGCGCTGGTTCTCGGCATTCTGGCGATCCTGCTCTTCTGGACCGTCATCGGCGGCGTCCTGTTGGGTCTGCTGGCGGTGATCTTCGGCATCATCGGTGCTCGTAAAGCTCGTGGGGGCCGGGCGCCCTACGGCAAGATGTCGATCATCGGCGCGGTGCTCGGCGGGCTGGGTCTGATCGCTTCCGCTGTGATCATTGCGATCGGCGCGTCGATCCTCAACTCCGACGAGTACAAGAACTTCGACGACTGCGTCAAGCACGCCGACTCACAGAGTGAGCGCGACTCGTGCGCAAGGGATTTCGACCGGGAAATCAATGACTGACCCGCACCGCAATCCATAACCCTCAGTCGCAACTCGGTTTCGCCGTACGGGTATTGACGCTGGCTCCGAAACTGGCAGGACGAGGGCGGTGAGAGGTGAGACAGGACCGGGGCGCGTATCTGCGCACGCCGGGAATTACTGCGGGCCCACCGGCTTTTGTGGCGTCCGGCTCGTGGAGGTGCGTGCGGTATCGGTCGGAGCCATGCGGCGCAGCAGGAAGCCGGCGGTCAGGGCCATGGGGAACATGAGAACCGCGTACACCGCCGAGGGGATGGCCATCCGGGTGCTGTCCAGGAGCGAGGGGCTCAGGGCGATCGCCATCGACAGCGTGGTGTTGTGCATGCCGATCTCGAAGCAGGTGGCGACGGACTGCCGGTGATCGCCGCGGGCCAGCCGGGTCGCGCCGTAGCCGACGGTGAGGGAGATGGCGCCGAAGAGGAAGGCGACGAGGCCGACGTCGGCGAGGTAGCCGAGCACGTTCTCCCGTTCGGCGGCGAGTGCGGCGATGATGATGCCGATGAGCGCGGCCACCGCCGTCACCTTGACCATCCGGGTGGAGCGCTCAGCGAAGTCCGGATGGCGGTGTCGCACCAGCATCCCGGCCGCGACCGGCACGAGTACGACGAGGAAGACCTGCAGCGTCTTGTCGAAACGCAGGCCCAGCGCCTCGTCCGTGCCGCTCATGAAGTGGTCGAGGGAGAGATTCACGACGATCGGCAGCGTGACGACGGCGATGACCGAGTTGATGGCGGTCAGCGTGACGTTGAGGGCGACGTCGCCGCCGAACAGATGGCTGAAGATGTTCGCCATGGTGCCGCCGGGAGACGCCGCGAGCAGCATCATGCCGACGGCCAGCGCGGGGCTCAGGTCGAAGGCGAGCACCAGGCCCAGGCAGACGGCGGGCAGCAGCACCAGCTGGCAGACGAGCGCGCAGGCCACAGGCCGCGGATACGCCGCGATCCTGCGGAAGTCGGCCACGGTCAGACCGAGTCCGAGACCAAACATGATCACGGCGAGGACGGCGGGAAGCAGATAGGTGGTCAACGGTGAGTCCACCAGAACAGAGTCCGGGAGGCTGCCCGAAAAGTACACGCCCTTGCCACACAACGCCCCCGCAGACCGCGAAGCAGACGCGCCGGCGCCCACGAAAGCGACACCGGCCGCGCCACCCTGCTCACCCAGGGGGCCGCTGGCCCTCCCCGGATCAACCCCTCACCGGGCGGCACCCGAAGGCTCGTACCAGAGGCTCGTCATCGGGGAGTGCATGGTCCAGCCCAGCGAGGAGTAGAGCGCCCGGCCCTCGGGCGTACCGACCAGGAGGCCAGTTTCCGCACCGGCCTCGTACGCGGTGCTCTGCAGCGTGCGCATCACCAGACCGCCGAGGCCCTTGCGCCGGTGCTCGGCGGCGGTCTCGACCTGGTCGACCACGGCATGGGTGCCTGCCTGGGCGATCTGTCCACGGGCGGCGAAGTGCCCGTCGCCCGTGCGGACCAGCACGCGGCTGACGCCGCCCCGGGTCCAGCTGGTGAGCGTGTATCCGGCCGGCATCTCAGGGCGCTCCGGCACTAGGTGACAGGCCATCAGGAATCCGGTGATGTCGCGGCGCCAGCCGGGCCCGACCCAGGGCAGGACCGCCTGGTCCTCGGCGAACAGCTTCAGCCACGTCCCGGGCGCGCTCGTCGCGGAGGCGATCTTGCGTACATCATTCCCGGATGGTTCCGGCAGCACGTGCCGGGCGACATGGTTGGGCTGCCCGACATCGATCGTCCAGCCCCACGGCTCGTCGATCGGGTCCGAGGTGCCACGGGAGACGACCCAGCCGTCGATCCACATCCGCACGAGCTCACTGGTCCTGGTGTCCGGCAACGCCGCTCGCCCCCTGAGTGGTGGTAATAGCTAATGATGCTTAGTGAACCTTACGCTTCAGGGAGGGGAGTTGACCATAGGAGCAGATCGAACCCAACACCCCTTGACCTCAATGTTGCTTGAGGTACGAGACTCGGGTCCATGAAGACCATCAGCAGCCAGACGATTCTGTTCCGCAACACCATGCGCATCACCGAAGGGCACCTGGAAGGGTTCCGCGAGGCGATCGCGAAGGCCGTGGGCTTCGCCGAGGAACACGGTCCGCAGCTCATGGTGGAGACGTTCGTCGACGAGGAGCGGATGCTGGCGCACAGTTTCCAGCTCTACGCCGACTCCGACGCCATCCGCCTGCACTGGAAGCTCTCCGACCCCTACATCCGGGAAGTCATGGAGCACTGCACCGTCGACCACTTCGAAATCTTCGGCGCCCCCGAGCCGGACATCGTCGCTTCGCTCTCGACGCCGGATGGCGCTCCGTTTCCGTTCACGCTGACTCCACGCCTGGCCGGGTTCCACCGTCTCGTGACGTAGCCCGCCGCGGCTTGGGCCGTCAGCCGCGGAAAGGCGAAGGCTTCCCACCGGGTGGCGGCCGCTAGGACCGCGTCGCCTTCCTGCACTTGTCCCCGGAGGAATCGTCCCGGCCGACCGGCGCACTGTGGTCGTACGGGTCGACCTCCGTGCCGGCCTCGTCCGACGGCGGGTCCGTGCCGAAGGGCGGGGTGAGGTAGCCCGTGGGGGCGCCGCAGCCGCCGTTGGTCATGTCGTATTTGTACGAGACGATCGAGAACGTACCCGGCTCGGTGATCACCTTGTCAGGGTCGTCCCAGTTCAGGACCAGTTCACGCCGTACGATCGTGCGCACGATCTCGTCGTCGTCGCCGCCCGTGTCCGCGCGGGTGACCGGGTAGACGAAGGTGACGTCGGCGGTCACCTGGAGGGCGCCGCGCTCGCCCTCCCGGTAGGTGAGCCTGCCCCGGGTCTTCACGACGTCGCCGACCAGTTGGGTGCGGGAGGGCTTGAAACGGCTGAAGAGGAGGAGGGGGTCGTTCTTCTCGCTCGGGGTTCGGAAGGCGGTCTTCAGAAGGCCTTGGACGTCCTTCTGATGCGGGTTGATCAGTGCAATCGCCTTCTCGGGGCGCTCGCCCCGCAGCACTCCGCGGTCCAGGCCGGACGCGACGATGAAGTCCTGGCTGCGGGCCAGGGCCCGCTCGACCTCGGCCGCGCTCATCCAGCCGACCGCCCGGGCCTTCGGCACGGTGATCCCTGCCGCTCCGCTCCCCCAGCTCGCCGCCGGAGAACCGCGGAACGGCTTGTCCCGGGTGGGGCGTTGGGCCGCCTCCGCCGGGGGTGCCTGGGTCGGGCGGGCGGTCTCGGGTGCCGACGGCGGGGAGTCAGCGTCATCGCCGGCGAACAGGTCCATCGCCCGCCCCGGCACGAGCGCCACCGCCAGCAGCACCAGCGAGGCCAACAGCCCGGCCACGTACCAGCCCGTGCGTCGCTTGGGCCGTCCGGGCGTGTAGCTGCGCCAAGCCTCCACTCCGCGACCGGGCTCCGCGCGCAGCCGGTTCGCCACGTCGCGGGCCCGCGCCGACGGCTCCTTGGGCGCGTCGGTGCCACCCGCCACCGACTCGCGCAGAAACCGCTCCCACTCCTCGTCGGACCTGGACGAGCCGTCCGGCTCCGTACCCGCACCCATCCCCAACCCCCTGGCAAACAGCAGACCGCGGCCCACTCCCCTGGGACGCGTCCGCATAATGACACAGAGCGCTGGCAGCGAGGCCAGAGGAGCTGACGTTACGGGCGCGGCCCCCGTTCTCAACTGGCCAACTGACACCACCGGGCCAGGCGACCCCGGTCTCACCGGTCCGGGCAGTAGGCCGTGGGTGCGGCCCGGCCCCTTCGCGGGAGGGCCGAGCCGCAGCTCGGCGTGATCGAGGGGCCGTTGACGGGTCGGAGTCGGGGTCTGCCCGACCCGCCAGGCCGTTCACTACGGAAGACTGTGCACCTTCGGGCCGACGGAGTTCGACCACGTGCTGCCCGCCGTCGCGTCCCAGTTCGTGGACCACGTCATGGCGCCGCGCAGCTCCGGGTACGTCTTCGACGGCTTGAAGGAGCCGCAGCCGGTGCCGCGGGTCAGGCAGTCGAGGGCGTTGTTCACGACCGACGGGGCCACGTAACCGCTGCCCGCGCCGCGCGTCGATGCCGGGACGCCGATCCCGACCTGCGAGGGGTCGAGACCGCCTTCCAGCTGGATGCAGGCGAGCGCGGTCAGGAAGTCCACGCTGCCCTGGCTGTAGACCTTGCCGTCACAGCCAAGCATCGAACCGCTGTTGTAGTACTGCATGTTGACGACCGTGAGGATGTCCTTCACGTTCAGCGCCGTCTGGAAGTACCCGCCCGAAGTGGACTGCATGTCGATGGTCTGCGGCGCCATCGTGAGCACCATCTTCGAGCCCGCCTTCGCGGACAGCTGGCGCAGCGCCTTCGTCATGTAGGTGGGGTTGAGGCCGTTCTCCAGGTCGATGTCGACGCCGTCGAATCCGTACTCCTGCATCAGCGCGTAGGCGCTGTTGGCGAAGGCCGTCGCGGAGGCGTCGCTGTTGACCGAGATGGTGCCCTTCTCGCCGCCGACCGAGAGGATCACGGACTTGCCCGCGGCGCGTTTCGCGGCGATGTCCGCCTTGAAGTCGGCGGTGGAGGAGTAGCCGACGGCCGGGTCGAGGTTGAAGGTGATCTGGCCCGGCGTGGCGGTCGCGTCGGCGAAGGAGACGGCGATGATGTCGTACTGCGAGGACACGTCCCGCAGTTTCTGTACGGTCGCGCCGTTGTCGAAGTTCTGCCAGTAGCCGGTCAGCGCGTGCTTGGGCACGGTGCCACCGTCTCCGCCGCCGCTGCCCTTGGGCGTACGTACGGACACCGCCGTCGACTTCGCGGACTCCCCCGCCGCGTTCGTGGCGCTCACCTGGAAGTTGTAGGTGGTCTCCGGCGTGAGGCCGGTGATGGTCGTGGAGGCGCCGCCGGCCGAGGCGACCTTCGTGCCGTCGCGGTAGATGGTGTAGCCGGTGGCCGTGGACACCGGGGTCCAGGACAGGTCCACCGACGTGGATGTCGTCGTGCCCGCCTTGAGGCCGGCCGGCACAGCCGGTATCTCCACCGGGTCGGTGCCGCCGCCTCCGTCGGGTCCAAGGACGCTCACGTCGTCCACGTAGTACGCGCTCTGCCCGTACCAGCCGTGGGTGTACACGGTGACCGACGTGGTGTTCGCGCCGGTGGTGAAGCTGGTGGAGAGCTGCTGCCAGGCCGAGTTGCCCGGCGTCCAGGTCGACACGTCGGTGGTACCTGTGCCGCGGGCACCCAGGTAGGCATAGCTGCCCTGCACCCAACTGCTCATTTTGTACGTGGAGTTGGGCTTGACCGAGACGATCTGGGAACACTCGGCGTTGTTCTGGCCCGACGGGGTGGCCCTGAGGGCCTTCGTGCCGCCGTGCACGGGAGAGGAGACGGCGGCTCCGCTGTTCGCGGTGCACGTCCAGTTGCTCAGGTCCGACTCGAACCCGGCGTTCTTGGCAACGTTGACGTCTGCCGCCTTGGCGCCCGCCGCACCGGCGTCCGCCGACTGCGCAGGAGCGGCGAGCCCGGTGACGGCGAGCGCGGCGGCCGCACCGACGGCGATTGCCGCGCCGATTCTCTGGCGAACGCCGGGTCTGCCCTTACGTACACGGTCCACGGAATGCCTCCAGGGAGAAGCGACGGGAGAAGGTGAGAGCCGGTGGCCACCGCTACTGTGCGTAAAGCTGGTCCAGACCAATCAAGTTGTCAAGACCTCTGGAGAAGCGAACCGATCGGGAAGCACTCGAGGCGACACGGAATGCGGCCCGGACGAGGGCGCCCCCTGCACGAACGCCCATCTGCGGTACCGGGTCAGAACCGGGCGTGCGTGGTGATGTCCGACTCGAACTGGTTGATCATCTGAGGCGTCACCGTAGGACGGCACTGGGCGATCGCCTCCAGATACCCCGCCGTGCTCGCGCCCGGCAGTGCCTCCGTGGCGGCCGGCTGCCCGCCGGCCGAGACCAGATCGCGCTCGAAGGAGTTCTGGGCGGCGATCCGGGCGGCGTGCTCGATGTCAGCGGGCGTGAACAGGTCGCTCGCTGCCACCAGTTCGTCAATGTCCACCTCCGGTCGGCCGTCGGTGTAGCGCGACCAGATCGCCGCCCGGGCCGCCTTGTCCGGCGTACCGATCGGGATCAGGTAGTCGAAACGACCGGGCCGCAGGAAGGCCGGATCCAGGGAGCGGATCGAGTTCGTCGCACAGACCAGGAGCCGTTCGTCGCGCTCCCGGAAACCCGGGATGAGCTTGAGCAGTTCGTTGGTCACCCCGTGCATCCCGCCGGGCTGCGCCGGTTCCTGGCGGACCGGGGCGATCTCTTCGACCTCGTCGATGAAGACCAGGACTCGTTCCAGTTCAGCGATCGCTGCGAATGCGGAGCGCAGTGCCGCCGCCAGATTGCCCCCGTCGGCCAGCCGCGAGGGCAGGATCTCCACGAACGGCCAGCCGAGCCGCGAGGCGATCGCGCGTGCGAAGGTCGTCTTGCCGGTACCCGGCGGGCCGAACAGACCCACCGCCCGCGGCGGGCGCACACCGTGTCGCGCCGCACGCTCCGGCTCGGCGAGCGGAAGCACGACCCGCCGTTCGATCAGGTCCTTCTCCCGCTCCATGCCGACGACCTTGGCCCACAGGTCACCGGGCAGCAACCGGCCGCCGAGGTCATCGAGGAGACTGGCGGCGGGCCCGTGCACCGGCTCGACCTTTTCGAAATAGGCGACGGCGGGCCGACGGGTGTAGCCCGCGTTGAGGAGTCCATCGCCGAACAGGTCCTCCTCGGGCAGGACGTAGGCGATACGGCCGACCCGCGCGGCGACCAGGCGGCGCTCGAGTTCGACCAGGAGCGCGCTGGCCAGGCCCCGCCCCCGCCAGGCCGGGGCGATCGCGATCCGCATCACCCAGGCCCGCTCCCCGGCCACACAGGCGAGGGCCGTCCCGATGGGTACGCCCTGGTGGACAGCGACGACGCCCGGCTGGCGGGAGGTCAGGGCACTGATGCACTCCGCCACGGAGAAGACGGATTCCTGGCCGAGCTCGGCCGTGGTGTCCATCAGGTGGACCACCGCGGCGAGGTCGCTCTCACGGTAGTCATGGATCAGCCAGTTCACAGGTCCCGCCCCTCGATCGTTCTCGTTGTCGCGCCGCTGCGGCGAGGCTAGGGGCGCAGGAGGTCACGGGTCGTGCGCCACAGTGCACAAGGCACGAGGGGCAAACGCTACGAACCGTCACTGGGCGTACGGCGCCGATCATGCGCGGAGTCCCCTCGGATTGGCCTCCGGCCCTTCGCGCATGGCCCTTCGCGCATGTCGCATGGCCCTTCGCACATGGCGCATGTCGCATGGCCACGCGTAGCGATAACTCACGTGCGCCGGGTCCATACGGGGACGTGTCGTGGGCGCGTTCCTGCGCCGGAGACTTCGGCGGCGGCAGTGTCCTGTCCGGCCTACGGCCTAGTTGTTCCTTATGTAGCGAACTTGAGGTGACTTCACATACCCCAGGCCATGTAGCCGTCCGCATTCCCCCACGTTCTGATACTTCGAACGCGTGCGGGGGCGGGCGTCGCTCTGGCCTGAGTTGCGTCACCCTCCCCGCAGTTTCCTGTTGTTTCCCGGGTGCAGCTCTGCCTCGCTGCTGTGCGGCACCGCGACCGAACCGGGCATGCTGATCGCCGCCCGCGTGCTCCAGGGCGGTGGAGCCGCCGTGATGATCCCGCAGGTCCTGGCGACCCTCCACGTCACCTTCGACGGCGAGCACCGCAGCAGGCATTCGGCCTGTACGGGGCCGTCCTGTCGCTCGGCTCCGTCCTGGGCCCTCTCCTGGGCGGCGTGCTCACCGAGGCCGACCGCCTCGATCTCACCGGCATGCTCCTGTCCGCGCTGGCCGTGGTCCTGATCGTCTTCCCGCTCACCGAGGGCCATGCCCACCACTGGCCGCTGTGGTGCTTCGCCATGCTCGGCGGCGGCTTCCTTGTGCTCGGCGTCTTCCTGCGCCACCAGCAGCGCAGGAAGGACGATGCCCCGCTGGTGGTGCTGTCCCTCTTCAAGGGCAGGGAGTACTCCGGCGGCCTGTCGGCGCAGCTGATGCTCGGCTCGTTCTGTGGGCTGTTCTTCATGACCTGGACGCAGTACCTCCAGCGCGGCCTGCGCATGAGCCCGTTCCAGGGGGTCGTGGCCTTCATGACGCTCGCCCTCGGCGAGCTGGCCGGTGCGACGGTCGCGATGAAGACCTCCGGGCGCTTCGGACGCCGCCTGCCCCAAACCGGAGTTCTGATCGCCCTCGGATCGATGGCGGCTTATGGGCTCCAGGTCTTCAGCCGACAGGGCGGCCTCACGCTCCTTGCGATGACCGTCCCCCTTCTGGTGCTCGGGTTCGGCCTCGGCACGATCGGCGGACCGATCGTCGACATGTCGCTCGCCAGGGTTCCGCACGAGAGCGCCGGTTCCGCCTCGGGCCTGTTCAACACCGCGATGCATCTGGGCGTAGCTCTCGGCACCGCGCTGACTGCCCTGGTGTTCTTCTCCGCCACCGGCGGCTCGTCCGAGGCCATGGTCAACCGCGACGCGTTCATCCCCGTGCTCTGGTGGGCCGGCGGTGTCTTCGCCGTGATGTGGGCCCTGATGTTCGCCCTGCCCAAGCACGCGAACAGCCAGACCGACTGAACCACTTATGCCGGCGGTGGCACCCGGATCCGGGCGCCACCGTCCTGGCCCTCCCAGTGTCAGCCTTACCGCCACCCGATGTCCGCCCACGGGCAGTTCGGCCAGACGCCGCAGGTTCCGGCTGTGCATATCGGCCAGACCCAATTTCAACGAGCCCTGTCACGCCGCGCGACTCGCTCGAGAAGCCTCTGCCGAGGACCGTGTGCTCGCTCGCCGACGGTGCCCAGCAGCGCCCAGGCAGTGGCTTGGTTTGCACTGATCACAGGCTTGCCCAGGCGCCTTTCGAGGCGGGGAAGGGCGTCGTAGGTGGGCAGCGCGGTGCAGCTGATGAAGACCGCCTCGGCCTCGGGGTGGTCTCCGCCGACAACCGCCTCCACCACCTGCTCTTCCTCCAGGGCGTAGACGTCCTCGACCGCATCCAATGCCAACGCTGTGAAGTTCACGATGTAGAAGCCCCAATCCCGCAGGTAGGCGGCAAGCAAGCCACCGACGGGGTCTTGGTAAGGGTGGACAACTGCCAGACGGCGGGCTTCAACCGCACCGAGCGCGTCGACCGCTGCCCCGCTGGTCGTCAGCGCCTGCCGCGCACCGTAGTACCTCATCGCTTCGCACAACGCCCGCTCCCCCGCCACGCCGTCGACAAAGCTGCAGGCCGTGCACAGATACGCCACTGCTTCCGCGCCACGTTGCACGAGTTCACGGATCGGTTCTGCCAGTACGTCCGCTCTGCCCAGGCGGGAGACCAGCTCCAGATTGTCCCGGTAGGGAACGTCCTCGGTGTAGGTCATCGACCACTCCACACCCGACGGGCACCACCGTCGCAACTCCTCGGGACGCATGAAGTCGAACCCATACCTCCGAGGCTAGCGGGAGAGTTATGCGACCACCGCCGGCCCGTGCCGCCTCGCTGTGGAAGGCTCATCCACCGCGGGCGGGGTGAAGACCGGGCGGGTCGGGCGGGGGTTGGCCGGTGAGGCAGGTGATCAGGTCGGTGCACAGGTCGCGAAGTTTGATGTTGCGGTGCTGAGCGGCCCTGCGCAGGATCGCGAAGGCCTCCGAGCTGGAGCAGCGCTGCTGGGCCATGATGATGCCGGTGGCCTGATCGATGACAGCGCGTGAGCGCAACGCCTGCTGCACCTCCACGGTGAACTGGCATGCCTGATGCATGCGCTGAGCCAGGATGATCGCGCCGGTGGCCTGCTCGGCCAGGGCGCGCAGGGGCGCGAGGTCCACATCTTCGAAGCCATGCGGGGAGGGCGCGTAGAGGTTCAGGGCGCCAGCGGTATCGGAGTGCGCGGCGATGGGGAACGACAATGAGGAGCGTGCTCCGATCGCGACCGCGTGAGCGGGGTAGCTGCCCCAGCGCTGTTCGTCGCTCAGATCCGGCACGTGAACTTCGGCGCCGGTGCGCAGAGCCTGCAAGCACGGGCCGTCTCCCAGCCCGTACTGCTCCTCGTCCAGGTCCGGGGCACTGGTCCCCGCGCTGGTAACGGTCCATACGCAACCGGCCTGTTGCAGGGTGACGCCGCACCCGGTCGCCTTGGGGGCCCGGGTCATCGCCGCTTCGGCCAGAGCGTGCAGGAAACCGTCGAGGGTTTCGGTCTCCAGCAGCAGATCAACCAGACTGGACACCCTCGGGGGTTCATGGTTCTCGGAAGTCATCTCGTGTCCCTTCCGCAGGGCCCCAGGCAGCCCGCCGACCGGGGTAGGGGCTGAAGTCACCGAGGTCAACGGCTTCCACAGCCGCAGGGACACATCCCGGCACACGGCACACGGCACACGGCACCCGCAGACCGCAGACCGTAGACCGGCCTGGGGAAATGCGCCGCACCCCACGGGTGCCCCGCCCGTGCAATCTGACACCCCTCAACAACACCGCACTGGAGCACATCCGGCATGTCGGCATGCGTAGAAGGAGGTTGGGCTCAGCCAGGACTGTTACGCGCACGTGCGGCACAGCCCGCGTGCGTGCGGCACAGCCCGCGTGCGTGCGCTACACCTCGCGGGACCCGCGCACGAGGGGCCTCACCAGAGAGCCTCACCAGAGAAATGTGAAGCAAGAGCAGACTGCCCGGGATAACTCCCGAGGGAGTGGGCAATCCGAGTCGAGTGGCACGCGAGGCGGCTACGCTTGCCGGTCTCGTGCGGTGCGGGTGCTGCAGATCATGGTGGTCCAAGCGTGATGGACGGAGGTGCCCAGGATGTGGCCCGATGGCCGCGGGGATGACACCGCGGGACTCAAGCACGCCATGCACGTCCTGGCGGCGGCCGCGCAAGGAATCGAACCGCAGCAGCTGCCCACGGTCCTGTGCGAGACAGCCGTGGAGTTGCTCCCCGTCGCCGGCGCCTCGGTGTCCCTCACGGACGGCGGCGCCGTGCGGGCCCTGTGGCATGCCACCGACCCCACTGCTGCGCGCCTCGCCGAAGCCCAGTACACGCTCGGAGACGGACCGTGCCAGAAAGCGGTGGATCTGGTGGCACCAGTGCTGGCCTCCGACCTCACCCAGGGCCCCGAAGCCCGGCGGTGGCCCGTCTTCGCCCAGCAGGCCGTCGAACTGGGCGTCCGCTCGGTCTCCTCGTTCCCGCTGGGAACCAACGGCCTGGTCATGGGCACTCTCGACTTGTATCGCGATGTGGTGGGCGCCCTCACCGGCAGAAACCTGCATGTCGCCCTGATGGCGCGCGACGCCCTCACCTTCGCTCTGCTCGGGCTGTCGTCCGGACGCCGGGGCAGCGACGCGGGATCCGACGTCGAAGTACGGTCATGGGTAGAGGCTGCGGAGGCCGATCACGCCGAAGTCCATCAAGCCGTCGGCATGATCATGGTTCAGCTGGGGGTAGATCCACAGCAAGCCCTTGACCGGTTGCGGGCGCGGGCCTTCGTTCAGGGGTGCACGATCACGGCGATGGCGCGCGAGGTCCTCGCCCGCACCGTGCGCTTTCTTCCCGAGACCACAGAGGTGGAGCGAGCCGATTGGCAGCACGGAACTGAAGAAGAGGGACGGTGAACGGTCGTGAACCGCGAACAGCTGCCCGCCAGGCATTCGT
Organism: Streptomyces sp. BA2; assembly: GCF_009769735.1. Lineage (NCBI taxonomy): Bacteria > Bacillati > Actinomycetota > Actinomycetes > Kitasatosporales > Streptomycetaceae > Streptomyces > Streptomyces sp. BA2. Next base: position 452,257 of record NZ_WSRO01000002.1, read on the forward strand.
CGGGTTGACCGACACCCTCGCCGAGGATTTCGATCCGATCCTCTTCCCGCAGCCCTGCTCCAACTGTTCCAGCTCCGGACAGGCCACGGACCCTGCCTGGACTGCTACCGCACCCACCCCGCACTACAGACGGTGCACCAGCCGGGCCAACTCCGGACCAACGACGCTCCGTTCACGGGGACCGCACACTTCAGTCTTCAGTGAGTGCCTCGCATCCGAGGGGCACTCATGCCCACGTCACGGTGACCAGTGCATCCCGGCGTGATCGACAGGCCGGGGCAGTTCCGTCGCTCCTCATCGGTATCCGTCACTTTTCATCAGTAGCCGCTGACTCTGCCGATTCACCGGCTGCGGTCGGCGAGGTGCCTGGAGAGGGGCGGCGGGGAGTGGTCTGATCTTGATGTCTGAGGATGGCTGGTCGGCGGAGGGGCCCGGGGCGGCCTCGGCGGAGAGGGGTGCGGGCGTGGCTGCACGGAGCGTGGATGTGTTGGTGGTGGGGTCGGGCGTGGTGGGCCGCTCGCTGGCGTTTGCGCTCACGGCAGCGGAGCCTTCGGTCCGGGTGGTGCTGGCCGGTGACACGGGCGGTGCGACGCCGGCGGCGTCGGCTGCGGCGGGGGCGATGCTCAGCGCGCTGGGCGAGGTCACCGACCTCGGGGTACGGACCCGGCACGGCCGACTGCGTACGGAACTTGCGATCGAGGCAGCCGGGCGGTGGCCGTCCTGGCGGGAGCAGATCCGCGCCCAGGCGGCGGCCGCCGCGCCGCAGCACGATGGTTACGGCACCGGCACCTTCATGATCTTGAACGCGGTCTCCTCCGCTCTGGACGACGCCTCGTTCGCCGCCGTCGCCCGCACCGCCGACGCGTACGGTCTGCCCTGCCAGGAGACTGCCCCGGCGGATATCCCGGGCTACCGGCCGCTGGACAACGACCGTGCCCTGCGCGCCTGGTACCTGCCCGATGAGCGCTTTCTCGACGCCCGGGTCTGGCTCGCCACCCTGGACGCCGCCCTGGCCGCGCAGCCCAACATCACCCGAACACCTGCCGGGACCCTCACCGCAGGCCGAAACGGCGGCTATCTCCTGGACACCCCGGAGGGCGTCTTCACCGCTCCGCGCTCGGTAGTTGCGGCAGGCGCCTGGACCACCCCGATCCTCGAAGCCCTCGACCCGGACCTGCCCGTCGTCCCGGTCCTGGCCGCAGCCGGCACCGCGCTGAGCGTGACCGGACCCGCGCCGCTGCCCGCGGTGATCCGCACACCCAACCGCGCCTACGCCTGCGGCCTGCACACCGTCCCCCAGGCCGACGGCGCCCTCTACCTCGGCGCCAGCGCCCACCCATGCCTCACCCCCACGGCCAGGCCCACCGCCGCGGCCCTGCGCTTCCTCCTCGACACCGCCCTCAGCCAGCTCGACCACACCCTGGCCGGGGCCGGCATCACACACACCCACCACGGAAACCGGCCTCTGACTCTGGACGGCCACCCTGTCATCGGCCCCACACTGCGCGAGGGCCTGTGGGTAGCTTCCGGCACCCACCGCGACGGTCTGCACGCCTCCCCCGTGATCGCCGCCACCCTCAGCGACGCACTCCTCGCCCCCACCACCACGACCGGCCCCTTGCCGGGCCCGCTGGCCGAGTTCGCACCATGCCGTGAACTGATCGCCGACCTCACCATCAAAGAGGCGGCTGCCGAGGCCGCCGCGCACCACGCGGCTCTCGCCTCCGAGGCGCGCATGCGGCCCCCGCTGACCGGCGCATGGCCCCAGGCGCTGGCCGACGGCTACGCCGGCCAGCTGGACCGCGCCTACGCCAGCATGCCCGACGGCTACATTCCACCGCCGGACCTCGCCCCCCTCGCCTACGAGAGCACCGGCCCGGCCCTCGCCGAACTGGCCGCATCCCACCTCGCCCGCCGCGACCGCGCCAGCACCTGACGGAAAGTCTCTTTCCATACGTTGCAGCTAATGCAAGTCCGCTCGGATTCGGAGGAAGCGGACAGGGCGCCGCCAACGGCCGTGGTGACCGCCGAGCCCAACGGCCGGTCTGCGCGAGCTCTCCAGCCGCGAGCCGATGAGCGCCGAGTGGGAGGTGCTGTGACAACGGTCCGGGACACAGCGATGAATCTGGGCCGTCCGTCTGGTCCAACTGTGTAGCGGGTGCGTTCGCGCCGGCACGACGAGCGAAGGATCTCCAGATGTTCGACATCGAACCGCAAAAGGCTGCCGGCAAGGTCATCTTGCACTTCAGCACGTCGCTGGACGGTTTCGTGGCGGGTCCGAACCACGCGATGGACTGGCTGACCGGGGTCACTGGCCGCGAGGGCGTGGAGGAGGAGTACATCGAGACCACCGGCGCGGTACTGGGCGGGCGGAACGGCTGGGACCGGGACCCAAGCGCCCGACCCTACAGCGACGACTGGAACGGCCCGATCTTCGTCCTCACCCACCACCCCGAAGACGCGACGCCCGCCGACGGCGTCACCTTCCTGAACTGCGACGTGGCCGAGGCAGTGCGCATCGGCCTGGAGGCCGCCGACGGCAAGAACCTCGAAGTCCTCTCCCCGACGATCGGCCGCCAACTGCTCGAACGCGGCCTGATCGACGAAATCAACTTGCACATCGCACCCATCCTGCTCGGCGACGGCATCCGGCTGTTCGACAACCCCGGCGGACAGCCGATCCGACTGCGCCACTCCCAAGGCTCACAACCCTTTGCCGAGATCGATGTGCGATACCACCCCGTTACGGAAGCGTAGTTACGAGGGCGGCCCACCACCTGGCCGAGGCAGCTGAACCAGTTGAGCCGTCGCGGCAAATCAATCCCGTTGCGCCATTCCCGCATCGACCCGACTGTGTCTCTACGGCTGCAGCCACAGCCTGACGGTCGTCGACCTGTCGAAAGGACCTCATGTCAGCCGTAGTTGTTGTCGGTGCGGGAATCGTCGGCTCCTCAGTGGCCTACCACCTGGCACGTCGAAGCATCCCGGTCACCCTGCTCGAGCAAGGGCCTGCGCCGGCCACCGGAGTCACCGGAGACTCCTTTGCCTGGATCCGCGGCTCGGGAGGTCATTGGCCCGGTGGTGCAAAGGACCTTCGCGAGTACGCCTTGGCGGACTACCGACGCCTGGAGCAGGAACTGCCCCAGGTCGCCGTCCGCCGGACCGGCTCTCTGTCCTGGGCCGGCACGCCAGCTGAGGACTCACGGCCGGGGCCAGGCCAGTTCCGTATTGGGCGAAGTGACATCGCAGCGCTGGAGCCCAACCTCCGGCACCCACCCGACCAGGCCATCCACACCCCGAGCGACGCGGGCGTCGACCCGACGGCATTGGCCCACGCACTCGTGACAGCCGCCGGCGCTCACGGAGCAACTGTGCTCCACGAAACCGCCGTTACCTCCTTGCAGGTGACCAACGGACGCGTAGAGGGAGTGCTGACGTCGACCGGTCTCCACGCCGCCGCTACCGTCGTGCTCACGGCGGGAACCAACATCCCCAAGCTCTGCAAACCGCTTCCGGCCGACTTGGCTATCGCTGCCTCCCCGGCCACCCTCGCGCGGGTCACCGCACCGCCTGGCCTGGTCAAGACCATCGTGGCCAGACCTGATTTCGAGGTCCGAGAAGTTCGGGATGGCAACCTCTTACTGGTCGTGCCACACGTCGAAGGCGGAGCTGCAACGTGTGAGCAGGCTGCGCAAGACACTCTCCAGCGCCTTAAGGCGGCCTTCCAGGGGAGCGACCAGTGCCGCCTGCTGGGCTACCGCACGGGTAGACGCCCAATGCCTGCTCACGGGCCCGTCATTGGATACGCGACGAACGATCAATCCGTCTACGTCGCAGTCATGCACTCCGCCATCACCCTGGCGCCCACCGCCGGACGGCTCATCGCAGACGAACTCGTGACCGGCAGGCCCGCACCCGAGCTACGACGTTGTCGCCCGCGCGCCCACTGACATCACTTCCCGATGACACTGACCCAGCCAACCGACGCTAGCCCGACAGCTCATACCTCCACCCCTCTTACCTCCACCCCTTAGTCGCCCGCAACACCGCTGTCGACGACCCCTGCACGCCCACAGTGCCAGCGTGGTCCAGCGAGAGGAATGACCCCATCGCCCCACAAGGCTCGCCCGGCCTCATCGGTCAGGCGGGATTCACGGCGGACAGGCTGTGCCACCAGTGACCGCATCCGTCGGAGCAGTAGCGCACGCGGCGCCGTTCATCAACGATCGCCAACACCGCGATCAGCAGCCGAATCGCCTTGCGGCGCTCGTCGAGCGGGGCGAGGCCGGCGATCTTCCCCAGTTGCTGGTCGATGCGGCCGCGGGTGATGAGCACCGCGGGCGTATGTGTCGAGCGCAGTTCGGCACGGCGGATCCTCCTCTCCGGTCCGTCCTCGATGACGTCGCGTCAGGTCATGAGTGCCTCCTGTTGGACAAGCGGCGCGCCGCGCTGAGGGCTTCGCTGGACGGGGTGCTCTGACGGCGGCCCAGCTGGAGCCGAAGTCCTCAGGTCAGCCGTTGCGGGTTCCGGCGCCGTCAGTCGACCGTTGTCCCCGCCGGGCAGCCAACGGCAACGGCCCGTGACAGCTCCCCGCCAGACAACTCCCCACCAACCGGGCCCCCTTTCGGAAATCTCAACTGGCCGCGAACAGTGCTGGCCGAAGTAAGCAGCCCAGAGCGCCTCAACCAGGTCGAGCAGCGGTTCGACCCGCTGTAGCGTCTGACAGACCAATGTCGGCGGTGGAGAGCGGAGCGGCCCATGCACAGCGCAGACGATCGGATTGACACCACGACCGCACATTCGGCGCGGGTGTACGACTACATCCTTGGAGGCAAGGACCACTACCTCGTCGACGCAGAGGCAGGCGACGTCATGTGCCAGCACTGGCCGGCGCTGCCTGTGCACATGGTGGAGAACCGGCGCTTCATGCACCGTGCCGGGCACTTCCTCGCCCGGGAGCAAGGTGTCCGGCAGTTCCTCGACATCGGCACAGGCCTGCCCACAGCCCCTAACCTGCACGAGGTGGTGCAGGAAGTGGCACCGGAGTCCCGCGTCGTCTACGTGGACAACGACCCCATCGTCCTGGCTCACGCCCGCGCCCTCCTGCAGAGCTCGTCCGAGGGGGCGACCGCCTACGTCGACGCTGACATGCACGACCCGGACGCCATCCTGAACAGTCCCGAATTCCGTGCGCTGATCGACGTGAACGAGCCGGTCGGCCTGATGATCATTGGCATCCTGCACTTCATCTTGCCGCCGGACGACCGGCGTTTGGTGCAGCGACTGCTCGAACCGCTGCCGTCGGGCAGCTTCCTGGCGATGACCATCGGCACCGCCGACTTCGCGCCCGAGGAGGTCGGCCGAGTGGCCGAGGAGTACGCCCGGCAGGGCATGCCCATGGCACTGCGCGACTTGCCGACCGCCACCTCCCTCTTCGACGGGATGGACCTGATCGACCCCGGAATCACCCAGGTTCACAAGTGGCGGCCGGGCCCCGAGCAGGACGGCATCGACGACCGGGCCATCGCCATGTACGGGGCGGTGGCACGCAAGCACTGACGAGTTGCGCACCCCGGGCGGAGTCTCGCCCGCGGGCTCCCCGACTCAAACTCGACCGTAGAGCTGCCTCTTGATCTTCTTGATGTGGTTCACGGGGCCCCTGGGCCGTCCGTTGGTGGCACTATCTGTGGGATGCCCCCTTCCCTTCAGATCGGCCCGTACACCGTCATCGCGCTCGCCGACGGGGAGGGCCCCTTCTTCTCCCCCAGGTCGGAGGCGTTCCCCAGTGCCACCACCGAGCAGTGGGCGGCGGCCGACCAGCTCGATCCCGGCGCGCTCGACGCCGACGGGCGCTGGCGGCTCCAGTTCCGCGCGTTCGCGGTCCGCAGCGACCAGGGCGTGACGCTGGTCGACGCGGGGATCGGCCCGGCCGACAGCCCGGCGGCCTCATGGGCGCCCGTGCCCGGGGCGCTCCCGGCTTCGCTGGCCGCCGCGGCTATCGATCCATCCGAAGTCGACACCGTCGTACTCACGCACCTCCACACCGACCACGTGGGCTGGGCTGTCGTCGGCGGCGAGCAGACTCGGCCGTTCTTCCCGAACGCCGAGTACCTGTTGCAGCAGGCCGAACTCGACGCGATCGAGGAGGTCAACCCGCAGCTGCGGTCCACCATGATCGATCCACTCCGCAAGTCCGAGCAGCTACGGCTGCTCAACGGCGACACCCCACTGCGCAGCGGCGAGCGCGTGTTCGCCACGCCCGGTCACACTCCTGGGCACCAGAGCGTACTCGTCACCTCCGGGCGCGAACTGGTCGCCGTCACCGGCGACTTGCTCGTGCACGCGATCCAGCTGCTCCACCCCGAACTCGCCTACGCCCACGAAATGGACCCTGAGCAGGCAAGGTCCTCAAGGGAACAGGTGCTCCGCAGCCGGGCCGACAGCACCCTCTACCTCGCCACCCCGCACCTGACCGAGCCGTTCATCGCCCGTTGACCTGCCCGGCGGTGTCGGTCATTCCGCAGTTGCTGCGGATGATCCACCCCTCGGCGCGCGTCACGCGACGGCGGTCCCCTCGAGCTCGATCATCTGGCCGGGGATCGCCAGTCGCGTGACCCCGAGCATCGTGGTGGTCGGGGCCACCCCCGCGGCGCCCAACCGCGCCGCAAGCACGCCGTAGTGCTGGAAGAGCAGATCGACGTCGGTCGTGTAGACGTTGAGCCGGACGAGGTTCGCGGGAGACATGCCGGCCTCGCCGAGAACGGCCTCCAGGTTGTCGATGCTCAGCGCCATCTGCGCCGCCATGTCACCGTCATGCTGGGGCTTGCCGTCGCCGTCCATCGCGGTCTGCCCCGAGATGTACAGGGTCCGGGTGTGCCCGGAGACGACCTCACCCTGGTTGAACCCCATATCCACCGACCACGTCACCGGGTTGACCGCCGTTCGTTCCATTGTCACGTCAGCTCCATTCGATTCATGGGGAGTACGTACGGCCATCGGCTCGGGAGCCGCCGGCTTCGACGTCGTGCAACCGAGCCTCGCAGCAAATCACGACACCCTTGGTCATGTATTTCGATAGCGTTCTCGTATGCGCGCCGACCGCTTGGTTTCGCTGGTACTGCTGCTGCGTCAGCGCGGTCAGCTGACCGCGGACACACTCGCCCGCGAGCTGGAGGTATCCACCCGCACCGTGCTGCGCGACATCGAGGCGCTGTCCGCCGCCGGTGTCCCGGTCTACGCCGAACGCGGCCGGCACGGCGGTTTCGCGTTGTCGCCCGGTTTCCGCACCGAGCTCACCGGACTGAACCACGACGAGGCCCTTGCCTTGCTGACCGCCGGATCGGTCCGCGGCGAGCAGACATTCGGCCTCGGGCCGGCGCTCGTTTCGGCCATGCGGAAGGTGGTCGACGCGCTGCCCGAAAGCCACCGGGCCACCGCGAGCGACGCGGCCCAGCGATTTCTCGTCGACCCGGAGACCGACCTGCTCTCACGCCGACTGGTCACCGAGGAGGTGCCCGACACCACCATGCTCGTGGTCCGGCGCGCGGTGCTCAGCGGACACAAGCTGCGCATCCACTACGCGGCCACCGGCCAGCCACCGCAGTGGCGCACGGTCGACCCGATCGGACTGGTCACCGCACGCGACCGGAGCTACTTGCTGGCCACGAGATCCGGCGCGGACCGCACCTACCGGCTGTCGCGGGTGTCGGCCGCCGAGGAACTCCCCGAAGCGGCACAGCGACCCAACCGGGTCGATCTGGACCGGATCTGGCGGGAACGCTCCGCACAGTTCCTCTCCGGCAGCGACCACATCACCGTGCTGGTACGGGTGAACCCGGCGCGGCGGGAGGAGTTGCTGGGCACCGCGCTGGCCGTCCGCGCGGAAGAACCCGACGCAGACGGCTGGTTGCGACTGGAGGCGACCTTCCAAGATCTACGACATGCCGAATGGGCTCTGTGGCAACTCAGCACGGACGCGGAAGCCCTGGCCCCGCAGTCGTTGCGCACCTCCCTACGCAACCGCGCCACCACGCTTGCCACCCGCTACGGATAGTGGCAACGAAGCTCACGGAGTGCGCGCTCGTCGACGGCCCTGACGTCCCACAACGAGCTGTCTCGAATGTCGGCGGCTGGCCGGGCCCGGTCATGCCGCAATCGCGTCCTCACCGGCCAGGAACGGATTCAACAGCATGAGCAGGGCGTTCGGTCGGTGCAGTGGGATGATGTGGCCACAGTCCTCGATGACGTGGCCGGTGAGGTCGTCGGTGACGGGGCGGAGTTGGCGTTCCAGTGCAGCGCCGACAGGTTGGGCGCCCACCGCCATTGTCGGCACCGTCAGGCGGGCGGTGGTGACGGCGTGCGAGATCTGCAGTGCGCTTTCCGGCAGGGCCCGGTAGTACGAGAACGCGCGGTTCAACGCGTGGCTGCCCGTGTATGCGTGGACAAAGGCGTCCCGGATGGCAGGAGGCACTCCGTCGCCGAGCGTGCCGGTGTGCAGGAACCAGTCGATGTAGGCGGCCTCGTGGCCTTCCAGTACGGTCTCGGCGAGTCCGGGCGCGGCGGTATGGAAGCCGAACCACCACGGCGGTCCGTCGGCCAGGAAGTCCTCGGCGCCGGGTAGCCCGCCCAGCACGGACTCCATGACGACCAGGCGTCGGACGAGACCGGGGTGGCGTAGGGCGAGGAGGAAGGCCGGCGGGGTACCCGCGTCGATCCCCACCACTGCAGCAGAAGACACACCGAGCTTGGTGAGAAGCGCTGCGGCGTCCTCGGCCAGGGTGCCGGCGTCGTACCCGGAGGCGGCCGGGCTGCTCGCGCCGAATCCGCGCAGGTCCGGCGCGATGACGCGGTAGCGGTCGGACAGGTCGGCCATGATGTCTGTCCATAGCTCCCAGGTGTGCGGAAAGCCATGCAGTAGCAGGACGGCCGGGCCAGATCCGGCGAGGGCCACGTTGAGTTCGACACCGTTGACAGAGACGCGTCGCAGTTCGGGCATGGGAGGGCTCCAGGGGCGTGAGGAATGGGGGGGGCGGTGAGGAATGGTGACAGGGTCACGCTAGGGAACTAGCCTGGTCCTTCCAAGACGGCACTTTCCCATCAGGTGGTGAGCCCCGGGTGACCACGTCCATGCCCGGCGAACCCGGTCGGCGGTCCGGTGAGGGCGGTGAGCCCAGTGAGCGCGGTGATCTGCTGGACCCGCTCTGCCCGACCCGCCAGTTGCTCGACCGTATCGGCACCAAGTGGACGTCGATGGTGGTCAAGGTGTTGGCCGAGGCGGATCCAGGCGAGCTCCGGTTCGCGGAACTTCGGCGTCGCATTCCGGGCATCTCGCAGAAGATGCTGTCTGTCACGCTGCAGAGTCTGGTCCGTGACGGCCTGGTCGCGCGCCGTGTGGAACCCACAGTGCCGCCCGCCGTCCACTATCGGCTCACCGAGCTCGGCCTGTCCCTCGAAGGGCCACTCTCCGCCCTGCGGGTCTGGGCCGAGACACACATGCCGGAGATCGACCGCAGTAACCGACTCGCCGAGGCCCGACAGACCTGACAGACCTGACAGGAAGAGCGATGGCCACAGCCACTCGTTGATGGCGGCAACACCGAACACAGGATTTCACCGGCCACCATGAGACAACACGGAGAAAGTCATCACATCTCAGTTGGATTGCCACTGAGACTCCAGGCCTGGTTCGCTGAGCGCGAGGAACGCTTGCGCTCCCGCGGAATCACCGCTGACCTCCAGCAGTCGCCCGACGATGGCCGAGCCAAGACCAGCGCGTGGATGACGCTCGAAACCGATGCCCGTCTCACCGCACTCATCGTCTGGAGCAGCGGGGAAGCCGAACTTGAGTACGGGGACGTGGCAACCGGCCTGGTCCGACAGCAGCATCGTGATCTCCGTACCTCTCAGGACCTCCTCGACGCCATCGAAACCATCTACGAATGGATCCACCCGAAGAGCGAGTAGTTCCCGGAGCCAGCCATCTCCGGCAGGCGGACAGGCAGACAGGAACATCGCCCGGTTGCCTCGGACCGCGAAGCCCTCCGGAGCGGGGACGGGGCTGCGGTAGCTGACGACGTCGCCGGTGGATGGAGTGATCTGCGTCAGGTAGGTGCCGCCTCTGCTGCTGCCGGAGTACCAAACGAGCCATACCTGTTCGTTCTCGGTCGCGGCGGTGCAACCCTGCAGTGGGTGGTCGGGCAGCCGTCCCTCGGGAGCCCAGGACGCCTGGCCCAGGGTGTTCCAGCCCGCGAGGCCCGCTCCCGACTCCGGGTGGCCGCCGTAGGGCTGGGGTGAATCCGGATGTCCTCCACCACGGTGCGCTGCTCCCTTTGCCCCGTGACGGTGACCAGCTCACCGGTGAAGGGGACTTCCGGCCCCCACCCGAGCCACCCCTTGACGTAACGGCTGTGACGAAGGTGCCGCCGGTGCACCAACCGGACCGCTAGCTCCCCGGCCGCCCCGACACTCCACCACAGCGCCCGGCTCCCCCGAACGGCATCAGCAGTGGGAAGCCGCCACACTTCGTGCGTCTCGGCATCGGAACGAGCAGTCGTACGACGGGGATTCATTGGCAGTCGCCTCTAGGACTCCGGGAGCTGAGCCGCCCGAAGAGCGCTACGTTACCGTCGAATTGTGCGCGAGTGCGCTGGGGGTGCGGCAGCCGACGATCGCCGGTGCCTCCTGGACGAGCGTGTCGTCGGTGAGCGCCTCCACCATGAACAGTGCGAAGTCCACACGGCGTGTCAGGTTGCTGGCCAGCACCGGGTCACCCACGTGCCGGCTCCACACGGGCAGGCCCTGGCTCTCGCCCTCCTCCAGGGTGCTGCCGCGTACCACCGTCCACCGGGTGTCGCTGGCGAACACGCGGCGGCACGCCTCCACTTGGTCGTCTATCTCGACGGCGCGGACGAGCTTGGCCAGCACAGCAGCGATCCGGACGGCCGCCCGGAACGTCCACGAGTACGTGTCCTTGCCGTCGCGTGTGATGTGCCAGCCGCAGGAGAAGACCAGTCGCGCGCCCGGCCGTGCGTGGTCGAGCACCGCCTGCGCCGTGCCCGAGGCGTACTGCTGCACACCCCAGGGCACCAGCACCGTCAGTACCCCGTCGCACCCGGCGACCGCTCCCCGGATCACCTCCGGGTCGTTCGTCGGCCCGGGGACGACGGTCATCCGGCCTTCGAACTCGGCCAGCTTCGGCACGCTGCGCTCCCGGCACACGCCGACGACCTCGTAACCGCGTTCCAGCGCGTGCCGGACCATGTACTGCCCGAGCTTCCCCGAAGCTCCGACGATGCAGACCTTCTTCATTCGCTCCGTGCCCATGGCGCAGCCTCTCCGTCGGTATGCCGACCTTATGCTGTAAGGCAAGCTAGCCTTATGCTGTAAGGCCGTCAATCGGAGCGGGAAGAAGAGGAGAGGGAGAGGGAGAGGCGGATGCGTGACGGAGGGAAGAGTCGGCGCGGGGCGTCGGCACGCACCCCGCTCAGCCGCGAGCGCGTGATCCGCACGGCGGTGGCAGTTGCGGACGAGAAGGGCTCGGCCGCGCTGACCATGCGGGCCATCGCCCAACCGCTGGGTGTCGAGGCGATGTCTCTCTACCACCACGTCACGGGCAGGGAGGACATCCTCGACGGCATGGTGGACGCGGTGTTCGGTGAGATCGACCTGCCGCCGCGCGACACGGACTGGAAGAGCGCCATGCGCCACCGAGCGGCCTCCGCCCGTGCCGTGCTCCGTCGCCATCCGTGGGCCGTCGCCCTGATGGACTCCCGCACCCGACCCGGCCCCGCGACCCTGCGCCATCACGACGCCGTCATCGGCGCGTTGCGCACCAGCGGGTTCTCCGTACCGATGGCCGCGCACGCCTTCTCACTGATCGACAGCTACCTGTACGGCTTCGTCATCCAGGAGCTGAGCCTGCCGTTCAGCAGCTCGGCGGAGCTGGACGAGGTTGCTGGCGCCATCCTGCGCGAGATGCCTGCCGACGCCTACCCTCACCTCACCGAACTCGCCACCGAGCACGCCCTCAAGCCCGGCTACGACTACGCCGACGAGTTCACCTTCGGCCTCACCCTCATCCTCGACGCCCTGGGCCCGGACGAGGACGCGAGCGCGTAGTACTGTCGCTGAGAGCCACCGGGCGGTGTCACGCGGCGGATCACCGGAGACGTACACCTGTGGCCGTAAAGACACTCTGGCCGAGATGCCGCACAGCAACTACGTTCCCGCTCGTGGCAGATTCCTATGCGGGGCTTTCTCACCACTACGACCTGATCGTGACGTCCGGCTACTACGACTACGACGCGTACACCCGGACCCTCCTCGATCTCGTCCAAGACCGTCGGCTGCTCCTTGAGGTCGGCGTGGGGACGGGCCTGGTCTGCGAGGAGCTCCTGCGGCTGGCAGACACGGACCTTGTGATCACCGGCATTGACCACACCGCGAGCATGCTCGCCCAGGCCAGGTCGAGGCTGGGCAGCCGCGTCCGCCTGATCCAGCAGGACGTGCTCCACATGGCACTGCCCACCCAGTACGACGTCGCCTTCTCCGTCGGCGGTGTCTGGTACCACATCCACGACCACCACCAGGGCCAGAGCCAGGGTCACACCATGCTGGGTAGCCATCTCCTGTCGGACGACGACAACTCCCAAGCCCTCGCCCACCTGCATGCCGCCCTACGGCCCGGCGGCATTCTGCTGCTGGCCGCCCAGGGCCCCCACGTCAACCACCACCGCGAACTGCCCGGCGGACTCCTCTACTCACAGCACATCCAGGCCCTGGGCGACAACCGGTTCATCAAGGACTACTTCGTCAGAAAGCACGGCCGGACCGTCGCCCATCAGCGCTCCCCCTACCGCCTCTTCACCCAGGACGAGGCCAACTCCCTGATGGAACAGGCCGGTTTCCGGCACGAACGCGTCAGCAACGACGGACTCTTCCACCAGTACGCCCGGCGATGAAGCCCTCGCGCGTCCCTGCCTTGGTCCGGCCGTGCTCTATTTGTTCGCGGGTGAGTCGAGAAGATCGGTGACGAATTTACGCAGGCGGCCTGCGCGTACGGGCAGTACGCCATGGATGACCTGGGCGCCGTAGGCGACGGCTACGCCGGGCCCGGCGTCGGTGATCCAACGGCTGCGTGCCGCGTCGCGCAGCCACTCCGGTTCGCTGTCGTGCTGGTGGACGTCCGGGCCTGGTGAGTGCGGCAGCTTGTGGGTGAGTGCTGTGCCCGGCTGGAAACCGTCTGCCTCGCCGGCCACCGCTCCGGTCCAGACGCCGTCGTGGGAGGTGGTCTCGATGTAGAACTCTCCCCCGGTGTCAGCCCCTTCGAGCACCACGCCGATACGGCCGATCCGGTGAGGGATGGTGCCGAGGGCGGGGATGCCGTCGAGGTGCGTAGGGACTCGGCCGCCGGAGGTCAGTTCGGTGTAACCCCAGTCGGCGCACGCCTGGATGGATGGCATGGCCCGTTGGATGGCGGGTAGGGCGCGTTCGGTGGCGTGCCGCAGGAGTTCCTGGGCGGGTGAGGGGGCGAGGACGACCTCGGCCTGGAAGCGCGGCGTCCAGCCGGTGGTGTGCTGCTCGTCGTCCATGATCTTGCGGAGCTGGGACAACTCCTCGGGGGTCAGGAAGTCCTCTACGGTCTGCAGGGCGAGCGTTTCGCTGATGTGGATCACGGGCTCTCCTTCGCAGGGGAAGCTACGGGCTTCTTCGCCCACCCTCCTGACGAACAGCGACCGGGTCCACCGATCGCGTCGGGCGCATCGGAGCACGCCTTGCCGGCTTGCGCGCCGTTCTGCTTCCTCTGTGTGCACGCCGGGGAGGCTGCCTAGTCGTGGAAGGCCGTGGTCGCCGTGAGCGCGGCACGCTCGGTACTCACCCGGTTCACTGGCGCGGTCTCGTCGGCGTAACCGAAGGAGACGCCCACGAGCAACTTGCCCACGCTGACTCCCAGTTCGGCTCGGACGGTGTCGGCGTAGAAGCTCAACAGTCCCTGCGGGCAACTGTCCACGCCGTACGCGGTCATCGCCAGGAGCAGGGTCTGCATGTAGGCGCCGACGTCCGCTGCCAGCCGCGCCCCGCCGTCACCGGTGACGAACAGGAAAGCGGCGTGCGGCGCCCCGTAGAAACGCAGGCTCTCCGCGTCATAAGCCGCACGTGCCGCATGGTCGTCCTGGCCGATGCCCAGCGCTCCGTACAGCTCGCTGCCGAACTCGGCCCGGCGGGCCCGGTGCACCTGCGCGTACATGTCCTCGGAGTACGGAAAGTCCACCGATGTTCGCTTCTCGGCGTGGTCCGCCTGCAAGGCATTCGCCAGGCGCTCACGCGCCGCACCGCTCACCACCTCCACCTGCCACGGCTGCGCATTGGAGTTGGACGGTGCGGCACCGGCCAGCGAGAAGATCGCGCGTATTACGTCTGAAGGCACAGCCTCCGGACGGAACGCGCGTGTCGCGTGACGGCCGCGTATCAGTTTCTCCGCGCAGCCGCTCAGCTCGGTGGGGACCGGCTTTCGCATGGAGCACTCCTCGGTGACGAGACTTGTAAACGGACGCGTTTACCTTGGAGTCGACCTTAGCGAGCCGAGCCGTCGAAGTAAACGCAGACGTATACTTGCTCCATGGGCACGACGACTACGGCACCTCAACGGCGGGGACGTGGGGGCCGGGAGCGCATCCTGGCTGCCGCCGCCCAACTGTTCGCGACTCAGGGGATCAACGCGACCGGCATGGAACAGGTCGCGGAGGAAGCGCCGGTGTCCAAGCGCACGCTCTACGCGCACTTCCGGACCAAGGGCGATCTGGTCATCGCCCACCTTCAGGACCTCGCGTCGTCGGGCGCCACCCTGGAGAGCGTGCTGACCCGCGAGGAACTCCCCCCAAGGGAACGGATCCTGGGACTGTTCGACCAGCCCGTGGCGGTCGGGGCCCCGGTGCGCGGATGCCCCTTCATCGATGCCGCCGCGGAGTTCCCCGACCCGAACAACGCGGTCCATTCCTACGCCCGCGAACAGAAACTGCGGATGGTGCGGCTGGTCACCGCGTTGGTGAGGGAACTGGGCTGCCGGGAACCCGCCGCACTCGCCGAACAGTTGGTCACCCTCGCGGACGGCGCGGCCAGTCGTGCCATGGTGCTGGGAGAAGCGGACTACGGCCGGCACGCGCGGGCGGCAGCGGAAGTCCTCCTCGACCGCGCACTACGCGGCACGAGCTGACGGGGCAGCCGGCTGCGGTGGACAAAGTCAAAGTCCCCGCTCGGGACGCCATGGGCAACCGCGAGGCCGCTCAGCCTCGCAGGCCAAGCACCAGATTTCCCGGGGCGCCCGGGTCAGTGCTCGTGTAGAACTCGAGCACTGTTTCCTGCCACTCGTCGACCGTCACCCTCCCGTCGCCGTCCCGGTCCATCGCCGCGAAGGCATCGCGCGCGATCTGTCCGCCCTGCCCGAACACCTGCTGGGCGACGATGAACTCCTCAAGGCTCACCACACCGTCGCCGTTACGGTCCACGAGTGCGACGTGGGCTTCCACGGCCGGTCCCACGAGTTCGGTGATCACTCCGGTCTCAACGGCCTGTTCAAGGGCGTCGACAAACGCCGTTTCCGTCATCAAGCCGTCCTCGCGGATTCCTGCCAGTTTCGCCATTCCTTCCCAGAACGTCTGCGCTCCTCGTAGAACAGCTCGCGCGCGGTGAGACTCAGCGGGCTCGTGCAAGCCCGCGATCAATTGCTCGGCGCGACGGACGGTGTCCTGACGGTCCACCAATTCGTCGCCGTCCACATCGTGGTCAGTCGTTGAGGTGTATGCGCAGACGTATATGCCAGCTGGGGCATTTTCCACAGCCGACGCCCATAGGCCGACGCCCAGCCACACGCTCACGTTTCGCTGAAGATCCGTCGGTACGCGCCCGGTGTGGTGCCCAGATGTGCCCGGAAACGGCGGCGCAGGTTGACGGCCGAGGCGAGTCCGACCCGGGTGGCGATGGCTTCGACCGGCAGGTCGGTCTGCTCCAGCAGCACCCGTGCCGCGTCGAGGCGCTGGGCGAGCATCCACTGGCCCGGGCTGGTGCCTAGCTGTTCGGTGAACCGGCGGGCGAGGGTCCGGCTGGACAGTCCGGCGTGTTCGGCGAGGCGAGCGAGGGTCAGGGGGGTGTCGAGGCGGGAGGTGGCCCACTCCAGCAGCGGCGCCAATGACTCGTCCGTCCTGGCCGGTGCGGGCTGTGCGGCGTACTGGAGTTGGCTGCCCTCGCGTTGGGGCGGCAGGACCATGTGCCGGGCGATCTGCGCGGCGTAGGCGGCACCGTGGTCGGAACGGACCAGGTGCAGGCACAGGTCGATGCCCGCGCCGGTCCCGGCGCTGGTCGCCACGTCGCCGTGGTCCACGAAGAGCACGTCCTGGTCCACCTGCACCTCGGGGAAGGCGGCGGCGAGTTGGGCGGTGTCGCGCCAGTGGGTGGTGGCGCGACGGCCGTCGAGCAGTCCGGCCTGCGCGAGCACGAACGCCCCCGTACAGATGGCTACGATCCTCGCCCCTCGCTGGTGGGCGGCCTGCAGTGCCTCGGTGACGGTCGTCGGCACGGGAGCGCCGGGCGGTTGCCAGCCGGGGATGACCACGGTGTCCGCCTCTTGGAGGGCTGTCAGCCCGGCGTCGACGAGCATCGCGTAGCCGACGGTGGTCCGCAGGGGTCCAGGCGTCTCGGCGCAGATCCGGAAGCTGTAGCGGGCCGTCGCATCTTGCGGGACGCGGCCGAAGACCTCGGCGGCACAGGCGAGCTCGAAGGGCGACTGGGGCGGGTTGAGCAGTGCCACTACCCGATGCGGGTTCATGGCAGGAATGTACCCGCCGGTGTCTTTCTGGACTCTGGGCCGGGCGGCCGGGCCCGGGTCACAGTGGTCCCATGAGTGAGACGAGCGAAACGGGAGTGCTGAGGACCGGAGTCCAGGTCGACGGCGAATCAGCGAGCTATCTGACCGTGGAGCAGGACGGCCCCGCCGTGTTGCTGCTGCACGGAACGTACTGGAGCCGGGTCTGGCTCCCTGTGATGGACCGCCTGGCTGAGGCGGGGCTGCGGCCTATTGCGGTCGATCTCCCCGGGCTTGGGCGCTCGGGAGGCGAACTCACCCTGAAAACTGCCACGGTCCCGGCCATTGCGGACTGGGTGACACGATTTGCGTCCGCCCTGAAGATCTCCGGGCCGATCGCCGTGGCGGGTCATGACATCGGCGGCGCCGTCGCCCAGCATCTCCTCGTCCACGATGTGCTGGAGGTGTCCCGGCTGGCCTTGGTCAACTCGGTCACCTACGACTCCTGGCCGGCGCCTCACGTGGCCCGGTTCCGGAGCCCGGGGGACGCTGCGGGGGCCACCGCCGACGACGTTCTCGACGCCCGCCGACGGGCGGTGACGGCGGCACTGGCCGGCGCCGCAACCGAGCAGCTGATCACGGACTATCTGGAGCCGTGGACCGATGCGCGGGTACGCCGCTCCTGGATGGCCCTGGCAGGCGCGGCCGACAGCCGCTACACCCTTGATCTCGCGCCCGCGCTGCGGCGGTCCACGACGCCCAAGTTGTTGATCTGGGGCGAGGAGGATGCCTTCGAGAAGGTGGAGTACGCCGAGCGGTTCGCCTCGGAGATCCCGAACACCGCGCTCGTACGTATTCCAGATGCGGGGCACATCCCCACAGAGAACGCGCCCGGCGAGATCGCCCGCGCGCTCGTCGACTTCTTCACCGCCTAGAGGCTGACGCCCCTCCCGGTTGGATCCTCACGCGCGAGCGCCCCCTCGCCAGGTCGCCGTCAGCCTCGTGGATAGGGTCGGGGTCATGACATCCGAAAGGCCCCAGACGCTGGCCATGGCGTTCCTGGAATCTCAGGAGATCACTACGACGGACTGCCGCCGGTGCGGCACCGAGGTATCGGGCGTCAACGGCCGCTACGCGTGCGGGGTGTGCGGGTGGGTCAACAACTGGAGTGAAGGCCATAACGAACTACCCAGCGGCGACAGCGACATCTAGCGCTGTGCCGGTTCCGGCCGCGTGTGCGGAAGGGCTGTCCGGTTCGGCTTCGATGCGGCTGAACTCGCCCTGCACCAAGGCGAGAGTCAGGGATCGTGGTGGCATGACGGACCAGAGGTTCGACGTGTGGGCGGAGCGGGCGAAGAGTCGGGATTCTCAAAATGCAGATCGGATAGGGAATACAACAGGTCGCCCCAATACGGGGATTGAGCATCTCCAACCTCCGCCCCCTCGTCGACATTGATTTCCCCATTTCGGCTCTAGATGCCGGGAGCTGCTCGATCTGGTGAGTGAGGCCGTGCGCTGTCGCCTCGGTGACGTCGGGAGCGGCTGGCACTCGCGCTATGCGCGTTGCGCAGCAGGACCCGGACCATTCAATATGCCCGCTTTGGCAGGGAAAGTGAACTTCGCACCATGTCCATCTTGCCCGTAAGAAATGCTTTTGCTCAGTATTGGTAATGTATATAAAGCCATGCCTGCATTGCGGGATACTCATGCGAAATGGCGCGATCCGATACGCCATCGAGTCGCCCTCCAGCCCGCATCCCATTCAGTGGAATAGGTCACACCAACAGCTCGCGCCTCCCGGGGAGCCGCTGAGCGCACTTCCGTTCTGCGTAAAGAAAGTTGGGGCTATTTGATCAAAGAAAGTGGGCGGTTCCGGTCATCAAGGACTGGCCTCGCGCATTCCCTATTCGAATTCCGCTCTTGTTCCGTCCGGGCTTTCTCGCTTAACGTCACCGTCAATCCGGATGGAACGCCGAATCCTGCCGCTGTCCGGAAACCCTTCCCATCACTCACTTTCGCTCGGCAGGAGCGGGGGACCCAGGTAAGCCGCCGATCCGGATTCCGGAACGGCTCGGGGTGAAGTCGCATGCGCAGTGCGACCGGACATCTCCCGTCCGAACCCGACAGCTCACCTCGTAGGCGACGGAGAGGAATTCGTCATGCCTGCAAAGGGAAAGCACCGCCGTCCCAAGTCCAGCTCACTCACCCGTGGCATCGCCGCCGCAGGCACGGGCGGGGCCGTGCTCGTGCTCCCGGTCCTCGGCGCGACCGCCGCCAGCGCCGCGCAGGCAGGCCCGGCCGCCAAGCCCGCCGCTGCCCCGAAGACCTACGTCGTCGCAGCGGGCGACACCCTCTCCAAGATCGTCCGAGAGCACTCGCTGAGCGGCGGCTGGAAGAAGCTGTACGAGGACAACCGCGACGCCCTCGGTGGTGACCCGGCACTGATCCACCCCGGTATCAAGCTCACCCTCGGCGAGAAGGCCACCGCCGAGCGAGCAGACCGCTCCGAGCGCAAGGACACCGCAGCCGCGAAGCCCGCCTCTGCCCCGGCGAAGAAGTCGTACACCAACGATCTCGACGGCTGGATCAAGGAATCGCTCGACATCATGGCCCAGCGCGGCATCCCCGGCTCCTACGAGGGCATCCACCGCAACATCATGCGCGAGTCCTCCGGCAACCCGCTGGCTATCAACAACTGGGACTCCAACGCCGTGGCCGGAACCCCCTCCAAGGGACTCCTGCAGGTCATCGGCCCCACGTTCGACGCCTACCACGTGCCCGGCACCTCGCTGGACAGCTACGACCCGGTCGCCAACATCACTGCCGCCTGCAACTACGCGGCCGACCGGTACGGCTCGATCGACAACGTGAACGGCCCGTACTAGACCGCACCCCCCTCGCATCATCCCTCTCGTCCCCTCTGAGCCCCGGCGCGCCAGGCGCCCGGGGCTCAGGCCTGTCCGGGGCCGGCTTCCTATCCGAGAGGGCTGACCGGCGGCAAACCAATATGCGTTCGCCCCAGTCGCGCGGTGGGCACTCACACGCCCTTCGTGCCGTACCAGCGCCACTCGGTGAGTCGTGGGCGATGAGGGAGGGCGGTGCGTCCCGTCGCCCACAGCAGGATCTGCCAGACGTCACAGTCAATGGCGACGTGGGGAAAGAGCCTCTGCAGGACCCGTTCGCACAGATCCCTCGGCGGCGACCACTCCAGATTCAACCCCTGAGTGATGTCATGGGTGTGCACAAGGGTTTCAACGACTGCCATGGCAGCAAAGCCCTCTGGGTCCGAGGGCCCAAAGACGTGGTGAGCGACGGTGGTTGAGGGTGCCGTGCGCAGCACGGACGCCAGCAAGCCTCCACACGCCTCCAGGATGGTCAGGAGACCCTCGGGTCCCGAGGCCCGATCAACGAAGATGACATTCTCCGGCCCACCACTTCGGTCACTGCTCGTCCGGAACGGCAACACCGTTGACATCGGCGGCTTGGCGAGCCCAAACCTCGCGGCGTAGGTGAACAGATCGTCGGCCAGATGCTCGAGCGTCTCCCAACACGTCCACTCGAGCGTTCCCGCCTTGGCCTCCCAGGCGTCGGGATCTGCATCCCTCAGGGTGTCGATGGCCAGAGTGACGACCCGGCGCAGGTCTTCTCCGTCAACTGCGATGTCCGCGCTCTGCATGCGGAAGATCGTAAGTCAGTCGTCAATAGTCAGTCGTCGATAGTCAGTCGTCAATGCCCGACCGCTCCACCCCCGCCACGATCCACCGTTGGAAGAACAGGAACACGACGAGCAGCGGCACGATCGACACAGCGGCCGCGATGAAGAGTTCGTGCAGCCTGATCACCTGGGACGTGGTGAACGACGACAGGGCCACCTGCACCGTCCATGCGTCGCGGTCCTGTCCGATGACCAGCGGCCACAGGAACGAGTTCCACGCGCCGATGAAGACGATCGTGCCCACCGCCGCGAAGACGGGCCGGGAGTTGGGCACCACCACCCGCCAGTACGTGCGCCAGTATCCGAGCCCGTCGACGCGCGCCGCGTCCTCCAACTCCCTTGGGAATCCGAGGAAGTACTGCCGGAATACGAAGCACGCGAAGGCGGAGAACAGCGTCGGGACGATCAGACCGCGCAGCGTCGACACCCAGCCGAGCGACGACACCAGGACGAACGTCGGGACGAAGGTGACGGAGGCCGGGACCATCAGCGTGCCGAGGATCGCGTAGAACACCTTGTTCGCGTGGCGGTACGGGATGCGGGCCAGGCCGTAGCCGGCCAGCGAGGCCAGCAGCAGCGTGCCGAGCGTCGTCGCGACCGCGATGAGCGAGGAGTTGAGCAGGGAGCGCGCAAACGGTACGGAGGTGTCTTCGAAGAGCTCTTTGACGTTCCCCCAGCGCAGCGAGGAGGGGAAGAAGGTCCACTCGGGCGAGGTGATGTCACTCTCGGACGAGAGCCCGTTGCGGACAAGGAGGTAGAAGGGGATCAGGAACAGGAGCGCGAGTGCTATCAGCAGCGAGAGGCGCAGCGCGCGGCCCGCCCTGACCCTTGCGTCGTCCCTCGTGTGGCCTCTCATTCCGCCTCCTTCCTGCCGAGCCCGAACCACTTCGCCTGACCCACCGTCACCACCGCGATGATCAGGGCGAGCAGGACGGCGCCCGCGCTGCCGAGACCGAGGTTCTGTCCCTGACCGAGCGCCGTGTAGTAGAGGTAGACGAGTGGGGGCCTGGCGTAGGGCGGGTAGCCGCGGGAGTCCGAGAGCAGGTTGTAGAACTCGTCGAACGCCTGGAAGGCGTTGATGACGAGCAGCAGCACCACCGCCACCGATGTCGCCTTCAGCTGCGGGAACGTGATGTGGCGGAAGACCTGCCAGCCGGGCCGCGCCCCGTCCACGGCCGCAGCCTCGTAGAGGGTGGGGCTGATGCGCTGGAGTCCGGCGAGGAAGAGCACCATGTAGAAGCCCGCCTGGAGCCAGAGCCGTACGGTGACGATCACGGCCCAGTACCAGGGCGGGTCGGTGGTCGAAAGCCAGGCTATCTGGTCGCCGCCGAACCAGCCGAGGACCGTGTTGGCGAGCCCGAACCGTACTCCGTTGAAGATCGACATCTTCCAGATGAGCGCGGCCACGACGTAGGAGCAGGCCGCGGGCAGGAAGAAGACCGAGCGGAAGAACGCCTGGGCACGGCGCTGGCGGTGGACCATGAGGGCGAGCGCGAGGGAGAGCGCGTACGTCGCGGGCACGATGAAGAGCGAGAAGACCAGGAAGGTCCACAGGCTGTCGGTGAACGCCTCGTTCCGCAGCATCTCGGTGTAGTTGCCGAGGCCGACGAAGTCGTTCGGGGTGACGGTGTTGTGTGCGTCGAAGAAGCTGAGGTAGACGCTCCAGCCGAGCGGGACGTACGTGAAGACGCCCAGGCCGAGCAGGAAGGGTCCGACGAACACCCAGAACCAGAGGGTGCGGTTCTGCTGTCCCCACAACTTCCTTCGCCCACTTGCCTGTTGTTCGCGAGGGGCTGCTGTGGTCACGACTTCTTCTTCACCCGGCCGAGCTCGGCGGACACCTTGCGCACGACCTTCTTGAGCTCGCCGTCGGGGCTCGCACCGTCCTTGATGATCCGGCTCAAGGCATCTTGGTAAGCACTCCTGCTGGCGGGGGTCCAGAGGAGGGGCTCGGCGTGGCCGTAGTCCGTGGTGTAGCGGACGGCGTCGGCCGCCGCGCCCTTGCTGAGTTTGTCAGCCTTCTTCGCCAGGGACATACGGGCCGGGATGTGGAATCCGTACGCGAGGGCGAAGTCCTCCTGGCGGTCGGTGCTGTCGATCCACAGCCACTTGAGGAAGTCCTTGCCGGCCTTCTGGTGCTTGCTGCGCGTGCTGACCGCGGCGGCGTACGCGCCGACGGGCACCGAGGGCTTGCCCGCCGCGCCGTCCTTCGGGAACGGCAGGACGCCGAAGTCGTCGCCGAGTTCCTTCTGCACGGTGGGCAGGGCCCACAGGCCCGACCACTGCATGGCGGTGAGCCCCTGGACGAACGCCGACGGGTCCGACCAGTCGGCGGGCGCGCCCAGGAGCAGCGACTTGTCGGCGTACAGCCGGTGGATCTTGCCGAGGGCGCGGGCGGCGGCCGGGTCGTCGAAGCCGACCTTGCCGTCGGCGGTGACGAGTTCGAGACCGGCGGCGTACAGGGGCGTGCCGCCCAGGACGCCGGCGCCTCCGTCGTTGCCCAGGAACAGGCCCTTCGTCTTCTTCGACGTGAGCTTCTTCGCGGCGTCCACGAGCTCGTCCAGCGTCTTCGGGGGCTGAACCCCCGCGTCGGCGAGCAGGCTCTTGCGGTAGTAGAGCATCTGCATATCGATGACTTGGGGGATGCCCCAGATCCTGCCGTCGTACGTCTTCGGGGCGAGAACGGCAGGGTTGAAGTCGTCCTTGACGCCGTCGAACAGCTCGGTCAGATCGGCGACCTGCTTGCCCTGGATCTGGTCGAGGGACGGGCCGTTGACCTCGAATACGTCAGGGCCCGAGTCGGTGAGGAGCGCGGCCGCGGTCTGCTCGTCGTAGTTGCCGGGTCGCCACTGGACGGTGACGTTCGCCTTCTTGTAGGCGGCGGCGTACTTCTTCACGGCCTGCTCGGTGCCCTGCTCGCCGTACTGGTGGTACCACTGCGACAGCTTCGGCCCGTCGCCTGAACCACCATCGTCCCGGCCCGTGTTGGAGCCACATGCGCTCAGCAGCCCCAACACGGCGCCCGCCCCGAGCAGTCCCCTGCGGTTGATCGTCATAGGTCGTCCCCCTGTTCGCTGTACGGCTGATCCCGACGGCCCAACGATCAACCATGCAGGCGGATTACGACAGAGGGACTACGGCCGTGTGTCGGCTGATCCGGGGGCTCGCGGCTCAGTGGTTGTTCTTGCCGTTGCCCAAGCGCCGGTATGCCGCTGAGGATGTGCGACAGCGGCTCGTCGCCCTTAGGAGCTGCTGTCCTCGTACGGGCCCAGAACCCTCAGGGTGTTGCTGCCCCGCTCGGTACAACCGTGTGGAGATCGAGCGTGCGAAGCCGCGCCCCACCTCTTCGCTCCCGAAGACGGAGGCGAGGCACAGCAGTTGACTCGCACCACCGCCATCCGCGGCACGGGCGCGGTCCCGGGCGGCGATAAATCGCCGGAGAGCGATGAGTTCCGCGCCCGGGCACGGTCTATATGTGCACACCGCGAACCGGAGGCACTCATGACCCTCGAAGCACTGCCGCCCGTCGTCGATGCCGAGACCTAGCAGCGCCAACTCGACGACCTGCGTGTCCGGGAGAAGGCCGCGACCCGGGAGCTCGACGCGATCGCCGCCCAGCGCCGCCGGATGCCGATGGTCGAGATGCCCGACTACACCTTGGAGGGTGAGGAGGGACCGGCCCGGCTGGCCGACATCTTCGACGGCAAGTCACAGCTGATCGTCTACAACCACATGTGGTTCCCCGGCAAGGAGTGGCAGTGCCCGGGCTGCACGGGGTTCACGTCGCAGTTCACCCGGCTGGAGTTCCTCGAGGCCTACGACGCCAGGTTCGTCATCGTCACGCACGGCCCGATCGACGAGGCCCTCGCGTACAAGCGGCGGGTCGGGAACAAGATGACCTGGTACTCCACCGCGAACAGCACATTCGGCACCGACGTGGGCGCGCCGCCCGGCGGTGGATTCGCGGTCAACGTCTTCCTGCGTGACGGCGACACCGTCCATCGCACCTGGCACACCAACGGCCGAGGCACCGAGCAGCTCAGTCACACCTTCGCGCTGATCGACCTGCTGCCCTACGGGCGGCAGGAGGAGTGGCAGGACTCCCCCGAGGACTGGCCGCAGTCCCCCACCTACAGCCGATGGGCCGGCTCCGAGGACATCGCCGCGCGCTACGGCCCGGAGGTGTCATCGGGGGGATCGTGAAGCCCCCTCTCGCTCAGCCGCCCACCCCGCTACTGACCGTCGGCGGCTGCCCCGGCGGGCGTGCTCCTGCGCTCGCGGCACGCCTTGCAGAACTCCAGGCACACCCAGATGCCCACGGCGCCGACGGTGGCGAGGACGGTGACGCCCACAATGAACGGGATAATCATGCGGTGAGCGTAACCTCCCGTCTTCCCGGAGTGGCCACCGCCGTCCCGTCCAGGCGTCCACCGGCCGGCCCCAGGCTGTCGTTGTCCGTCAGCCGAGCCGCTCGATGGCTTCGAGGACCTGGCGGGTGCCGTCCTCCCCGGCGAGGGCCCCGGCGGTGGCGTGGGCTCGGGCGCGCAGGACGGGGCTGTGGACGGCTGTGGTGATCGCCTGGGAGAGGCGTTCGGCGGTCAGGCGCTGGAAGCGCAGCGGACGCGGTGAGAGGCCCAGGGTGTGCAGGCGGGTGGCCCAGAAGTGCTGGTCCAGTTGTACGGGGACGGGGACCGCGGGGGCGCCGGCGCGCAGTCCGGCGGCGGTGGTGCCGGCGCCTGCGTGGTGGATGACGGCAGCTGTCTTGGGGAACAGCCAGGCGTGTGGGACTTCCTGGACGGTGATCAGGTCGTCGTTCTCGGCGTGCAGGCCGCTCCAGCCGGCCTGAATGATGCCGCGTACCTTCGCGCGGCGCAGTGCGTCGGCCAGCAGGGTGCTCAGCCGCTGGGAGTCGGCGGTGACGAAGCTGCCGAAGCCGGCGAACACCGGCGGCGGGCCTGCGTCGAGGAAGTCGAGGAGTCGTGGCTCGGGCTGCCAGTCGGGCGTGGTCTCGGGCCACCAGTAGCCGCCCACTTCGTGCCCTGCGGGCCAGTCCGCAGGGCGGGGGACGATCCGCGGGCTGAAGCCGTGCAGGACGGTACGCCCGCGCGGCAGGCTCATCGGGCCGCTGAATCTCCGGTGCGGCAGGCCCAGTTCGCGGCGCAGGGCGCTGACCGCGGGGGCGAAGATGGGGTCGCTGCCGACCCACAGGGCCCGGGCGGCAAGGCGGTTGCCGTGAGACCCGAAGGACCGGGCGCCGGTGATGGGCGGCGGGAAGGCGCCCGTGGGGTGCACTGGCTGGAGGTAGACCCCGATGCTCGGCAGGCGCAGTGCCTCGCCGAGCGCCGCGCACATGGGGTCGGTGACCGTGGAGCTCAGGACCACATCGGTGCCTTCTCGCACCGCATCCGCGACGCCGGCCGTAAGCCGGGGCATGAACGCCCGCGCCATACGCATCAATCGCGCCATGGCCACGGGTGGGCTCACCGCTCGGGCCAGGCCCTGGCCGTCCTGCGAGGCGAGTTCCTGCCGCGGGTCGACTGGCAGGGGCCTGAAGCCCAACCCGTGGGCGGTCACCGCCTGTTCGAAGCGTTCATGGGTGGCGAGGACCACCTCGTGGCCCGCCGCGCGCAGTCGCACGCCCAGTCCGGTGTAGGGGGCGACGTCGCCCCAGCTTCCCGCCGTCACGATCAGTACGCGCACCGTGTCAGGATGTCAGACCACGCGACCGTGCACCGGGCCCAGCGGACCTGAACTGCCGCGTGTCGGCGCGGCGTCCGTCTCACAGGACGGTGAAAGGCGGGCATCAACGTGAGTTGTGCCCCGAGCCACCGCGCCAGGCACCGTCACCCGGCCGTCCCTCGGCCGTCACCCGCCCGTCGACCGGCCGATCGCATATTGCGAGCCGACCGCAGTGAGCACCGCGTCAGCCAGTTCCTCGGGGGACCGCCCGACGTCAGCGGCGATGCGATCCAGGCCCAGTCTGTCGACGGCACCCCGCATGAGCACCTGGTAGCGCGCCGCGCGAGCCAGGAACTTCTCGATCAGGTGCCGTTCCTCGGCGGTGGCTTCCTTGTAACGGCCGGCCTCGTGCATCCGGGCGCGGAGAGTGGAGTCCTCCGCGGTGAGCCACACGGCGGCCGTGTGCGGGACCGTCAGCCTTGCGATGCGGTCGGGCCAGAGCGCCGACCCCTCCACGACCAGGCCCGCACCGACACGGCGTCCTGCCGCGTAATCCGTGATCAGGTCCTGAATGCCGGGCCACAGCCGCTCATAGTGATCCAGTACAGATGCGGTCAGCTCGTCCACCGTGAGCGCTCTGTAGTGCTCTGCGACGTGCGCGGACACTTCCCATTCCGGCGTCCGCCAAGGGCGCCCCGGGTGCCGGGCCAGTCCGTCGGTGGACAGATACTCGAACCCCATTCTGTCCGCCACTACTTGCGCGACGGTCGACTTCCCCACATGCGACGTCCCCCCGATCAGCACCACCCGCACACCAAGCATGACTGTGACCCTACTGAGCAAGCTCGTTCTTGCGCGCGAGGGAAGCTTCCTCGCCGAAGATGATGGACGATGGCGAGCCGGCGAGAGATCGGAGTGCGGGGCTGTGGCGACACGTCGGACAGTGATCAAGGCAGTGGGCGCGGGGGCGTTGGCGAGCGGTCTTTCCACGCCAGCCTCAGGCGCTCCCCGGGCGGCAAGAGCCGACGTACTGCTGGTGGTGGAGAAAAGCAGCCACGCGGTCAGCTTCTACGACGCCGAGTCGGGGCAGCTCCGCCAGACCGTCCGGCTGCCCGACTACCCGCATGAGATGGTCGTCGACTCGCGCAGACGATTCGCCTACGTCGGGCACTACGGGGTGCGCATGTCTTCCAGCGTCGGCGAGGGCGGCGCCGCCGTCTTCGTCATCGACCTGGCCGAGCGGTCCCTGGCCCGGACAATCGACACACGGCCCTTCAACCGCATCCACGGCATGGGCATCGACCATCACGACCGGCTGTACGCCTTGAGCGAGGAGAAGGCGGCTCTGCTCGGTTTCGACGATCCGTCCACCGACCCCGCGCCGACCAGAGCAGTGCCCACCCACGGGGTGAAGACCCACTTGTTCACGCTCAGCCGTGACGGCGAACGAGCCTATGTCACCGGGCTGTTGTCCCACACGGTGAGCCTTGTGCGCCCCCATGACGCCGCCGTCCCGCCTGTGCTGGTCACACCCGGTCAACTGCCCGAGAGCAGCTGTCTGAGCCGGGATGAGAAGACGCTGTTCGTCGGAGCCCGCAAGAGCGCCTCGCTGGTCGCCGTGGACACCCGCACCATGAAGGTACGGCGGACCAGGAAGACGGGCGGAGACCCGCTGCGGGTCTACACGCTCGATGACGAACGGCTGTTGGTGACGGACATCGTCGCCAACACCCTCGCCCTATGGAGCACCGACCTGCGGCCGATCCGTTCCCTTGGCCTCGACGGGACCCCGTCCGCGGTGACACTTCATCCGAGCAGGCCACTGGCGTATGTGTCGCTGTTGGGCACCAACCGGATCGCCGTCGTCGATCTGGACCGGTTCGCTGTGGTCGACGGCTTCGCCACCCAGCTGGAACCAGATGCCTCGGTGCTCCTGCCTGCTCCCTGAGGGGACCCCCGCGCCCTACCCGCGCCCAAAATGGCCGGGCGAACAGAGCAGCGGTTTTGCTAGCCTGATCGTTATGGCACGAGGTATCTGGTCGCAGAAGGTCCGCTCCGCCCGCTGACGGCGGCGCCTTCTCCCTGCTGAATTCGCCGCCGTTCCGGTTCCCGCCGGGCGGCCACTTCCTGCTGCCCGGCTCCACTGCGAGCTGCGGAGCATCCGTTGAACCTCACCCCCACCCCTGAAGCCATGTCCTTGCCCGTCGAGGCGGGCAGCAACGCGCACGTCCGCGCTCAGGGCCTCACCGTCACCCGCGGGTCCCGGCGTGTTCTGAACGACGTCTCGGTCACGCTCTCCGCCCGGTCACGCGTCGCCGTCGTGGGCGAGAACGGCCGGGGCAAGACGACGCTGCTGCACGTCCTGGCCGGACTGATCACGCCCGACGAGGGCACCGTGCACCGGGCAGGGACGATCGGCCTGGCCCGCCAGGAGCTGTCCGTGGGCGACGGGGAGACCGTCGGCACCCTGACGTCCCAGGCGCTGGCCGCGTCGCTCGCGGCCCTCGCCGCGCTGGACGAGGCGACCCTCGCCATGGCTGAGGGCGAGGTCGCTGCCGATGACCGCTATTCCGCCGCGCTCGACGCCGCCACCCGGCTCGACGCGTGGGATGCCGAACGCCGCGTCGACGTCGCCCTGGAGGCGCTTGGTGCGTGCACCGACCGCGATCGCCCCTTGTCGACGCTGTCGGTCGGGCAGCGCTACCGGGTCCGCCTCGCCTGCCTGCTCGGCGCGCGGCACGACATCCTGCTGCTCGACGAGCCGACCAACCACCTCGACGCCGACGGCCTCGACTTCCTGACCCGCAGGCTGCGCGAGCACGACGGTGGCCTCGCTGTCGTCAGCCACGACCGGGCACTGTTGCGCGACGTCGCGAACCGGTTCCTGGACCTCGACCCCTCCCGCGACGGGAAGCCGCGCCTGTACGCGGGCGGCTATGACGCCTGGCAGGGTGCCCGGCGCCGTGAGCGGGAGCGATGGGAGCAGGACCATGAGGAGCAGCAGGCCGAGCACCGGCGGCTGCAGGACGCCGTCTCGGCTGCCCGCGACCGGCTCTCCACCGGCTGGCGGCCGGACAAGGGGACCGGCAAGCACCAACGCCAGTCCCGCGCACCGGGCGTCGTACAGGCCTTCAAGCGGCAGCAGGACGCTCTGGAGGCGCACCGGATCGATGTGCCGCAGCCGCCGCCCCTGTTGCGGTGGCCGGATCTGGGTGTCCGGCCGGGCGCGCCGCAGTTGCGGGCACACGGCGTCGCGGTCGAGGGGCGTCTTGCCGGTCCGGTCGACCTCACTCTTGACGGCGGCGACCGGCTCCTTGTCACCGGCCTCAACGGCGCCGGGAAGTCCACGCTGCTCGCTGTTCTGTCCGGTGCGCTCGAGCCCACGCGCGGACACGTCCGTACGGCGAAGGGGGCCCGAGCGGTGCAGGTGACCCAGGAGACCGCCCAGCAGGACCCCGGCCTCACCGCCCGCGAGGTGCACGCCCGCCACGTGGGACGGCTGGTGGCCGCGGGCGTGATCCGCGACGCCGACGTCGTCCCGCTCGGCGGGCTCGGGCTGCTGGACTCCGACGCGCTGCGCACGCCGGTCGGGCGGATGTCGCAGGGCCAGCAGCGTCGTCTCGATCTGGCGCTGGCGCTGGCCGGGCGGCCCGGCCTGATCCTGCTCGACGAGCCGACCAACCATCTGTCGTCAACGCTGGTCGACGAGTTGACCGACGCGCTGTGCGACACGAGTGCCGCCCTTGTCGTCGCGACGCACGACCGGCAGCTTCGACGGGACCTCGCGCACTGGCCACGTCTGGAAGTGGGCGAACCCACCGGCCTGTACCGGGAGGACAGCGTCTAGCCGCTGTTGTGCGTTGGCCCCCCGCCGCCGGGACCCGGAGGCGGGGGGGCCAACGCACGATGCGCCCCCTGAATCGCTACAGCCAGTCATATGACGAGCACGTCGGGCCGGTGACGCAGCGTGGCCTGGATCGCCGATGCGCCCTCGTGCGCTTCGGCGAGCACGGTGATCTCGCCTTCGAGCGTCAGCGGTGCCGCGAGCGCCTTGCGGAGGAGGGCCTAGTCGTCGGCGAGCACCACGGTGGTCATCGGTCGTCCTCCCGCGCCGCGGAGGGCGGTGTCGTCACGGAGGAGTGATCCGCACCCGCGTGGCTGCCGCGTGGCGCAGGATGTTGGTCGTCGTCTCGCGGAGTACCTGTCCGAGCAGCCCATTGACTCTTTCGTCCACGTCGGCCTCGCGGTTGACGCGCACGCGGATCCCCGCGGCTTCGAAGAGGTTCTTCGTCCTCAACGCCTGGAACGGCGGCGTTCCCGTGGCCGAGTCCCTGCCACTCCTCCTGCCCACCCTGAGTTGGGTCATCATCTCCGTGGCGCTGGCCTCCCGCCTCTTCCGCTGGGAACCGCACCGGTGACGACATCGTTTCGTAGCCGCTCACGCTGTAGCCGATATGAAGCCCAGCGCCTACGCGTCCCGATACCGGTCCCGGATCTCGGGGAGTTGGTGGAAGCCGGCCGACCTGTAGGTGGCCACCGCGCCCGCGTTCGAGCTCGGCGCGCAGACGATCGCGCTCGACGAGCCCATCTCCTGGAGTGCGGCCGCGGCGGCGATGGTGATCGCCTTGCCGTAACCGTGACCGCGGTGTTCCCGGTGGACGCCCATCGGCTCGAGCAGTCCGGGCCTCCCCGGACCGGCCGACCACACCGTCACCGCCGCCACCGCCTCGCCCTGTCCGTCGTACGCGACCAGACAACGGGCCTCGGCGTACGGCAATCCGGCCGCCGTCGCGTGCCAGTGCTCGTCGGTGAACGTCGACCCGTCGAACGAGGCCCGCTGTACGGCGGCCCGGACATGCGCCTGCTCGGGCCCGGTCACCTCGATCCGCACGCCTGGGTCCCGCACCGGCTCCGTCAGGTCGCGGCGCAGCGGCGTCCACGGCTCGTCGGCGTTCCAGCCGGCCTCGAACAGCAGGTCTTGGACCAGTGCGTCCATCGGTGCCTCGATGCTCGCCTTCCCCTCGGGCAGTACGCCGCGCTCCGGCTGGGTCACGTCTTCCACCAACTGCCGCGCCAGCTCCTCGTCCCACCGGGCGTCCGGCGCGATCGTCAGCCGCAAAAGGCCGGGACCGTCCAGCAGCCCGACGGCGAGCATCCGTCCGTCACGGCTCCACGTCCTGACCGCCGCGGCCGTCGCCTCCGCACCGAACCGCCAGAACCAGCCCAGGTCCCCCGGATGCAGTTGCATCGGCGCCCCGTCGTACTGCCACTCCCGCAGCACGCCCACAGCCTCGCCCAGCCCGTCAACTCCCGGCCCGCTCAACACAATCGCCATGCCCCGATCACACCTCACCGCACCGGCCGCCCGCACCTGGTTTCCGGCCGGCGGGCGAGATGCCGGTCAACTCGTCGGCCGTTCGATCTCCTGCCAGCGGCGGTCGGAGCAGGCCGGGCCGGCGAAGCTGCGGTGATCCGCGCTCAGCCGACGTGCAGAACCCGGAAGCGGTCGGGTTCCGCCGGATCTCGGTCAACGACCTGGATAGGCGTCCGAGCCCATTGCCAAACGCTGATGCCCGGCGTGCGGGAGAACGTGATCTGCCCCCGGGTGCCATCGACTTCGACGCGCGGCCAGGATTCGGCGGTGCGCGCACGGTCGCCGCCGTGAGAACGCATCGCAGCGGCGAGGACGGCGACCGAGTCGTAGCCCTCGAAGGCGACGAAGAAGGGCCCTTCGCCCAGCCGCTCGCGGAGGGTTGTCTCGACTCGTGCCCCGAGTGGGCCGAGGCGCTCGGGCAGGTAGCGCAAGAACGGGATCGCGGCGCCGTCGTCGCCCAGCAGCTTCGCCCATTCGGCGAACTCCGGTTGTCCGGCCGGAGCACCGATCAGGATCTCGGCGAGACGCTGGTCGTGACGGACGGACTTGACGATCGGCACGGCCGGTTCCGGGTGGCCTACCAGCAGAAGGAGGGCTGTCGCACCACGGTCGACGAGCTCGTCGCACATGGCCGTGGGGCTGAGCGCGCTCATGTCGAGTTCGATGACGGTGCCGCCGCGTGGAGCGAGGTAGTCCCGCAGAATGCGGGTCCCAGATGCCCAGTAGACAGTCGACTGGGTTGCCACGGCGATTCGGCTGTGCCCCGCGGCGAGGAGAAAGTCCGCGTAGACCTGCCAGCCGCGGGACTGCGGCGGGGAGAGGCGCGCGACCCAGTCCGTCGGCTGTTCGGTGAGCGCGTCGAGAACGGCCGACGAGCAGAGGAAGGGCAGACCGATGGCGTCGGCCCTGCCTGCGGCGGCACGAGCGACGACGCTGTGATACTCCCCCACCACGGCAGCCACGCCCAGGCCTGCCAGTTCATCTACGGCTGCCGCGGCCCTCTGCGGATCAGCCGCCGTGTCTCGGACCACGAGTTCAAGTGGCTTTCCGTCGATGCCTCCGGCGTCATTGACTTCGCGAACGCCCAGCTCGAGTCCGGCGAGCAAGTGTTGGCCTGCCTCGACCCAGCCAGGCCGAGTCAGCGGAACGAGAGCGCCGATCCGGACGGATGATCCGCCGGTCGGCTCCACCCCAGGTATCGACGGTGGCGGTGGTGGCGTTGGCGGTGGCGTACTCATGCGTTGGCGTCTCCCGTGTGGCGATTCGGCTGCGGTTGGCCCGGATCGCTGAGTGGCAAGACCCGTTGATGCGCGTTCATCTCATCTCGCCGCGGCGGGCGCACCTGGGTGATCATGCCGGACATTGCAGCCGCCTCCATCGTCGGGAGGCAACCGATTTCCTCAGATCCATGACCTCGCGCCTCGGCGGGGCGGCTCGGTCACATACCGGCGAGTGAGCAACCAGATCGCATGCGCGCCCCGACGCTGACTGTGACGCTAAGGCTGAGGTTGAGGGTTCCGTCGAGACATCCGTGCCCGATCACTCGATGTGACCATGCGTCACCACTCCAGAGCTCGACACCACACACCCATGCGGTCGCATCCGCGTCACTACGCCGCCTTCAGTTCACCCGCCAGCTCAGCCAGGCTCTCCACCCGCCAATCGAAGGTGTCCGTATTCCTCGGCGGATCACCCACCGGCCGCTGAACATAGGCCGTTCGCATCCCCACCGCCTGAGCTCCCCTCAGATCCCACGCATGCGCGGCGACCATCAGCACTCGCTCGGCCGGACACCCCGCCGCGTCGATCGCCAGCTGGTAGGCCTCCGGCGCGGGCTTGTAGGCCCGTACCTCCTCGCCGGACAACGCCTGATGCCAGCGCAGCCCCGCGTACGCGTTCAGCCGCAGCAGCGCCCCGCGACTCGCATGGGAGAGCCCCAGCACAGGAAACCGCCCCGCAAGACGCGCGAGACCGGCAACGGAATCGCCCCAAGGCCTCAGGCGCCGCGATGCCCCGGCCAGCCGTCCGATGGCCACCGGATCACTCAACCCGGCGCACTCGGCCACGCGCTCAGCCGCCTCCCGCTCGATGACCTCACTGTTCACATACGCCCGGGCCCCCTCCCCGATGCGCCGCTGCTCACGCTCGACGTGCTCCCGCCAGACCTCGAGCAGACCCTCCACAGCCATCCCGCCGGACGACCGGTCGCCGGACGCGGACACCGCCTCCGCCAGGGCCGCACGCAGTCCGCCGGACTCGTCGACCATCGTCCCCAGCACGTCGAAGACGACCACCTCGACCTCCAGATCGCCATCGCCATCGCCATCGGCATTGGCATTGGCATTGGCATTGGCATTGGCATCGCCCGTCCCGGACATTCATCCACTCCCCATCACGTCACCGGTTCAACTGGTGACGAGTCTTGCCGCACATCGCGTCACCGGTCAAGATGGTGACGTGCACTTCGCCTTCGTGAGCGGTCACCCCGCCCTGGACCTGGTCGCCACCGTGGAATCCCGCCGCGACCGGCCCCGTGACCTCCTGGCCACCCCCGCCGACCTCGAACAGTGGGTCATGGCCTGCGACGAGCTCCCCGACCGGGTCACAGCCGACAGCCCGGCGCTCACCCGTACCCATCAACTCCGCGAGGCCGTCCACCAGCTCGCCCTCGACCGCATGCAAGGCCGCAGCTACGAGCCGGCCGGCCTGGACGTCCTCAACAACGCCGCCGCCGGGCCGCTTCCCGCGCTCCACCTCAGCGACGCGGGCATCCGCCGGACAGGAGACCTGGCCTCCGCTCTCACCCACATCGCCCGCGGCGCGATCACCCTGCTCGCCGACCCCGACACCTGCCTCAAGGAATGTGGCCGCCCGAGCTGCACCCGCCTGTACCTCGACCGCTCCCGCGGGACGCGACGTACCTGGTGCGGCATGCAGGCCTGCGGCAACCGCGTCAAAGCCGCCGCCTACCGGGCCCGCAAGCACGCCACTCCATGATCCGCGGAGCGGCCGTACTACCCTTCCAGCGTGACGAACCCAACCGATGCCCCCCAAGGCCCGCGTCCGGCCAACCAGGGGCGGCGGGTCGCGGCACGCAATCGCGCCGCCCTCATCGCGGCAGCCCGCGAAGTGTTCGCCGAGGAGGGTCTGGACGCGCCGCTGTCGGCCGTCGCGCGCCGCGCCGGGGTGGGACAGGGCAGCCTCTACCGGCACTTCGCCGACCGGGTCGCGCTGGCCTCCGCCGTCCTGGACGAGAACGTCCAGCACATCGAACAGGCCGCGGACGAACCCGACGCGAGCCTGGCGAGCGTCCTGGGCGTGGTCACCTGGCATCTGACCCGGTCGACGGCGTTCGTCGACCTGTTGCGCATCCGCGGCGCACGGGGCGACGGAGAGCAGGCCAGGGCGCTGGCCGCGCGCGTCCACAGCGTCCTTTCCCGGTGCCTGCCCGCGGGTCATCGGCTGTCCGCCGACGACGTCATGCTCGCCGTCGCGATGGTCTCCGGGGCCGTCACCGGGCCCACCCCTACCGAGCGGGAGCGTCGTGCTCTGGCGGCTTGGCGGCTGCTCGGCATCGAGGTGGGGCCGTTGCGGCCCGTCGAGACCGCCGTGGACGTGTGACCGTCAGCCGCCGTTGGACTGGCGGATGCCCTTGCCGAGCGCGGTGAACCGGAAGACGTAACCGCCGTCGGGGCCGCTGACGGTCATGTAGGCCTTCGTGCCGCCCGGGGTGATGGCGACGTTGGTAGCCGACTCGAGACCCTTGGCGGCCTTCGCGGGGACTTCGACAGTGGCCAGCCGTTCCCCCTCGGGGCTGTAGACGGCCATGGCCGGTCGGCCGTGCAGCCCCTGGTAGAGGTTGCCGTCGGCGTCCACGGCTATGGAGTCGGTCTGGGCCACGCCGGCGTCGACGTGAATGGCCTCGTGCTGCGAGGTCACGGCGGTCTTGTCCGCGGCGAGCAGCAGGTAGGAGACGGTGTTCTCGGCGAGTTCACTGATCCACAAGCCGTGCAGCTCGGGATCGAACATCACGCCGTTGGGGTGGGCGAGCCCGTCGGCCAGGGCCGTGGTCTTTCCGCCGTCGCGGTCGATGCGCACGATGCGGCCCTCGGCCTTGCCCGGCTTCATGCCGTGCAGGTCGCTGACGTACAGATTGCCCTCGTCATCGAAGGCGAGGTCGTCGAGGTTCATGGCGGAACCGTCGACCTCGCCGGAGAAGAATGTGCGCGGGTCCGAGCCGTCCGGCTCCGTGCTGACCACGGATCCGGTGTAGTCGGTGAGGTAGAGGCGGCCGTCGTACGGGCTGATCTGCGCGGAGGTGTAAGCACCAGTCCTGTCGGTGTAGACGCCCTTGTGCTCTCCGGTGGTCAGGTCGACGGAGATGACCTTGGGTTCGCCGGGCGGCGCGGTGACGTCCACGACGTACAGGTCGCCGTTCTCGTCCAGGACCGGGCCCTCCAGCAAAGTCCTGCCGGTGGCCTCGTGCGGGTCGGTCACGTGCGCGATCTGTGTGGCGCGGATGGTCCTTCCCTCACCGGACGGCGCGGGGCGCGAGGCCGGGGCGGCGGAGGTCTGGGTGCCGCATCCGGTCAGGACCAACAGGCCGCCGGTGGCCAGAGCCGCCAGGGTGGCGCGGGGGCGGCGGTGGGATGTGCGGTGGGCGGTCATGCGGTGGGGTGCTCCTTCCTGTCGCCCGGGCGGCCCGGACGTGGTGACGTGCAGGAGGTGACGTGCAGGAGGCGTACGTTCGGGCCGTGGGGCATGGGCCGGAGTGAGCGGCGGGCAAGGGCTGGCCGGCCGGACCGTGGTTCAGGCGGCCGACCAGCACTGCCGACCGTGAGCATGAAGCCCGGCGTACCCAGCGGGCGCACCCCGACCGAACCCGTGGTACGGGCGGCCGACCAGCACTGCCGACCGTGAGCCTGAGGCCCAGCGGGCGCACCCCGACCGAACCGTGGTCAGGCAGCCGACAAGCACTGCCGACGGCGAGCATGAAGCCCGACGTACCCAGCGGGCGCACCCCGACCGGACCACGGTCAGGCAGCCGACAAGCACTGCCGACCGCGGGCATGAAGCCCGACGTACCCAGCGGGCGCACCCCGACCGGACCACGGTCAAGCGGCCCACCAGCACTGCCGACCGCGGGCATGAAGCCCGACGTGCCCAGCGGGGGGGCGAAAGCCGGCCAGTGGTCAGGCGGTCGACCAGCCGCCGTCGGAGGGCAGGATGGCGCCGTTGATGTTCACCGCGTCCTTGCTGAGCAGGAACGTGATCGAGGCAGCCAGTTCCTCGGCCATGGCGAGGCGCGGGATCGCCACACGCATCTTCGCCGTGCGGGCCGAGCCGAACGGGGCGGCGGCAGGCATCGCGATGCCGGTGGCGACCGCGCCGGGGGCAACGGCGTTGATCTGCACGCCCGTTCCCGCGTACTGATAGGCCGACGACACCGTCAGGCCGACCAGCGCGTGCTTCGAGGTCGTATAGGCGGCTCCGGCCGCCGAGCCGCGAAGGGCCGCCTCGGAGACGACGTTGACGATCCGGCCGCCGCCCGCGGCGAGCATGCCGGGCACGACGGCGCGCATGAGGCGCATCGGTCCTTCGACGTTGATGCGCAGGACGCGTTCCCAGGTCGTGTCGTCGACTTCGTGCACGGCGGCGTCGTTGTCCATCACGCCCGCGACATTCGCCAGGGCGTCCACGCGGCCGGCCGCGGCGGCCAGGACCGCGTCGGCGGACGCGGGTTCGGTGATGTCCGCGGTGACGGGCACGAGTGCCTCGCCCAGGTCGGCGGCCAGAGCAGCGAGGCCGTCGGCGGATATGTCGACGGCGACGACGCGGCCGCCCTCGCGCACGATGCGGGAGGCGACGGCCCTGCCGATGCCGGATGCGGCTCCGGTGACGATGACGCTCTGCCCGCCGAAGCGGCCGGGCGTGACCTGCTCGGTCCACGGCTCGGGGGCGCCGATCTCGACACCCGGGTCGGTCTCCGCGACCGCGGCAGCGTCGGTGCCGGTGCCGGTGCCGGTGTCGGCCAGCAGGCCGTGTGGGATCTGCCCTGTCTCGGCCGCGGTGACCAGGGTGTCCATGAGCTCCGCAGGGAACTTCCCGCCGGACATCTGCACAAGCTGCTCCAGCGGCAGGCCGAGAGCGGGGGCTAGAGCCTCTTCGCTCTGTCCCTGGGAGGCGAGGAATCCACGCAGGACTTGTCCGGCGGTGGGCTCCGCCAGCCAGTCGCGCAGCGGGGAGGCGGGGGTGATGTTCGGCATCGCTGACCTTTCAAGTAGCCGTCAAGTCGGGGCGCTCGGGCGGACCGTGTGGGGGGGCGACTCCAACCGGACAACACTGTCCGGTTCCTGGGTTACGGTACCTGTGACGCTCGGGGCGCCCCGGCGAGGGCACCGATCACGCCACCGATCACGCCCACGCGGCGCCCGACGCCCCTCCCCCACGAGCGGCGCCCGAAGCACGTTCCCCCCCCCCCCCCCCCCACGAGAGGACCTCGCACCATGCCCCTGCCGCAGCGCGCCACGGAGCAGCCCACCCCGCAGGAGATCGCCGCCCTGCGCGAGCGCTACCGCCTCGAGCGGGAACGTCGCGTACGCCCCGAGGGAACGGGCCAGTACCGGTCCGCGGAGGCGGAGTTCGGATACTTCGCCGACGACCCGTACACCGGCGAGGTGGCGGAGCGCGAGCCGCTGCACGACGTGGTCGACGTCGCGATCGTCGGTGGCGGGTTCGGCGGGATCCTGGCGGGCGCGCGCCTGCGCCGGCAGGGCGTGGCGAAGGTGCGCGTCGTCGAGAAGGGCGGCGACTTCGGCGGCACCTGGTACTGGAACCGCTACCCCGGCATCCACTGCGACGTCGAGTCGCACGTCTACCTGCCGCTCCTTGACGAGACCGGCTACGTACCCGAGTGGAAGTACGCCCCTGGGGAGGAGATCCGTCGCCACGCGGTGCGTATCGCCGAGCAGTTCGGCCTGTACGAGCACGCCCTGTTCTCCACCGCTGTCACCTCCCTGACCTGGGATGAGACGGTCGAGCAGTGGGTGGTCAGCACTGACCGGGGCGACGAGTTCCGGGCCACCTACGTCATCACCGCGACCGGCACGCTCTCGGAGCCCAAGCTGCCGGGCATACCCGGCATCGAGGACTACCGGGGTCACACCTTCCACACCTCGCGCTGGGATTACGCGTACACCGGAGGCAGTCCCGACGGCGGCATGAAGGGCCTGGCCGGCAAGAGCGTCGGCGTCGTCGGCACCGGTGCCACCGGCGTGCAGGTCATCCCGATGCTGGCCGAGGACGCCGGTCACTTGTACGTCTTCCAGCGCACCCCCTCCGCCGTGGACGTACGTGGTCAGCAGCGGATGACGCCGCGACAGGTCGGAGCGGACCGGGCGGGCTGGGCTGCCGAGCGCCGCGAGAACTTCCTGCGCATCTGCTCCGGAGAGGACGCCGAGCAGGACCTGGTCGCCGATCGCTGGACGGAGTCGGCCGGGCTCCTCGAAAAGCTCCTGCCCAGCTTCCGCCGCCACGGCGAGCCGGACTTCGAGGCCGCCTACGAGGCCGCCGACCACGCGACGATGAACCAGATCCGTGCACGCGTGGCCGCCGAAGTCACCGATACCGCCACCGCCGCGGCCCTCACGCCCTGGTACCGCTACGCGTGCAAGCGCCCCACGTTCTCCGACACGTACCTGCCCGCGTTCAACCGCGACAACGTCACCCTGGTCGACACGGCCGACACCCACGGCATCGAGCGCATGACCGAGCACGGCGTCGTCGTGGGCGGTGTGGAGTACGAGGTCGACTGTCTGGTGTTCGCCACCGGGTTCTCCGTCGGTCTCTCCGGCATCACCTCCGGGAAGCTGCCGGTGACCGGCCGCGACGGCATCCAGCTCCTGAGCACGCTGAAGGAGCGGGGTCCGCGCACTTTGCACGGTTTCACCAGCAACGGGTTCCCGAACTTGATCCGGATGGGCTCACTGCAGAACGCCAGCAGCGTGAACTTCACGCACATCCTGGACGAGCAAGCCGTGCACGCCGCCGCCCTGGTCGCCGCAGCGGAGGAGAAGGGCGCCGTCGTGGAGCCCGCCCCCGAGGTCGAGGACGCCTGGACCGATGTCTGCGCGCAGGGCGCCCCCGACCACGCGTGGTTCCACGCCGAGTGCACCCCCGGCTACTACAACGGCGAGGGCCGCGGCCGCCCGAACGGCCCCACGGCTTACCCGCACGGCGCCGTCGCCTTCCACGAACTGCTGCGGCGCTGGCGCGAGGAGAACATGGGCGAGGCTCTCCGGGCCAGGGCCGCCGCCTCGGTCACCCGCGGCTGATTCTCTGCGTTTGCCGGTCTCTCTTGATCAGCCTAATTTTGCGGCGACACGGCTTTTCCTCAGGCAAGAGGAGAAAAGCTTCATGGTGAAAGGCCTTCCGCACAGAACGCCCCGGCGGCCCCGGGGGCCGGAGGCGGAACCGACGCGCTCATCGCGGTCGGCGACCGACCGTATGGCGCGCACGTTGCTGCGTCGCCGGAAGAAGGCGCTCAGTGCCGAGGACGTGATGGTCTCGGACCGCCCGAAGGTGCGGCGCGCGGTGACGGCCGCCGCCCTCGGGAACACCATGGAGTGGTTCGACTTCGGCGTCTACGCCTATTTGGCGGGCACGATCGGAAAGGTCTTCTTTCCGTCCAGCTCGCCCGGGGCCCAGGTCGTCGCCACCTTCGCCACGTTCGCCGCGGCCTTTCTCGTTCGCCCGTTGGGCGGCCTCGTGTTCGGGCCGCTGGGCGACCGCATCGGACGGCAGAAGGTGCTCGCGGCGACCATGATCATGATGGCTGCGAGCACCTTCGCCGTCGGCCTGCTGCCCTCGTACGCCTCCATCGGATTCGCCGCGCCCTTGCTGCTCCTCGTATGCCGACTGGTCCAGGGCTTCTCCACGGGCGGCGAGTACGCCGGCGCCACCACCTACATCGCCGAGTACGCCCCCGATCAGCGCCGCGGCTTCCTGGGCAGCTGGCTCGACTTCGGGACCTTCGTGGGCTACTCCCTTGGCTCGGGCCTGGTGACGGTCCTCACGCTGACCCTCGGGTCGGACGGCCTGGAGAGCTGGGGCTGGCGCATCCCCTTCTTCATCGCAGGGCCGCTCGGGCTCATCGGCCTCTACATGCGGCTGAAACTGGAGGAGACGCCCGCCTTCCAGCAGGAGGCGGCCTCCGCCGCGGCGGAGCGTGAGGCTGGTCCCGCGAGCGGCGAGGACGATCCCGTCGAGCAGGCTCGCCAGTCCGGCAAGGGACGGCTCAAGGAGATCTTCACCCGCCACTGGCAGGCGGTGCTGATCTGCATGGGCCTTGTGCTGCTCTACAACGTCACGAACTACATGGTGACGTCGTACCTCCCCACGTTCATGACGGTGACCTTGGGCGAAAGCGACACGACGGCTCAGTTGCTGGTGCTCGGCACCATGCTGCTGGTCGCTCTCGCCATCACCACAGTGGGCCGCAGCTCCGACCGGTGGGGCAGACGCCCGATGTTCATGGGCGGCAGCATCGCGCTGATCGCACTCGCCATCCCGGCGTTCCTGTTGATCCGGGAGGGCGGCATCCTCCTGCCCGCGTTCGGCTGTGCCGTCCTCGGCCTGCTTCTGGTCTGCTTCGCGGGCACGGCCGCGGCGACACTGCCGGCCCTGTTCCCCACCCGTCTGCGGTACGGCGCGCTGTCGATCGCCTACAACATCTCCGTCTCCCTCTTCGGCGGCACCACCCCCTTGCTCGCCTCCTTCCTGGTCGAAAAGACCGGCAACACGCTGGTGCCGGCCTTCTACTTGATGGTGGCCGGAGCGATCGGCCTGATCTCGACGTTCTTCCTGCACGAGACAGCAGGGCGGCCGCTGCGCGGCTCCGGCCCCATGGTCGAGACGCACGACGAGGCCCGCGAGATGGTGGCGCGCAGCCGCTCGGAGGCGGGGCGCCACGCACGCGACGTGTGGCTGCGGTTGTGGCATCCACGCGGCGGCGGACGCGGCAACTCCACGAAGCCCCGCAAGCGCGGAGACTGACGCGCAACCTGTGACTAGGACGTCTCGCCCTCGGTCGTCACCTCGAAGGTGTTGAGGAAGCCGCAGATGAGTTGGTAGAAGCCCACGGTGATGACAAGGTCCGCGAGCTGGTTCACCGTCAGAAACGCCAGCAGTTCTTCGCGCGTGACCTCATCGAGGGTGTGCCGGGCGAGCAGCCGGTCCGTGGCGGTCAGGACGGCGGCCTCGGGGCCGGGAAGGTGCCCGGCCGAGCCGGTCCCGGCGGCAGTGAGCGCCTCCTCCCCCACTCCGACGAGCCGGGCGATTCTCTCGTGGTGGTGCACCTCGTAGGCCGCTCCGTAGACATGACCGACCCGCACGATGGCGAGTTCGCGCAACGTGTCCGGCAGCGAGTTCCGCTGCAGGACCGCGTCGCCGAGGGTCAGTACGCCCGGAGCCAGGGCCGGTGAGTGCATCAGCATCCGGAAGACGTTGAGCGAGCCGTACGCCGTCACGACTTCCTGTAGCTCCACGGGCAGTGCGGAGAGATCCGGATACTCCATGTCGGCTCCGTTCGGTCGGGAGGGGCGACGGTCGACGTCGACGGTCGAGAGCAAGGGTCCGGCGGGCGGTGATGGTGCGTCAAGGCCGTTGTCAGTGCCTCCCCATAGAGTGGAAATCACTCGGGGAACAGCTCGGGCAGCAGCCTTGGAGAAGGAGCAGAGACATGTCCGCCAACAGGATTCAGCACAAGGTGAATCACGTCGCGCTGGTAGTGGACTGTTCGGGTTCCATGCGTCCGCATCAGAGTCAACTCATCCGTGTCGTGGACGAGTTCGTGGCGGGTTTGAAGGCCGAGTCGGACAGCCTCGGTCACGAAACCCGGATCAGCCTCTACTCCTTCGACCACAGGGTGGAGAATCTCGTCTGGGACATGGATGTGAAGCACCTGCCGTCCATGCGGGGTCTCTACCAAGTCAACAATGGCGCCACGGCCCTCATCGAGGCTTCACTGAAGTCCCTGGACGACCTGGGAAACATCTGGGAGGAATACGGCGAGCACAGCTTCCTCCAGATCGTGGTGACGGACGGCGAGGAGAACGCCTCCGGCGGGGACAGGCGGCACGACGGCGACATGACGATCCTCGGGCCGTGGCTCGACAAGATCGCGGCGAAGATGGGAGGGCTTCCGGGCCACTGGACCTCCGCCATCCTCGTGCCGAACTCCCTGGCCAAGCGGACGGCCCAGAACTACGGCTTCCCGGCCGGGAACATAGCCATCTGGGACGCGGATTCCCAGGAAGGCGTCGAGGAGGCCATCGGCACCGTGCGCGCCGCCGCGACCAGCTTCCTCCGGGCCCGCGAGAAGGGCGTACGCGGCACCAAGAACCTGTTCGCCGTCGGTCAGGACATATCGATCGACGAAGTGCGTGCCAATCTCGAACCGATTCCGGCGGACAAATACCGGCTCCTGAAGGTCGACAAGGAAGTCGAGATCCGACC
Source organism: Streptomyces sp. BA2 (assembly GCF_009769735.1). Lineage (NCBI taxonomy): Bacteria > Bacillati > Actinomycetota > Actinomycetes > Kitasatosporales > Streptomycetaceae > Streptomyces > Streptomyces sp. BA2. The sequence continues at coordinate 495,334 of NZ_WSRO01000002.1, forward strand.
CTTCGTCGATTCGCACCCGGGCGTGGCCTACGAACGCGGTTCCTGTTACTACCAGTTGGGCGCCCGGGCCCAGGTCCAGCCCAACAAGGAAGTCATCGTGGTCGAGAAGGACACCGATCGCGCTTATACGGGCGACGCGGCGCGCAGCCTTCTGTTCGGGTCGGGCATTCAAGGGACCGTCTCGGTGAAGGCGGGGAACAATCCCAAGCTGGAGGTCTACGTACAGAGTCGTTCGGTGAACAGGAAGCTCAAGCCGAAGACCCGGCTTCTCATCATGCTCTGAATTAGCCGGGGTACGAATGCGCAGGTGAAATACGGACCGGGGCGGAGAGAGCCGCCCCGGTCCATCGCCCTGCGGGCCTGTGTGCCCTGCAGGGCCTTTTGGCTGGGCCCTGCGGGTCAGTCCCCGATGTGCGGCAGCAGCGAGACGATCTTGCTGCCGCGCCGGACTACCAACACGTCCTCGTAGGCGAGGAGTTGGGGCACGTCCATGAAGCCGGGGCCCGGCTTGCCGGGGTCCACGTGGCCGCGCCAGACTCGCTCACCCGTGTTCAGATCGAGGCCGGACAGGTCGCCGGTCGGGCTGAGGAAGTACACGACGCCCTGCCCCGACGACACCACGGGAGACGTGATGCCAGGCAGGGCCTCCGTATCGGGCATCTTGACGCCCACCGGGGCCGTCCACAGGGTCTTTCCCGTGGTCAGCGAGTAGGCCGAGGCCATGCCCTTCCAGGTCACGGTGAACACGCGATCGCCCACGACATCCGAGCCGGCCAGCGGCGCCTCGAGGCGATAGGAGTGCGACGTCTGCTTCCCGGAACCGCTGATGGTGGTCAGTCGCATGCTCTTGCGGGCCGCCCCGCCCTTGCCGGTCGGCGTCTTCTTCGCTTCGATCAGAACCATCCGGTCCCCCGAGGTTCCGACGAACTGCTGCCCGCCGGGAAGAGCCGTGACCTTCTCGGCCTTGCCGGTGGCGGGGTCCAGACGGAGGATGTCCGTGCCCTGAGGCTTCTCGACGTCACGCATGCACGCGAGATGGGGCACGCCGTTCAGCACCGCCCGTTGGCACACGGTGCCCTTGTCCCAGGTGTGGCGCCACTTCTCCTTGCCCGTCAGCGGGTTGAGGGCCGACATCGTACGAAGATTCGGGGTGTTCGCGAGGACCGCGCCGTCGATGAGCATGGCGGCCTGGTCGGTGCGGTCGTCCTGCGGCATCTCGACCGTCCACAGCACATCGCCGTTGTCGGCGCCCACCGCCATCAGGTCCGTGCCGCCCCGGTAGTCGCCGTTCGGTTCGTTCTTCGTGGTGTGGTTGCGGTAGGCGTAGACCACGCCGTCGCGCACGGCGAACGGATGGTCGATCCCGTCGCCTTCGCGCTTGACCTTGACCGTCCACAGCCGCTCGCCGGTGTTGGCGTCGAACTTGGCGGCGTCGTACTTGGACCCGGCGCAGTACAGCGCGGATCCGTCCACCAGGCAGCCCCGCTCGCCGGCGCCCGGGGCGTCCTTCTGCCACGGCTTCCAGCCCTCCGGCGACGCCGCGGGCCGCACAGGCCGGTCCTCTCCGCCCGCTCCGCCTCCGAAGCCGAGAACCGCCCCCACGGTGATCGCGGCAACGGCCACCGCCGCCCCCGCGACCTGTGAGAAACGGCGCCGGCTGCGCCGCCGCACCACCTTCTCGACCAGGTCCCCGGGCGCCCGCACCTGATCCAGGGCGACCGCGTGAAGCGTCTCCCGGACCTTCTCCTCCACCCGCTCCGTCGTCATCCCTGCATCTCCTTCGGCGTGTAGCTGAGCGACTGCGCCTGTTCCGCGGGCCGTTCGGGCCCGAGCTCCGGTACGAGCGCGCGGAGCTTGGCGAGCGATCGGTGCGCGGTACTGCGCACCGTGCCCACCGGGCACCTCAGCAGCGCCGCGACCTCGCCCTCCGGCAGATCCTCGAAGTAGCGCAGCACGACCACGGCCCGCTGCCGCTTCGTCAGACGACGGAGCGCCGCCCACAGCGCGATCCGCAGCTCGGAATCCGACTCGGCACCGGCTTCCCCGCCGGACTCGGGCAGTACGGGCACCGTCGTCTCGGCGCGATGTCTGCGCAGCCGCCAGCGGCTGACCTGCTGGCGGTACAGGACCTGGCGGACATACGCCTCGGGCTGCTCGATGTGCGCCCAGCGTCCGTAGGCCTTCATCAGCGCAATCTGCAGCAGATCCTCCGCCGCATGCCGGTCCCCGCCGGTGAGCAGCACCGCGAGCCGCAGCAGCGCGGTGGAGCGCATCGCTACGAACTCCCGGAACTCGTCGTGACTTGAGGCCTCCATCGACCCTCCCCTTCTTGGCAACCATCACGACGCGATGGGCCGCCCCCAGCTATCCCTCTGCGGACGAGATTGTGCGTTCACACCAAACGGGGCGGGTGAGAGACCCGTTGTGCGGGGTGGCGGGGCGCGGGTTCCCACAGCCGGTCGCGTCGGATCACTGAGGGGAGAGCTTGTGGACGGTGGTGTCGTCGGGGTTCAGCCGTCGCCCGTCCGCGGACAGCACCTCCAGCGGACGGAGGCTGTTCCCCTGCCGGCGGTCGACCAATTGTGAGTGAGGCTCGCCGGGGGCGAAGAAGTTCTGTTCGCCCCACTGCCGCAGCGCCACGATGACGGGGAAGAGTGCCTCGCCCTTCGGCGTGAGTACGTACTCGCGGTAGGCGCTGCCGTCCGAGGCGGGGACGGATTCGAGGACACCGCCTGCGACCAGGGTGCGCAGTCGCGCGGTGAGGATGTTCTTCGCCACCCCGAGGCTGCGCTGGAACTCACCGAAGCGGCGGCTTCCGTCGAAGGCGTCCCGCACGATCAGCAGGGACCACCAGTCGCCGATCGCGTCCACCGACCGGGCGACGGGGCATTCGCTGTCGTCGAAGCGCGTCCTGGTCACCATGACGTCCCTCACTCACTCAATCACTCTCCGCTGGTTGCAACATGCTACCAACAAGCGTTACCTTCACCCTCGCCATTGGTAGCAAGATGAAACCAGAATGTGGAGGGGTGCCATGCCCGGCAACGGTGAGGCTGTGACACGACGGACCGAGACCGAGGTCCGCAGCACCGAGGCCCGCGGCGGGGAGGTCCGCAGCGGGGAACAAGGGCCCGCGTTCGTCCTGTCCCGCGGCATCGTCATGCTGTTCGCGGTCGCCTGCGGGGCTTCGGTGGCCAACGTCTACTTCTCCCAGCCGCTACTGGTGACCATGGGCCACGACCTCGCCATGAGCCCGGCACTCGTCGGCAGCGTGGTCACCCTCACGCATGTCGGCTACGGGCTCGGCCTCTTCTTCCTCGTACCGCTGGGTGACATGGGCGACCGCCGACGGCTCGTCGTGGCCCAATTGCTGCTCCTGGTAGTGGCGTTGGGCGTGGTGGCCGCCGCACCCACTGCGGCGATCCTGCTGGCGGGCATGGCCGCGACGGGGCTTCTCGCGGTCGTCACGCAGACGCTGGTGGCCTTCGCGGCCTCACTGGCACCTGCCGCCCAGCGCGGACGGGTCGTCGGCCTGGTCACCAGCGGCGTGGTCATCGGAATCCTGCTCGCCCGCACCGCATCCGGACTCATGGCCGATCTCGCGGGCTGGCGCTCCGTCTACCTCGCCTCGGCAGCGCTCACCGCCCTGCTCGCCCTGATCCTGTACCGCGTTCTGCCACACCACAGCGACGCGCCGCCGACACCCCTGCGCTACGGACAGCTCCTGCGCTCCACCATCACCCTGTTCGCACGGGAGCGGCTGCTGCGGCTCCGGGCCCTGTTCGGCCTGCTGATCTTCGCCGCCTTCAGCACCCTGTGGAGCAGCGTCGCGCTACCGCTCAGCGAGGCCCCGTACTTCCTGTCCCACAGCGCGATCGGGGCGCTGGGTCTCATCGGCGTCGTCGGCGCCCTGGCCGCGACCGTGGCCGGTCGCCTGAACGACCGTGGATTCTCCCGGCACACCACCGGCACCGCCCTGGCACTGCTCGCGGCGTCGTGGCTGCCCCTGGCCTTCACCCGCAGCTCGTTCTGGGCGCTTGCCGTCGGGGTGATCCTGCTCGACCTCGCCGTGCAGGCGGTCCATGTCACCAATCAGACCCTGATCTACGCGCTGCACCCGGACGCGGGCAGTCGGCTGATCGGCGGATACATGGTCTTCTACTCGGTCGGCAGCGCCACCGGCGCCATTGCCGCGACCTCCCTCTACTCGGCGGCCGGCTGGGGCGCGGTATGCGCGCTGGGGGCCACGTTCAGCTGCCTCGGGCTCCTGCTGTGGGCGATCACGGCCCGGCGGCACACCTGCCGGACTCCGCATATCAGTTGAATCTCCGCTTCACCGCGTCCTTGACGCCGTAGGCCGCTCCGATCACTGAGCCTCGGGTTCGGCGCGCGACGGTTTTCAGAGCCCCGTTCGTCCCACGCTGCCTCGTCAGTTGAGCGCAGGTGTCGGCGAAGCGTGCCGCGATGAGTGCCGGTTCGTAACGCGCCGAGGAGATTCGCGCCGCCTCGGCCATCCGCTGACGGAGCTCATCACTGTTGATGAGCTCCAGGAGGTTCTGAGCGAGGGCCTCCTCATCACCCATGGGCACGAGACGCCCGTCGATTCCATCGGAAATGATCTCCCTCGGGCCCAAGGGGCAGTCGGTGGAGACAACGGGCACTCCACAGCGCATCGCTTCGACGATCGTCATGCCGAAGGACTCGTGGTCCGAAGCGCTCGCGGCAAGGCCCGCTTTGAGCCACTCGGTTTCCAGGGGTGAAACCGCGCCCATGAGAGAAGCGTGCTTTTCCAGGCCCAATTCCTCGATGAGCCGCTGGAGTTGCGCTCCGTGGCCTCCCCCGATCCCTGGGCCGAAGATACGGAGAACCCAGTCAGGGCGATCGGCGCGGACTCTGTCGAATGCTCGGATGAGGAGGTCGTACCGTTTGGTCGGAACGAGTCTCCCGGCAGCGACAACTGCCTTGTCCCTGCTGCCCGGCGGGGCACTGAGTGGCGCCGGCACAGGATTGGGAAATGCTTCGATGCGCACTCCCGGAAGTGTCATGTGCTTGCGATAGGTGTCCGCGTCAGCCAGGGTCGTGGTTGTCAGCATGTCAAGGCGCGGGTACAGCCGACGCAATGCACGCCGCAGCGGTCTCGGGTGGTTGTGGAATGTCAGGTGCTCTTGCCCGACGCGCAACGGCCCCTGCTTGGCCTGCAGGCAGATATGTGCGTTCAGGCCTGGTCGGGTGCCTACGATGACGTCGCTCGTCAGCGTGCTCAAGTGATGAGCGATCCGCTGATCGGTCAGGGCGCTGTAGTGCGGGTACTGCGTCTCGCTCTTGGGAAACACAGCAGCTGGGCTGCGGTATTCGGGCAGGTCCCCCTCATACCCCGGGGTCCCCTTTCTCAGATCGACCAGGTGTCGAAGCCCGACTTGAGGATGCACGGGGAACACTGGTGAATCCCTGTGCCGGTGGACCGACACGATCTCCACATCATGCTGCTCGGCAAGCGCGTTGGCGAGGTTGATGGTGGTGCGGATCGTGCCGCCGAAACCGAAGGCATTGTGGATGAGGAATGAGATGTGCAAGGTGCCGTAGCTCCCGGAGCCGCACTCCATACGGAGTCACCAAGGCCCCGGCACGACAGAAATCGCGGATTCGGAGCCACTCGCCAATCCAACGACGGGACCGACCGAAGGTTCCGAGCCGCAGAAGGCGCGCCTACCGTCGACGCCGCCCCTCGGATGAGTGAAATTATCCGGCAATATGGAGGGACTCGGGCGCATGTACCGCATTGACTGCGTGCGCAGTGCTGTCGTCCCTTCATGCGCAGCAGTAACCGGCAGTACCTCGTATCCGTTGATCACTTGCGTGCCTACGCTGCCGTGCTGGTGCTCCTCTGTCACGGAACGCACATGATCTCTCCGTATCTCAGAGAGACCCCGAACAGTGACGCGCACGGCTGGCTCTATTCGGAGAACCCTCTGGCCACTCTGGTGCTGGAAGGCCATTCCGGGGTGGCCCTCTTCATGGTGCTTTCCGGATTCATCTTCACCATCGGCGCGCTGGGCAAGGACGTCCACTACGGCCGGTTCCTGGGCAACCGGGTGCTGCGGATCTTCCCGCTCTACATCGCGTTGATCATCCTGGGTATCGGCGCACACAAGCAGGGCGCGGACCTGTCGGCGGTGCTCCAGTCCCTGGTCGGTCTGGGAAACCTGCCCGGGTCCCTCGACCTGGGGGCCGTGTCGAGCATGTGGTGGGCCATCGCGGTCGAGTTGCAGTTCTACCTGCTCTTCCCGCTGTTCAGCAGGCTCCTCACCAAGCGCGGACCTGTGGCTCTGTTCAAGCTCCTGGCCGCCATTGCCGTGATCCGGGCCCTGGTGTGGGCCTCGGCCAACGGCACCATCAGTGTGAACTCGATGCTCTACTACAGCCTCGCCGGCAGGATCGACCAATTCCTGCTGGGCATGGTGGCCGCCTGGTTCTTCGTGCACCACCGGGAACGGTTTCAGGGACTCCTTAAGGTGGCCGTCCCAACAGCCTTGGCCACAGGCGCGATCTGGGCCTTCAACCAGACCCACGCCTTCCACGAACGCCAGGCCACACGGCTGCTCTGGGTCGACGTCGAAGGAGCTCTCTGGGCCCTGGTGGTGCTGACCTATGTGGCCACCATCTCCTCAACGGGGATCGTGTCGAGAGGCATCGCCAAAGTCGGCGAGATGAGCTTCTCCGTCTACCTGCTCCACTACATGGTCATCACCGCGATCGTCTCCCGCCGTTGGTGGTTCGAGCTGACGGGGCGCCCTGTGGTGGATGCCTTCATCACCGCGGCGGTGGCAGTTCTGCCCATCACCCTGGCCACGGCTGTGGTCACGTTCCACGGCATCGAACGGCCATTCCTCCGTTGGCGTCGCGCCTACCTCCTCACGGACCCACCCAAGCCCGCCGCACTCCCCCCTGCTCCCAAGGCCGCGGTCGTCTCGCCCAGGTAGACGATTGCCGGCGGGCGGTTGACCAGTGTGTCGTGGCGGATCAGCCGGTCGAAGTCGATGGCCGATGGCCGATGATCGATGGCACGGTCCGCCCAGCCATGTGGTGTGGATCACGGTGGAGGACTGTCACGGATCGCCGATGCGAGGTGTCTCGATGGGCGTCCGAAGAGAGGAGCCGGGTGTGGTCGTGCCACTGGAGAGAGATGGAGTCCGTCATGACTGAGGACGCCTTCGCCGAACATCGTCCGCTGCTGTTCACCATCGCCTACGAGATGCTGGGCAGCGCCGCCGATGCCGAAGACGTGCTGCAGGAGAGTTATCTGCGATGGAGCGCGGTCGACCAGGCGACGGTCGACCATCCGCGCGCCTACCTGGTCCGCGTCGTGACCCGGCAGGCCCTCAACCACCTGCGCACGGTCAAGGCACGGCGTGAGGACTACGTCGGCCCGTGGCTGCCCGAGCCGATCCGCACCGCGCCCGAGGTGAGCGAGGACGCGATCCTGGCCGAGTCGGTGTCCATGGCCATGATGCTCGTCCTGGAGACACTGAACCCGACCGAGCGCGCGGTGTTCGTACTGCACGATGTCTTCGGCTACACCCACGGCGAGATCGCCGCCTCGGTCGGCAAGAACGAGGTCACCGTCCGGCAGATCGCCCACCGCGCACGCAGACACGTCCACGCTCGCCGTCGCCGCTTCGAACCCGACTCCGAGGCCACCCGAGCCATCGTCCAGCGGTTCCTGCTCGCGGCGACGACCGGTGAGATCCAGGGCCTGATGGACCTCTTGGCCCCCGACGTCGTGGAGATCTCCGACGGCGGCGGAAAGGCGTCCGCCGCCCGCCGCCCGATCACCGGCCGCGAAGAAGTCGCCCGCTTCACCCTCGGTGTGGCCCGCACCAGCATCACCCCGACGACCCGCATCGAGCACGCCATCTACAACGGCATGCCCGCGGCACGCTGCCTCACCGACGGTGAACTCGACTGGCTGCTCGCCTTCGAGATCCACGACGGACAGATCACCGGCCTCTACGCCATGCGCAACCCCGACAAGCTGCACCGCGCCCAGACGGTGCGCCCACTCGACCGAGGAGAACACCAGCCATGGAAACCATGACCGTCGAGCGCACCATCCACGCCCCGATCGACGACGTGTTCGCCTGGCTCACCACGACGACCAACTACACGCGTTCGCCCCTCGTACTGCGCTGCCGCCTGACCCGCCACGGCGAATCCGCGCCGTACGGCGTCGGCGCGGTCCGCAGCCACCTCTGGCTGATCGGCTGGCTCCGCGAACGCATCACCCACTACGACCCGCCCTACGCCACGGAGTACGCCGTCGACCGCAGTTTCCCGCCGTCCCGGCATGAACTCGGGCGCATGACGTTCACCGAGACCGAAGACGGCACCCTGGTCAACTGGACCACGCGCGCCGAAATGCGGGCCCCGCTCGTCGGTGCCTTCCTCACCCGGCACGTCGTACGACCGATGATCACCCGCAGCTTCCTCAGCATCCTCGACGCCGCCGACACCGCACTGAGCCGACACCCCAGTCCCAGCCGGTCCTGACGACCGCTTATCCCCCGCCATTGACTGCCCTAGAGGGCCGCAGTACAAGTCCCCTACGGCAAGGGGGACATCATGGGTTTACGCATCACTGTGGACATTTTCTCGGGGCGACCCAATCCCACGTGGGAAATCCAGGACCAGGAACAGGTGCTTGAGCTGATCCAGCTCATCGCGCACCATCAGGAGGCGGTGGCCGACGTTTCCGGCGGGTTCACCGGACTCGGGTTCCGTGGAATCCAAGTGGAGATCACCGACGACCTGGACACCGCCGGCCTGCCCGCGGTGTTCAAGGTCGCTGGGGGCGGGGATCGGGACCCCTACACCGGTGCCGATGTCGCCGAGCGTCTGCTGGAGACCATGCCGGTCGGCGGGCTCGACGAGAGCGGTGAGAACGGTGAGCGGCGTCCGGCCGAGGACGAAGGCGAAGGCGCAGGCGCAGGCGACACGGCGGCGCTCGGCGAGAGTTTCCCCGAGGACTTCCGCGAGTCGGTCCGCGAGGAGATCCGGCGCACGGCCCGCGAGGGCGCGGGCGGGGCGACCACCATCGAGCCCACCGAGTCGGGCGGCATCACCGAAGCGGACGCCGCGGAGGTCGAGAAGCAGTTACAGACCCTCGTACACCGGGCCGCGCTGGCCTGCGCGTACGACGTGACGCCCTTCAACCCGGCCTTCTGGAACCGCCCCGACACCCAGGCCTACAACAACTGCTACAACTTCGCGGTCAACCGGCGCACCAACACCTTCGCCCAGCCCGGCCGCGCACACGGCTACACCATCCCCCGCACGGTGCGCTGCGGCGAGGTGTCCAGCGGGGCGCAGCGCGACGGTCTGCGGCTCTGGGGCAACTGCCAGCCCGCGGGATCGCTGCGTTACGTGGTGGCGCTCGTCACCGGCACTTTCCCCGGCAACCTCCGGGACTACCACTGGTATCGCCTGCACCCGGGCGGCCTCTGGGCCCACAAGCCGGGCGGAACTCCGGCCCGCAACACCGACAACTCCGGTCGCCTCATCACCAACCCTTATACGTGCGACCGACGCCCCTACAACGAATGGTGCGGTCTTTTCCAGACGCACAATTCGATCGTCATTCGCTGACCACCGTCTGTCGAAAGCTCACCCAAAAGGTCGGAGGAGTGAGCGCCATGTCCACACCCTTTGGCGATCCCACAGCCGAAACCACGGAATCCGTAACGCCCGAACTGCTCGACGTCGGCCTCTCCGATACGCCGGTCGACGAACCGTCGACGGCCACTGATGGTGAATCCGCCACCGCGGCCGCCACGCCCGCGTACCTCCTCCTCCGAGGCAGTTACCGCAGCGTCGGCACCCACGTCCTGGAATTGCGGGTCGACGTCGACGGTCCCCGTACGCTCCGGAAGGTCAGCGGGGACTTCTTCAACTCCGGTGGCGGCACCACGAGTTACGCGGGGTCCTTCGTCGTGCACGCACCGGCCGTCGCCTGGTCGCCCACCCAAGTGGTGATCACCGGCCAGGGCCATTTCACGGGAACGACCAGTTTCCCGATCGTGCGGGTGACCATCGCGCGCCGGAGGGCCGGCCAGCAACAGGCCGCCGCCACCGTGCAGTTCGTCAGGACGTCCGGCCAGGTCGGCGCCGCGTACACCTGCGCGTTCACGTCTCCGTACTTCCGCACCGTGCAGTGGGAGCAGGACTCCGTCGCCGGCAAGGTGCCCTTCGTGTCGTACGACACCGGTTCGCTGCCCGGGCCGCCCGGCAGCCCGGCACGGAAGCTGACCGTGCCGCGGGCGTACGCCGAGGCGGGCATCGACGTGCTGGTGTCCAGCGCGGCCAACATCCTCGGCGACAGTTCGGCCGGCTGGAGCAACGCCGAGCTGCACGCCGCGATGCAGACCAACTTCTCCCTGTGGCGGAACGTGCCGCAGTGGCGCGTGTGGCTGCTGGTCGCCAGCCGCTACGAGGGCAACGATGGTGTCCGCGGCATCATGTTCGATGCACAGGACGCCTACCAGCGGCAGGGCTGCGCCGTCTTCTACGACATCATCAAGGGCACCGACCCCGAGTCGGTGCGCGCCCAGTTGCGTACGTACGTGCATGAGCTCGGCCACGCCTTCAACCTGCTGCACTCGTGGCAGAAGGGGCTCGCCACACCCCCGGCGCCGCTCGGCCCGAACAACGGCTTCGGGGACCTGTCGTGGATGAACTATCCCCAGAACTTCAATCCCGGCGGCGGCGCTCCGACCGGGACGGCGGCGTACTGGAGGTCGTTCCCGTTCGAGTTCACCGCCAACGAGATCACGCATCTGCGGCACGGCTTCTACCGTGACGTGATCATGGGCGCCAACGCCTTCGGCAGGGGATCCGCCGACATCGACCCTGACCTGTTCGACCAGCCCGTGGTGGATGATTCCGGGCTGCGGCTCGACCTGCGCGGAAAGAAGAGCTTCGCGTTCGGTGAACCGGTCGTCGTGGAGCTGAAGTTGGACACGACCGACCTGCGCGGGCGGGACACGCATGGATTCCTGCACCCGGACTACGACTTGGTCAGCGTCGCGATCCGGCAGCCGTCCGGCCGCACGGTGCTCTACCGGCCGCTGCTGCGGCGGTGCGTCGAAGCGGATGCCACGGTCCACCTGGCCGTGGACGGGCCGCCGCTCTACGCGAGCGCCTACGTGGGGTACGGCCAGGACGGGCACTATTTCGAACAGCCGGGTACCTACCTGCTGCGTGCCGCTTACGTCTCGTCGGACGGTTCCCGCATCGTCTCGCCGGTGCTGCGCACGACCGTCCGCAGCCCTTACAGCGAGACCGACGAGCAGGTCGGCGAGCTGATGCTGGGCGAGGAGCAGGGCACTCTCTTCGCTCTGCGCGGGTCCGACTCGCCGTCGCTCCAGGCGGGCAACGACGCCCTCCAGGAGGTCGTACAGCACTACGAGAAACACCCGCTCGCCCTGTACGCCCGCATGGTCGAAGGGCTCAACGCGGAACGGGACTTCAAGTACCTGGCGCCGGACAAGAGTGCGCTGATGGTGCGCCCCGCCGCCCCCGAGCAGGCCGTCGGACTGCTGTCACCCGTGGTCGAGGCGTCCTTGCACGGTAACGGCGTCGACAACATCACCCTGAACATGGTGATGCGCCGCCTGGCGCGGGCGCACGCCAAGGAGGGCGACACCGAGCAGGCGAACGGTGTGCTCGACCATCTGGTGCACTACGCCGAATCGAAGTTCAGGCCGCACGTCGTCGACGCCGTGCGCCACCAGGTGGACGAGACCCGGCGGAGCATCAACGCGGAGCCCGGCACCTGACCGGGCCCGGGGAGAGACCTGGGATCGCGGGCGGGGGCGGCGGTTGTCGGACCGTCTGGATGCGGTACGAAGGCTTCTGTGAACGAGAAGTCTTCTGTGAACGAACAGAACCCGCCCGCGACCGTTCGTGTGTTCATCGCTCTCGCCCCGCCCGACGAGGCGAAGAAGGAACTGGAACGGGAACGCGACCCCGCATATCAGGCTCATCCACGGATGCGGTGGAACCGCATCGAGGACTGGCACATCACTCTGGCGTTCCTCGGCGAGGTCCCCGTCCCGGTGGTTCCGGTGCTGCGTGCTCCGCTCGCTCGCCTCGCAGCCGCCCGCAAGCCCCTGACGCTGGCGCTGAGCGGTGGCGGGCACTTCGACGAGCGTGTGCTGTGGAGCGGGATCGACGGAGACCTCGAGGAGCTGCATCTGCTCGCCACCGAGGTACGTGCCGTCGTCGATGACTGCGGGGTCGGTCATGTGGGCCGGCCCTTCCGCCCCCATCTGACGCTGGCCCGCGCCCGCCGGGACACACCGTCGTGCGCGGTGGAAGCCGCTGCCGGGCTCGCCGGGTTCACCGGCCGGCCCTGGCAGGCCGAGCGCCTGCACCTGGTCGCCAGCAACATCGGCCGCGGTCCGGGGCCCATCCACTACCGCGATGTCGGCGCCTGGGACTTCGACGGCTCGGCCTCGGGGCGGGAGGTACCTGCCACGCGATGACGCTCGTAGTGGCGCGCAGCTGCTCGCGCCGCGGGCCGCTAACAACGCCCGTACCGCCTGCCGCAGTTCCGTGACACCCAGTCTGAGGTCCTCGTCCGCCGTGAGGTCCCCTGCCCGGACGCGGGCGGGCAGCAGGGCTTCCTGGTCGTGGGTCCAGCGGGTGACTCCGTCGACCGTGGCCAGGTGTCGTCGGCGACGCCGCCGTCCCCGTCATGGCGGATCGTGCTCGCCAACTCCAGTGCCAGCCAACGCTCCACAGAGCGCCTCCTTCTTCCTCTGCCGTCTCTGGCGCCCACGGTGCCGGCAAGCAACGCTGTCATCGCTCGGTCTCCTCCAGGTGGCGGACGCCGCGCACGTCATGGACTATCTGCGCGCCCTGCCCCGACCCGTCGACGCCCTCCTGGTCACCGGCGACATCGCAGACCACGGCGACGAGGCCGAGTACGAGGAAGCGGCCCGACTCCTGGCCGCCCCCTTCCCGGTCCTCACCTGCCCCGGCCATCACGACGCCCGCCCCGCCTACCGCAAGGCCTTGCTCGGCCAGGCACCCGGCCACGGCCCCATCAACCAGGTGCGCCACGTCGCCGGAACCGCCATTCTGATGTGCGACTCCACCATTCCCGGCCGTGACGAAGGGCTCCTCGACGCGGCGACGCTCGCCTGGATCGACGCCACTCTTGCCGCGCTCCCCCACGGAACCCCAAGTCCGACGGGCGGCTGGTGGAAAGCGATCAGTGCGTGCCGTGAACGTCGAAAGCGGCCTGAACGCCGAGTGCCCCGTCCCTGCATCACGGGGACGGGGCGGCAGCGCTGCAGCCACAGCGCGGATGGAAGCGACCAGCCTATCGGCGGGCACTGACAAACGTGGGCCTACGGCTGCGGAGGCTTGTCCTGGTCCCGGCCGAGCTGGTCCCTGAGCTTGTCCTGTGCGGTGTCGACCTGGCCGGAGTACTTCCCCTGGGTCTTCCCGTCGACGAAGTCACCCGCCTTGTCGATTCCCTGCCCGGCCTTGTCCTCGTGGCCCTTGAGCATCTGCTTCAGCTTGTCCATGACTGACATGGGCAACCGCCTCTCTCGTGTCGCCCCCACATACAGGCTCACACCACGAGGCTTGATCCGCATCTGGTGGCTCGGATCCGCACCTGGTGGCCCCGATGGCGCCGTCGCGCACACGGGAACGGCGCAGGTGAGCGCACGCCCCGAGTCTGCGGACGTATCCGGGGTCCGCGTCTCTCAGCGGAAAGTGTGTACCAGCTGAATCTCGCCGACAATGTGCTCGTTGAACTCGTCGAGCTCCTCGGCCGGAACCCACAGTTCGAGGATCGTGCGACCGCCCGCCTGCTGGACGGGGTACCGGCGCAGGAACTCCGAGTCGACCTCGAAGCGCGTCACGTGACCGGCGCCGTCGTGCTTCACGTTCCAGTCCCTGGCGATCCTGACCGCGTAGTCCTCGTTGAGGACCGGATAGAAGATCGGCTGCTCGGGCAGGCGGGGCGGCCAGGCACGCCAGTTCAACTCCCGGACCAGCTCCAGCTCCTTGGGGCCGGTCGGGCGCCACAGGGTCGTCGTCGCGGGCCGGCCGGTCATGAGAAGTCCACCTCTGGGTCGAAGGCCGCCGAAGCGGCTGGTCAGGAGGCGGACGATACCGGCAGGGCGAGGGGGCGGGCCACCGCATTCAGTTGGGCTGAGCGGCGGGCCCGGAGCGGCGGGCCCAACGTTAGCCGTCGTCAGCCGCCGTCGTCGGCGTGGGTGGCGAAGCAGGTGCCGCCGGCCGTGGCGGTGCCGCCGAGCACCGGCAGGGTCAGGAGGCTCAGCGCCAACCCGGCTGCGAGTCGCGCCACGCTCTTGCGGATCGGTCGGGCAGGGGACATCTCAGAGCCGCTGGGTGCTGGAGATGTCGGGCGCGACCACGCCGACGCCGGCGCCGGGCGTCTGCGGGGCGCCCTGGGCCCCCTCGGTCCCCTCGCTCCCCGGACCGGCGTCGCCGATCTCGTCCAGCGTGCCCGCGGCGTGGGCGCGCTCCTTCGTGTCGGCCGTGTCCGCTCCCGGAGGCGGGCTGATCGCGGCGATGACAGCCCCGGCGGCGAGAGAGGCAACGGCCAGTACGCTTCGCTTCTTCATACCGGGGTCAACTCCCTGACGCGGATAAGGGCACGGTCTGATCCCTGAGATCACCACAGCGGCCGTCTTCGATTCCGGCCCGAGGCGCGGGTCGGCGGCGCCTACGCTGTGCGGATGTTGGTCTACGCCCCGGCGGCGCTCCTCTTCCTCGTCTTCTGCGTACGCGTGGCGCGCGAGCGCAGGAAGTTCAGCAATGCCGTGATCCTGGGACTCGCAGCGCTCTGCGGTCTCGCGGCGTGGGTGGTCCAACTGATCAGGTCCGGCTCGGCATCGGGTCAGGCCGTGGCGTGGGCGGCGCTGGTCCTTGGCGCTCTGAGCATCCTCGTACTGACGTGCTTCCTGTTCTCCAACGGCCTGCAGATGGTGCGCAAAGAAGGCAGGAGCCCCACCAACTTGCTTTCACTGGTGGCCGCATTGGCCATCCTGGCTGTCGTGGCGCTGGTGGTCATGGCAGTGGTCGTACGGACGCCGGTGTGGGTCGGCGTGGGAACGGCGGCCGGCGGTCTGGCCGCCTATCTCGCGTTCCTGTTCCTCTGTTTCGTCTGTTACGCGTTCCTGTACGGGCGGCAGCGCGTGCGCCGCAAGGCCGACTTCGTGGTCGTCCTCGGTTCGGGACTCGTCGGTGGGTCCACCGTGCCGCCTCTGTTGGCCAGTCGCCTCAGGCGGGCGCAAGCGGTGCACGCGCGCCTCGCCGAGCGGGGCGATGCGCCGGTGGTCATCACCTCGGGCGGCCAGGGGCCGGACGAGGACGTGCCGGAGTCCCACGCGATGGCCGACGATCTGATCGCCCATGGGTTTCCCGCTGGCCTGATCGAGCGGGAGGACCGCTCGACGACGACCGACGAGAATCTGCGGTTCAGCAAGGCGATCATGGAGAAGTCGAAGCCTGACTACCGGTGCGTCATCGTCACGAACAACTACCACGCCTTCCGTGCCGCCCTCACCGCTCGGCGGACCGGGCTCAGGGGCCAGGTGGTGGGCTCGCCGACCGCCGCGTACTTCTGGCCCACCGCGACGATCCGTGAGTTCGCCGCGGTCCTCGTCGCCTACAAGCGGACCAACGTGGCCATCTGCCTGCTGCTCGTCCTCGGCGGGGTGCTCGCCTGGTGGGCACAGCGGAACGGCTCCTGAGGACGCTCGCCGGTGGCTGCCCCCGCGCGGGCGCCGAGGCCGGGGCTACGACCGTCGGCCGGGCTTGCCCCGCTTGCCGCCCTTCGACGCCCCGCCGGAACCGCCGGAACCGCCGCGTGCGCTCTTGCCGGACTTTCCGGCGGGCTTTCCCGTCTTTCCGGTGGGCTTTCCGGTGGGCTTGCCCGCCGTCGGCTTGCGCCGGGCTGCACCCTTGTCGGGGCTCTTGCGCTTCGACTGGTCCGCTGCGGACGCGGCCGGCGGAGTCTGGGTGCGGCCGCGTGAGCTGTTGACGGTGCGTCCTCGCACGATCCCGATGAAGTCCTCCACCAGGTCCGTGGTCGCGTCCTCCGGCCAGGACAGCGCGACCCGCGATTCGGGGGCTTCCGTGAGCGGGCGGTAAGTGAGGTCCTTGCGGTGGTGCAGGCGGGCGAGCGACTGGGGGACGACGAGGACGCCGATGCCCGCCGCCACCAGTTCGATGGCGTCCGCTGTCGTGGCGGGGCGCTCGTTCGCGGCCTTTCCGGGCAGGCTGGTCTTTCCGGACAGGCTCTCCCACGGGAGGGTGTCGTCGAGGGGGTGCAGGACGGTCTCGTCGGCCAGGTCCCCGGCAGTCACTTCGTCGACCGCCGCGATGACGTGGTCCTTGGGGATCACCACGACTGTCGTCTCGGTGTAGAGGGGGATCGCGCTGAGGTCCGTACGGTCGACGGGCAGTCGTACGAAACCTGCGTCGGCGCCGCCACCTCGCAGCAGCTCGAACGCCTCGCCGGGAGAGACCGGCACGAGGGTCAGCGGCACGTCCGGCAGCCGCTCGTTCCAGATCCGCACCCACTTGGTGGGTGTCACCCCCGGGACGTACGCGAGCCTGAAAGAAGGGGTTACTTGCGAGTCCGTCACTCCGCCAGGTTACCGGTCGTGGTCGGCGGTAGCTCACATGCTCGATACCCTGGGGACCATGACGTCGCACCAGACCACCCAGACCATGAAGCCCGCGACCGCGGCGAAGAAGCTGGGTGTGTACCTCGAGGCCACCCCCGCCGAGTTCCAGGAGGGTGTCGTCTCGCGCACCGAGCTGAACGCCCTGCAGACCGAGCCGCCCGAGTGGCTCCAGGAGCTGCGGCGCAACGGCCCGCACCCGCGGCCGGTCGTCGCGTCGAAGCTCGGCGTGTCCATCGCCGGTCTCGCGCGTGGCGGGGTCACCGAGGCCCTCACCACGGAGCAGATCGAAGCGATCAAGACCGACAACCCGGAGTGGCTGCAGAAGGAGCGCGCCACCCAGGCCGAGGTCCGCAAGGAAGCGGTACGCATCAAGGAGAAGAACGCCGCGGAGCAGGAGCGCCAGTCGCGTTCCTGACCTCACTCGGAACTCCGACCCGAGCCCCCGGACCCTGACTCGGTCAGCCGGGGGCTCAGTCGTGCCGCGCGGCTCCCCCGCCCCCGTGCTCGCCCCCCGTGCCGGGCGCGGCCTGGGCCCCTGCGATGCTGATTGCGTGGTCCTCACTCCCGCCGTCCCGGAACCGATTACCGCCGATCCGCCCGCCTCCGCCGAGAACCCGCTGCTCACGCAGTCGTGGCTGGACCTTGCCTTTGTGCACTGGGCCGTGGATCCCGCGGATGTCGCGCCGCTCCTGCCGGCCGGGACTGTTCCCGACCTCCACGACGGGGCGACCTACGTGGGTCTGGTCGCGTTCCGCATGCACCGGGTCGGCTGGTTCCGGCTGCCCGGCATCCCCTATCTGGGTACGTTTCCCGAGACCAACGTGCGCCTCTACTCGGTGGACGCCCATGGCCGCCGCGGCGTCGTCTTCCGCTCCCTGGACGCCTCGCGCCTGATTCCGGTGGCGGTGGCACGTGGTGCTTTCCGGCTGCCGTACCAGTGGTCGCGGATGAGCATCCGGCGCAGCGGCGACACCGTCACGTACACGAGTGCGAGACGCTGGCCGGGGCCGCGGGGTGCGCACAGCCGGATAGCCGTCCGGGTGGGCGAGCCGGTCGAGGAGCCCACCGATTTCGAGCACTTCCTGACGGCCCGGTGGGGCATGCACAACACGTTCTTCGGGCGGCAGATGTTCCTGCCGAACGCGCATCCGCGCTGGCCGCTGCACCGGGCCGATCTGATCGAGTGCGACGAGGACCTGACCGCGGCCGCTGGGCTGCCGCGGCCGGTCGGGGACCCGGTGAGCGTGCTGTATTCGCCGGGCGTTCCGGTTCGCTTCGGGCGCCCGGCCCGGCCGGGCGGCATTCCGACTCCCTGACGGCCGCGGCGACAGCGTACGACAGCAGCTCGTGCGGCCCTCACAGTGAGCTCGGCACGACGAACAGGGCCCAGGTGACGAGGGGGCCGATCAGGCTGATGCCGAGTCCCCAGGCCATGAGGCGGCGGAAGACGAACTCGCGTTGGTCTGCGGGGGTGTTGGCGGTCACCAGTGCTCCGCTGGTGGAGAACGGCGAGGCGTCCACCACGGACGCGGAGATGGCCAGCGCCGTGATGAGCCCGACGGCCCCCACCTCGCCGGCGAGCAGGAAGGGCACGGCCAGTGGAATGAGCGCGCCGAGCATTCCGGTGGTCGAGGCGAAGGCGGAGACCAGGGCGCCGATGAGGCAGATCAGGAGGGCCCCGACGAGGGGTGCCTGGATGGCGGCGACCTGTTTGCCGAGGTAGTCGATGGTGCCCATGCGCTCCATCTGGCTCACGTAGGTGACGATGCCGCAGACCAGCAGGACGGTTGACCACGCGCACCGGTCCACGGCGCCGGTGACCGACTTCGGTGAGACCAGGGAGAGGACGACGGTGATGGTGAGCGCCATCAGGCCGACGTCGAGGTCGAAGAAGAGCGCTCCGGCGACGAGGCTGAGGAGCCCGATGAGGGTGAGCGCGCGCGGGCCGTCGAGGGTGAGGGGTTCGTCCGGTGCAGCGGGTTGAGTGGTGGTGGCGACGGCGAGGGTAGGGCGGGGTGCCGTGCCCGCCTCGACGAGTTGGCCGCCGGGTCCGCCGGGCGGGGGCGCGTCGTCGTGTCGCTTACCGCCGGCGCCTCCGTCGCCACCGTCTCCACTTGCCTTGTACGTCTCCGCGCGTTGCCCTAGCAACTGCCGGCCGCCGAAGGCGAAGAAGACGATGACGCACAGCGCCACGTTGAACAGGAACGAGGCGGTGAACAGGAGGGCGGGGTTGCCCGGCAGGTGGTTCCGCTCGACCACGTTGTTGGTGATGCTGCCGAACACGCCGATCGGCGAGAACCCGCCCGCACTGGCGCCGTTGGCGATGAGCAGGCCCATGAGTACGGGGTTGATGCCGTAGGCGGCGGCGAAGCCGAGGCCGATGGGGGCCACGATGCCGACCGCTGCCGGGGTGACCGCACCGACCGCGGTGAGGAGTGCGGTGACGAGGAACATGACCCAGGGGATGAGGGCGATGCGGCCCCTCACCGCCTTCACCGCAGCGTTGACGAGCCAGTCCACTGTGCCGTTGTTCTTCGCTATGGCGAACAGAAGTGTGACGCCGACCAGCACGACGAACAGGTCACCGGGGAAGCCGGAGAACAAGTCGTCGGTCGATTCGTCCGCCACGGTGGAGCCGACGATGAACGCGGCCACGAGCGCGAGCGCGCCCAGATGGACGGCGGAGAAGGTGGCGATGGCGAAGACAAGGACCAGGGCGATGATGGAGATGACTTGATCTGACACGAGGGCTCCCTTGCCGTCGGCCGATGGTCATGTCGCGGTGCGCCGGGGCGCGTGACGAGGGGTGCGCGCGGCGTAGAGGAGTGCGCGGCGGATGACGGCGCGCACGGACGTCCGCCCGTGGGCCGAAGGAGCCCAGGGGGATAATTAATTCCGCCTGGCGGAATTGAGCTTTCGCAATGGGGAGTATTGGAGCGGGCTCCCCGGGGCGTCAAGGGGAACGCCCGAATACGTTGCGCGAGGCGGAGCCTGCTAGAGGCCGAGTGCCGGCCCACCCCCAGCGGCCTGTCGTGGATGCCCCAGCGCCACGCTGACCTGCCGCGCCGTCTCGCTCACCAGCGCGCCGTACGCGGCTCTCGCCTCCAGAGTCATCCGGCTCGTCGGCATGTTCACGCTGATGCTCGCGACCGGCGTCCCCGACTCGTCCCACACGGCGGCCGCGACGGCGGACACGTCGTCGCGCCACTCCCCGCCGTTCGTGGCGTACCCCCGCTCCCTGGTCGCCGCGAGTTCGGCGAGCAGCCCTTCCTTGTCCGTGATGGTCGAGCCCGTGAACTCCTCGAGACCGGAGCCCAGGTGACGGTCGATCACTTCCCGGGAGCTCTCCGCGAGGACCGCCTTGCCGTTCGCGGAGGCGTGAAGGGGGAGTTGGGTGCCGAGTGCCAGGATGATGCGCACCGGCTTGGAGGTCTCCAGGCGCTCGATCAGCACCACCTTGTCGCCGTCAGGCACCGTCAGATGAACCGTCTCGTCGATGCGCCGCCGCAGCTCCTCCATGAGCGGCAGAGCGACGTCACGCAGGCTCAGCTCCCCCGTCGCGCGGCGCCCGACCTGCAATGCCTTGGTGGTCACGACCCAGCGGGTGACCTCGCCCGCGGCCGGGCGGATCCAGCCCGCCTCATGCAGTGTGCGCAGGGCGCGCTGCGCCGAACTCTTGGGCAGCTCAAGGCTCCTGGCCAGGTCGGCGACGCCGATCGGCTGCCGCGTGGCGACCTCTTCCAGCACGCGAAGTGCGTTGAGAACGCTCTGCATCCGTTGACTCCCCACCGGGTCGGCCCTACGCTCACCGTGCCACCTTACGACACACCGTGCCACAATGCGGCACGCTTCTCAAGGGAGTTGGCCACAGTGACCTCGCAAGCCGGGCGGCACTTCCTGCAGATACCAGGCCCGACCAACGTCCCCGATCAGGTGCTCCGCGCCATCTCGGCGCCGACCATCGACCACCGCGGACCCGAATTCGCCGCGCTCACCACGGAGTTGCTCGCCTCCCTGAAGCCGGTCTTCGGCACCTCCGGGCCCGTCGTGGTCTTCCCCGGCTCCGGCACCGGCGCCTGGGAGGCGGCCCTGGTCAACACGCTCAGCACCGGGGACCGGGTGCTGCACGTGGAGACCGGCCACTTCGCCACGCTCTGGCAGCAGATGGCAGCCGGTCTCGGCCTCTACGTCGATTTCCTCCCCGGCGACTGGTGCCACGGCGCATCTCCCGAGGCCATCGCCGAACGCCTCGCGGCCGACAGCGCTCGTACGATCAAGGCCGTCTGCGTGGTGCACAACGAGACATCGACCGGCGTGACCAGCCGGGTGCCCGAGATCAGGCAGGCGATGGACGCCACAGGACACCCTGCGCTGCTGCTCGTCGACACGATCTCCTCGCTGGGTTCGATCGACTACCGGCACGACGAGTGGGGCGTCGACGTCACCGTCGCCGGGTCCCAGAAGGGGCTGATGCTCCCGCCCGGGCTCGGCTTCAACGCGGTGAGCGAGAAGGCTCTCGCCGCATCGCGCACCGCGCGGCTGCGCAAGTCCTACTGGGACTGGCAGCCGATCATCGAGGCGAACCGGCGCGGATTCTTCCCGTACACCCCCGCCACCAACCTCCTCTACGGTCTCGCCGAAGCGCTGCGGATGCTCCACGACGAGGGGCTGCCCGAGGTCTTCGCACGGCACGACCGGCATGCGGCCGCCACCCGAACCGCCGTGCGCGGCTGGGGACTTGAGGTGCTGTGCGCCGACGACCGCGAGCACTCGTCCTCGCTGACCGCGGTGCTCATGCCCGAGGGCCAGGACGCCGACAAGGTACGCGAGATCATCCTTGAACGGTTCGACATGTCCCTGGGCGCGGGCCTCGGCAAACTCGCCGGACGGATCTTCCGCATCGGCCACCTCGGCCACCTCAACGATCTGACGCTCGCGGGCACCCTCGCCGGGGTCCAGATGGGCCTTCAACTGGCCGGTGTACGCATCGATCCCGGCGGTCTCACCGCCGCCCTCGACGTCCTGCGCGCCGAGTGACTGCGGACGAGCGCCCGCCGAAGTCACCGTCCCGCCGAGGAGGTTGCCGAGCATGACCGTCACCGAGGGCGAGAGCCCCACCCACGAAAGCGCCGAAGGCTCCGAGACCCAGGACCGGGCCCGCGGTCTCCAGAAGGACCTGGTCAGGGACCTCGAAGGAGAGGTCCAATTCGACGACTACACCCGGCACTTGTTCGCCCGGGACGCGAGCATGTACGCCATCACGCCGATGGGCGTGGTCTTCCCCCGGCACGCCGACGACGTCGCCGCCGCGGTCGCTGCGGCGGCGGCCCACCGGGTGCCCGTCGTGCCACGCGGGGCCGGGACCAGCTTGGCGGGCCAGACCGTCGGGCCCGGCCTCGTGCTCGATCTGTCCCGGCACATGAACCGCATCGTCGAGCTCGACCCAGCCAGCGGTACGGCCCTGGTCGAGGCCGGTGTCGTACAGGACCAGCTCAATCGCGCGGCGAGCCCGTGGGGACTGATGTTCGGCCCGGACACCTCGACCAGCAACCGCGCCACCATCGGCGGGATGATCGGCAACAACTCGGCCGGCAGCGGATCGGTGCGCTACGGCATGACCATCGACCACGTCCGTGAACTCGATGTGGTGCTCTCGGACGCAAGCCGGGTGCCCCTCGGTCGGGTCGACGAGGCCGAACGCGCTTACAGGGCAGAGCAGTTGACGCTGGAGGGCGCCCTGTACCGGGAGCTGCCCGAGATCGTGCGGGCCAATGCGGCGGCCATCGCCGAGGGGTTCCCGGAGCACTGGCGCCGCGCCTGCGGCTACCGCCTCGACCGCTTGGCCCGCGAGGACGCCCCCTTCGACCTCGCCAAGTTCGTCGTCGGCTCCGAGGGGACGCTCGCCGTCGCGACGAGCGCCCTCGTCGGTCTGGTGCCCAAGCCGCGCCGCACGGTGATCGCCGTCGGGCACTTCACCTCCGTGGCGGGAGCCATCGCGGGGACCGAGGACGCGCTGGCCTGCGATCCGGCCGCCGTGGAGCTGATGGACCGTACGATCCTCGATCTGTCCCGCCGCAAGATCGAGTACGCGGCGCTCGGCGACCTCCTGGAAGGACAGCCCGAGGCCTTGCTCTTCGTGTCCTTCACCGGCGACGAGGAGGGCGAACTCCTGGACCGGATGCGGCGGCTCACCAAGCTATGGTCCCGGCACGGGCACGGCTACCACACCCTCCAGGCGGTCACCCCGGCCCAGCAGTCGTCGCTCCTGAAGGTCCGCAAGGCAGGGCTCGGCCTGCTGATGGCGGCAAGCGAGGGCACCCGGCGCCCGCTCGCCTTCGTCGAGGACACCGCGGTCGACCCGGTGCATCTGGCCGACTACACCCGCAGATTCAAGGACGTCCTGGACCGGCACGGCATGACGGCCGGCTTCTACGGCCACTGCTCGGTCGGCTGTCTGCACATCCGGCCCTATCTCGACCTCGCCGACCCGGCGGACATCGGCCGGATGCGCGCCGTCGCGGAGGAGGTCAAGGATCTGGTCGCCGAGTACGGCGGGGTGAACTCCAGCGAGCACGGGGACGGTCTCGCGCGCAGCGAGTTCAACCGGGAGATCTTCGGCGAGAAGCTGTACGAGGCGATGCGCCAGGTCAAGCGGCTCTTCGACCCCGACGGCATCCTCAACCCGGGCAAGATCGTGGACGCGGCGCCGATGACGGAGAACTTGCGCGACGCGGCGCTGCCACCCGCCGAACCGCTCCGCACCCGCCTTTCGTTCGAGGTCGTGGGCGGTGGCGGCATGCGCGCGGCGGCGGACCGCTGCATGAACATCGGCCTGTGCCGCAAGTCCGGCAGCGGCGCCATGTGCCCCTCGTACATGGCAACGCGCAAGGAGGAGGACTCCACCCGCGGCCGGGCAGGAGCCCTGGTCAAGGCCCTCTCCGAGCCCGATCCGAAGGCCGCGCTCGGGGACGAGCGGCTGCACGAGATCCTCGACCTGTGCCTGATGTGCAAGGCGTGCAAGAGCGAATGCCCTCTCGGCGTCGACATGGCCACCCTCAAGAGCGAGACCCTCTCGCACTACCACGACACCCACGGAGTGCCGCTGCGCACCCGCCTGTTCGGAGCGATCCGGCTCCTGAACCGCCTGGGCTCCGCGACCGCGCCCCTGTCCAATCTGCCGGGGCGCATCGCACCGGTGCGCCGGCTCATGGACCGCCTGGTCGGCATCGCTCCTCAGCGGCCCCTGCCGGTGTTCGTGCGACGCAACCTGCTGCGCTGGTTCCGCCACCGTACGCCTACCGCACACCCGGTCACGCAGGGCACCGTCACCTACCTTGCCGACTCCTTCACCACGTACACCGAGCCCGGCATCGGCCGTGCGGCCATCGAGCTTCTCGAACGGGCGGGGTGGCGGGTGCGGCTGGAGAGCGGCGGCTGCTGCGGAAGGTCCAGCCTCTCCAAGGGCTTGGTCGACGACGCGAAGAGCAAGGCGCGCCAACTCGCCCATACCTTGCGGGAGTCGACGGAGGCCGGCTCACCGATCGTGGGCTGCGAGCCCTCGTGCCTGATGACGCTGCGCGACGAACACCGGGCCCTGCTGCCGGACGACATCGCCGTCAAGGACATCGCAGGGAGGGTACGCCAGGTCGAGGAGCTGCTGGGCGAGGCCATCGACGACGGGCGGCTCCGGCTGCGTGAGGACTCATGGCTCGCCGGGCGCAAGCTGCTCTACCACGGTCACTGCCATCAGAAGGCGGAGGTGGGTACGGCCGCGACCGTGGCTCTCCTTGAGCGCATCCCGGGGGTGACGGTGTCCGAACTGGACGCCGGGTGCTGCGGGATGGCGGGATCCTTCGGTTTCGAGTCCGAGCACTACGAGGTGTCGATGACGGTCGGCGATGACCGGCTGTTCCCCGCCATCGAGGCCGAGGACGCCGACACGGTCGTGGTCGCCACCGGTGTGTCCTGCCGCCAGCAGATCTTCCACGGGACCGAGCGGAACGCCTGGCATCCGGTGCAGCTGCTGTGGGAGGCGGCGGAGCCGGCGCGAGCGCCAGGGCGGTCGCGGTGAACGAGCACCGCGACCGCCCCGCGCCAGGCCAGGCCCGGTCAGGTCACGGTCACGCGGCTGCGTGGGAGTCGCCCGCCCCCGCACCGCCCGCTTCGTGGTGGATCGGCGTCCCGGATCCGGTCAGCGGAACACCCGTCCCGCCCCTTCGCGCCGCGACGATCTCGGCCGCTATGGACAGGGCGGTCTCCTCCGGTGTGCGGGCCCCGAGGTCGAGCCCTATCGGCGAGTGCAGGCGCGCCAACTCCTCGTCGGTGACGCCGACTTCACGCAGGCGCCGGTTGCGGTCCTCGTGCGTGCGGCGTGAGCCCATCGCGCCGACGAACGCGACCGGAAGCCGCAGGGCCACCTCAAGGAGCGGGATGTCGAACTTGGCGTCATGGGTGAGGACGCACAAGGCCGTGCGGCCGTCGGTCGCGGTGTCCCTGAGGTAGCGGTGCGGCCAGTCGACCACGATGTCGTCGGCCTCGGGGAAGCGGGCCCGCGTGGCGAAGACCGGACGGGCGTCGCACACGGTCACGTGGTAACCGAGGAACTTGCCCGTGCGCACCAGGGCCGCGGCGAAGTCGATCGCACCGAAGACGATCATGCGGGGCGGGGGCACGCTCGACTCGACGAACAGAGTCAAGGGCTCCCCGCGGCGCGAACCGCTCTCCGAGACGTCGAACTCGCCGGTGCGGCCCGCGTCCAGCATCGCGCGGGTCTCGCCCACCACCGTCCGGTCGAGGTCAGGATGCCCCTCAAGGCCTCCTTCGTGCGAGCCGTCGGGGTGGACGAGCACGACCCTGCCGAGGAGTTCGGCGGGGCCCTGGGCCACGCGGGCGATCGCCGCGGACTCCCCGCGGGCGGCGGCCGAGAGCGCCGCCGCGAAGACCTGCCTGCCCGGGGCATCCGCGGCCAGCGGCGTGACCAGGACCTCGATGACTCCCCCGCAGGTCAGACCGACCGCGAAGGCGTCCTCGTCGCTGTAGCCGAACCGCTCGCGCACGGCCCTGCCGTCCTGGAGGGCCTGGACGCACAGCTCGTACACCGCCCCCTCCACGCAGCCGCCGGAGACCGAACCGATGACCGTGCCCGCGCTGTCGACGGCGAGGGCGGCGCCGGGCGGGCGCGGCGCGCTGCCGCCCACCGTCACGACGGTGGCGACAGCGAAGTCCCGGCCCTCCCCGACCCAGCGGTTCAGCGCTTCGGCGATGTCAAGCACCCGTGGCTCCTCCCGCGTCCAGGACACGGTCGGGACGGATGGGCAGGTGGCGGTGGCGTACGCCGGCCGCGTGCCAGACCGCGTTGGCGATGGCCGCGGCGGCCCCCACGATGCCGATCTCGCCGATGCCCTTGATGCCGACCGGGTCGTCCGCGTCCGTGTCCTCGACCCAGTCCGCCTCGATGACCGGTACGTCGGCGTTGGCGGCGAAGTGGTAGCCCGCGAAGTCGGCGCCGACGTGGCCGCCCGTCGCCTGGTCGCGGTGGGCCTCCTCGTGCAGGGCCATGGAAAGGCCCCAGGTCATGCCGCCGACGAACTGGCTGCGCGCGGTGAGCGGGTTGATGATGCGGCCCGCAGCGAAGATGCCGAGCATGCGGCGCACCCGCACCTCACCTGTGGTGACGTCGACGGCGACCTCGGCGAACTGCGCGCCGAAGGAGTGCCGTTCCTTCTGCTCGAGGGCCCCGACGGCCGCGCTGGTGTCGGAGCGCACGGTGATGCCCTGCGGCGGGATGTCGCCGCCCAGGGCCAGTTGCTCCCGCAGGTCGGCCACCGCCGTGCGGACGGCCCAGCCCCAGGAGCGGGTGCCCATCGAACCGCCGGAGATCGCCGCCGGGCCGAAGTCGCTGTCGCCGATGCGCACACGGACGCGGTCCTGGGGGACCTCGAGGGCTTCCGCGGCGATCAGGGTCAGTGCGGTACGTGCGCCCGTGCCGACGTCCGCCGCGTTGATCCGCACCGTGAAGGTGCCGTCGGCCTCCGCCGTCACGGCCGCCGTGGACGGCATGACGATCACCGGGAAGGAAGCCGCCGCCGTGCCGGTGCCGAGCAGCCAGCGCCCCTCGCGCCGCAGCCCGGGACGCGGATCCCGGTCCGCCCAGCCGAACCTGCGGGCGCCCTCCTGGAAGGCGGACAGCAGATTGCGGCTGGCGAACGGCAGCCCGGAGACGGGGCCGACGTCCGGTTCGTTGCGGGCACGCAGGGCGATCGGGTCCACGCCGCACCGCTCGGCGAGTTCGTCGAGCGCGGACTCCAGGGCGAAAGAGCCCGGAGCCTCGCCGGGCGCGCGCATGTAGGTCGGCGTCGGCACGTCGAGGCGCACCACGCGGTTGACGCTGCGGTGGGCGTCGGCGGCGTACATCGGACGCCCGAACCCGGCGCTCCCCTCGACGAATTCGTGGACCGTCGACGTGAGGCTGTGCGCCTGGTGGTCGACGGCGCGCAGCCGCCCGTCGGCGTCGGCGCCGAGCCTCACTCGCTGGGCGGTGGGGCTGCGGTAGCCGGTGAGCGAGAACAGCTGGCGACGGCTGAGGACGACCCGGACCGGGCGGTCGAGCTGTGTCGCCGCCATCACGGCGAGGATCTGGTGCACGCGTACGCCCTTGGATCCGAAGGCGCCGCCGACGTGTTCGGACCGTACCCGGACCGATGCCGGGTCGAGCGAGAACAGCTTCGACAGCTCGTCCGCGACCCAGGTGCTGCCCTGGTTGGAGTCGACGACTTCGAGGCGGCCGTTGTCCCAGCGCGCCATCGCCGCGTGCGGTTCCATCGAGCCGTGGTGCTCTTCGGGTGTGGTGTACTCCTCGTCCACCACGTGGGAGGACGCGGCGAGTTCGGCCTCCAGGTCACCCTTCTCCATCAGATGGCCGTCGCCGTCGGGGGTGTAGGTGCCAGGGTGCGCGGCGGAGAACGCGACGTCGTGCGGCTCCTCCTCGTACCGCACCACCAGCGCCTCGGCGGCCTCTCGCGCCTGCTCCGAGGTCTCGGCGACGACCATCGCCACCGGCCAGCCGACGAAGGGCACCCGGTCGTGCTGGAAGACCTCGACCATCGGGTCGGGCGGGCCGAGCATGCTGATGTAGTCGCTGTCGACGCGCGGCGCATTCCCGTGGTGCAGGACGGCCAGGACACCGGGCATCTGGCGGACAGGATCCGACTCGACCGAGAGGACCCGCCCGCGCGCGATCGTGGACAACACCAGCCAGCCGTGGGCGAGTTCGGCGAAGGGGATCTCTCCCGCGTACCGGGCAGCGCCGGTGACCTTGTCCAGGCCCTCCACACGGGTGAACGAAGCGCCGACGGCGCTCGACGCCGCGGTGGACGTGGTCGTCGCGGACTGCGCCGTCATCGGGCCACCTCCTCAGTGATCTCGGTCAGCAGGGCGACGACGAGGTTGCGCATCAGCGTCACCTTGTAGCCGTTGTGGGGCAGCGTCTTCGCGGCGGCCAGTTCCGCGTCCGCGGCGGCGGCGAACGCTTCGGCGGTCGCGGGGCCTCCGGTCAGGACCCGCTCGGCCTCCCGGGCGCGCCACGGCCGGGACGCCACCGCGCCGAAGGCCAGGCGCACTTCGCGTACGACGCCGTCCTGGACGTCGATCGCCGCGGCGATCGAGCCGATCGCGAAGGCGTACGACGCGCGCTCGCGCACCTTGCGGTAGCGGGAGTGGGCGGCGACCGGGGCCGGCGGCAGGGTGATGCCGGTGATGAGGGCGCCGGACGGCAGCGCGGTCTCCAGGTGCGGGGTGCTGCCCACGGACAAGTAGAAGTCGGCGAGCGGGAGTTCGCCGGTGCCTTCCGCCGTCTCGTACGAGATGACGGCGTCGAAGGCGGCGAGCGCCACGCCCATGTCGGAGGGGTGGACGGCCACGCAGTGCTCGGTGGCGCCGAGGATGGCGTGGTTGTGGTGCTCGCCCTCGACGGCGGGGCAACCGGTGCCGGGTGCGCGTTTGTTGCAGGGTTTGGACAGGTCGGCGAAGTAGCCGCAGCGGGTGCGCTGGAGCAGGTTTCCGCCGACGGTGGCCATGTTGCGCAGCTGGCCCGACGCGCCGGCCAGGACGGCCTCCGTCAACGCCGGGTAGCGGCGCCGCACTTCAGGGTGGGCCGCGAGATCGCTGTTGGTGACGGTGGCGCCGATCCGCAGGCCACCGTCGTCCGTGACCTCGATGCGGTCGAGGGGCAACTCGCGTACGTCGATGAGCAGTCCGGGCCGCTCCACGCCGGTCTTCATCAGGTCGACGAGGTTCGTACCGCCGCCAAGGACGCGTGCGTCGGGGTCGGTGCCGAGGAGCGCGACCGCGCCGGGGACGTCGGACGCCCGCTGATAGCCGAATTCCCTCATGCCACGGCCTCCGCACCCTCGGTCTCGGCGGCTGCCGCCTGCGCGACCGCCTGGACGATCGACACATAGGCGCCGCAGCGGCACAGGTTGCCGCTCATGCGCTCCCGGATCTCGTCGGCGCTCAGCTCTGGAACGCCTGCCTCGGGCCGTACGTCGGTGGTGGCGGCGCTCGGCCAGCCCGCCGCGTGTTCCTCGATGACCGCGATGGCCGAACAGACCTGCCCAGGCGTGCAGTAGCCGCACTGGTAACCGTCGAGGTCGAGGAACGCCTGCTGCACCGGGTGCAGTTGGCCTCCCTGCGCCACCCCTTCGATGGTGGTGATCTCGCGCCCCTCGGAGGCGACGGCGAGTTGCAGGCAGGAGACCGCGCGGCGTCCGTCGATCAGGACCGTGCAGGCACCGCACTGCCCTTGGTCGCAGCCCTTCTTGGTGCCGGTCAGATCGAGGCGCTCGCGCAGGGCGTCGAGCAGGGTGGTGCGGTGGTCGACGGGCAGCGAGTGCTTTTCGCCGTTGATGTTCAGCGTGATGGCGCTGGACGTCGATAGGGCCACGATCAGCCTTCTTTCGCTTCTCTCAGCTCTTGTCAGCTTTTATCAGCTTGTGTCACGTAAAAGCGGGAGCGTCGCGCGGGGCGGTCCCGACGGAGGCTCCGGGGAGGTGGTGGCGCTGTGCGTAAGGGGGGTCTGCCGGTATGGTGACCCTAAGCGGACAGTTGTCCGTTAGCTTCAAAACTTAACGGACAGCTGTCCGCTTAGCAAGAGTGGCCCGGCCGCGATTCTCGGGAGGAGGACGAGTGCATCAGAAGAAGGACGCACACCTGCGCTCGGACGCGCAACGGAATCGCGAGCGCATCCTGGAAGTGGCACTGGCCGAGTTGACACACTCGGCGGACGCCCCGCTCAGCGCGATCGCGAAGAAGGCGTGCGTCGGGCAAGGAACGTTCTACCGCAACTTCCCCAACCGCGAGGCCCTCGTCCTTGAGGTCTACCGCTACGAAGTGCAGCAGGTCGCCGACACCGCCTGCCAGCTCCTCCAGACCCGCGCGCCCGACCAGGCCCTGCGGGAGTGGATGGACCGCCTCGCGCAGTACGCCATGGCCAAGGCAGGCCTGGCCGACGCGATGCGCAAGGCCACCAGCACACTCGGCACGCTGGCCGGAGTGGGCCACGGGCCCGTGACCTCGGCGGTCACGCTCCTCCTGAAGGCGAACGAGGAGGCGGGCACCATCCGCCCCGGCGTCACCCCCGACGACTTCCTGCTCGCCATCGCGGGCCTCTGGCAGATCGACCCGCACGGCGACTGGCAGACACGCGCCGGACGGCTCCTGGACCTGGTCATGGACGGACTGCGCGCAGGAGCGCCCCGCTGACACATGCCGCGGCCAGCAGGATACCGAAGGCGACCGTCAGGGCCGTGGTGTAGCCGTGCACGGAGGCCGCCGGCATGCCATCCGTGGTGGACGCCAGGTACGAAGCGGTGGCGCTGGCCGCGACCGTGTTGAGCAAGGCGGTGCCGAGCGCGGCTCCCAGTTGCTGGGAGGCGTTGTAGGCCGCCGCCGCGGCTCCGATCTCGTGCGGTGGCATGTCCGCGGTGGCCAGGCTCGCGGTGGGAGGAAGCACGCAGCCGAGTCCGAGGCCGGTCAGGATCAGCGCCGGCACCAAGTACAGCGGAAGGACGCCCGTGCTCTGCGAGGTCAGGCGGGTCAGCAGGAACATCCCCGCCGCCGCGGCAAGCAGCCCCGGCACGATCAGCGCGGCGGGCGCGACGCGTCCGTGGAGCTTCCCGGCGATCAGTGTCGCGCCGACCAGGGCGGCCACGGCGTTGATGATCAGCGTCAGGCCCGCCTCCACGGGTGAGTAGCCGAGGACCGTCTGCGTGTAGTAGCTCATGAACAGGTAGAAGCCGAACATCGCGACGAACAGCAGAGTGATGGACGCGAACGCACCGGCGCGGGCGCGATGTACGAGCACGCGCATCGGAAACAGCGGTCGCGGCGCGCGGACCTCGACGGCGGCGAACGCGGCGAGCAGCAGAACACCACCCGCGAGCAGGGCGAGGACCCTCGGCGAATCCCACCCGAGCGGCTCGGCCTCGTTGAAGGCGTACACGATCGCGGCGAAGCCCGCGGCACTGAGCAGGGCGCCCGCCACGTCGAGCCGTCCCCCGTCCCGGACCGGCCGGTCACGTGGCACGAACGTCGCGCCGAGCACGGCGAGCAGGGCGATGGGGACATTCACGTAGAGGCACCAGCGCCAGCCGGCGTACTCGGTCAGCAGTCCCCCGGCGACCAGCCCGACCGCCGACCCCGCGGCGCCCACGGCGGCGAACACGCCGAAGGCCCGGCCGCGTTCACCGGGCTCGGTGAAGGTGATCGTCAGCAAGGAAAGACCCGCGGGCGCGAGGAGGGCGGCGAACACTCCTTGCAGGGCTCGCGCCCCGAAGAGCATCTCGGGGTTCACGGCAGCGCCGCCGAGCGCGGACGCGGCGGCGAAACCGATCAGACCGATGAGGAACGTACGCCGGTGGCCGAGCGCGCCGCTGACCCGGCCGCCGATCAGCAGCAGCCCGCCGAAGGCCAGGGCGTACGCGGTGATCGCCCACTGCCGGCTCGCGTCGGACATGCCGAGTGCGCTCTGCGCGGAGGGGAGCGCGATGTTCACGATGGTGCCGTCGAGGACCACGAGGAGCTGGGCCGCGCTCACCGCGAGGAGCGTCCACCAGCGCCGCCGGGCGAGGTGGGGGGCGGGGCGGCCTGGCGCCGTGCCGTGGGTCTCTACAGCGTCGGCGCGCAGCTCCGCCCCGGACAGTTCGTTGTCTGCTGGATTCATGACTTCAAGTGTTTCGTTGAAGTCGTCCCGGAGACTTCCGCCCGCTTCCGGTCGCAGCCTCGGGCGTATCACGCTGTGAACCCTCAAGCCCCGGTTGCACCCTGCCGTGACAGAATCCGGCCTGAACAGCGGCGATGAGGGTGTGAGCGCAGTGAGACGGCGGACCAGGACCGGCACATGGGACCGCTTCGTGGCATCGGACCCCGGGCTCCTGCGACTGATGGCGGGGCTGCGGACGGTCGGCGCGATCGCGCTCACGCTCGTCGTCCTCGCGCTGCTCGGCACCGACGTCACGCACATGGTCGCGGGTGCCATGACCGCGATGGTGTCCACCTTCGCCATCAAGGAGAAGGAGGTGCGCGGCCAGGCGGTCACGCTCGCGCTCGGCCTGCCCATCGCGCTCACCGCGATCTCCCTGGGCGCGCTGCTGCACGACCAGGTCATCGCGGGGGACATCTTCTTCATCGCGCTGATCTTCGGAGCCGTCTACAGCCGCAGATTCGGCGACCGGGGGACGGCCCTCGGTCTGATCGGCTTTCAGGTCTACTTCGTCTCGCTGTTCGTGGGCGCCACCACGTCCGCCCTGCCGCACCTCTATCTGGCGCTGGCCATCGCCTCCGTGTGCAGCGCTGTCGTGCGGTTCGCAGTCGTGCCGGAGACTCCGGGGCGTGATCTGGGGCGGCTGCGCGTCGCCTTCCGAGCGCGTCTCGCGCAGCTGGTGGCCACGCAGATCGAGCTCCTTGACGCGGCGCCCGAGCAGTTGGAGAAGGTCCTCGCCGAGCTGCGGCGCGGCACGTCCCGGCTGCACGAGACTGCTCTGATGATCCAGGGCCGCCTTGAGGAGGGCACCCCCGACGCGGCCACGGCGACGCTGGTCCAACGCCGCGTGGCGGACGCGGAGATCGCTGCCGAACGCCTCGGGGTACTCCTCCTGAACGCGCGCAGCGCCGAACGCGCGGACACCCTCACCCTGCACCTGCCGCACGCGCCCGTACCGGCGACCGGGACACGCATCCGCGCCGAGGACGACGCGACCGTCACCCTGCGCCGGGACCTGAACGCCCTGCACCTGCTGGTCGGCCGCCCGGTCGCCGACGACCGGGGCACGGGCCTCGCCCACGTACGCAACCGGCTGCTCGGCTACCGCGACGAGGACAATCTCCCGCGGGCTTCGATGGCCGTCCAGGACGTGTTCCGCGGCATCGGTGAGGCGGCCCGAGCCGTCCTCGGCCTGCGGATCGCCCTCGACGGTCCCCAGGACGAGTCCGACGACTCACCGGCGACGACCCGCTCCCGCGAGGAGTTCGACGCCGAGGACATCGCGATCGCCGGTGCCGAGGAGACCGCCGAACCCGATGAGGACGACCGCACGGGCCTTCGGCGCCCCACCACCAGGGCCGCGTTCCAGGTCTCGGTGGGCTCGACCCTGGCCATCATCGGCGGCGAGTTCCTCTCCACCCAGCGCTGGTACTGGGCGGTGCTCACCTGCTGGGTGGTGTTCCTCAACACCGCGTCCACGGGCGAGATCCTGGTCAAAGGCTACCGACGGCTCCTGGGCACGGTGCTCGGGGTGGTGGCCGGTGTGGCGCTCGCGGGCCTGGTCGGCAACCACACGTGGGTCGCGTTCGCGCTGGTCCTGCTCTTCATCTTCGCGATGTTCTTCACCGCTCCCCTGTCGTACGCGCTCATGTCCTTCTTCGTCACGGCGATGCTGGGCCTGCTCTACACGCTCCTGAACACCTACAGCCTCGCCGTGCTCTGGCTGCGCATCGAGGAGACGGCGCTCGGGGCCGCCTGCGGCATCATCGCGGCGGTCCTGGTGCTTCCGGTGCACACCGACCGCCGCACCGACGAGCTCCTGAACACGGTCCTGACCCGGCTCGCCGACGTCATCTCCGCTTCGGTCGAGCAGCTCAGCGGCGGCCCCGCGGCCGATCTCCTGGACAAGGCGCGGGACTTGGACACCGCGCTCGACGATCTGCGTGCGTCCATCCAGCCGTTGACGCACCCGATCACCCCGCTGCGCGGCCGCCGAAGGACCGCCCGCTATCTGGTGGCGCTCCTGGAGACCTGCGCCTACCACGCCCGTTCCCTGGCGGCCACGGCCGAGCTCGTGCCGTTCAGCAAGAACGTCGCGGCCGATCCGCGCCTTGAGCGGGCCGGTCTGCGCATCGCCCACAACATCGAGGTCATCGCCGGATACGTGGACGACGACAAGGCCACGGGCGAGGTCGAGTCGGGCGCGAGCATCGCCTCGATGCTGGAGGCCGAGGGGTCCGGAGCCCCGCGCTCGGGCACCGTCACCTACCGCGTGCTGCGCCATCTGCAACGTCTGGACGAGGGGGTGGTGGGTCTCGCGCGGCCTCTCGATGTGCCGGTCGCGGGCCGCGGACGCCCGGCGAGCAAGGCCCCTGCTACGGCTCGGCGTTGGGGACGCATGCCAGGATGAACCAATGATCGGGAAGCCCGGCGTCGACAGCGCGGACATCATCCGGCACGTCCGGGACGCCTACGGCCTGCATATCGTCTGCGTCGGCCGTCTGGCGCTCGGCGCGGACGCCGACGCCGCCACCTTCCGCCTCGCCACGGACGGCGACGCGTACTTCCTGAAACTGCGGCGCGGGGCGACGGGCGGCGACAGGACGACCTGGCTGCAGAGCTACCTCGCCGGAGCCGAACCCGGAGCCGGTGTCGGGGTCGGTGTCGGAACCAGGTCCGGGGCCGCCCGCGTCATCGCGCCGCTGCCCGACCGCGACGGCCGTCTCTGCACGGCCCTCGACGGCTACGTCGCTTCCCTCTACCCCTTCGTCGAAGGCCGCAGCGGCTTCGAAGTGCGCCTGACACCGGACCAATGGAGTGAGCTGGGGACCTCCGTGCGCGCCCTGCACGAACTCCGTCCGCCGACGGCGCTGCGCTCGTCGATCCGGGTGGAGACGTACGGATCGGAGTGGCGCGACAAGGTGCGCCACTATCTCGCCCCTGACGCGGCAGAGCGTCTGCCTGACGTACCAGAGCGTCTGTCCGACGCCCCGGCACGGGAGTTGGCCGCCATCCTCAAGGCTCGCCGGCAGCAACTGTCCACCATCGTCGAGCGCGCCGAGCAGCTGGCGGCGGTGCTGCGCGGAAGGGACCAGGAGCTGGTCCTGTGCCACGGCGACCTGCACGCCGGCAATGTCATGGCCGCCGACGACGGCTCGCTGGTGGTGGTCGACTGGGACGATCCCGTGCTGGCGCCGCGGGAGCGCGACCTGATGTTCGTCGGCGGCGGAGTGGGCGGGGTCTGGAACGAGCCGGCCGAGTCCGCAGCCTTCTACCGGGGTTACGGCACGGTGGAGATCGACGCGCGGACGCTCGCGTACTACCGGTGCGAGCGCATCGTTCAGGACATCGCCGAGTACTGCGACGAGCTCCTGCTCGGCGCACCGCACGGAGGCGATGACCGTGAGTTGAGCCTGCGGCGGTTCGCCGGCCAGTTCGAGCCGGACAACGTCGTCGACATCGCCGAGCGGACGTATGCGGCGCTCCGCGGCTGAGTGAGCCGCCGCATGACGGTCCGTCGGCGGCGGTTCAGTCGAGTAGGTGGCGGTCAGGTCGGAGAGGAACAGGCGCATGATCTCTTCGGGTGCTCGACCGTAGCCGGGCCAGTTCAGGGGGCGGTTGGGGTGCGCCGCCTTCCAGTCTGCGATCAGCCGGTCCGTGGCGAGTTCGGTGAGGGCGAAGGCCGCGGCGATGTCGTCCTCATCCACGCCGAGCAGCGAGAGCGGTCGGCGAGGAAGCGCCTTCCGCTTCGGGCACCCGCCCCAGCGCACCGTGCGACCGTCAGAGGTCCGAAAGCCGCCCAGATCACGCCGGCAGGGACTCCAGCAGGAACGCTGCCGCCTCCCGCAGGGGCGCGGGGATGTCCGGCCTCCCGAGCAGTCGCGAAGCCGTCCGTCCGAGTGTCTGGGTCGTACGTACGGACCCGATGCGGGCTGCGCCGGGCGCGAGTTCGGCGATGAGGTCCTCCGCGTCTCTCCATGCTCCGGCTCGTGCCAGGGCCGAGAGGAGCTGCGCGGTGAAGAGGTTCCGGTAGGAGGGGCCGGGCGCGGTGGCCGCCTCGTGCAGGAGGGGGATGGCCTGGTCCCATCGGCGCAGCCGCGCAAGGACCCAGCCCCGGTGGCCGAGGAGCTCGGTCCGGTCGATCCACCAGGCCCAGGGCGGATCGTGGCGCGAGATGCCGTCCAGGAACAGGCTCTGGGCGCGGGCCATCAGGTCCATGGGCTCACGGTGGCCGCCGAGCATGGCGATCGCGTGCGCCTGACGGATCAGGACGAGGCTGCTGACCCTGGCGGGAAGCGCTCGCGCCCCGTTCACGCGGGCCGCGGTCTCCAGGGCGGTGCGCGGGGCTCCCGTGTGGGCCTTGAGCATGCTGTCGTTCAGCAGGACGAAGCGGGCCGTCCAGCGGTCGCCGCAGAGCTCCGCCAGGGCCAGCGCCCGTGCGTTCATCCGGTGGGCCTCGCGGTAGAAGCCGGCGTCGAAGAGGATCCAGCCGATGACTTCGCACAGTTCGGCGAGGGCGGCGAGCGTGTCACCTTTCTGCGTACGAAGACTCCCGGGCGGGGCGGACAGCTCCGGAATGCGCCGCATGGCCTCGCGCACGGCGGGCATCGCGGAGGTGGCCCCGGACGTGGCGTCGAGGGTCACGAGGCGGTCGATGGTGCGCAGGGCCAGGGGGATCACCCTGCCATGATCCGGTATCCGTCGACGCCGACGTGAAGCACGCTGATCGTCAGGGCGCCGGGCCGCGGCCCGGGCACTCCAGGCGGTAGCCGAGCCCCCGGATCGTGTCGATGGTGCAGCGACTGCCCGGCACGGAACCGATCTTCTCGCGCAGTCGCTTGATGTGGACGGTCAGCGTGTTGGTGTCGGTGAGCTCGCCGCCCCACAGTTCGCGCAGGATCTGCTGGCGGCCCACGACCTGATGGGCGTGCTGCATCAGATAGCTCAGGACCTGGAACTCCCGCAGCGGCAGATGCAGCAGCCTGCCGCGTACGTGGACGTGCATGCCGGCCGGGTCGAGTTCGATGTCGCCCACGGTGAGCCGCTCCCCCGGCGCCCCGCCCGACGCGGGCGCCCGCCGGAACAGCGGCAGGATCTCGGCGAGGCGGTAGGGGCGCGCTACGACGGCGACCGCTCCGGCGTTCAGGGCGGCCACCGCCTCGTCGGCGACCTGCGGGCCGGCCCCCACGACGACCGTCAACGGGCAGAGGCGGCCGAGGAGTTCAGTGACCGCGGCCGCGTCGACAACGGGCAGCGGGGCACCCAGGAGCACCATGGACGGCCGGTCGAGGCCCGCGCGCAGCAGGACTTCGGCGCCGTCACGGCACTCCGTGACCTTGATGCCTTCGGCGGTGAGCCCGGCGGCCACGTCCGCGGCGACCGCCTCGTCGGCCTCGGCGAGCAGCAGCGCGGGTGCGGTGGGGAGATGGCTGGGAAGCCGTCGCGCTCCGGGCTGCGGCATCGGGCCACCTCCTTATCCGAAGCGGCCGGTGATGTAGTCCTCGGTGCGTGGGTCGGCCGGGTTCTCGAAGATCTTCTCGGTGGTGTCGTACTCGACGAGGCGCCCGTGGCGTACGCCCTTGTCGTCCACGTCGGCGGTGAAGAAGGCGGTGTAGTCGGAGATCCGCGCCGCCTGTTGCATGTTGTGCGTGACGATGACGATGGTGAACTCGGACGCGAGGCCCGCCATCAGGTCCTCGATGCGCGCGGTGGCGATCGGGTCGAGTGCCGAGCAGGGTTCGTCCATCAGGATCACCTCGGGCCGCACGGCGATCGCCCGCGCGATGCACAGCCGCTGCTGCTGCCCGCCGGACAGCGCGAGGGCGCTGGCCTTGAGCTTGTCCTTGACCTCGTCCCAGAGCGCGGCGCCGGTCAGCGCCTCCTCCACGAGGTCGTCGAGGTCGCCCTTCATGCCGTTCACGCGCGGGCCGTAGGCGATGTTGTCGTAGATCGACTTGGGGAAGGGGTTGGGCTTCTGGAAGACCATGCCGATGCGTCGGCGGACCTCGATGGGGTCGACGTCGGCGTCGTACAGATTCTCCCCGTGGTAGACGACCTTGCCGGTCACGCGGGCGCCGGGGATGAGGTCGTTCAACCGGTTCAGGCAGCGGATGACGGTGGACTTGCCGCAGCCGGACGGGCCGATCATCGCGGTGATCTGGCGGCGGCCGATGGTCAGCGTGACATCGCGGACCGCCTGGTGGTCGGCGTACCAGACATCCAGGTCGGAGATGTGGAAGACCGGGTCGCCGAGGGAGGGCGTCGGCCTGCCGTGGCGGCGGTCGCCGATCGCGAGGGCCAGGGAGCGGCCCTCGGGCGCTTCCCGCTTGGTGAGGTCGGGCACCGGCTCTTGCCGATGCGTGGCGGGGACGGGTGCGGGGTCTTGGTTCATCGGGTCACCAGCGCTTGCTGAAGCGGTTGCGCAGCCAGATCGCGGCCGCGTTCATGAGGAGGAGGATGGCGAGCAGGATGACGATCGCGGCGGCGGCCAGGTGGTGGAACTCCTCGCGGGACTGGCTGATCCAGCCGAAGATCTGGATGGGCAGGACGGTGTACGCGCTCTCCAGGCCCTCGGGGTTGAAGGCCACGTAGGTGACCGCACCGAGGAGCAGCAGCGGCGCGGCCTCGCCGATGGCACGGGACAGGGCGAGGATCGACCCCGTCGCGATGCCGGGCACGGCCGCGGGGAGCACCTGACGGCGGATGGTCTGCCACTGGGTCGCGCCCAGGGCCAGGGACGCTTGCCGAATCGACTGGGGCACGGCCCGGATCGCCTCCCGTGACGCGATGATGACGACCGGCATGACGAGCAGGGACAGCGTGAGTGCGGCCGTCAATACCGTTGTACCAAGGGAGAGTTGGCGGGCAAGCAGGCCGAGGCCCAGGATGCCGTAGATGATGGAGGGCACGGCGGCCAGGTTCTGGATGTTCAGCTCGATCAGCCGGTTGTACCAGCGGTTCGGATCGGCGTACTCCTCCAGGTAGATGGCCGCCATGACGCCGGTCGGCAGGCAGAAGAGCGCGGTGAAGGCGACCACCCAGATCGTGCCGAAGATCGCGGACTGGGCGCCCGCGCGCTCGGGCCGGCGGATGGAGGGGAAGTTGTTCCACAGCCGGGAGTCCAGGCGTGGCCAGGCCTCGACGAGGACGTAGGTGAGCAGTACGCCGAGGAAGATGATCCCCACGGCCAGGCAGCACAACAGCAGGGTGCGGAAGGCGGTTTCGCCGGGCCGGAAGCGCGGTCCCGCCAGCTTGCGGGGTGCCGCGCGCGCGGGTGGTTCGGTGACGCGGATGTCGGTCATTCGTACACCTCCCGGTACTTGCGCACCAGGCGGATGCTGAGCATGTTCATCACGAAGGTGATGACGAAAAGCAGGGCGCCGACGGCGAAGATGGTCTTGTACTCGAAGGACTGGACGGGGATGTCGCCCGACCCCGCCTGGGCGATGAACCCGGTCATGGTCTGCATCGCGTCCAGCGGGTTGAAGCTGAGCGTGGCGCGGTTGCCGGACGCGATCGCGACGATCATCGTCTCGCCGATGGCGCGGGAGATGCCGAGTACGCAGGCGGCGACGATGCCCGAGAGGGCCGCGGGCACCACGACGCGTACGGACACGATGCGCTTGCCGGAGCCGAGCGCGTAAGCACCGTCGCGCAGGGCGCCGGGCACGGCGGCCATGGCGTCCTCCGAGAGTGACGCGATGGTCGGGATGATCATGACGCCCATGACGATCCCGGCGGACAGGGCGTTGTTGAAATCGGGGCCTTCGCCGAACGGCCAGTGGTCCTGAAGGAGCGGGGTGACGAAGCTGAGGGCGAAGAACCCGTAGACGACGGTCGGTACTCCGGCGAGCACCTCGAGGGCGGGCTTGAGCACTTGGCGCACGCGCGGACTGGCGTACTCGCTGAGGTAGATGGCCGCGCCGAGACCGACGGGAATGGCGACGAGAAGCGCGATGACGGTGATGAGGAGGGTGGCGCCGAGCAGCGGCAGGACACCGTACTCGGGCTTGGTGAACAGCGCGGTCCACTCGGTGCCGCCCAGGAACGCACCGACGTCCACCCGGCCGAAGAACTCGGCGGTGGGCGGGATCAGCGAGACCACGATCCCGGCGGTCGTGGCGACGGACACCAGGGCGGCGAGCAACAGCAGTGCCTGGATGACCCGTTCGCCGTAGCACGGACGGGTCCTGCGCAGGGACTGCCTCCCTGGGGGTGCCGCGGAGGGCGGACGAGGCGGCGAACTCACTTCGCTGACGCCTTCAGCTTGTCGAGGTCGCTCTTGAGCTGCTCCTCCTGCTTCTGGTTGAGCGGGATGAACTTGGCGTCCTCGGCGATGGATTTGTTGTTCTCGACGTAGTACTCGACGAAGGACAACACCTCTTCCCTGTCGAGGGACTTGGCGTTGGGGTAGATGAACAGCGGCCGGGACAACGGCGCGTACTCGCCGCTCTGCGCGGTCTCGACGCCGGGCGCCACACAGCCCTTGCCCCCGTCGACCTTCAGAGCCTTGAGCTTGCCGGTGTTCTCCTCGAAGTAGGAGTAGCCGAAGTAGCCGAGGCCGCCCTTGGAGCCCGCGACGCCCTGCACGGTGACGTTGTCGTCCTCGGTCGGCGAGTAGTCGGTGCGCGAGGCGCCCTCCTCGCCGTTGACCGCCTCGGTGAAGTAGTCGAAGGTGCCGGAGTCGGTGCCCGCGCCGAACAGCTTCAGCGCCTGGTCGGGGAATTTCGGGTCGATCTGGTTCCAGTTGTTCACCTTGGACTTGGGTTCCCAGATCTTCTTCAACTGCTCGACGGTCAGGCAGTCCACCCAGTCGGCGTCCTTGTTCACGACCACCGTCAGCGCGTCGTTGGCGACCTTGAAGTCCTCGTAGGTGATGCTCCTCTTCTCGCAGGCGGCCTTCTCCTCGCCCTTGATGGGACGGGAGGCGTCGGAGATGTCGGTCTCGCCATTGCAGAACTTCTCGAAGCCGCCGCCGGTGCCCGAAGTACCGACCGTGACCCGGACCTTGGGCTGCTCCTCGGCGAAGATCTCAGCCGCCGCCGTGGTCAGCGGGGCGACCGTGCTGGAGCCGTCCACCTTGACCGTGCCCGAGAGCTGCTCGCCGTCACCGGAACCGCCACCCGCGTCGCCGCCCCCGCAGGCACTCAACGAGAAGGCCGCGGCGCACACCAATGCCGCTCCCCCGGCGAATTTTCCTGAACCACTGGTCGCGTTCATGTCTCACGATCCCTGGTGTCGGGCCGGTGAGTTGGGCCGGCCGCCGAGGAGGTCCGCGTGGAGCGGAGCTCCCTTCAGACACCTTGGATCGAACTTCGGTTATATGAACTCGCGGTGTACGAGAGGTAGCGCGACGCCGAAGCATAGCTGAGCGTCTATATAGACGATCATCACTATATGAATGTCGGCCGCACGCATTGAACTCCCGTGATTGGAGGGGGTGTTGAGCGGTATCGATGTGATGCTTGATGGGTCGCCGTGATGCTTGATGGGTCGTCATCGGCAGGCTCACCGAGGCAGGCTCACCGATACACCTCGGTGGAATGTGAACGGCCCACATCGCGGACGACTTCAAGACCGAGTACGCGGTCGAGATGGGCGAACGTCTCGAACTTGGCGCCGCCCGGTACGTCGACGGCCGACTCCAGATCACCGAGGAGCCGTAGCACGGCCGGGGTGTCGAGACCGTTCTCCAGGGAGGTGCGGGCCCGTTCCACGAAGCCCGCGGGCATCGCCTTGGACGGCTCATCGGCCCAAGCGGCCACGGCTTTACGCCAGTTGGCCAGCTTCTCACCGGCGGCGTCGAGGGCCGGGGCGGAGACGTCGACGGGTTCGTGGTGCGGATGGCCAAGGAGGAGCAGCCGCAGGGCGAGCGCGTCTCGTTCCTTGTCCTGATCCGCGTCTCGATTCGCGCCTGCCGTGGTGGCCGTGGTCGCTTCGCCGACATGGAGCGACAGGCCACCCGCGCCTTCGTACGTACGGCTGGTGAAGTGAACGGCCGGCGGGCCGCCGAGAGCTTCGGTGATCTCGTCGACGGTGCCATGGGCGTCGGCCGGACGGATACCGGTGGCGTCGGCCGACGCCACCGGCGGGCAGGTCCACCCGATGAGGACGGTCCGGCCGCGCAGCTCGACGACGCGGGCCAGCACGTCCGCGACGAGGAGCACACGCAGACCGGTCAAGGCGTCCGGGTCGTCGGCCGACGGCGCGTGGGCGCACATCCGCAGCGGTCCGAACCCGGCCAGATCATCAACGATGCTCAGCACACCACAGAGACTAGGCGTACCGCTCCGCGATGGCACCCGGCGAGAGCGGCCGGGCGGGCAGCGAATCGCAATCGCCGCCCGGCCGCTCCCGCGCGAGCGATCTGCCTCAGGCCGGTCCGACCCCGCCCGTGCAGGCCGCGCCGGGCTCGGGAGTCTGCTCCCCCTGGACGTACTTGCCCAGAAACTTCTCCACCCGCGGATCTGATGCCTTGTCCACGGTGAGCTGGCGGCCCCACGCGGTGAGCGTGAGGGCACCCCTCTGCTCCTTGACCGGGCTCATCAGCGTGTAGGGCGTCGTGCTGACCTTCTGGCTCAGCGCCTTGATGTCGCCGGCCGCCGCCTTGTCGTTGTACGTGATCCAGACGGCGCCGTGCTCCAGCGAGTGGACGGCGTTCTCCTCACCCAGCGGCTTGTCGTACACATCGCCCTGGCAGTTGGCCCACGCCTGGCTGTGATCGCCGCCCGCTGCCGGGGTCATCGGGTAGTCGACCTTCTTCGTGACGTGATTGCGTCCGAGCTTCTTCGCGTCCCACGTCTTCTCCCCCTTGACGGGGGCCTGCGCGACGGCTTCTTCCTTCTCCTTCTCCTCCGACGCGTCGAGCAGGACGTACGAGCCGAATCCGGCGAGCCCGGCCAGTACGGCCACGCCGGCGGTGATGGCGATGACGCGGTTGCGGCGTTCGCGCGCCTGCTCGGCGCGGCGCAGCTCCTGTATGCGGGCCTTGCGTGCGGCGGAGGTCGCGGCCTTCTTGCCTGTCTTGGATGTGCCCATGTCCGGGGATGTCCTTGTCCCCGCCGTGCCCGGGGCGCGGCGGTGGTGATGGTGTGTGAGGTGATCGGCGGCAACGCGGGGCGGCGGCCTAGGTCCTCTGCACCTGAAGGACGTGGAGATCCGGGGCGTGACGGTGAACGGGC
Organism: Streptomyces sp. BA2; assembly: GCF_009769735.1. Taxonomy (NCBI): domain Bacteria; kingdom Bacillati; phylum Actinomycetota; class Actinomycetes; order Kitasatosporales; family Streptomycetaceae; genus Streptomyces; species Streptomyces sp. BA2. The sequence goes on from NZ_WSRO01000002.1 coordinate 538,500, forward strand.
GTCCGCGGCACGGGATGTACGGCGGTGGGGGGCGCGGGCAGTCCCGCCTCCCCCAGTGTGGTCGGCACCGCCGGTTCGGCGGCCGGGAGTGCCACCGCCGCGGCATGCGTGGCGGAGGCGCAGCGGTCGCCGGGCGGGCAGCTGTGGCCGAGGGAGGCTTCTTCGGCGAGGGCTGAGTCGCCGGCTCCGGCGGTGGGCGCGGCGGAGAAGGAGAGCACGTCGCGGGCGCCTGGCTCGTCGTGATGTGCCGCGGAGCCGAAGCACACGCACAGGACGGCCAACAGGATGGCCAGGCCGACCCCCGACACGGCACAGCGCGCGGCGGCCCGCCGCTCTCCGCACACCGTGCCCCGCAGACCAGACGCCATGGCCGCAGATAGTAGCCGCTGCCGGATCAGTGCCGGGGCGCAGGGCGGTAACGCCTGGGCCCTGCGCGCGGGGCACCTCAACTACGCCGCGACCGGCCCGGGGAAGGCCCGCCGCCGAGTCGGCCGCACCAGCCAACCGGCCAGCTTCAGCACGGCATGCGACGGGACCGCAACCTCGCAAGCCTGCGAGCACCGGGGCAGGTGCACAACAAGACCGCTCCCAACACCACAAGCCACGCACCAAACTCACGCCCCGCGATGCGCAAGCACCACGCGCGGGGCCCCAGGCACGACCACCGGAGCACCGGACCGCCGCCGAGTCGGCAGCAACAGCCCACCGGCCAGCTTCAGCACGGCATGCGATGGGACCGCAACCTCGCAAGCCTCCCGCACGCACAATCCCCAGACCGCCCCGCACACGGACCATCCGCTCACATCTCACGCTGGGCAAGGACCAGGCACTGGCCTGCGCACAGGGCGCCCAAGTCAACGTGCACCGGCACCCCGCGCAAGACCCGGCCAGGGCCACCGGCGCGCCCGCCAAGTCACGCGAGCACCAGCACCCCGGCCAGCCCCACACGCCACGCACCCGACCCACACCCCGCCATGCGCAAGCACCGTTGGCCGTCCGGAACTCCAGGCACGATCACCAGGTCAGCGCACACCAGCGCCCCAGCTCACTCCACGCACCAGACACCCGACTCACACCCCATGGTGTGCAAGCACCCTGTGCGGGTCCGGAGTCCCGGGCGTCGCCGCCGGGTCGGCGTGGACCAGGGCCGCGGTCAGCTTCGGCACCGCGTGCAGCAGGGCGTGCTCCGCGTCCACCGCGACCTCGTGCGCCTCCCACACGGACAGCTCCCCGTCCACCACGACCGCCACCTCCGCGCGCAGCCGGTGCCCGATCCATCGAAGGCGCAGCTCGCCGACGCCCCGTACACCGGGAACCGTCAGGAGCGCCTCCTCCGCCGCGTCGACGAGGGCCGGGTCGACGGCGTCCATCACCCGGCGGAAGACCTCGCGCGCCGCGTCCCGCAGGACCAGCAGGATCGCCGCGGTGATGAGCAGGCCCACGATCGGGTCGGCGAGCCGCCAGCCCAGCGCGGCGCCGCCCGCGCTCAACAGGACGGCGAGCGAGGTGAATCCGTCCGTCCGGGCATGCAGACCATCGGCCACAAGGGCGGCCGAGCCGATCTCGCGGCCGACGCGGATGCGGTAGCGGGCGACCCATTCGTTGCCGATGAAGCCGATGACGGCAGCGGCGGCCACCACCCAAAGGTGCTCCAGGGTGCGGGGGTTGAGCAGCCGGTCGACCGCCGCCCAGGCCGCGAACGCCGCCGACGCGGCGATCGTCAGGAGGATGACGATGCCCGCGAGATCCTCGGCACGGCCATAGCCATAGGTGAAGCGGCGGGTGGCGGCCCGGCGGCCCAGGACGAAGGCGATGCCGAGGGGGATCGCGGTCAGCGCGTCCGCCGCGTTGTGCACGGTGTCACCGAGGAGCGCGACCGAACCGGTGAGCACGACGATCACCGCCTGGACCACGGCCGTCACGCCCAGAACAGCCAGTGAGATCCACAGGGCTCGCATGCCGCGCGCGGACGATTCCAGCGCCGGGTCGACCTTGTCGGCAGCCTCGTGCGAGTGCGGCTTCAGCACGTGCCCCGCCTTGTGCCGCCACCGGGTATGCCCGCGACCATGGCTGTGGTCGTGGTCATCGTGGTGGTCGTGGGCGTGGTCATGGTCGTGGTGCTCGTGCGAAAGGTGCGGGTGTCCGTGCTGCTGCTCACTCACAAGTACGGCCTTCCGACGCGGGACGGAGAGTGGACACCGCGAGGTGCCCGCACCCATTATGTGCGTATGAGCGCACGCATGCACCTATCACCTGCGCACGATGCGCACCCGCAAGATCCGGGCACCGAACACTTCGCCCACGCGGCCGAAGTACTCGGCCTCCTCGCCGACCGCACCCGCCTCACCCTGCTCCACACCCTCGGCAAGGGCGAGGCCGATGTCATGACTCTGACCGCCGCGTGCGGCGCGGCTCGCCCGGCGGTCAGCCAGCACCTCGCCAAACTGCGCCTCGCCGGACTCGTCTCCGTACGCAAGGAAGGGCGACGGATGATCTACGGTCCGCCCGACGGGCACCTGCGGCGCGTGGTCGACGAGGTCCTGAACCTCGCCGACCACCACCTCAGCGGCGCGGACACCCACGACTGAGCCGGCCTCAGGCGTAATCGCGCCTGCCGCGCCGATAGTCGATCTCCCCCAGCACGATGTCGACGGCGATGAAGGCGGCCAGCGGGATGCCGAGCAGCGGCACGAAGTAACCGAGCACGGCGATCGCCGCCATCAGCGGAACCAGGACGTACGCCGGCACGTGTCGCCACGCCCCGCGCGGCAGCGGACGCCCGAAGGAACCGCCGCGCCCGCGCTGCCACCACATGCGGTAGCCCCACACGATCATCAGGATCAGGCAGAGGGCGAGCGCGACCAGGGCGATCTGGTTGGCGAGCCCGAACAGGGTGCCGGTGTGCGCGTCGATGCCCCAGCGGGTCAGCTTGGCGAGCACGGGGTAGTCGGCGAACCGCAGCACTTCGGTGACCTCACCGCTCGCCGGATCGACAGCGACGGAGTCCTGCTTCTCGGGCCAGCTGCGCTGGATCTGCCGGACGACGTACGCGGACGACGCGTCGGCGGGCGGTACGACCTCCACGGGGTTGGAGAGCCCCTCGGCACGGGCCGCCTTCAGGACGGCGTCGAGCCCCACCCCGTCGGCGGCGCCTCCCGAGCCCGAACCCCCGTGACCCGCGTGCTCCCCGCCGCCCCCGGCGGTCGCCCCAAGGGCCGGCGTCGTCTGCCCGATGGCCTCGCGCAGGTCGCTGACGCTCTGTCCCGCGTACGCCGACCAGGTAAGACCCGTCGCCGACAGGAAGATCAGCCCCACGGCGGCCCACACGCCCACCGAGCCGTGCAGCGAGAGCGTGCGCCGACGCCCTGTGGTCCCGCGCAGCTTGCGCTGGGAGCGCCGGCGTCCGAACCACAGCACCAGGCCGCCGCCCGCGATCACCCACAGCCAGCTGGCGGCGAGCTCGCTGTAGAGGCGGCCGGTCTCGCCCAGGTGCAGATCGCGGTGGAGTTCGTCGATCCAGGTGCGCAGCGGCAGTGCGCCGGTGGAGCCGTACTGCTCCAGGGCGCCCCGCACTTCGCCGTTGTACGGGTTCACGAACACGGCGAGGGTGTGGTCGGCGTCCACGCCCGGGGCTCCCGACAGCAGCACGCGGGTCGTCGCGCCGTCCTCCGGCGAGGGCCGCACGGCGCTGACCGTGCCCTCAGAGTGCGCCTTGCGGGCGGCGGCCACCTGTTCCGAGATCGGCAGCTCGGTCTTGTTCTCGCCGACGGGGACGCGCAGTTCGTGGGAGTACACGATCTTCTCGGCCTGGTACGAACAGGCGTACAGGAGTCCCGTGGTGGCGGCGACGAGCAGGAAGGGCGCGATGAGCACCCCGGCGTAGAAGTGCAGTCGCATCACGAGCGGACGCAGCGACGCCCATCCGGACCGTCCTGCGGAGGGCGGCGCCTCCTGGGTCTCCTGCCCGTCATCCGGGGCGAGAAGTGTGGGTTCGGCGGACATGAGCGGCTCTCCTGGATCAAGGGTGGTGCGGATCGGCCGTATCGGGCCGGTGCAGGAGTCGGCGCACGGGGCGGAAGAGTTCCCGGCGATGCGTAGGAGTTGCGTGATGCGCGCCACATGTACGGGTGTGGGAGGTACATGGACGGGCGTGGGAGGTACGGGTCCGCAGGGAGGATCCGGCGGTCAGCCGTGCGCCGCGATTGACGTACCCCGCGCCCTTCACCGGCGACGGGGGCGGGACTAGCGTCGGGAGGACCGGGCGCCCTCAGGACCGGGCGCCCTCAGGACCGGGAACCCCCGGGGCCGGGGCCCCTCAAGACTCCGTTGGAGACGCGATGCTCCAGACACGCGAGTTGTTCGACAGCCTTGCCTCTCGTGCCGACCACCTCGACAACCAGACCCTCGCCACCACCGCCGACGCCCTCTCCGCGTGCGAACTGGCCGTTTCCGCCTGCGCGATCGGCATGCTCGCCGAGAAGGAGGCCGATGAACTGCGGGTCGCCATCAACCGCGACCTGAACTGCGCCGACATCGCCGCCGCCACACGGCGCGTCCTGACGCGCGGCACGGACGCCGATCCCGCGCTCCTTACGGCGCAGTTGGAGGCGTGCGCGATCGCCTGCGAGAAGAGCCACGAACTGTGCGCCCAGCACGCGCCGCAGCACGAGCACTGCCGCATCTGCTCCGAGGCCACCGACAGCGCGGCGTCCGCCTGCCGAGAGGTCATGCGGAGCCTGCGGGCCTAGCTCGCCGGGCCCCGGAGCCCTGATCACCCGCGCTGTTCGCTCCGTGGCCCGCGATCCGGCAAACTGCCCGGATGGACTATGAGTTCTGGAACGACATCCACACCCGCGGCGGCATCCCCGCGGTCAAGAACGCATTGGAGGAGCTGGCCGAGCGCGGATCTCCCGAGGACGTCGACGCCGCGATGGATCTGGCCTGCCGGGTCATCGAGGACGACACCGCCCGCCTCCAGGCCCGCGCGGATCAGGCCGAGGCCAGACTGCGGATGCTGACCGACGAGGCGCGTGAGGTGGAGCGGCAGGTGGACGCGCACGCCGGGGCCGAGAAGGCCGACGAGACTTCGGGGCGCGCGGAACGGCAGTGACCTTCGCCGGGGGCCGGGCAGCCGACCGCAGGAGAGGGTGACGCTTGGCGCTTTCGGGGCTCCAACGCGAGCCCGTCCGGTGCTAGCGTCCCAGCGTCCGGCGCGTACCGCGTACGCGTTCTGACCGTCTTCTCGAGCACCGTTCACTCGAACACCGTCTACTCGGGTTCCTCAGGATTCTCGAGGTTCCCGAGCGCGATTCCTTTGACCGACCACCGTCGCCGAAAGGGATGCACCATGACCGTGGAAGACCCCGGCGCAAGCGGCACGACGGCCCCGACCCCCGAAGAAGTCGGGGCGAAGTACGACCAGTTCGGCGACATGCTCGCCATGTTGCTCGGATCGACCGCCCTTCACATCGGCATGTACGCGCCGCACGGGGAGAGTCCGTCCGTCACCACCTTGATCGCGATGGCCGACCTCGCCCAGGACCGGCAGACCGAATTCCTCGTCGACACCATCGGCTTGGCGCCCCACGAGCACCTGCTCGACATCGGCTGCGGCACAGGCGGCCCGGCCGTCCGGCTGGCCGAGCGCACCGGCGCCCGCGTCACCGGGATCAACGTCAGCAAGAGCCAGCTCGCCCGCTGCCAGGACCGCCTCACCGCGCAGGGGGCGGCCCCAGGTCTCGCGGAGCGGGTGGACTTCGCCTACGGCAACGCCATGCGACTGGAGTACGCGGACGCGGCTTTCGACGCCGCGTGGTCCATCGACTGCATCCCCCATCTCTCCGACCGGTCCGCGGGGCTGCGTGAAGCACTGCGGGTGCTGCGTCCGGGCGGGCGGTTCCTGTTCACGGAGTTCGCCCTGCGCGGCACCCCCACCGACGAGGAAGTGGCGGCCTTCACCCGGATGTGGTCCTGTCCCCCGCTCACCCCGTTCGCCGCGCTCATCGGCGAGCTCCAACAGGCGGGCTTCCGCGTGGAGTCCGTGCGGGACATGACCGCGAACGCGGCGCTGTGCGGCGAGGTCATGTGCGTGCTCTACGAGGACCGGCGCGGCGAGATCGAGGAACGGTTCGGCAAGGAGGCGCTGGCCTACACCGATCCGCTGATGGCCCCCTACCGTTCCTTCTGCCGCAACCACATGGACTACTACCTGCTCGTCGTTCGCTCCCCCGAAGCCTGACGCGCGAGCGGCCAGGCGTGCCCCGGAGGCCCGCACGGGACCTCCGGGGCAGCAGATCCGTGCGTCAGTTCACGGTCACCGCGACGACCGGCGAGACGGTGGCGCCGCTCGCGATACGCAGTTCGTTCTTGCCCTTGATCCCGAGCTTGACTCGCAGGCCGTAGCTCCCGGACGTGTTGGTGACCGTGCTCGCGGGCAGTGCCTTCCACGCCCCGCGCTGCTTCTGCTGCAGGGTCACCTTGCTGCCTGCCTTCAGCCCGGTGGCCTTGCCCGTGATGCGGAACTCCTGCCACGCGCGGACGTGGGAAACGGACGCCTTCACCGTGAGCGTGGCCGCGGCGGGCTTGACCCCGGCCTGCTGCGCGGGGAGGGGCTGGGGCTCAGGGCCGGACCCGGCGGCGAGCGCTGCGGTGGCGGGAATCAACAGGACCGATCCGACGAGAGCGGAGACGGCGGTGGTGCGCAGAAGGCTGCGGCGGTTGTTTCGCATGACGGCAGTGATCCCCTTGGGTGTCGGTCGGTACGCGGTCCTCGTCGTGCGACGAGTCGCACAATGAGGAACATAAACGTATGCACCCGACATTGCGATCACCCGAAAGGGGCGTAACAGAATCCGGTAAAACCGGTCACAGCGCCGCAACTGCCCGCGCCGTCCCCCGCGTTGCCTCCACGCGCCCGCGCGCGGGCGGTCAGCGGCAGCTCAGGTACAGCCCACGTGCGGTCAGAGAAAAACTCAGATTCCCAGCACGGCCTTCGCCGTCATGAAGTAGATGATCAAACCGGTCGCGTCGACGAGCGTGGTGACCATCGGCGCCGACACCACCGCCGGGTCGATCCGCAGCCGCTTGGCAAGGAGCGGCATCGTGCCGCCGATGGTCGCCGCCCAGCCGCAGATGACCACCAGGGTGATCCCGACGACCAGGGCGATCTTCGCGCTGACGAACAGCGTGCCCACGACCACCCCGAGGATCGCGAGCAGCGAGCCCAGGACCAGGCCCACCCGGCACTCCCGCCATATGACCTTCAGCAGGTCCGATCCCCGCACTTCGCCGACGGCCAGGGCGCGTACGCACGCGGTGGCGGCCTGGGCTCCCGCGTTGCCGCCCGCGCCGATCAGCATCGGGATGAACATGGCGAGCTGCGCGGCCTTCTCCAAGGTGCCCTCGAAGGACTGGGTCACGCTGACCGTCAGCGTCGCCGCGACGAGCAACAGGCTCAGCCACAGGGCCCGGTAGCGCGCGAGCTGCCACACCGTCGCGGCCATGTAGTGCCCGGCCCAGGGCGCGGCGCCCGCCTGCCGCGCCACGTCCTCGGTGTCGGCGGCCTCGATGACTTCGAGCGCGTCGTCGATGGTGAGCAGTCCCACGAGCCGGTTCTCGCTGTCGACGACGGGCAGGTTCAGGTCGTTGGTCTCGCGCATCAGCCGGGCCGCCTGCTCGGCCGAGTCGGTGGCGTACACGGACACCGGCTCGGTGACGACCAGCGCGGAGACCATGGTCTCCGGCGGGCTGAGCACCAGCTCGCGCAGCTCCGCGATCCCGGCGAGGCGCCGTCCCTCGTCCACGACGGGCAGGGTGTAGACCGTCTCGGCCTGACCGCCCTTCTGCCGTACGACCTCCAACGCCTGCTGGACGGTGAGGTCCTGGCCGAGCGCCACGACTTCGGGAGTCATGTAGCGGCCGACGGAGCCCTCGGGGTAGCCAAGGAGCGCGGACGTCATCCGCCGTTCGTGCGCGCTCAGTCCGGCGAGCACCCGTTTGGCGACCTTGGCGGGGGCTTCGCGCAGCATCCTCGCCCGGTCGTCGGGGTCCATGCCCTCGACGAGCTCCAGGAAGGTGTGGTCGCGCAGCCCCTCCAGGATCTGCTGCTGGTCGACCGGCTCCAGCTCCTCGAAGACGGTCAGCGCCCGGTCCTTGTCGAGGAGGCGGAAGGCCATGCCCGCGTCGACCGCGTCCATCCGGCCGAGCTCATCGGCGATCACGTGGGGCGGGTTGCTCTCCAACCACTCCAGAGCGGCGTGCAGTTGATGAGCCTTGACTATGTCCTGCAACGACTCCGGCGGCTCCGAGGGCTCCGGACGCAGTTCTTCGGGCAGGTTCGTCTGAGGCATGGGGCAGGTCCTCGGCGCAGCGGTGAGACAAGACACGGGGCACCCAGGGGCAGAGCGCGCCGACGAAGGCTACACGGGCCGGGTGAACGCTCCGATGCCGCTCCTCGTGGCGCGGCGGCTGGTCACCGCGCCCGCGCGGTCCGGCGGCGGACGAGAGTGATGAGGGAGGGGCCGCCGCGCAGGCACCAGAGCGCGATGACGGGATCGCAGATGGCGCATCCCAGTGACGAGTCGTGGGCGAAGGGGACGATCGGGTTGCCCTTGAAGTGGTGGACCAGGTCCCATCCGGTGTGGAGCAGCCAGCCGATGCCGATGAACGTCCAGGATTCCAGGCCGCGGTACGCGCAGTAGGTGACGGCGGCGGTGAAGAGGAACTCCCAGCCCCCGAGCCCGCCGCCGCTGAGGTAGGCCGCTCCCGCGCCGGCCACCATGATCGCGTTGAAGCGGCGTCGGTGCGGCTCGCGGATCAGGGACATCACGAGGGCGTAGACGACGCCGATCAGGAGCGGTGCGACATACGGCATGACCTGCATGGAGTTCCTTCGGTGGTGGTGCGCGTCCGGTCGTCGCCGGGATCACCGCCGAAGTTATCCGGGCCCGCGGGCGCCTCCCAGTGGCATTAATGCCATGCTTCAACGGGATAACGCCATCGACGTCGGCGCTTGCTCGCGCGGCGTCTCACCTACTCATTCGCTCGCCGTGGCGGGCCTTGCCTGCAGCCAGGACGGACTCGATCCCATGGCGCCGTTCACCCAGAACGCGCTGGCAGTTGGCGGCCTCCGCGGCCGGTCCGAAGACGCCCGGAGCACGCCGTTCCGCCACGGCCGCCGCGGTGTCAGCGGTCACGAGATCGGCGTTGATCGCTGTCGTCGCCGTCATTCCGGAGGCTGCGGACACCATGACTCCGGCCATGAGATCAGTGACGTTGCCCGCGACCCACACCCCTGCGACGCCCGTGAACCCGGTCGCGTCCGATTCGACGTAACTCCCCACGCCCATCGGGTGGTCGACGCTCGCCAGACCGAGTCCCGCGAGCACCGCGCCGCGCGCCTCGAGACCGACCACCTCACCGTCTACCACCGCGATGCCACGGGCGGCCAGCTGCTCCCACTGCTCCTCGGTCAACTCGCCCCCGGTGTGCAGGAACAGGGTCACCTGCGCCGACCACTGACGGAACAACAGCGCCTGATGCACCGCCATCGGACCGGTCGCCAGGACGCCGATCGGCTCGTCGCGCACCTCCCAGCCATGGCAGTAGGGACAGTGCAGGACGTCACGGCCCCACCGCTCGCGTACGCCGGGGAACATCGGGAAGCTCATCGACGAGCCCCGTCGTCACCAGCAGACGCCGCCAGGTCCGGCACGATCCGCCCGCCGTAGCCGACGGCCTCCTCCCGGCCGATCCGCAGCAGTGCGCCCGGCGCGAGGCCCTCGCGGGAGAGGAACCCGTGCACGCCGTCGGCGGGAGCGTTGCGCGGCTCACCGGAATCCACCACCAGTACGGAACGCCTGGCCCTGGCCAGGGTCAGCGCCGCCGACAGACCGGCGGCACCGCCCCCGATCACCTGTACGTCCACATCGGCGTCGGGGTCGGTGGTGCACATCCCTTGACCGGAAAGCGCGACCACACACCTGGAGTCCAACTACCATACGGTGTCGGGCAGTTGCCAACCGGGTAGGACAATGGCGGGGCTGCGGACGGCGCGATGCATCGGGGGGACCGAGTGGCACGTGAACCACGGCGACTGACGCTGACCGAAGCGATCGAGTCACTGCGTCAGGACTTGACCGCCGCACAGCAGCAGGGCATCGGCAAGACCGTAGGGTTCTCCGTCGACGGCATCAGCGTCGAACTGGACGTACAAGCCGAACGGAGCGACACCGTCGAGGGCGGCGTCTCGTGGTACGTGACCGCGAAGCGCGCACGTACCCGTGTGAAGCGCACCGGGACCCGGCTTGTCGTGACGCTCACACCACGCGGGGTCCTGAACGTCGGCGATCGGGTCGACCGCCCCCGGAACGCGCCCCCGCCTCGCGCTTCGGGACATACGGCAGCCGGCGCGGGAGAGTGATGCATGGTCGGCTCCGCACGCCTCGTGCCGGACCGCCTTGTGGAGATCAGCGTGCGGGACGGCAGCGGGCGCCAGGTCGGGTACGGCTCGGGCTGGGCCATCGACACGGATCTGATCGTGACCGCCGCTCATCTACTGGTGCCCGACGAGCCCTGCGAACCCGCCGGTCGGCCGACGGCACCGGTGGCACCCGTCGTCGAAGTCCGTCAGGGCATGCACGCGGCTCATCTGCCCTGGCACCCCTGCGAGATCATCTGGAGCGGACTGCCGTGCCTGCCCGGACCCCATGACACCGGCTCGGCGGACGCCCGCCAGTGGGGCCCCGACACCGGGCCCTCTCCTCCACTGGACGCCGCGCTGCTGGTCGTGACCGGCTCCGGTTGGGTGCCGCCGGATCCGGACAGCAAACCTCACCTCGGCCTCGTCGAAGCCGACATCACCGAGTTCCAGGTCTTCGGATTCCCCAGCTTCAACTACGAGGAGCAGCACGCCCACAATCCCTTTCAGGGCGGCGGCAGGATCAGGCCCGTCAACCTCGCGCGCTCGGAGCTGATGCACCTGGACGTGGCGGAGGAGGACTGCCCCGCGTCGGGTTCCGACTGGGGCGGCATCTCGGGCGCCGCGATCCTCGTGGACCAGCGGCGCACCCTGGTCGGGGTCGTCCTGCAGAGTGATGTCAGCAGCCGCAGGAAGCTGACCGTCCTTCCGGTCGAAGTGCTCTTGGACAACGTCGACTGCGGCGTTCGTCTCTCCGAATACACCGGCGGCTTCAGCGAGCCGCAGAACCGGCGCAGGGTGCTGGCCGAAGTCCGCGCCCAGCTGGAGCGGTCGGAGTCCCTGCGCGGATACGCACCCCGGCTCGCGCTGCTGCGCCGGCTGTTCCCTGACCTGGCCGAGGATGCCGAGAGCACCTGCCTGCCAAGGGATTTCCTGCTGCCCCTCCTCGTCGACCGGTGTGCCGGAACACCCACCGGAATGAGCGATCTCGTGGCGGCGTACGAAGAGTCGCATCCGAAAGAGCGGGCGGTCGCGGCAGGACTGCGTTTCCGTGCGGACGAGTTGGAGGCGCTGCGTCAGGTCGGAGCGGAGGGCTGGGTCCAACTGCGTTCCACCCTGGCCCGGTTGTACGAGTCGGACCTCAACGACGTTCCGGTGTCCGCGCTCTACTCACGCGCCGCCAGGTCGCTGAGCGAGGGGATGCCCGCGCACTGCGACGGGCTGTGGAAGGCGTTCGTCAACCTCGCGGGCACCAACATGCCCTCCGAAGGTCTGCCCCCGGCCGTGCACTTCCTCGAACTCGTCGCCAGCGCCGTCGGCGGTGCGACCGCCGGGGAGATCCAGGCCTACAGCCGGGCGTGGGCCCTGCGGCTCGAGACCGCCAGGCAGGGTGGCGGCCCTCGCACGGACACCGGGTGGCCTTCCGTCGTTCTGAAGCCCCCCGCACCGCAGCGAACGAGCTACCAGGCGCAGGTCGACGCGCTGCGCAGCAGCCTCGTCAAAGCCCCGGTACAGCCTGCCACTTCCGCGAAACTCCTGGTCGAGCTGGAGCCTGATCCCGGCAACGACCCGGACGACTGGGCGGTGTCCTTCTACTTCCGCTGCCGGCCGCTCCCCGGCGACTGGCTGCGCCTGCCGCTGCCCCACACCGAACGGAGCATCCGCCTCGCTGATCTGCCGGCCCGTGTCGATCTGGCCAGGGAGCGGCTGAAGCGGGACTACGGCGTGCCCCGGGAGCGGATCGACGTCGAGTACGTGCTGCCGCTCGACCTCATCGATCACCCGGACACTCTGATACGCCGGGGCGCGCTGCCGGAGTTCGGGATCCCCTTCCCCGTGATCGTGCACAGCCGCGACCGAATGCGGCACCCTCCGTGGTGCCGGACGTGGCGGGAGCGCTGGCGGCCCCTGAGCGGCCAGCCGGAAGCGGGGCGGTTGCTCCAGCTGGCGCGGGCGCTCAGCGAGGACGGACGGGAGTTCGGCGGCGAGGAGCCGGTGGCGGGCCTGGTCCTCGCCCACAAACCCAGTTCGACCGAAGGGCGCAAGGACGTCACCACAGCGCTGCGGCACGGGGTGCCGCTGGTGATGTGGCGTCACGACGAGCGGGCGCAACCCGACTTCTCCCTGCTGTTCACGCGCATCCTGACCGAAGGAGGGCTCGACGCAGGGGGATACGGTCGGGATGATGACGGGGACGACGGCGCCGCCCCGCCCTGGACCATCAGCTGGCACCGGCGGATCGTCATCATCTACGACACGCCGGACGGGTTACCCGAGCTCATTTACGGAGCGGCCTCGTGAACTCGCCACTCAGTGCCGGACCCACGGCGCGCACCGTCGCCGGCCCGGGTCCGTACCGCGGCACGGGTCTGCCGCACCAGGCGTCGGCCGCTGCCCTGCCCCCTCCCCCGCCCTGGCGAACGTACTCGGGAGGCCCGGACCTGGAGCCGCCGCCCGACGACGTGGCGGAGACCGACCGCAGGCTCGGAGCGGCGGTGAGGGCCGCGCTGAACATGGAGACCGCCGCCGGCGAGACGGCCGCGGTGAACGCGGCCCTGTCGCTGCGCAAGCCACTGCTGATCACCGGCCAACCCGGCTTCGGCCGCTCGGCGGTGGCCTTCCGGATCGCGCGGGAGCTGGGCCTCGGCCGCGTCCTGCACTGGACGGTGACCGGCGCCTCGGTACTTCAGGGCGCGTTGTACGCGGCGGGCCCGGCGGAGCGCGGGACGGGGGTACGGCTCGGGCCGCTGGGCACGGCGCTGCTCCCGTACGGGCGGCCTCGCGTCCTGCTCATCGAGGGTCTGGACCGCGGCGACTTCGATCTGCCCATCGAGCTCCGCGCGGTGCTGCGGCGTGGCGGCTTCGACATTCCGGAGCTGGCCGAGGACGGCCGGGCCACGGTCACGACCGACGACCCGGGCGTGACGGCGCCGGTCCCGCATGGCGCCGTCGCCTGCCATGAGCTTCCGGTCACCGTGATCACAGCGGTGCGGAACAGGATCTTCCCGGCCGAGTTCCTGGCGGACTGTCTGCACTGGGAGCATCCGGCGCCCACAGTGGCGGAACTGACGGCGACGGTCAGGAGTCGGGCCGGGATCACCGACAGCGCCGACCCGCGCCTTCTCGCGCTCGTGGCGGAGCTGGCAGAGGCTTGGTCGGCCGATCCCCACGCACTCGGTCAACTGACCGTCACCCAGGCCCTGGACGCCGTCACGCTCGCCGCCACCGGCCCCTGGCCGCCCGATGAGACCCCGGGCGATGTCGCGGCACGCCTGCTCGACCTGCTGCGGCGCCAGGTACCAGGAACACCATGAGCGGCCGCCGTCTCCTGGACCGGCTGGATGACGCTGTGCTCGGCCACCCTCTGAGCTCCCCGGACCGGCCTACGGCGGGCCCGGCGGTTCCCGGAGACGCCCCGGACTGGGTGGTCGTCGCACGGAGCCTGCACCGGCTCGGCCATGCGGAGGGGGGCCGACACGTCAGTCTCGTCCTCGACACGGCAGCGGGGATGGCTCTGTGGGAGCCGGTGACGTCCCAGCTGCGCGTCCTGCTGCGCGGGCAACGGAGCCTGCGGGTGACGGAGTCACCCTGGGACGGCAAGCCCTTCCACGGCCGCGGGCCCGACCACTTTCCGGCCGGCAGCCGCAGCCGGCTGATCCTTGTCGTCACCGACGCCCTCGGCCCCGCGTGGCGGGACGGTACCGCCGCCGCGACCATCGCCCACTGGGCGGGGCGGCATCCGGTGGCCTGTATCCATCTACTGCCGCAGAGGCTCTGGCCGCGGTCCGGACTGCCCATGCGGCGGATCCGTCTCTCGGCTGCCGCCCCCACCACCCCCGGCCGCGATCTGCGCGGCATCCTCGTCGGTGACAACGCCCTCGCCCCGCACGACACTCCGCTGCCCGAGGGGACCGTCCTGCTCCCCCTGCTCCCCTTACGTGGCCGTTGGCTCGCACGCTGGGCGCGATTACTGACCGGCACCGCCGACGGCTCGACGGAGCTGCCGGCCTACGCGATCCCGGCCCTGGACGCGCCCGAACCGGCGCACGCCCACCCCGCTCAAGGGCCCACCACCGACCCTGCCGGCAAGATAGCCGCCTACCGGGCGAGTTGCTCGGCGGCCGGGTCGTCCCTCGCACCGCTGCTGGCCGCCGCGCCGTTGACGCCTCCGGTGATCCGAGCGCTGCGGGAACGGTTCGCGCCGGGCGCCGGACCCGCTGACCTTGCCGAGTTGAGGGCCTTCGGCTTGCTCGTGCCCGTGCCGGGCGGGAGCGGGTTCGACATGGACGACGGGATCAGGGAGCTGCTGCTCGACGGAGCCCGCCGCACCGACACCCAGCGCGTCCTGATGTCACTCGACGAACTCGTCCCGGAGGCCGCAGCCCACACAGGGCCGGGCCCGAGGGGCGGATACTTCACCGCGGTGGTCACCTCGCCGACGACCGCGCCCATCCCCGCCGTGAGTGCGGACAACGCCCGCCTCCTGCGGATCGAACACATCGCTCTGCGCGCACTCGCCGGCCCGTTCCAGGAGCGCGCCCGACTCCTGGGACAGGCGCTGGCCCACCGGCAGAGTGAACGGGCGGCCACCATCGCGTCTGCCGACGCCGGCTCCCGAGCCCGAGGGGAAGAACCCATGCCCAGCGAACCCGTCCCGACCGGAAACCCGCCACAGGATCCGCACGCCCCACCACCACACGCCGCCTCATCACCGGCCGTATGGGAGAACGTGCCCCCACGCAATCCCAACTTCACGGGCCGCGAGCGCCTGCTCCGGGAGCTCGCGGAACGCCTGGACTCCGGTGGGACGGCGGCAGTGCTGCCGGAGGCCATGTACGGTCTCGGCGGCATCGGCAAGTCACAACTGGCCGTCGAGTACGTCTACGTACACCAGAGCGCGTACGACTTGATCTGCTGGATATCGAGCGAACGCACCTCCGGCGTCATCAACGGCCTGGCCCAGCTCGCCCCGCACCTCGGCATCAGCCACGGATCCGAGGCGGGCGCCACGGTGCCTGCCGTCCTCGACGCCCTGCGCCGCGGGGACCCGTACAGCCGCTGGCTGCTGGTCTTCGACAACGCCGAGAACGCCGAGTCGTTGGCGCCCTATCTGCCCAATTCCCGTCTCGGCACCGTCCTCATCACCTCGCGCAACCCTCACTGGGACAACGTGGCGCGCTGCCTTGAAGTGGACGTCTTCGAGCGCGCCGAGAGCATCAAGCTGCTCAACAAGCGCGGCCCGGAGCTCACCGAGGCCGACGCCGATCAGCTCGCCGACGCCCTGGGGGACCTGCCGCTGGCGATAGAGCAGGCCGCGGCGTGGCGGGCCGAGACAGGCATGCCTGTCCAGGAATACCTGCGGCTGTTCAAGGAGAAGCGCAGCGAGCTGCTCTTCGAGTCCGCGCCGTACGCCTACCAGCAGTCGATCGCGACCGCGTGGAACGTCTCCCTCGACCACGTCGAGCAGACCAATCCCGAGGCCATTCAACTCCTCCAGGTCTGCGCCTACTTGGCGCCCGAGCCGATCCCCCGGGATCTGTTCTCCCACGTGCACCGGGGCTCCATCGCCCCTCAGCTGGACGCGGCTCTCGCCGATCCGCTGCGCCTCAGCCGGGCCGTACGCGAGATCAAGCGGTACTCACTGGCACGGGTGGACCTGCGGACCAATTCCCTCCAGATACACCGGCTCGTACAGGCCGTGCTGGTCAACCGCATGACGCCGCATCAGCAGGAGCAGATGAGGCGCGGCGCCCAACTGCTCCTCGCCTCGGCCGATCCGCGCACCCCGGAGTCCCCCGCGGCCTGGGCCCGCTACTCCATGCTGTATCCGCACGCCGTGGCCGCCGACGCCGTCCACTCGACGGACCCGTGGGTGCACACCCTGGTGGTCGACATCGCCAAGTATCTCCAGCGCTGGGGCGATCACGAGAGCGCGCAGCGCTTCACCGAGGAGGCGTACGAAGCGGCCCGCGAGCTCTTCGGCCCGCAGGACGAGAAGACCCTCACCCTGGCGATATGGCTCGGCTGGACCCTCTTCAGCATCGGCCATTACAAGAAGGCGGCCGAGATCAACAGGGTGACGCTCGCCGCGTGCGAATCCGGGCAGCCGCCCTCTCCCGTCCCTGTGTCCGAGACCCGGGAGAGCCATCTGAACGCCATGGGCGCCGTCGCCGCCGACCTTCGGGTCACGGGTGACTTCGACGAAGCACTCGCCCTGACCCAGCGGGTGTACGACCAGGCGACGGCGGCCTTCGGTCCGGACGACCCGGTGACCATGAACGCCGCGCACAACCTGGGGGTCTGTCTGCGGCTCGTCGGCCGCTTCCAGGACGCGTACGAACTGGACCGCTCCACCTGGGAGATGAAACAGGTGCTCTTGGGCACCGACCACGAACTGACCCTGCTCACCCGGGTCGGTCTGACCATCGACGAGCGCGAACTGGGCCGCTACCCCTATGCCCGGGACCGGCAGGAGGAGGCCGTAGCCCTGTACCAGCGGCAGACGCAGACGGACAGCCCGGCCGCCCTGCACGCCAAGCGCGTCCTGGCGGTGGCCCGGCGCAAGGCCGGTGACCACGCCGGGGCGCTCGAGATCTCGGAGGAAGTACTGGGGATCATCGTCGGCCGATTCGGGTTCGGGCAGGAGCATCCGGACACGATCGCCGCGACGCTCAGCCTGTCGGTGGACCTGCGGCACGACGGACAGCTGGAACGTGCCAGGGAACTGGCCGAGGCCTGCTGCCGCCGCTACCGGCGCATCTTCGGGTCGCAGCACCCGCACACGCTCTCGGCGGAGGCCAACCTCGCCATCACCCTGCGTCTGGACGGGCACCCACAAGAGGCGTACGAGGTGGACCTGCGGGCCCACGACGCGCTGGCCGAGAAGCTGGGAGAGCAGCACCCGCTGCCTCTGTTCGTGGCGACCAATCTGGCCAGTGATCTGGCGGCGCTCCAACGCTACGAGGAGGCTCTGGCGCTGGGTACGACGACGCTCGCGCGCTGTACCGAGGTGCTGGGTCCCGTGCATCCTTCCACGCTGAGCACGGCCGCGAATCGCGCGTTGGACCTGCAAGCCGTGGGGCGGCACGAGGAAGGCGAGGAGCTGCTCGGCACGATTCTGGACGAGCTGCGGACGCAGCTGGGTGCCACACATCCGGCGGCCACCAACCTGTCCGACCGCACCCGGGCCAACTGCTTCATCGACCCGCTACCGCTCTGAGGCCCGGAGCGGCCTTGCGTCAGGAGCGGTCTTGCGTCAGGAGCGGAAGCACGAGGCCAGCCGCACCGGATCGACGCCGCCCCTCAGTTCGGCGTGCACCGCCATCACGAACTCAGGGCGGGTCAGCAGGACGTCCGCTGCCGGGTGGTGCTCGGCCCGCAGGGCGAGGCCGAGGCCGACCCACGCCTCGGGTGCCCCCTCCTCGATGATGCGGGCCTCGAACCGCTGCCGGGCCCAGCCGGTGTCGCCGGTGACGAGAGCAACGTCTTCCGGGCGAGCACCTTCGACCACCTCACCCGGCGCTGCACGCAGGGCGCGCAGAGCCTCGGGGTCGGCGAGCAGCCTGCGCAGCAGGACGGCACCGGTGTCGAATCCACGCCGCGGGCTTCCCGGCACGACGACATCGGCTCCCTGCGGCAGCGTGACCGCACGGTCCGCTTCGTACGCCTTGACGGCACGAATGACCTCGTCCGCGTCGGCCTCGACATGGTGGGCACGCCAGGACGCGTAATGGTCGGCGGCAGCATGCCGGGCCGCGTCCAGCGCCCGCGGGCCGACCGGCTCGTCCTGCCAGGCGTCGAGGCGTGCGGTCAGCCCGTCGACCAACTCCCGGCCCAGGTCCGTGAGTCGGTCCGCCTCACGGATGCCGTGCAGTGCCCGCAGAGTCTGTGAGCGCCACAGGGCGTACTCGAAGGCGCCCAGCTGAGTGTGCCGCCGCCGATAGAACCGAGTGACGCCGAAGAAGGCGTACACCCCTTGCAAGAGCCCTCCCAGCGGGCGCGGATCATCACGCCAGGGCGCGTAGAAGCGCTCGGTGCCGCCGTCGCGGTAGAGGGTGAACAGATGCATGAAGGCACCGAGTTTGTTGTGCTGGAACTCGTGCACCAACGTTGCCGCGAACTGTTCCGCGTCATCGGGCTCCGACGCGACCACGGCGCCGAACGCATCGCCCGACGAGGCGCTGTGCGGGCGGTAGGGCTCCGCACGTGGCCGGGGCACCACCGAGCTCAGGCCCTTGGCCGCGGCCCGGGCCATGTCCGGGTCGTCCTGGACGAGCAAGGCCCAGGCCTCCTTGAACAGCGCGGGGAAGCGGCTGTCCGAGTCCAGGGGCTGCGGGGGCTGGGGGGCGCGCAGCCCCCGGTAGGGGTCGAGGTCGTCGAGGACGACAGTGCAGCCGTCCCCGCTCAACTCCCGCAAGGGGGACCAGCCGGGCGTGCCCCGCCGCACCTTGCCGACCCGCACCGTGCCTGCTTCCGCGGACACTTGGGCGCCGGCCCACCGGCCATCGGCCACCGGCACCCTGGCGCCGCCCAGCATGGGCAGCACCACCCACCCGTCACGTACCGGCACCGTGGTCCGGAAGTCCAGGCCGGCAAGCACCGCGGCGGATGCTCCCACCGCGTGCAACTGGCCGAGTTCCACCCACAGCGGGGCATCACCCGTCACGGTGCCGCGCACGCGCCGCAGTGCGTACGCCGCCCATGTGCCGACGGTGGGATACAGCAACAGGCGCTCCACCGGCTCGGGGTTCGCCTCCCAGGCACGGGTCAACAACTGCCAGCCGTCATCCAGGGGAGGGAGCGAGGCGGTAGGGATGCCATCGGCGGCATCGATGAGCGCGCGCAGAAGAAGCAGCCGCCAGCTCCGCTCGGCGGCACGCAGCGAATCCACGGCGTCCGGACCGCACTCCCCGGACAGCAGGTCGCGGTAGGGCGCGAGCCCTACGCGATGTTGTCCCAGCGGTTGTGCGTCGACATGCATGGCAGCTCCGGGGTCATGCCGCGATCGCGCTACTCGTCGCGCTGCGGGTTGTAGCCACCCATGCTGCTCGCCGGGTCGTCGATGCGACTCAGCAGCCGTTGCATCGATGCCTCGACGAGTGCGGCATCCAGGGTGCGGGCGTCGGCCGGGCTGACCGCGCTGAGGTCAACCAGTTCTGATTCGACACCGTACGGCTCGGTCACACCGGACTCACATCTCTGAATGGGCAGCGACGCTGCAGCGGCCGGACAGGAGTGGGCCCCTGCCTAGCGGGGCTCGACAGTCCAGGTGGACTGACGGGTCACGATAGCGCGCCACGATGGCAGATTCGAATGGATTTGACGTAGACCCGATCGTTTTCGCCCACCTCCTCACAAGCTCCCCTGAGCTGCGCTGCTGGGCGACGACTGATTCGGACGTGATGCCGGTGGGTGAGCCGGCGGCACAGGAGGCCGTCGAGGTCGCGGCAACCAATCCGCGCCCGGCGGCGACTACGACGCGAGCCGCTCATCGGAAACTCCCCG
Organism: Streptomyces sp. BA2; assembly: GCF_009769735.1. Classification (NCBI taxonomy): domain Bacteria; kingdom Bacillati; phylum Actinomycetota; class Actinomycetes; order Kitasatosporales; family Streptomycetaceae; genus Streptomyces; species Streptomyces sp. BA2. The sequence goes on from NZ_WSRO01000002.1 coordinate 558,421, forward strand.
AAGGAGACGTTCCCATGAACATTCCCCGCTCCCCCGTGCTCGTCCGAGCCCGGTCCCGCGTACGGCATTCGGTGCGGGCCAGGCGCCTCGCCTCTCTCGCCGGCGCCACGGGCATCGCCGCCGCTGCCGTCCTTGCGGTCCCCGGCACGGCCGCCGCGCACGGCGTGGCCATGGTGCCCGGGTCGCGGACCTACCTGTGCTACAAGGACCTGCTCGCCAACTCCTCCACCCAGATGCCGACCAACCCCGCCTGCAGGGCGGCAGTTCAGGAGGCGGGCACCACGCCGCTCTACAACTGGTTCGCGGTACTCGACTCCAACGCGGGCGGCCGCGGCGACGGCTATGTCGAGGACGGCACGCTGTGCAGCGCCGGCGACCGCAGCCCCTACGACTTCGCCCCGTACAACGCCGCCCGCACCGACTGGCCCGTCACCCATCTCACCGGCGGCGCCACCATCGAGATGAACTACAGCAACTGGGCGCACCATCCGGGCAAGTTCAAGGTGTACGTCACCAAGGAGGGCTTCGACCCGGAACAGCCCCTGGGCTGGTCGGATCTGGAGAACGTACAGACCGTCCAGGACCCGCCGCAGGAGGGAGGCCCTGGCAGCGAGGCGGGCCACTACTACTGGGACCTGCGGCTGCCTGAACGCACCGGCCGGCACATCCTGTTCGTCCAGTGGATCCGCTCCGACAGCCAGGAGAACTTCTTCTCCTGCTCGGACGTGGTCTTCGACGGAGGCAACGGCGAGGTCACCGGACTGACCGGTGGCGAACGGTCCGGCGCCGCGGTGACCGCGCTCGGCGCCGGCAAGGAGAACACCAAGGCCGATGCGGTGCACGAAGACCACGGAGACGGCGACGCCACCCCGGACATCGAGAACGCCGCCTCCGAATCGCCCACGGGCTCTCCTGGCGTCGGCCTGGTCAGCGCCCTGGCAGGTGCCGGGGCGGTGGTCCTGGCCGGCGGTACCGTCCTGCACCTGCGCCACCGCAGGCCGGACAACGCCACTGACCGGTAAGGGCCATGAGCTCCACACGCGTCGGCAGCCAGGACTGATGTTTCGCACCACCCGGGGCATTGCACGGTCAGCCGCGCGATGCCCCGGGCGCGTACGGCAGTCCCGTGGTCTTCGGCGTGCGTCAGCGGACCCGGTCGCAGACGAGCGCCAACGTGCCGTGCTCTCCCGCTGCCTGGCTGACCAGCGTCCACTGCCCGGTGGGCAGGCCGCCGTCGAAGAGACGCAGGTCGACTTGAGGTCCGTGACCGCCTCGGCGGTCGGCTTGTCGACGATCGTCGTCCGCTCCCACGGCGCCTCGCCGAGAGTGGACACGCGGGTCGGCACCCTCCATGCCGATGACAGTGGGCCAGAAAGCGAGGAATCCCTCTGCGTTGATCCGCCCGAGCAGGGCTGTCGTCGCCGGTTCCCAGAGGCTGGTCAGGAGGTCACGGGCGACGTCGGTGTGGGCGTACGGCATCACCCAGCTCATATCCAGGGGGTTGTCCGGCGCGGCGTAGTGGCCGTCGAGGGAGAGGCTCATGTTGGTGACGACGCGGCGGCCGGCGGTCTGCTCAGTCACTTCGTGCTGCTGTCTGTGCCGTCTGTGACGCGGGAGTCGTGCGGGTCCATGGCGAGGGTCGCCGCGAGCTTGTCGAGGCTCTGGCCGAAGCCGATCTCGATGCCTGCGATGAAGTCGGCGCCTCGAAGACGAGCTCGGATACGCGGAGGCCGTCCGGCGTCCACCACCGTGCGAGCAGGCGGCGCTGGTAGGTGACGACGCCGGCGCGGTCGAGGACTTGGAGGTGCTTGGTCGTCTGCGGCTGGCGCGCCTCGGCCAGCTGGGCGAGGACACCCACGGGACGGGGCCGCTCGGCCAGCAGGCTCAGGAGCCGCCAGCGGGCCGGGGCGGCCACTCAGGCCGGAACCGCGCGCGGCGTCAGGTCGGCGGAGCCCCAGGAGCGGGCGACCAGCAGAGCTGGAGCGCACGAGTATCGGATAGCGTCCCTCTCCTTTGGACAAGTGAGAGGGACGTCGTGCTTTTGCAGGTGCGAGGCTGGGGAGCCCGCCAGTGGGTTACTTTCGGGGCGATCGCGTTCGGGGCGCTGTTCACGGCCATCGGGTTGATCCTGGCGGGGGTGTCGATCTCGTTCCTCGCGGATGCAAAGCGTGCCCCGGGCACGGTGGTGACGCTGGAGTGGCGCAGCGATCACGGCGGCTCATCGCGCAAGACGCGGGGTAGTGACGGACCCGTGGCGTACCCGGTGGTCGAGTTCACGTCGGCGGACGGCGCACCGCGGACGTTCCGGAGCTCGATGGGTTCCAATCCGCCGTCGTACGAGCGGGGTGAGCGGGTCGAGGTGCTGTACCGCGCCGATTCCCCCGAGGACGCGCGTATCAATGGGTTCGTCTCGCTGTGGTTGCTGCCGCTGATCTTCGGAGGGATCGGCCTTGTGATCCTGGGGGTCGGAACGACCATTGCGGTGGTAGGGCGAAGGCGAAGGCGTGCCTAGGCCGGACGAAAATCGTGTGCGGCCGAGATCCGCGCGCGTTATCGTCGGCCTTATGAACGTCACCGGTCCACACACCACCGCGACCGCGCGAGCGCCCAGCTCGCCGGTTGCCGCCGCCTGACGTACTTCCCCTCTCCACCGGCGACCGGACACGGTCCGCCGGTGTTTTCGTGGTCTCCGTGGTGTTCCCGCCCCGGTTCTCATGCGCGGACCTGTTGTCCGGTGCCTCCCCGCTGTGATTGCGAAGGAGCCACCCCATGAACACCGGATTGAACTCCCAACTGAGCACCGAAGACGTCGTCCGCACGTTCGTCGAGTACTTCGAGGAGCGTGGACACCGCCGGATCACCGGTTCGACGCTGCTGCCCCCGCCCGGCGACCCGGTGCTGTTCACCACCTCGGGCATGCATCCGCTCACCCCGTACCTGGAGGGGCGGCCTCATCCGCTCGGCAGGCGTCTGGTCAACGTGCAGCGCTGTCTGCGGACCACGGACCTGGAGGAGGTCGGCGACTCCACCCACCTGACCGTCTTCGAGATGCTCGGCACCTGGTCACTCGGCGACTACGAGGGGCAGCAGAGCCTCCACTGGGGGTACGACCTGCTCACCGACGGGTTCGGCATCGACCCGCGTCTGCTGCACGTCACCGTCTTCGGCGGCGACGACCAGGTCGGGCCCGACACCGCCTCCCTCGAACTGTGGCAGGACCGCGGGGTTCCGGTGGAGCTCACCGTCGAGGACAACTGGTGGCCCAACGGGTCCACCGGGCCGTGCGGACCCGACTCGGAGATCTTTCTGTGGACCGGCGACACCCCGCCCGAGTCCACGCCGACAGGGGACGACCGCTGGGTGGAGATCTGGAACCACGTGATGATGCGCCACCGTCGGCTCGTCGACGGGACACTCGTGCCGCTCCCCCAGCGCAACATCGACACCGGTCTCGGTCTGGAACGGCTCTCCTCGCTGCTTCAGGGGCGGACGTCGGTGTTCGAGTGCGACCTCTTCGCCCCCTGGCGAAGCCTCGTGCCGGGCCTGTGGCAGCTGGACCAGCCGAGCCTGCGACTGGTCTGCGACCACCTCCGCTCGGCCATGGTGGTGATCGGCGACGGAGTACGCCCCGCCAACACCGGCCGCGGCTACGTCCTGCGCCGACTCGTACGACGCGTCCTCACCGTGCTGTGGCGTGACGCCCCCTCGCGACAACTGACCGATCTGCCGGTCGAGTTGGTGCGGCACACCTCGGGCCACTTCCGTCAGGACGTGGATCCGCACGACGTGCGGCGCGTGCTTATCGAGGAGGAGCGGCGGTTCAGGCTGCTCCTGGATCGGGGGCGGCAGGTTCTTGCCCGGCCCCGGTTCCAAGGCCCGCTCGACGAGGGGGACTTCCACTACCTCCATGACACCCACGGTCTGCCGCGCGATCTGGTTCTGACCCTGCGTCAGGGGTGAGGAAGCTGCCCGGCCACGGTCCGCAGCACGTCGACCAGGGCGGCCACCGCCGGGCGCCGTTCAGCGGAGGCGCGGCACACCACGACGACGTGCCGCTCGATCCGCTCACGCAACCGCAGCACGTCGAAGCGTGAGGCGCGGAGGCCGAGCATCAGCTCGGTCACCGTGCTCACGCCGATGCCCGCCTCGACCAGGGCCAAAGTCGCCGCGGTGTCGGTGACTTCGTGCCGCACGTCCGGTTCGATGCCCGCGCGGCGGCACACGGTGCGTACGGCGCGCCCGTAGTAGCTGTCGGCGGACGGCAGGATCCACGCCAGATCCCGGGTGTCGGCCAGGGCGGCGCGGTCGCGGCCGTCCATCCAGCCGGTGGGCACCGCCAGGGCGAAGCGCTCGCGGTGGAGCCGGGTCACGCGCAGAGCGGCGTCGCGCGGGATGGGCACGTCCGGGTAGTCCAGGCCGAGCGCCAGGTCGACACCTCCCGAGGCGACGGCGTCGTACACCTCGTCCACGTCCATGTCACGGCTGTGCACGGAGAGTTCGGGGTGGGCCGCGTGCACCTGGCGCAGGGCCGGCGGGAGGATCTCGGCGGCGGCCGTGGCGAACAGGCCGACCAGCAGGGTGCCGGAGACCGCGCCGCGACCGCGCTCCAGCTCCTCGACGGCTTCGGCCTCCGTGGCCAGAATCCGCTCGGCGTGCCGGGCCAGCGTGGCCCCGGCGTCGGTGAGCTCGACCCGGCGGCCCGCCCGGCGGAGCAGCGGTGTCCCCGCGGCCTTCTCCAGCGCGGCGATCTGCTGGGAGACGCCGCCGGGGGTGTAGCCCAGGGCCTTCGCCACGGCGGTGATGGTGCCGCGCCGGGTCAGCTCCACCAAGGACCGCAGCTGGGAGCTCGTCCAGTCCATGAGGCCACCATCATCAGGCGGCCGTATAGAGATCGTCAATGATCAGGAGCAGGATCTGTTCATGGACGTCAACGGTTGGGTTGCGTCACGATGGCGGGCAGCCAGCTGATCAGCGCCCCGCGAGTTACTGAGCAAGTTACTGACGGCCATGCCCCGCCCGTGAACTGACGCCTCTTCAGGTCAGTTGTTCCGGACGTCGGCCTCTGGAAAGGATCGGCCTCTTGTCCTCGTCACCGCTTCCGTCCACCGCTCCCGCCTCCGCCCCCGCTTTCCGCACCCTCCCGCCGACCGCCGATGTCGTGGTCGTAGGTGGGGGCGTGATGGGGGCCTCCATCGCCTTCCACCTCGCCGAGGCGGGGGTGTGCGACATCGTCGTCGTCGAACGCGGCGAGCTCGCCTGCGGCAGTTCCGGCAAACCGATCGGCGGCGTGCGCGCCCACTTCTCCGACCCGCTCAACATCGAGCTCGGCCGGCGCAGTCTCCGCGCCTTCCAGGACTTCCCGCACCGGCCCGGCGCTGACATCCGCCTGGACACCGTGGGCTATCTCTTCCTGCTCACCGGCGAGCGGCAGGTCGCGGAGTTCACCGAGAGCGTGCGGCTGCAGAACAGCCTGGGCGTGCCGAGCCGCATGATCGACGCCGACGAGGCCCGGCGTCTCTGCCCGTATCTGAGCACCGAGGGCCTGGTGGCCGCCGTCCACTCCCCCACCGACGGGCACGCCCGGCCCGGCCTGGTCGTGCACGGCTACGCCGACGCGGCGGCCCGGGCGGGCGTCCGCTTCGCCACGCACACCCGCGTCACCGGCATGGACACCACCGGCGACCGCGTCAGTGCCGTGCACACCGACCGCGGCACCGTCGCCTGCTCCACCGTGATCTGCGCGGCCGGCGCCTGGTCAGGGCAGATCGGGGCCATGGTCGGCGTCGGCCTTCCCGTCCGGCCGGTGCGCCGCCAACTGGCCTTCACCGAAAGGCTTTCGCCGACGGCTCCGCGTATCCCCTTCACCATTGACTTCACCTCGTCCGCGTACTTCCACAACAGCGACGGCGGGCTGCTCCTCGGCCTGGCCGACCCCCGCCAGGCCGACGGTTTCGACACCACTTGGACCCTGGAGTGGCTTGACCTGTTCCAGGACGTCGTACGCCGTCGCGCCCCCGCCCTCGCCGCGATGCCGGTCGCCGACGGCTGGGCGGGCCTGTACGAGGTCACGCCCGACCACAACGCCCTGATCGGCCGCTCCGGCGAACTGCCCAACTTCCTTTACGCCACCGGGTTTTCGGGGCACGGATTCCTCCAGGCCCCGGCGGTCGGCGAGGTCGTGCGCGATCTCCATCTGGAACGCGAGCCGTGCGTCGACATCGCGCCGATGAGCGCCGACCGCTTCCGTGCCGGGGCCGCGATCCGTCCCGAGGCGCACGTCGTTTGACCCCTCCCCCGTTCTGGACCGTCGGAAAGGCAGACCTTCCATGATCAGCCAGTGGCAGCTGCGGGCCGCCTTCGCCGCCCGGCTCTCGGAGATGTACGGGCGGGAAGTCCCGGCCTACAACACCCTCGTGGACGTCTCGCGCGAAGTGAACGAGGACGCCTTGCGCGCGCAGGGCGCCGATGCCGAACGGCTCGGTTCCATCAGCCGGGTCACGGCGGAGCGGCACGGCGCCATCCGTGTGGGCACTCCCACCGAACTGCGCCACGTCGCCCGGATCTTCGGCGCGCTCGGCATGCGTCCGGTCGGCTTCTACGACCTGCGGGAGGCGGCCGCGAGCGCGGTGCCTGTCGTGTCGACGGCGTTCCGTCCGGTGGACGCCGAGGAGTTGGCGCGCAACCCCTTCCGGGTCTTCACCTCGCTGCTCACGCCCGCGGACCCACGCTTCTTCGACGCCGAGCTGCGCTCCCGCCTGGAGACGTTCCTGGCCGGGCGCGAGCTGTTCCCTCCGGAGCTGCTCGCCCTGGCGGACCGGGCCGAGGCAGAGTGTGAACTGCCCGAGGCGGATGCCGAGCGCTTCCTCCAACTCGCCGTCCAGGCCTTCGAGCTGTCCACCGAACCGATCGACAAGTCCTGGTACGAGGAGTTGGAAAGGGTATCGGCGGTCGCCGCGGACATCGGGGGCGTCCGCTCCACCCACATCAACCACCTCACCCCGCGCGTCCTGGACATCGACGAGCTGTACCGGCGCATGACCGACCGCGGCATCGAGATGATCGACACCATCCAGGGCCCGCCCGGCTGGAAGGGCCCCGACCTGCTGCTGCGCCAGACGTCCTTCCGTGCCCTCGCCGAACCGCGCGCCCTGCGCCTGGCCGACGGCAGCGTGACCCGCGGCGCCCTGCGGGTGCGGTTCGGCGAGGTCGAGGCCCGCGGAATCGCCCTCACCCCGGCGGGCCGCGCGCTCTACGACCGCCTGCTCACCCTCGCCGACGCCGAGACCGCCCGACGCCCCGCGGCCGATCGCACCGAAGTGGCCCGCGCCCTGTGGAGCGCACACGTACCGGCCACCGAGCGGGAGCTCGCCGCACAGGAGCTGGCCTACTTCACCTACCGCGCCACACCAGACCGTCCACACGACGGCACCCAACCTCCCGCCACCATCGACGCGTTGGAGAGCCGAGGCTGGGTGCGGGCCGACCCTGTCGTCTACGAGGACTTCCTGCCGCGCTCAGCCGCCGGCATCTTCCAGTCCAACCTCAGCGGCGAGGGATCGCGGAACACCGAGCAGGAAGGCACCGCGTACGACAGTGACTGGCTCTCCGGCGCCATCGGCCGCGAGGTCCTCGACCCGTACGCCCTGTACGAACACCAGCAGAGTCTCTCGATCACCCAGATCGGCCGCGAACTGGGCCTCGACATCGACGGCACCCACGACTGACCCTGCCCCCGACCCACAGACCTCACCTCACCTCACCTCACCTCACCTCACCTCACCCAGGGAGCATCATGACCGGCACCACCGTGCCCGCCACGGACGACCTGCGTACCCGTGCCCGCACGAGCCTGCGGCACATCGGCGTGACCGTCCCGGAGGGCGGCGACTTCCAGGCGCGTACGCCCATCACGGGCGAGGACCTCTTCGGCCTGACCGCGTCGACCGCCGCCGATACCGAGGACGCCGTCGCCGCCGCCCGCGAGGCGTTCCTCACGTGGCGCACCACGCCGGCCCCGCGCCGTGGTGAACTCGTGCGCCGTCTGGGGGAGTTGCTGCGCGACCACAGGAACGACCTGGCCGACCTGATCACGATCGAGGCGGGCAAGATCCGCTCCGAAGCGCTCGGCGAGGTCCAGGAGATGATCGACATCTGCGACTTCGCGGTCGGCCTCTCGCGCCAGCTCTACGGCCGCACCATCGCCTCCGAGCGCCCCGGCCACCGCCTCGCCGAGACCTGGCACCCGCTCGGTGTGGTCGGAGTGATCTCCGCGTTCAACTTCCCCGCAGCGGTGTGGTCGTGGAACACGGCGGTGGCGCTCGCCTGCGGTGACACCGTGGTCTGGAAGCCGTCCGAGCTCACCCCGCTGATCTCGCTGGCCTGCGACCGGCTGCTGGCCCAGGCCGCGAAGGAGACCGGCGCGCCCAGCGACGTACACCGTCTCCTGCTCGGCGGCCGTGCCGTGGGCGAGCGGCTGGTCGACGATCCGCGCGTCGCGCTCGTCAGCGCCACCGGTTCCACCCGCATGGGGCGTGAGGTCGGCCCGCGCGTGGCGGCCCGGTTCGGGCGCAGCCTGCTCGAACTCGGCGGCAACAACGCCGCGGTCGTGGCTCCGTCGGCCGACCTCGACCTCGCGGTGCAGGGCATCGTCTTCGCGGCGGCGGGCACGGCGGGCCAGCGGTGCACCACGCTGCGCCGTCTCATCGTCCACCGCGGCATCGCCGATGCCCTCGTCGCGCGCCTGACGGCCGCGTACACCAAGCTCCCCATCGGTGACCCGTTCGACGAGAACACCCTCGTCGGCCCGCTCATCTCCCCTGCCGCCCTCGACGGCATGCAGGACGCTCTCGCCCGCGTACAGGCGCAGGGCGGCAAGATCCTCGCCGGCGGCAACAGGCGCCTTGCGGACGCGGCGCCGGGGGCCGCTTATGCCGAACCGGTCGTCGTCCGGGTCGACGAACAGACCGACGTCGTACGCCAGGAGACGTTCGCCCCGATCCTGTACGTGCTCACCTACGACACCCTGGAGGAGGCCATCGCCCTGCACAACGACGTCCCGCAGGGTCTCTCCTCCAGCATCTTCACCCGCGACCAGCAGGAGGCCGAGCTCTTCCTGTCCTGCGAGGGCTCCGACTGCGGCATCGCCAACGTCAACATCGGCACGTCCGGCGCCGAGATCGGGGGCGCGTTCGGCGGCGAGAAGGAGACGGGCGGCGGCCGCGAGTCCGGCTCCGACGCCTGGCGCGCGTACATGCGTCCGGCCACGAACACCATCAACTACTCGGGCCGCCTCGCCCTGGCCCAGAACGTCAGCTTCCTCTAAGGGGCTGGAGGCACCTCTGCGCCGGACAGGCGGTGCCCCTTGGTATGGGGGTCGCCAAGGGGCACCGCTGAACGCTGCCCAGGGCTGTTCAAGCCCTCAAAGGTCGCGCCGGAAAAGCTCCACGATCACCGCCCAGAGGGCGCGGCCCACCAGGGCCGCCGTGATGCGTGTCGCGAGATCCTGCCCCACCTTTGTCCGCATGGACGACTTGCGCTCGGCCATATCTCCTCCTCTCGGTTCCGGGGCGCCCAACCCGGCCGCCGTATGACGGCCGACCCCGGGCGCCCCTCCCCCAACGCGAGAAAGAGACGAGGGCAACATACCTATGGATGGCGGGAGTTCGGAAGTGGAACTCTTGATCAGGGGGCGAGGGAGATGCCGGCGGCGACGGGAAGGTGGTCGCTGCCCGTGGCGGGCAGCGTCCGGACGTGGGTGACCGTCGCCGAGCGCGCCATGATGTGGTCGATCCGCGAGACCGGGAAGGACGCGGGCCAGCTGAAGGCGAAGTCCCGTCCCACCGAGTCCAGACGTGTGGTGACCGGGTCGAGGCCACGGTCGTCCACCGTGCCGTTGAGGTCACCCAGCAGGATCACCTTCTCCAGCGCCTCGGCGGCCAGTACCGCACCCAACAGGTCGGCGCTCTCGTCCCGTCGCCCGGAGCTGAAGCCGTGCCACTGGACGCGCACCGAGGGCAAGTGGGCGACGTACACCGCGACATCACCCCATGGCGTACGAGCTTTCGCCCTCATCCCGCGGTTCCAGTCCTTCCCGACCCCCTCCGGCCTGATGTCCACCGCCCTGATGTCCGTCAGCGGATGCTTCGACCAGAGGCCGACCGTGCCCCTCACCGCCCGGTAGGGATACTCCGGGGCCAGCTCCCGCTCGTACGTCCGCAGCGCAGTCGGCGTCAGCTCCTCCAGGGCTATGAGATCCGGGCCTGAGTCGCTCAGGGCGCGGGCCGTGCCCGCGGGGTCGGTGTTCACGTCGCTGACGTTGTGCTGGACGGCCGTGATGTCGTGGCTGCCATCGTCCCCGGCGGTCACCCGCCCGCCGAAGAGGATCCCCCAGGCGGCCACCGGCAGCAGCAGGGCCGCCAGTGCCAGGGCCGATCGGCGCAGCAGGGCCAGGGCGAGCAACAGGGGAACGGCCAGGCCGAGCCAGGGCAGGAACGTCTCAAGGAGGCTGCCGAAGCGGCCGACGGTGTTGGGCACGGCGGAGTGGAACGCCAGCAGGGCCGCGGTCAGGACGGCGAGCGCCGCGAGAATCCGGCCGCGCGTCCAGGGGGACCTGCCTTTCGCGTCCACTCCCCGCCGCAGCCGGGCGCCGCGGCCCGGCCACCGCCGCAGGCGCGGATTCCGCGTCTCCGGCGCCGCCCCGCTGTCCAGCCGCTCCACTGAGCTCCCCTGTCTCCCCCCGCTCCCCGGCTGTGAGCGTCGCGTGGCTGGAAGGACGCCACCATCGGGTGATCAGGTTCCGGCCGCCGGATGCGGGGCACGCGGGCAAAGGGAAGACTGGGGACCGCGTGTCCATACACGCGTGTCCGCACACGCGAGTCCGCACACGCCCGTCCGCTCTCCGTCGAAGGGACCTGCAGTGGCCGACCTCTACGCCCTCGTCGGAGAGCACCTCGAAAAGGCCCGCGCCGCCGCGCACGGGCGCAGCGCCGAGTTGCTCCTGCACGACGGTCCGCTGCGCCAGAGCCTCATCGTGCTCATCAACGGACACGAGCTGAGCGAGCACGAGACGCCCACGGCCGCGACCCTGTTCGTCCTGCGCGGGCGGGTCGGGCTCACCACTGCGAGCGATACGCTCGAACTGGGCGAGGGTGAGTTCGCGCCCATCCCGCACGAGCGCCACGGCCTGACCGCGCTGGCCGACTCGGCCGTCATCCTGACGGCCGTCACCGAGGTCTGAAGTCTGAAGTTCCGAGCAGGCGGCGCTACGCCGCCGCGATGCCCTTGAGCCACTCCTCGACGGCGACGACCTCCGCCCACTGCGGAAACAGTTTCCCGATCAGGAGCGCGTGCACCTCGGGGTCCAGGTCGAGGCAGGCGTCCGACAGGACGGTGAGTCCGAGGTCCCGGTCGTTCGCGTGACACGCGGTGTGCAGCACTACGCCGCTGGTGGCGATGCCGGTGAGAACGAGGTTGTTGATGTCGCGCGCCCTGAGCACCAGGTCCAGGTCACTGCCCGAGAACGCGCTCCCGCGCCGCTTGGTGACCACGGTGTCGCCCGGCCGAGGCGCGATGTCGGGGTGGATCTCGGTGCCGGGCTCGCCCTCGATGTGCAGACCCGCTCGCGCCACTGCCGTGAGCGCCTTGTTGCGGGTGCTGACGTCCGGATAGCCCGGCCGTAACGCGATGGCCACGTAGATCACGGGGATGTCCGCCGCGCGGGCGCCGTCGATCGCACGGCGCAGGCGCGGCAGATATCCCGAGCCGTCGTCGGCGAGGTCCACGATCTCGCGCTGGACGTCCATCACGAGGAGGGCGCTGTTCCTGTTCGCCATGGCTGTCGTCCCTTCGTTCACGGCCGTACCGCCACCGCATCCACCTCGAACAGCATCCCCGGCAGCGCGAGCGAGGCCACACCGCTCAGCGTCTGCGCGGGGAGCCGGTCGCCGAAGCGGGCGTGCAGCGCCTTGCCCAGGGCCTCCAGTTTGTCCAGGTCGTGGTCGACGATGAAGGTGCCGAGCCGTACCACGTGCTCGTATCCGAGGCCGACCCCTTCCAGGGCCGACAGCAGCCTGTCGAAGGCCAGGTCCACCTGGGCGGCGAAGGCGCCGGGCACAGGGGCTCCGGTGGCGTCGGAGGCGTACTGGCCGCCGATGAAGACGAGTTCGCCGGGTGCCGATGCGGCGTGGCTGTAGCCGAACGGCGTCGGGTCGTGGAGGGTGTCCGGGTTCGTGATCGTGCGCTGATCGTTCGTCATGTCTGCTCGAACTCCGGCGGGGGCCCGCCCATTCCGCGAGGGCGGAGCCAATCGCCGCCCGGTGTGATCCCGGTGCGATCATGGCGCGTGATGAATGCCGATGAAGAGTGTGCCGAGCGCGAGGCCGCGGGGGACGGATGGCCGGACATACCGGGTGACACCGCGCTCACCATCAAGCTCCCCGAAGCCGACCCGCTGGTCCGGGCGGGGTTCCCGGCCCATGTGACGGTGCTCTACCCCTTCGTGCACGAGAGCCGCCTCGACGCCGCGGCCCGCCGCGAACTGTCCGGTCTCTTCGCCGGGCACGACGCCTTCACTCTGACCTTCGCCGAGTTCGCCCGCTATCCCGGTGTGCTCTACCTCGACCCGTGGCCGCACGCCCCGGTCACTGCCCTGACCAAGGACCTCACCGAGCTCTGGCCGGAGGCCGTGCCCTACCGGGGGATCTTCGACCCCCCGCTCACCCCGCATCTGACGGTCGCGAACAGCGAGGGCCCCGCGACCCAGGACGCCGCGTACGACGCGTTGCAGGCCGAACTGGAACCCCTGCTGCCGCTGAGCTGCCGTGTCCGCGCGGTACACCTCATCGCCTGGGACGGCACACGCTGGCAGGACCGCGCCGAGTACCGCCTCGGCTCGTGATCGCGGAAGCCTCGCGGCCCGAGATGCGGGACTCCCTTTTCGGCGATATGCCTGACTCACCGGAACTGATTCCGCGACCTCGCGGACTCCCCTTCCTCGGCGTCCTCGTCTACCTCATCGCCCGTGGCCGCAGCATGGGCGAGCGGGATGTGGCGCAGGCCAAGGAGCAGGAGCAGGCGTTCCGCGCCTACGTACAGAAGGCGGCCGGCTCAGGGCCGGGTGGCGGTCACGTCGACGAGCTGGCGCGGCTCGCCGAGCTGAGGAAGAACGGCGACATCACCGCCGAGGAGTACGAGAAGGCCAAGGCGAAGGTCCTGGCCTGACCGGCTACGGTCGGCGGGCGCCCACGCGCACGGGGAGTTTCTGCACGCTGTTCCCCACGAAAGAGGCGTGGCGGGGCAGGTCGGGTTCCGGGACGGCCAGGTCGAGGTCGGGGAAGCGGCTGAAGAGCTGCTCCAGGGCGATGGTGGCTTCCATGCGGGCCAGCGGTGCGCCCATGCAGAAGTGCGCGCCGTGGCCCAGGGACAGGTGCCGGGTGGTGGTGTTGTCGCGGGTGATGTCGAAGCGGTCGGCGTCGGGGCCGTGCGCCTGCTTGTCGCGGCCCGCCGCGGAGTAGCCGGCCAGGACAGGGGTGCCCTTGGGGATGACCGTGCCGTCGAGTGTGAGGTCACGGGTCGGGTAGCGGAAGGGGAAGTAGCTGACGGGGCTGTCCCAGCGCAGGGTCTCTTCCACCACGTCCGCCCAGCTCACCTTGCCGGCCTTGGCCAGGGCGAGCTGTTCGCGGTGGGTGCACAGGGCGCGTACGGCGTTGGTGATGAGGTTGAGGGTGGTCTCGTGCCCGGCGATGATCGTGAGCATCAGGGTGCCGAGCAGCTCGTGCGGGCTGAGCCGGTCGCCGTTCTCCTCACGGGCCGCGATCAGGGCGCTGGTCAGGTCGTCGCCGGGGCTGGCGGCGCGGGCGGTGGCGACCGCTCCGAGGACTTCCACCATCTCCCGGTTGGCGGCCATCGCCTCTTCGGGGCCGATGTCGGTGGCGACGATCTGGTTCGACAGGTGGTGCAGCCGGTCGTGGTACTCGGCGTCCACGCCCAGGAGTTCGCAGATGACCCCCATGGGCAGCGGCAGTGCGAAGTGTTTGCGGAGGTCGGCCACGCCGTCGCCCGCCGCGGCCTCTTCCAGGTTGTCGAGCAGCTCGGTCGTCAGGGCCGTGATCCGCGGCTGGAGCTCCGCCACCCGGCGCGCGGTGAACGCCTTGCCCATCAGGGAGCGCAGCCTGCGGTGGTCGGTGCCGTCGGCGGTGGTCATGCCCTGCACCGTCGCGAACGTCTTCAGGGGCCAGCCGTCGGCTATCTCGCCTGCCTGCAGCGCGGCGAAGTGCTGTGCGTTCTTGGCGACATCGGGGTGCGCGAGGAACTCCTTGAGCGCGTCATGGCCGAGGACCGCCATGCCCTGTACGTCACCGGGCAGCACCACCGGCGTGACGGCGCCGCGGGACAGGAGCCGGGCGTTGTCCGCGTGCGGGCAGCCGCCGGCCGGGTCGAAGCGGTGCGGCCGGCTTGCTGCGGCGTCGGTGTTCACCGGTGACGTGTTCAACGGGCTCTCCTGGTCGAGGGGGCGGGTCGGCCGCGGCCGATGGCTGACGGGGTGGCCGGTCAGAGCACGGCCTGGGCCTCCGGCAAGGGTGCCGAATGCTGCGACAGGACAGGGGCGGTGAAGCGGACGGGGAGCGCGGCGAGTCCCCTGCTCCAGGGTGACTTGATCCACTCCAGTTCGTCCTGCGGGATGGCCAGTTCGAGGTCGGGAAGGCGGTGGCGGATCGTGTCCACGGCGGTACGGGTGATGAGCCGGGCCGGGTCCTGGGCGGGGCAGATGTGCGGGCCCGCGCCGAAGGCCAGGTGCGAGCGGTTGCCCACGACCGGTGCGCCGTCGTCCGGGAGGATCTGCGGGTCCGCGTTGGCGCCCGCCAGACCGAGGATGAGCATGTCGCCGGTGCGGACGGACTGCCCGCCGAAGGTCATGTCCCGGGTGGCATAGCGGGCGGGGAAGTTCTGGGTGGGCGGGAAGCGCCACAGGACCAGGTCGAGTGCGTCGTCCACGCTGAGGTGGCCGCCGGTCAGCGAGGAGCGGAACTGCGGGTCGCACAGCAGGATGCGCAGAGTGGTGGCGATCCAGTTGACGGTGGTCTGGTTGCCCGCGACGAACATGACGACGAGGTTGTGCAGGACCTCTTCGTCGGTGAGCCGGGCCGGGTGGTGCAGCAGGGCCGACGTGATGTCGTTGCCGCGGCGGCGCCGCTTCTCCTCGATCAGCTGGAGCAGGATCGCGCCCATGCGCTTGCTGGCGTCGGCGGAGTCAGCGGTGGCGGCGACGGTTCCGGCGACGGCCTCCACCAGGTGACGCCCTGTCTGTTCGTCCACGCCGAGCAGCGCGGTGATGACGCGCATCGGCAGCTTGCGCGCGTAGTCGGCCACCAGGTCGGCCTCGCTGCGCTCCGCGAACGACACGATCACCTGCTCGGCGGCGGCCCGCACGGAGCGCCGCAGTTCGTGGCCGTTGATCCCGGCCAGCGCGGCGGAGACGGCGGCGCGCATCCTGCGGTGCTGCTGTCCGTCGGCGAACAGCAGGGCAGGGCGCCAGCCCACCATGGGCAGGATCGGTGAGTCGGCGGGCACACGGCCTTCCCGCAGCAGGCTCCAGCGGCGCGGGTCGTGCGAGAAATCCTGCTCGTCGCGGGTCAGTTGGAGCACTTCGCGGTGGCCGATGACGAGCCAGGCGTCGACGCCTGGGGCGATGGCGACGGGCGCCACCGGCCCGTGGTCGCGGCGCAGTTGCTCGTACAGGGCGGGCAGGGCGTCGCCGTCGAGGTCGGGTCCGTGCAACGCGGTCGGCGCCGGAGCTCCGGTGACCGGGCAGCGGGCGGGCGGTCCGGCCGCGGCGTGGGGCGAGGTCATGAGGTCTCCGTGGCGACGTGGATGAGGTGCTGGACGAGGGCGATCAGGGCCCGGACCGAGGACGCGGGGTCGCGTGCGTCGCAGGTCACCACGGGGGTGCCGGGGAGCAGGTCGAGTGCGGTGCGCAGATCGTCGGCGGTGTGCTGGGGGCTGCCGGGGAAGATGTTGACGGCCACCGCGAAGGGCAGCCCGAGCTCCTCCAGGTTGCCCAGGGCGTCGAAGGACGCCTCCAGGTCACGCGTGTCCACCAGGGCCAGGGCACCGAGCGCGCCCTTGGCCAGGTCCCGCCAGGCGGGCAGGAACCGCTGCTGGCCCGGGGTGCCGAACAGATAGAGCACCAGCTCGCCGTCGATGGTCATCCGGCCGAAGTCGAGGGCCACGGTCGTGGTCGTCTTGCCGCCGGCCGCGACGGTGTCGACCCGGGCGCCCGCCTGGGTCATGACGGCCTCGGTGGACAGGGGTTTGATCTCCGAGACGGTGCCGATCAGGGTGGTCTTGCCGACCCCGAGCGGCCCGACGACCAGGATCTTGGCCGCGCCGGCGACGCTGGAGGTGAGGTACTTCCCGGAACCGGCGGGCCGCGGGGCCGGTGCCGGTGCGTCAGAGGCGGCTTTCGAGACCATGGAGGACCTTTCTGAGCATGGTCACATCGGTGTGTTCGGCCGGGGGAACGGGCGGGCGGGTCACGATGAGCCCCCATTCGAGGAGATCGCAGAGCAACACCTGTACGACCGAGGGGGGCTGGCCGATGTGGGCGGCCACCTCGGCCACCGAGAGGAGCCCCTGGCAGTGCGCCAGGATGGTCTGGTGCTCGGGCTGGAGCGAGGCGGGAAAGGCCGCGTCCGTCGCCATCACCAGGGACTCCCAGGCCAGCGCCTCGGTGTCGGCTGCCGCCCGCCCGCGAGTGATCACGTACGGGCGGATCGCCGAGGCCGTCGGCTCCTCCGGCCGCGGTTCCGTCATGACGCCGCGGCGGCCGGATCCCGCGGCTGGCTGCTCAGGTGCGAGCCGATCTTCACCACGAGCAGCTGCATCTGCTGGGCCACCAGGCCGACGTCCGCTTCCAGGTCGGTGGCGACCCCCAGGTGCGCGCCCACACCGGCGTGCGTGAACAGCACGAAGCCGTGGTCGGACTCCAGCATCAACTGCCGTACGCCGGCGCCGGAGCCGAAGAGCAGCGCGGTCGTGGAACGGCCCGTCATGGTCATCGCCGCACAGGCCGCGGAGAGGGACTCGGCTTCGGCGACGCTGAGGTCGGCCACCGGGCCGGTGAGGTTCTCCGCGGAGGCGTGTCCGAGCCGAAGGCCGTCCTCGGAGACCACCACGCTGTGCCGGACCCCGGGGATCTCGATCAGGGGGCGGAGCATCCAGCCCAGGTCGGGAAGGGGGGTGATGATTCCGGTCACTGCCGGCCTCCGTCATGCTCGTCAGGGGTGGGGGGTTGGGTCGGTGCCGCGGTCGGCCGGGGCTCCGCCGACGGGTTCGCCTCCCGCTCCGCAGGCTGAGCCGCGTCGGCGTCGAGGGCCGCGCGGCCACGGAGCGAACCGGACACCACGCTGGCGATCGACGCACGCGCCGCCTCCGGCGTCCAGGGGGTCGTGGGTGCGGCGGGTGGTGCCTGCCGCTGCCCCGGGCCCGGCCGGTGCGGAGCTCCCGGGGCCGCTTGGCGCCGGTTGCGCCGCCGGGGCAGACCGGCAGGTGTCTCGCGCGCGGGAGGCACACCCGGTGCGGCCCGGACGGAGAACTCTTCGTGTGCGGCGGGGTCGTGCTGGTCGTGCGTCCGCGCGTCGACGTGCTCCGGCGACCCGCCGGGAACCATCGGCTGCCGTACGGGGACGGCCGCGGGCCCGGGCTCGGTGGCCTGCTGCGGCGGAGCCGGCTGGCTGCTCGCCCGGTGGGATCCCGTGAGCCGCGAGGGCGGTTCGGTGAGCAGGCGGAAGGGCACGAACGTCACCGCACGCGTGCCGCCGTAGGCCGAAGCCCCGCTCAGCTCCACGTTGAAGCCGAGCTCCCGGCTCCAGCGGCCCACGCAGGCCAGGCCGAGGCGCGGCACCGCGCCGAGGCGGGCCAGGTCCTGGTCGTCGCGGAGCTGGCCCATCGCCCGGTGCAGCACGTCCGGCGGCATCCCGAGTCCGGCGTCGTCGATCTCCAGGACCGCTCCGGCCCCCACCTCGCGGATGGTGACGACGACTTGGGAGCGCGAAGGCGAGAACACCGTGGCGTTCTCCAGGAGTTCGGCGATGGCGTGCATCAGCCCTTCCACCGCGGGCGGCACGGCGTACAGCGTCTGTCCGCCGTGCACCTCGATCCGGCTGTACTCCACGATCCGCGACTGCGCGCCGCGTACGCAGTCGTACAGCGAGACCGGCCGTGTCTCCCTGCGGGCGGGCCAGATCCCGCACATGACGAGAAGCGTCTGGGCCTTGCGGGTCATCTGTGCCGCCGCGTGGTCGGCCTTCATCACCTCGCCCATGAGGTGCGGGTCGTCGATGGAGCGCTCGACCCGGTCGAGAACCTGCTGCTGCACGGTGGCCATCGCGTGCATGGTGCGCGCGACGGACTCGAACGCGGCCTGCACCGAGTCGCGCAGTCCGCGCTCGCGGCGCACCGCCTCGTCCGACCCCAGGGCGACGGCCACGGCGGACAGGGCCCGCGCGAACTGCTCACCGGTCTCCGCGGGCGCCGCCAACGGCCCCGGCACACCCTCAAGGCGCTGCCCGGCGCGTACGCGCTCCGCGATCGCCGGGAGCCGTACACCGGCGAGGTGCGTGACCTCGGCCTCCCGGGCCGCGGCAAGGCGCTCCAGCCGGGCGCGGTCGGCCCGCTCGGCGGACAACTGCCGCACCAGCAGCAGCACCCAGGCGAGCAGCAGCACCGCGACCGCGGCGCAGCCGCCGGCCAGGACCTGCCGCCACTCCGCCGCGGCATCCAGTGCGGCGAGCACCGCGCCCGCGATCGCGAGGACCACGGCCATCAGCCAGACCACGGCCTCGCGGCCCACGGACCCGCGCCTGAGACGGCTCACCACGCCGCACTTGCCCCGGCGGTCCTGCACACCTTCACCACGACGAACGAACCCTCCCCGAACGCACCGAACTCCCTTACGAATGGGGAGCGTGGCGATCTTAGGTCAACTCGGCCTTTTCTGGCTGGCCGTTCGGGAAGCTCGCCTTCCGGCGCGCGGGTCCCTGCCCAGGGTTGGCCGAAACTACTGCCCGGTAAGGCGGCATCGGGCAAGCAGAGTTGCCGGGTCGGTGGTCTCCGGACGCGGCACGGTTCGGCTGGGCGGCGGCTGCTTCCCCCGGTCGAGCCAGGCCTCCATCGCCGTGAAGGCGGAACGGTGGCAGGGCACCAGAGGACGCAGCTTGCCGGGGAACGTGTCGACGAGTGAATCGACGTGCGTGCCGCCTTCGACGCGGTAGTAGCGGAACAGGCCGCCGCGGCCCGCGCCACGCACCATCTTCGCGTAGACGTCCGAGTCCTTGCTGATGGGCAGTTGGACGTCGAGGGTGCCGTGCAGGGTGATCAGCGGTTTGCCGATGCGTCCGGTCAGGGCGATCTTCCGCACGGCGTCGCGGACTTCCCGCGGCCGGGTCGCGTACGCGTAGTCGGCGTCGCACGCCGGTGTCCCCGGCGCGCAGAAGGGAGTTCCGGCCTCGGTCGCGCCGTCGTAGCCCGGGTCCAGCTCCTCGCGGTAGATCCGCTGGGTCAGGTCCCAGTAGACCTGGTGGTGATAGGGCCACAGGAACTCCGAACCGGCGGGGAACCCGGCGGCGACCATCTCCTGACGGGCCTTGTCCGCTCCTTCACCACCCGCCGCGTAGGTCGGATAGGCGCGCAGCGCGGGCGGCAGGAAGCCGAGCAGGTTCGGCCCCTTGGTCCGCCACAGCGTGCCTTCCCAGTCCACTCCCCCGTCGTAGAGCTCGGGATGGTTCTCCAACTGCCAGCGCACCAGGTAACCGCCGTTGGACATGCCGGTGGCCAGCGTGCGCGCAGGAGGCCGGTGGTACCGCTGGGCGGCCACGGCCTGGGCGGCGCGGGTGAGTTGAGTGACGCGCGTGTTCCATTCGGCGATGGCGTCGCCCGGCTCGGCCCCGTCCCGGTAGAAGGCGGCGCCGGTGTTGCCCTTGTCGGTCGAGGCGAACGCGTAGCCCTGGGAGAGCACCCAGTCGCCGATCGCGCGGTCGTTGGCGTACTGCTCACGGACGCCGGGTGTGCCCGCGACCACGAGGCCGCCGTTCCAGCGGTCGGGCAGGCGGATGACGAACTGGGCGTCGTGCTTCCAGCCGTGGTTGGTGTTGGTCGCCGAGCTGTCGGGGAAGTAGCCGTCGATCTGGATGCCGGGCACGCCGCGCGGTGTCGTGAGCCCGGCGGGGGTCAGGCCCGCCCAGTCGGCCGGGTCGGTGTGGCCCGAGGAAACCGTCCCCGCGGTGGTCAACTCTGCGAGACAGGCGGCCTCTTGGCGTTCGGCGCCCGGCACCTGCAGCCTCGCCGGTGACCCGCAGTGCCCTGCGCCGCCGCCTCGGTCTGCGCCGGGCTGTTTGGCGGCGGCTGGAACCGCGGCGAGCGTGACGAGCAGCGCCGTCAGGGCGAGGGCGCTGATACGTCGGGGCGGATGTGTGGCGGGCACGGGTTCCTCCGGTGGGCGTGAATGCGTACGGCGGTTGCCGAGCGGGGGCGATCAGGGGCAGGCGCCGTCGGCGATGACGTAGTAGCCGGTGGGCGACTCCTTGAGGGTGTGCGTGACAGCGGTGTTGTAGAGGCCCAAGTTCTGGTTCGAGCCCTTGGCGTAGGCGTAGCCGCCGCTGGTGGTGGCTCGTCCGGCTTGGACCTGCTGGTAGTTGTTCGCTTTCCAGCACTTGGCGGCGGAGCCCGTGGTGGAGGCGGTCACCTGGGACGACCGCGCCCCTTCCGCGCCGTCCGGGTCGCGGGCGGCCACGCTGTACGTGTGGCTGCCGCCGGGGCTGAGGCCGGTGTCCGTGAACGGAGGGCCGGTCGGGGTGGCGACACGCGTGCCGTCCCTGTAGACGGCGTAGGACGCGGCGTCGGTGACGCTGTTCCAGTTCAGGGTGACGGAGGTGTCGGTGGCGCCGGTCGCCGCCAGGCCGCTCGGGGCCGGCAGACCGACGGGGTCGGGGGCGGAGCCGTCCAGGCCGAAGAAGCCGGTGATCCAGTGGCTGGAGCAGATGGAGTCGATGAAGTTCGCCGTCCCGGTCGCACCGCACTGCTCCGCGCCCGTCCCCGGGTCGACCGGGGTGCCGTGGCCGATGGAGGGGACCCGGTCGACTTCCACGGCTACGGTCCCGTCCGTCCCAAGGTATTGCTCCCTGCGCGTCGAGTCGGGGCCGATGACGGAGGTGCGGTCCGGGCTCTGGTCCAGGCCGTGGACGGCGGTCCACTGATCACGCAGTTCATCGGCGTTCTTCTTGGCGACGGTGGGGTCGTTGTCGCCGTGCCAGATCGCCACCCGCGGCCAGGGACCCGTATGGCCGGGGTAGGCGTCACGGACGCCTTGCGCCCACGCCGAGGGGGTGCGGTCGACGCCGGGGCTCATGCAGCTGTACGCGGACAGCACGTCGTCGGCACAGTCGTACGGCAGGCCCGCGACCACGGCGCCCGCCTTGAACACGTCCGGGTAGGTGGCGAGCATCACCGACGTCATGGCGCCGCCGGCCGACAGACCGGTGGCGTACACCCGCTCCGTGTCGCCGCCGTACGCGGAAGCGGCATGCGTGACCATCTGGCGGATCGAGGCCGCCTCGCCCTGCCCGCGTCGCGTGTCTCCCGGCTGGAACCAGTTGAAGCACTTGCTGCTGTTGTTGGCGGACGTCTGCTCGGGGAAGACGAGCAGGAATCCGTGCTGGTCGGCGAATTTCACCAGGCCAGCGTTGTCGGCGTAGATCTGCGCGCTCTGAGTGCAGCCGTGCATGGCCACCACCACGGCGGGATTCGCCGCCAGGGTCGTCGGCCGGTACACGTGCATGTTCAGACTGCCGGGGTTGGCACCGAAGTCGCCGACCTTCTCCAGGGCGACGGCCGCCTGCGCCGAGGGCGGCGGCGAGAACACCGCTCCGGTCACGACCAGGCCCACGACGGCGGTCACCCTTCCCAGGGCCCGGCGCCACCGCCCCTTGCGGGGAGGCGGTCCTGCGGACGGCTGTGACCGTTCGGACGGCTGCGGAGGGAAACGGCTATCGTACGACGGCATGGCGGCTCCCGACGGAGGGTGTGCCGGCAACCGTAGGAGCCACCGCAAGCGGTGCAGAATGGCGACGGACGCCACAAGAACATCAACTACCGCTGGTGTCGGACATGTTGCTGCGCGGTCCTTGTCCGTGCTACCGACACGGCCTTGTCGGTACCGGAGTAGGCGCGGAGAGGAGAGGTATGCAGCCGCCGTCCACGATCGGCCAGCTCGTGGCCCTCGTACTGCTCCTTCTGCCGGGGCTGACCTATCAGTTCCTGCGCGAGCGGTGGCGGGGCCCGGTCGCCGGGGAGGCGCAGCTCGGGGAGCGAGTACTGCGCGCGATCACGGCGAGTGTGGCCTTGAACGGGTTGTACGCCATTGTCGCGGGGCCCGTCCTTGTCGAGGCGTGGCGCAAGGCGGAGCGCTCCGGGCCGAGCGCGCTGGCGGCCGAGCATCCGCGGGCGATCGGGCTGTGGGCGCTGCTGCTCTTCCTTGCGGTGCCCGCGGCGGCCGCGGCCGCGGTCTCCTACCGGGAGCGGCGACGTGCCCGCTCCGTGTACCGGCCCGTGCCCACGGCGTGGGACTACGCCTTCGGCACCCGGGCCGACAGCGGACGGCGCTTCGTGCGGGCGCGGCTCAAGGACGGTACGTGGGTCGGGGGTTGGTTCGGCACCCGGTCGTACGCCTCGGGCTATCCGCAGGAGGCGGACCTGTACCTGCAAGTGTCGTACTGCATGGGCGCGGACGGCTCCTTCGGGCCGCGAGTGGAGTCCACGGACGGGATCTATCTCCGCATGGCTGATCTTGACATGGTGGAACTGCTCAACGCCCCTGAAAGGACCGGGAATGACAGCACCGGATGACGAACTGACGCCGTGGGAACAGTATTTCCTCGACGACCCCGGTGAGCACCGCGGCTACCAGCCCATCGGGGAGGCGAACGACCCGGACGAGCCTCCGGAGCCGCCGCAGGGCCCCGCGGGCGCGTCGCCCCCGGACCCCGACGCACCCGCTCAGGCTCAGGCACCCGCATGAAGGTGCGCCGCCCACAGCGACGGGGCGCGCACCAGATGATCGCGGGCGGTGCGGACGGCCGTGTGGAGGGAGCGTGCCGCGTGGCGGGCGTCGACCGCTCCCGGCTCGGTGGCCAGCTCGGCGTAGAAGGCATCCGCGAGGTGGGCGGCGAAGCGGTCGTTGATCTCCCACAGGGTGCCCACCACATGGCGGAAGCCCGCTAGTTGGAACGCGGTGGTGAGGTGGATCGCCTCGTCGACGAGGTCCGTGGAATCGCTGACGGCGGTACGGCAGGCGGAGAGGTACGCCAGTTGGGCGCGGTCGAGGGCGACGGGCGCGAGGCCCGCCACCGTCAGCGGGCGCTCCCGGTGGTCGTGCAGAAGCAGACGGCTGCGGGAAGGGTCGGCGGGGTCGCTGACGCCGTGGCACGCGAAGTGCGCGACGGCACAGTCCGGGAGGTGGCCGAGGACGTCGGCCGTGGACGCCTCGGTGAGCATCACCGGGCGGGGCAGCCGGGCGGCGACGCGCTCGGCTTCCACCTGGGCGTTGGGCAGGTCCGTGGCACCCGGCGTCCTGGCCATGACGGAGATCAGCGAAACCCCGGGGGTCCCGGACGTCGCGGGAAGTGCACGGCGTGCGTGGCGCAGGGCGTGCACGGTGGGGGTGTAGGAGGAGACGACCCGGTCCATGACCGTGCGCTCGCCCCGGCCTCGTACCGCCTCCTTGTGGTGTCCGGCGGCGTGCAGCGGCAGCGTGCTCACCGCCCCGCCGGGCGCCCACCAGACGCGGGGCAAGGCCACGCCCTCCGGTGGCGTCCCGTGGTGGCCCAGGTGGTCGAGGACGGGCCCGGCGGCGACGTCCCACAGCCAGCAGAGGACGTCGTGCAGCACCTGCTGTGCCGCCATCCGCGTGGACTCCTCCGGGGCGGCGGTCCTGGCCAGGGCCCGGTGGAAGTCGGCGGCCCGCTCGGCGAGCGTGTCCGGGTCGAGGCCCGGCAGCGGCAAGTGCGTCACGCCGTCGGAAGTCAGCAACAGGGCGTCGCTGCGCAGGGCCGTCACGTTGAGCACGACGATCGCCCCCTCATCGGCCTGGGCGCGCAGTTCCGCGTCGTCCGGCGGCAGCAGGAACGACGCGAAGCCGTCGAGCGCGCGGATCTCGGCCAGTGTCTCGGTGAGTTCGGCGGTCAGCCGTCGGCGGGCTTCCGTGCCGGTGGGCCGTAGCGGGTCGCCGGGCGTGATGGATTCGAGCGGGTCGTGGAGGGCCGCGTTGTCGAGCCGGCCGCGGAGCCGGACGAAGCGCGCCGCCAGGTCGGGGCTGCGCTCGCGCAGCCCCGCCAGATCACCGCGGGTCGCGAGGAGTTGGCCGAGGAGCACGGCCCGCCCCTGTTCCAGGAGACGCAGGGCGTGGGCCGGTTCCGCGCCGGCCGCCAGGGACCGGGCCGCGGCCTCCGCGGCAAGGCCGGAGAACTGGCGCAAGGTGTGCTGCTGGTCCCAGCGGTTGAGCTCGCGGGGTGCGGTCAGTGGCAGCAGGCGCACCGCGTCCGCCATCAGGCCCGCCGCTTCGACCGGGTGGTCGTCGCCGATCAGAGCTGCCGCCAGGCGGGCGGTCTCGACGCGTAGGGAGGGCGCGGCCTCTGTGTCCTGCGTGACTTCGCCCAGGAGGGCGAGCGCCTCCCGCGCCGCATCCGATGCCCGCGCAGATGCCGATACCGATGTCGCAAGCAGCGCCTGCGCGAGCCGCCACACCCGTGCCGGGCGGCGTGTGTCCCCCGACGACAGCGCCGCGAGCGAGCGCCGGTGCGCGGCGACGGCCTCCTCCAGGTCCCGCTCACTGCCGCCGCTCCCCCGGCGGGCGTAGAGAGCACTGCCCAGGTTGGACTGGCACTGCCCGTGGGAGGGGTGACCGGCCGGTGCCGCGTCGGCCGCGGCACGCAGCAACTCGACCGCGGCATCCAGGTCGTGCGGGTCCCCGGTGCCGAGCTTGTGCCGGTCCCAGTGGATCGCGGCGGCATTCGCCAGCGCGGCCGGCCTGCGCGGATGGCCTGACGGCAGCATGCGCTCCACCTCCGCGGCCAGGTCCGCCGCCGCCGAGAGGTCCGCGGGGTCGGCGGTGCGCCGATGACGGGCCAGCAGCATCGCCTGCAGTCCGCTGAGGGCCAGGTCGCGCTCTGGATGGTCGGCGGGGAGCGCGGCGACCGCCTCTTCGCACGCCGCCCGCGCCGCCGCCATGTCGTCGTGCGAGCCGGAAGTGTCGGCCCGCTGCCACAGGGCGCGGCCGAGGACGTTCCACAGCCGCGGCCAGTCCGCGTGGCCGGGGGTCGCGGTGTTGACGGCTTCCCGAGCTGCCACCACGGCGGCGTCCGTGTCGCCGCGCTCCATCAGCGCGGTGGCCAGAGCGCTCAAGAGCCGCTGCCTGCGCGGGGATTCGGGCGGCATGGCCGCGACCGCCTCGCGGAGCACGGCCACTGCCGCGGCGGCCTCGTCCGGATCACCGGAGCGCCGGAAGGCCGCGAGCCGGGCATTGCTCAATTCCAGCAGCCGGTTGACGTGCCTGGGATCGTCGGGGTCCCCCGCGGCCACCGCCTGCCGTGCGGCGTCCAGGGTGGCGTCGAGGTCGTCCGCGTTGTTCGACAACTCGTAGGCGCGCAGCAGGGCGGCGGCGAGGCCCGTCAGCACGTCGGCGTGGTCCGGTCCTTCCCCGAACCCCGCGGCCAGCGCCTGCCGGGCGGCGGCCACGGCCCGGGCGAGGTCTTCGGGGTCCTGCCTCCAGTCGAACCGGGTGATCAGCGCGACGCTGAGGTTGGCCAGGCACTGGACGCGGACGTCATAACCGACCGGGGTCACGCGCACGGCTTCCTCGTGGGCGCGTACCGCCTCGTCGAGGTCGGCGCCCTTCGCCGCGCCCGCCGCCTCGGCCCGGTGCCGCAACCGCTCGCCGAGCTGCGAGAGACAGTACGCGCGCAGCCAGGGATGCTCGGCGGCGGCGTCCACCGCCGCGCGGCAGAGCCGCACCGCCTCGGTGAGTTCCTCGGCCGAGCCGGTCGTGCCGCCACGGCCGCCCAGTGCGATGCCGAGCCGGACCAGGGCCTCGGCATGCGCCGGATGACCGGCGGGCGAGGCGGCGACGGAGGCGCGCAGGTCTTCGACGACCATGGCCGACGCGTTCTCGTGACCGGCGTCCACGGCCGCGTCGAAGGTGAGGTCTTCCCGCGCGGCGGCGTCGCTCAGCACGGCACGTTCGGCCTCGGTCAGCGGGCGGGGCCGTACGCGCCGGTCGGTGGGAATGTGCTCGGGGAGTGCGGCTTCCGCCATGCCCAGCGGCGTTCGCCCCTGCCGCAGTTCGGCGCATCTGAGTTCGGCGGACAGCGCCCGGCTCAACAGGGGCCCGCACGCGGCGCGGTGCGGGTGACCGGCCGGCAGCGCGTCCAGTGCCCGGCGGACGGCGCTCAGGGCCGCCTCGAGGTCGCTTTCGTCGCCGTGGCGCGCATACCGGTACGTACGCAGCCGGGCCACTTCGCCGGACACCTGCGCGCACAGCACGCCCGCCCCGGGGGTGTCGGGCACCTCGGGCACGTGGAGCAGCGCCTCGTCGAGGTCGGCGTCGGCGCCCGTCCGCTCGAACCGCATCCTCAGCGCGGCGACGAGGTTCGCCCCGACGACACCGCGCCCCGGATCGTCCGCGGGGCATGCCGCGACCGCAGCCCGACCGGACTCGACGGCCTCTTCGAGATCGGCGGCGGCCCCGGTCCAGCGGTACACGTACTGCTGGGCGAAACACAGCGAGTCCAGATAGGAGCGCCGGTCGGGGCTGCCGTCGGGCAGCGCGTCGATCAGGCGCCGACAGATGCGGGCGGCCTCCTCCAGCGACGCCCGGTCGAGGCCGTTGGTCATCACCTCGCTGAACAGGCGCTGCGCCCGGGATGCCGCTGCCTCGACGAGCCGTGGCAGCAGCGGCTGCGGCAGAGGTTCCAGGCCGAAGACGAAGCACGGCGTGAGCGCGTCGACCGCGGCCTGGAGGTCGGCGGGATCGCCGTCATCGGGCCGCACCGCGAACCGCGCCCAGTGACACCACCCGAGCACCAGCCGGGCCTGGCGATGCGCCCCTGGCCCGCACAGCTCCCGTGCCCCCGCGAGCAGCTCCGGATCCCGCACCCGCAGCGGGTCCCCGGAGCTCGCCGCGTCGTTCAGCAGTCCCCATGCCTCGTCGATGTCCACGCCAGTGACCCTAGGACCGGCAGGATCCTCAGGTCGCCGCGGCGTCCAGCGTCACCGGGCCGTACCGCGCGGAGGGGGCCTCGGTCGTGAGGGCCCAGTAGCGGTCGCCGTAGGACCAGTGCCACCACTCCGTGGGGTAGTTGACCAGGCCTGCCGTGGCGAGGGCCGCGGTGAGGGTGCGGCGGTTGCGGCGGGCGGCCGGGGAGATCAGGGCGCTGTCCATGTAGCAGGCGCCGTCGCTCTCCTCGGGGCTGGCGTTCACCGGGGTACCGAGGTCGAGTTCGGTGCCGGACGCGCTCCGCAGGGTGAGGTCGACGGCGGCGCCCGCGACGTGCGGGCCCACCTCCGGCGGTGAGAGAGAGCGGCTCGTCTGCTGATGGAGGTAGGCGTCCGACCAGTCGGGGTTGGCCTTCTTCAGCTCGGCGGCGTACTCCTCGAAGTACTGGATCTGCAGGGCCAGCGGCCGGTACCCCTCGGTGACCAGGAGGCGCAGGCCCTCGGGCAGCAGCCGGGCTGCGCGGGCCAGGCGCCAGGCCACGCCCTCACGGAGCTGGGCGTAGGCCCCGGCCGCGTCGGCGAGGCGGTCGTCGACGTCCACGAAGGGCAGTTGGCGCAGGTCCACGAGGGCTTCGCCGCAGTCGTGGACCGGGATGCCGACGACTCGGGGATCGTTCATGAGGATGATCGACGACATGATTGCCCCTTCGTGGCGACGGTGGCGGGCACAGCCCCGGGGACGGGCTGCCGCCCGCCCCCGGAGTCCCCTCCGTGCCCTGGCAGGGGCTCTACGCGACGAGCGGCCCACACGACCGACGGTGTCGGTGGTGTGGGCCGTACGAGGCATCAGTGGCCTTCCCCCGTGCTTCCCCCGTTGAATTCCGCTGAGTCCCCCGTTGTTTCCTGCGATCCCCCGATGGCGTCGGCGTGTTCACCCGCCGACAACCACAGCGTGACGCAGCCCGCTGTAAATTCTCTGCAAGTCCGGGACAAGCGGATTACAGGCCGCCCTTGAAGCACCCTCAGAGCCCGGGCTCGTTGCGTTCGCGCGCTTCGTACGCCGCGAAGACCTCGCGTGCCTCGGCGCGCAGCGCACCTGCCGCCGCCCTGTCCCCCGCGGCCTCGCGCGCCGCCGCGAGATCGCGCAGGGTGCGGGCGCGGGGCAGGGGAAGCCCGAGGTCGTTCCAGAGGGCGGCGGCCGCGGTCAGGTGCTGCTCCGCGGCGTCGAGGCGTCCCGCGGCGAGTTCGCACTCGCCGAGGGTGCGCAGGCCCAAGGCCTCGCCGAAGCGGTCGCGTTGGCCGCGGCAGATGTCGAGGACGTCGCGGATCTCGGCCTTCGCCTCGGCCGAACGCCCCAGCCTGATGCGGGATTTGGCCCGCGCCTGCATCGCGTACGCCAACATGAGCGGGTCCCCCAGGGTGCTGAGGAGGTCCACCGCACGGCTGGAGAGTTCCTCCGCCGCCTCATACTCGCCGAGCGAGCGGTGGACCAGGCCGAGCGAGCGCAGCGTGAGGGATTCGCCGCGGCGGCTGCCGAGCCTGCGGTAGGCCCGCAGCGATTCGTCGAGGAAGGCGCGGGATGCGGCGAAGTCACCGAGTTCGAGCTGGACGGACCCGGCGTAGCGGCAGGACAGGCCGAGGCCCGGGTCGTCGTGGAGTTCACGGAACCCGTCGACGGCGCGCACCAGCGTCTCCTGCGCCGCGCGCAGCCGCCCCGCTTCGCGCAGGGCGCTGCCGAGCCCGGCGAAGGCGGCCGCCTGTCCACGTACGTCACCGAGTTCGGCGCAGAGCATGGCGGCCTGCTTGAAGTAGCCCTGTGATTCGGGGAACCGGTCCTGTTCGTAGCGGAGTTGGCCAAGACCGATGAGCAACAGGGCCTCCCCCGCCCTGTCCTCGGCTCGGCGGGCGGCGGCCAGGGCCGCGTCGTGCGTGCGCCACCAGGCTTCGAAACGGTTGCCGACGGTGTACGCGGAGGAGCACAGGGCCGCGGCGGCTTCGCAGGACAGGGTGTGCAGATCGAGGGCAGCCGCGCGCTCGACGGCGGCGGCGATCGCGTCGGCCTCGGCCTCGAACCAGGCGGCCGGGTCGGCGAGTGCCCTTTGGGTGGCTTCCGGTCCGACGGGGCGGACGAGTTGCCGCAGGGAGCCGGCCGGGGATCCGTTCGGGCTGGTGGAGTCCAGGAGCCCGCGGTGCAGCTCAACAGCGCCCGAGGGTGTGGCGGACGCGGCGAGGCCGGTGAGCCAGAGCCAGGCGCCCAGTGCGCGGCCGACGGCGGCGGCCCGTTCGGCGGGCGGGTCCTCGGCGTCGGCGCGTTCGGCGGCGTACACGCGGACCAGGTCGTGGGGCCGGTAGCGGGGCTGGCCCGCGCGGTCGACGCCGGTGCAGTGCAGGAGCTGGGCGTCGATGAGCTGTTCCACGACGCGGTCCGCATCGGCCTCCGGCACGTCGAGCAGGGCGGTCACCACCCACGCGGCGACATCGGGCGCGGCGAGCAGGCCGAGGCGGCGCAGGGCGGTACGGGCGGGGGCGTCCAGGGCCCGGTAGCTCATGCCGAGTCCCGCGCGCACCTCCAGGTCGCCGACGGCGAGTTCGTCCAGGCGGTGGTGTTCGTCGGCGAGCCGGTCGGCGAGCATGCGCGCGGTCCAGTGCCGCCGGGTGGCGAGGCGGGCGCCGGCGATCCGGATGGCGAGCGGGAGCCCGCCGCACAGTTCGACGATGCGCCGGGCGGCGTCCGGCTCGTCCCTGACCCGCCGCTCCCCCGCGACGCGGCCGAGGAGTACGGTCCCCGGCTCGGTGTCGAGCACGTCGAGATCGGTGCGGTGGGTGCAGGGCAGGGCGCCGAGGCGGGCCCGCGCGGTGATGAGCACCCCGCACGTGGCGCTGCCGGGAAGCAGCGGGCGCACCTGGGACTCGCTGGCCGCGTCGTCGAGCACGAGCAGGACGCGGCGCCCGGAGACCAGGCTGCGGAAGAGGTCGCGCCGCTCGGCGTCCCCGTCGGGCGGATCTGCCCCCAGGGCGTAAAGGAGCCGGCCGAGGACTTCGCCGGGCGCCACGGGATCGGTGGCGCCCCGCAGCTCGGCGTACAGCTGCCCGTCCGGATACGCGTCGGCGACCTGGTGCGCCGCCCGGATGCCCAGCGTGGACTTGCCGACGCCGCCGGGCCCGGAAAGCACGACGACCGGCATGGCTTCGCGGGGGCCCGACAGCGCGTCCCGCACGTCGGCGAGCTGCGTGTCCCGGCCGGTGAAGTCGCCGATGGTGGGCGGCAGGAGGGCCGCCACCGGGACGGCGGCGGCCTCCCTTGAGGCGGGGCCGGGGGCGTCCGCCGCGGTGGGCAGCAGCCCTTCGTCGGCCCGCAGGATCGCCTCGTACATCCGGGTGAGGTCGGGGCCGGGATCGATGCCGAGCTCCTCCGCGAGTACGTCGCGGCCCTCCGCGTAGATCGCGAGGGCGTCGGCCTGGCGTCCCAACCGGTAGAGGGCGAGCATCAGTTGGCCGCGCAGGCGCTCCCGGGTGGGGTGTGTGGCGACCAACGCGGTGAGTTCGGCCACCAGTTCCCTCTCGCGGCCCGTCTGGGCCAGCTCCGCGGCGATCCGCTCCTCAAGGGCCGCCTGCCGCGCCTCCTCCAGCTGGTCGGCCATGGCCCGCAGCGTCTCGCCGATGCCGCCGAGCGCGGGGCCGCGCCACAGGGCGAGGGCGTCCCCCAACAGCCGGGCGGCCGCGCCGTGATCTCCTTCGGCGGCGGCCTGCCTGCCCTGTACGGCAAGGCGCTCGAACTCGACGCGGTCGACGAGGGTGGCGTCCGCGTGGATCAGATAGCCGGGCGGCCGGGTCTCGATGGCATCGGCGGACAGCGCGCGGCGCAGCGCGGAGACGTACGACTGGATCAGGGAACGTGCCGTGTCCGGCGGCCTCTCGCCCCAGATGGCGTCGATCAGCCCCTCGACGGACACCACGCGCCCAGGTTCCAGGAGCAGCGCCGCGAGCAGGGCCCGGGGCTTGGGTCCGCCGAGGCTGAGGCGGCGGCCCGCGCGCCACGCCTCGACCGGGCCCAGTAAGCGGTAGTCGGTGTCCGTGTCCAAGCCCGTCTCCATGGGTCCTTGCCCCGCGCCGCCCCCACAGCCCCCGCTCCTGATCGGCTGGTCATACTACGTCTGCCCGCTGTCAACTGGCTTGCACACCAAGGGAATCAGGCCATACGTCGGCGGGGCGCCGCGCGGGCTTGCCGCGGGGGCTTCAGCCGGGCGCGGGAGGGCTTTTGCGTGGGGCAGAGCCGTCGCCGGGGGAAGAAGCATCGCCCGCGCCCGGCGTGTCCACGGCTGGCGCGAGCGGAACGCCGCCGCCCTGGAGGCGCTCCAGGTCGGCGGACCGCACCTGGATGACCACCAGGGCGATCAGCGCGGCGACGACGGCGAAGACGGCAGCGGCGATGAAGGAGCTCGAGATGCCCGAGGCGAGGACCTCATCGCCCCAGCGCCCCGGCAGCTCTCCCGTCCTGCGGAACTCCAGCTGCTCGGCCCTGGTCGCCTCCGCCATGAAGCGGGGGACCTGGTCGGTGGCCTCGTTTCGGCTTGCCGTGCCGAAGACGGTGACAAGGACGGACAGGCCGAGCGAACCACCCACCTGCTGTGTGGCGTTGAGGATGCCGGAAGCCGCTCCGGCGTCCTGCGACTCCACACCCGACACCGCCATCAGGGTCAGCGACACGAACTGCATGCCCATGCCGAAGCCGAAGACCAGCATGGGCCCGAGCAGGCTTCCCGTGTACGTGCTGTCGACATCGGTCAGCGTCAGCCAGCCGAGCCCCGCGGCGGCCAGCGTCGCGCCCACGACCATGAAGGGTTTGGGCCCCCACTTGGGCAGCAGCTGGGAGGCGAGTCCCGCGCCCACCGCGATGATCGCGCTCACCGGCAGGAAGGCGAGACCGGCCCGCAGCGGGCTGAAGTTCAGGATGTTCTGCACGAACAGCGTCAGGAAGAAGAACATCCCGAACATGGCCGCGGCCAGGCACAGCATCATCCCGTAGACACCGGCACGATTGCGGTCGCGGAACATCCACAGGGGCGTGATGGGCTGCCTCGACCGGCGCTCGACGGTGAGGAACAGGCCGAGGAGGACGACGGCCCCCGCGAAGGCCCCGATGGTCACGCTGTCGCTCCAGCCGTCCTCGGAGGCGCGGATGAAGCCGTAGACGAGCAGCACCATGCCCGCGGTGGAGGTGAGCGCGCCGAGGATGTCGAAGTGCCCCGGGTGGCGTTCGGACTCACGGATGTAGCGGGGCGTCGCGAAGGCGATGAGCAGGCCGATGGGGATGTTCACGAACAGGACCCAGCGCCAGTCGAGCCATTCGACGAGCAGTCCGCCCGCCAGCAGTCCGATCGCGCTGCCGCCCGCCGAGACGGCCGCGAACACTCCGAACGCCCTGTTCCGCTCGGGTCCTTCGCGGAAGGTCGTGGTGATCAGCGAGAGCGCGGTGGGCGAGGCGATGGCGCCGCCGACGCCCTGCAGCGAGCGCGCCGCGAGCAACTGCCAGGATTCCTGGGAGAGTCCGCCGAGCAGCGAGGCGAAGACGAAGAGCAGGACGCCGAACATGAAGACCCTTCGGCGTCCGAGGATGTCGCCGAGGCGCCCACCGAGCAGGAGCAGGCCGCCGAAGGTCAGCGTGTAGGCGTTGATCGCCCAGGACAGGGTCTCGGTGGAGAAGCCGAGCGAGGTCTGGATGTGCGGTAGAGCGATGTTCACGATGGTGATGTCGAGGACCACCATCAGCTGGCACGAGGCGATGACGAGGAGTGCGATACCGCTGCCGCTGCCCCGCTTCGGGGAGGCGGCAGGCTCTGAGGGTGTCGTCCGAGAGCCCGTCATGGGATTGCTGGCGTGTCAGGCAGGCAGTGCGTGTCAAGCAGGCAGTGAACGGAGGCGTTCACTGATCCAAGGCTAAGCCCGGCCGCCCGGGCCCGCCATTCGTTCGCCGGGCGCGGTGGCACGGGGACGCGGGGACGCCGGACTAGCCGGCACCGTTCGATCGGGCCGGGGGTGGAGGAGGCCCCGCGAACAGGTGCGAGGGCAGGATCGTCCGTGAGTCGACTCCGGCGGCGTCGATCTGCTCCTTGAACAGCTCACGGGCGTCGGTGAGGTCCGCTCCCTTCAGGTTGGCCCCCTCCAGCGTCGCGTCTCTCAGGTCGGCCCCGTTGAGTGTGGCGTCGCGCAGGTCTGTGTGCGTGAGCGTCGTCCCCGACATGAAGGTCCGGGTGAGTGTCGCTCTGACCAGGACGGCACCGGCGAGTGTGGCGCCCCTCATCTTGGCGTTGGCGAGCGTCGCCTCGGTCAGGTTCGCGCCGGTGAGCGTCGCGTTGGTCAGATTGGCCCAAGTGAGTGCCGCCTCGCGCAAGTTGGCGTTGGTGCACGTCGCCCCCTGGAGGTTGGCTTGGGTGAGGGTCGTTCTGACGAGGTCGGCGCCGGTGAGATCCGCTCCTTGGAGGTTGGCGCCGGCGAGGTGAAGTCCGTGGAGGTCGAGGGGCTCGCGCGGATCCACGTGGGTGCGGGACTCGGGACGGGTCAGGGCAGTGAGCGCGACCTGGATGTCCGCGGCTGGCTCGTCGGGGAGCGGCTCGGCGGGGTCGGGTTCCCCGCTGCTCGGTTCGCCGGCCGTGGCCGGGGGCTTGGGCGTACGTGGGGCGCCGTCCCGGAGGAAGTGGCTGAGGACGCGGGCGGCGTCGGTGGCTTGCTCGGGGGCGTCCTGAACGATTTGCTCCAGGGCGAGGATGCCGCCTATCCGGACGTAGAGCCTGTCGGATCCCAGGCGCTCAAGGGCCTTCGTGAATCGGTCCGTGACCTGCCCACGGTGGTTGAGGCGATAGGTGCGGGCCGTGTAGAGGAGTGCGATTCCGGCGCCGAGGGCAGCGATGCACGCCACCAGTGCGGTACGCAGACCGGTGACCAGGGCAGCCGATCCGGTGCCCTCACCCACGGTCTCCTCGTCGATGTACCGGGAGTCCATGACGTAAGGCGCTTTCCAGACCAGCCAGGGCAGTCCCACGCACAGCGCCGCCGCGGCTGCTGCCACCAGGAGCCAGGCTCCGGCCCGACGTGCTCTGCGTATCCCGCGTGCCCGACTGCGGCGCGCGCTGAGGGTGCTCTTCATGCATCCGTACATGCCCAATGCCGGTGTGGCATGCGCCTAGTGGCATGCGACTCCTCGTACGGAGGCGAAGGGATGTGTGACCCAGGCCACCCGGGCCGGCCGATGACTTGATCGCTTCCCGCCCGTCTTATGGGCAACCACACTCCGAAAGACGGGACGGCATCACCATGACCGAAGCCACCAAGGGCCCTGCCAGCTACTTCCTTCGATCGAGAAGAAGTACGGGCGCCGATCCCGGAGTGGAAGGACCTCATCCGTTCCTCGCCGCTGACCAAGCACATGGAGCTCGTCGGCTGGCTCAAGACCGAGCACGGCCTGGGCCACGGCCATGCCAACGCCCTGGTCGCGCACACCCTGGCCGAGGCCCGCGCCGAGTGAGCCGAGTGAGCCGAGTGAGCCGAGTGAGCCGACGCTACCGGCTCAGCGCGGCGCCTCCCTTTCCCTTGCGGCGCCGGGCGAGCCGGTGGAAGGCCTTCGGCGTGCTCCGGGGGGCGGGCAGGGCGCCGGCGACCGCGTCGGCCAGGAGCGTGGTGACGGTCTCGGCGGCGCAGGTGCGGTTGGCGCCGATGCCGCCGCTGGGGCCCCGCTTGATCCAGCCCACCACGTAGGTGCCGGTCGTTCCGGTCACCCGGCCTCCGTCGTGCGGGACGGTGCCGGTGCTCTCGTCGAAGGGCAGTCCGGCGACCGGCACCCCTCGGTAGCCGATCGCGCGCAGCACCATGTCCGTCCGTATCGTCCGCTCCCCCGACGCCTCCGCGACGCGCACGCCCTGGACGGCTTCCTCGCCGAGCATCTCCACCGGAGCCGAGTGGAAGCGGAGCACGATGCGCCGTCCCGGAGCGGGTGCTTCCGCCCAGTCGACGCGGTCGCGCGTGACGCCTCGCAGGAGTGCCGCCTTACCCTTCGGGTCGGTCGCCGGACCGGCCTCGTCGATGGCCGACACGGTCCGGGGATCATGGTCGTCGACGACCAGGTCCAGGCCCGGGACGTGCTGCAGGGCGAGCAGTTCGGACTTGGTGTACGCGGCGTCCTCGGGGCCCCGCCGTCCGAGCAGGACCACCTCGCGCACCTTGCCCGCACGCAGCGACGCAAGGGCGTGGTCGGCGATGTCGGTGCGGGCGAGGCTGTCGGGGTCGGCGAGCAGGATCCGGGCGACGTCGAGGGCGACGTTGCCGTTGCCGACGACGACCACGCGCTCGGCGGACAGGTCGATCGCGTCCGGCGCCGCGTCCGGGTGGCCGTTGTACCAGGCGACGAACGCCCTCGCGGAGATGCTTCCGGGCAGGTCCTCGCCCGGTACGGCCAGTGTGCGGTCGGCCGAGGCGCCCACGGCGTAGATGACCGCGTCGTGGTGTGCGGCCAGCTCCTGCGCGGTGACGTCGGTGCCCACGTCGAGCCCGAGGTGCATCCGCACCCTCGGGTGTGTGTGGAACCGTGCGAACGTGTCGCCGACCTTCTTGGTGGCGGGATGGTCCGGCGCCACGCCGTAGCGTACGAGGCCGCCGGTCACGGGCAGCCGGTCGATCAGCGTCACTTCGGCGCTGGTGTGCAGGAGCAGGTCCTGGACCGCGTACATCCCGGCCGGTCCCGTGCCGACGACGGCGACCTTGAGCGGCGCGAAGTCGGACGGCAGGACGCGCGGGAAGGTCGGCTCGTCCCAGGCGTGGAAGTTCGGTCCGTCCGGGGCCGGTTCGGGCGTCCGGTCCGCGTAGTAGGCCGCGTTGATCGTCGCGTACTCCCGCTGTGCGAGGGGCAGGCTGTCCACGGGGAAGATCGCCTCGACCGGGCAGGCGTCGGCGCAGGCGCCGCAGCCTATGCAGGTCGTCGGATCGATGTGCAGCATCTCCGTGCTGCCGAACGCCCTTTCCTGCGGCGTCGGGTGGATGCAGTTGACCGGGCACACGGCGACGCAGGTGGCGTCGTTGCAGCAGGTCTGGGTGATGGCGTAGGAGGTCATGTCGTCGGCTCGACTCGCTCGGTTCAGGTGAGGCCGGCTCAGGGACGGCTCAGGTAGGCCGGCTCAGATCAAGCCGGCTCAGATGAGGTTGGCTCAGATGAGGTTGGCGCGCTTGTAGAAGGCCAGCGCCGGCTTGGTGAGCAGCCGGGAGGAGGCCAGGAACTCCATCAGGCCCGAACAGCTGGACCGCATCATGGACTTGTGGTGTTCGTTGGCCTTCGCCTCGGCGATGGCACGCTTCTCGTCGAGCCCGGCGTTCGCGTACACCTTGCGGTTCACCATGCTCGTGACGATGACGTACGACGCGATGGCGATGACGAACGCGTTGAGCTGGCGGCGCACCCGGCCCGTCCCGGCCATCCGCTTGGTCGTCTGGTCGCGGGCGAACTTCATGTGCCGCGATTCCTCGACGACATGGATGTTGTTGATCGTGCGGACGAAGGGCACGACGCGCTCGTCGCGCATCCAGTCGCGCTGCATGACGTCGAGCACCTCTTCGGCCACCAGGATGGCGGCGTAGGCCGCCTCACCGAAGGCCAACGTCTTGAACGCACGGCCCAGTTCGACGGCGAACCGGTGTGGCCGGTAGGCGGGCGCGCCCAGCTTCTGGGCACCGCGGGCGAACATGATCGAGTGCCGGCACTCCTCGGCGATCTCGGTGAGCGCCCACTGCACTTCGTCGCTGGCCGGGTTCTTCGCGTACACGTCGCGCAGCACCATTTGCTGGAGGATCATCTCGAACCAGATGCCCGTGCTGGCCACAGAGGCGGCTTCCTGCCGCGTGAGCTCCTTGCGCTGGGCTTCGGTGAGCTCCTGCCAGTACGCCGTGCCGTACAGGGAGCTCCATTCCGGGCTCGCGCCGTGGAAGTCCCGGTCGAGCGGCGTGTCCCAGTCCACTTCCGTGGCCGGGTCGTAGGCCGACACGGCGGCCGAGTCGAGCAACCGCCGGGCCACGTCGTCCTCTTCGGGGCGGTCCTGCGAGGTCGGCCGAACAGTGCTGCTTGCCATGCTGCGGCTCCTTGACTCTGATGCGTACGTTCTCTTGTTCGCTCAGGCAACGGACCGGGGCGCCGTCCCGCAACGCGCCGCGGCCCGCTTGTTAGACAGACCGTATAACAAGGGGAGCGGCGATCCTACCCCTGAGTAAGAACTGAATCTGCGCAACTTCTTGCAGCAACTCCCCCGCACGAACTCCCAGTTGTTGAAATTTCTTGCAGAAAGCCTTGACGCGTACATGCGCGGGCGGCAGGCTCCCTCGAAATCCCCCCACGAAGGAGCCGCACCATGCAGCACCGATCCCGCCTCCTTGCCACCACGTCGGCCGGAGTCCTGGCCGCGGCCGGCCTCGCGACGTTCGCACCCTGGCAGTCGCAAGCGACGCCGCCCGGCGAGAAGACCGTCACCGCCACCATGTTCGAGCGGCGGTACGCGGACGTGGGCAAGGCCTGCACCGAGCAGCTCGGCCCGTCCGGCTACGGCTACGTCCAGGTGTCGCCCGCCACCGAGCACATACAGGGCGAGCAGTGGTGGACCTCGTACCAGCCCGTCAGTTACAAGATCGCGGGCCGTCTCGGCGACCGTGCCGCCTTCAAGAGCATGGTCGACGCCTGCCACCAGGCGGGCGTCAAGGTCATCGCGGACGCCGTCATCAATCACATGGCGGCGGGCTCGGGGACGGGCACCGGGGGCACGCGGTACGGCAAGTACGAGTATCCCGGCTACTTCCAGGACGCGGACTTCCACACCTGCCGTACGAGCATCAACGACTACACCAACCGTGACAACGTCCAGAACTGCGAACTGGTGGGTCTGGCGGACCTGGACACAGGCAGCGACGCGGTGCGCGGCACCATCGCCGCTTACCTCGACGACCTGCGGTCCCTGGGTGTGGACGGCTTCCGCATCGATGCCGCGAAGCACATGTCCGCCGACGACGTCGCCGCCATCAAGGGCAAGATGAGCGACCCCGGGTTCTGGGTCTCGGAGGTGATCCACGGAAGCGGCGAGGCTGTGCAGCCCGAGGAGTACACCGGCATCGGGGACGTCGACGAGTTCCGCTACGGCGGGCACCTCAAGAGCGCCTTCCAGGGCGGGAACATCGCACAGCTGAAGTCGGTCGCGGACGGCAAACTGGGCAGCGGCTCGGCGCGTACGTTCGTCGACAACTGGGACACAGAGCGGGGCGGCTCGACGCTCACCTACAAGGACGGCGCGACCTACGCCCTGGCCAACGTCTTCATGCTCGCGTCCCCCTACGGCTCACCGAACGTGTACTCCGGCTACGAGTGGTCCGAGAAGGACGCGGGCCCGCCCAGCGGCGCGGACGGCTGGACGAACACGCACGCCCAGCAGGCGATCACCGGTCTGGTCGGGTTCCGCAACGAGGTGGGCGCCGCCGAGCTGACCGACTGGTGGGACAACGGCGGCAGTGCCCTCGCCTTCGGCCGCGGCGACAAGGGCTTCGTGGCCCTCAACAACGGCGACGGCGAGCTGGCCCGGACGTTCGCGACGTCCCTGCCCGGCGGCACGTACTGCAATGTCGCCAAGGCGTCCCCGGACAGCTGCGAGGGCAACACGGTCACTGTCGGGGACGACGGAAAGGTCGAGACCACCCTTCCCGCCCGCACCGCCCTGGCCCTGCACGCCGGCGCGAAGACCGGCTGACTCGGACCGGCCGGAACAGAAGACCGGCTGACTCAGACCGGCCGGCACGGACGACCGGCTGACCTAGACCAGCCGGAACACCGGATGACGTACCGACTCGGCGGCGAACTCCTCGTCCGTCGAGTCGCCCGTCACGTCGAAGTAGGGGCGGGTGACGGGCACTTCGCGCCAGTACTGACGCAGCACGGGGACGCTCTCCTCGGGGCCCAGCTCGACCACGCGCACGGTCTGCGACTTGCCGCCCCTGCTGAGGTCGACCTGCCCGGCCGCGCGGGCGTTGCGCACCCAGTTGCTCACCCCGTAGGCGCCGACGACCCAGCGCTCGCCCCCGGCCGACATCACGTCGACCGGGATGGAGAACAGGCGGCCCGACTTCCTGCCGCGCACGGTCAGGATGTACCGGTAGCCCTTTCCGACCCCGAACCGGGTCATCGTCCGGAACACGCCGTTGATCAGACGCGTGCCGAACCCGACGCGATACGTCTTCGCCATCAGCCTTCTTCCTGTTCTGCGACCGGCGGTCACCGCGCGGCCAGCAACTGAGCCGCGCCCTGCCGGGCTTGGCGCGCCGGTTCGGGTGAGCCCGATATGGCGGCCGCGGTCATGGCCCCCTCCGCGAGCAGGACCAACGGGCCGACAGTCTGCCCCGATCCGCCCGCGGCTGCCACAAGTCCGGCCATGTAGTCGTGGAAGGCACTCTTGTGCGCCCGGACGGTGTCGGCCACCGCCGGGTCCACGGCACCGAGTTCACCGAAGGAATTGATGAAGGCGCACCCCCGGAAGTCCGGCTCGGAGAACCACTCGTAGAGCCAGTCGTAGACCGCGAGGACACGCTCCGTCCCTTGGGTACGGGCGTCGGCGTACTCGGCGAGTCGTGCCCGCCAACGGCGATCCCGGCGTTCGAGCCAGGCGCGGACCAGCTCCGACTTCGACGGAAAGACCTGGTAGAGGCGCTTGAGCGAGACGCCGGATGCCGCACGCACCTGGTCCATGCCCACGGCCTGCACACCCCGCTCATAGAAGAGCTCGTCTGCGGCGTCGAGCAGTCTGACTTCCGCTTCGGCGCGGTCCATGAGGGCTCCAGGGACGAGGGTGAGAGGTGAGAGGTGAGAGGTGAGAACGGTCGTTCTCTGACCCTACTACGCCCCTGCGCGCGCCCGCATGATTGCGCGAGAACGAGCGTTCTCATATCGTGGGCCCCCTGCCGGAGAACGATCGTTCTCACGGTGGCGACAGTCAGGAGAGAGCCATGTCCGCACGACCCCCGGTCCCGCCCTTCACCCGGGAGACCGCCACCGAAAAGGTCCGCCTCGCCGAGGACGGCTGGAACTCCCGCGATCCCGAGAAGGTGGCCCTCGCCTACAGCGAGGACTCCCGCTGGCGGAACCGCGCGGAGTTCGTCACGGGACGCGACGCCGTCGTCGCCTTCCTCTCGCGCAAGTGGGCCCGTGAGCTCGACTACCGCCTCATCAAGGAACTGTGGGCGCACGACGGCAACCGCATCGCGGTGCGCTTCGCCTACGAATGGCACGACGACTCCGGCCACTGGTACCGCTCGTACGGCAACGAGAACTGGGAGTTCGACGACGACGGCCTGATGCGTGTCCGGCACGCGTGCATCAACGACCTGCCCATCCAGGAGTCCGACCGCAAGTACCACTGGCCGCTCGGCCGCCGCCCCGACGACCACCCCGGCCTCAGCGACCTCGGCCTGTGACCGTGGCCCGGCGCCTCAGGAACAGTGGAAGCAGCGCGCACTGCACGGCGACCGCGGCCCAGAACAGACCGGCGCCGCCTGTGCGTTCGGCCAGCTGGTAGCCCTCGCCTCCGGCGATGCCGCTGGCGAAGGCGCCGATTCCGGCCGCGAGCCGCTGGTGGCCGAACACGACCGCCGGTGCGCGGGGCGACCGTGCGAGGGCTTCGAGGTCGTTCTTGAAGAAGAGGACGATCTCACCGAGGCAGACGAGCAGGGCCCCGGCCAGGATCGCGGCACGGTTGCCGATGGCGAGCGTGGCCATCCCGGCGGCCATCACGCCGAAGCCGAACCACAGGGCGCGGACGTAGGGCAGGCGCGCGATCCAGTCCGAGAGGAGGGGTTGCGCGACGACGAGCAGAAGGGCGTAGAGGGCGAGGACCAGGCCGTAGTACGTCGTCGATGTGCGGGGCACCGCGTACAGCGCGAGGTAGTGCTGGAAGAACATGAAGACGTACAGGCTCAGCACGGTGGTCGCGAAGGGCAGCACGGCGAGCCCGGAGAACACCCTTTCCCGGTGCGGGGGTTGCTCCTGTCCGGCCCCGGTGGTCTGCCCGTGGTCGGGGCTCTCCGTGGGCAGCAGGGCATGGCCCGCGGTGATCACCGCGAACAGCGCGGTCACCGCGGTGAAGAGTCCGGCCGAGGCACTGAGGACGAAGGGCGCCGCCGCCAGCGGTCCCAAGGCGATGCCCGCGTTCAGGGCCGAGCTGCTCGTGGACAGCAGCAGGGGGCGCTGCTCCTCGTCGGCCTCGTGTATCAAGTAGGCCTTGTTCGCGGGCAGATAGAGCGCGGCGCCGACGGACACCAGGAAGAGGGCGAAGACGGCGGCGGCCGGATGGCGGAGCCCCGGCAGGAAGCAGGCGAAGCCCGCCGTGCGGATCACCAGGGCGAGCAGCATCGTGCGTCGAAGACCGATGCGCTCGGCGATCGCGCCGCCCACCACGCCTCCCGAGAACTGCACCAGCGAGGCGACGGCGAGCACGACGCCGACCGTGCCGAGCCCCATGCCGAGCCGCTCGTGGAGCAGCACCGACATGAAGGGCAGGACGGCGAAGCTGCCCAGCGGGATCAGGAACGATCCGGCAAGGAGGAAGCGTTGCGGCCCGGTGAGCCGCGCGAGGCCGGATCGCAGGCGCCCGCGCGGCTTCCCAAGGAGTGTCACTCCGGGGCGTCGGCGGCGACGAGCGGGCGTATGCTCCCGGCCGCGCTCAGCGCGCGGTGCAGGGCGAGTTCGGCGGTCGCGCCCTCGGCAAGGACGATCCCGGTGCAGCCGCGCTGATCGCTCACGTGCTCCAGGCGGTCGCCGGGGGCCGCGGTCGGGTACCACTCGGGCGAGCCGGGGAAGGCGGAGAGGCCGTCCACGCGGGTCCATCCGGTGAGGGTGCCCGGCCGGTCGGGGTAGACGAGGACGAATCCCGTGGCGGGGCCCGTGGCCGCAGGTGCGTCGAGCAGGGCGGGGCGCAGGCCGAGCGCCACGGCGACCATCGCGTCGTACACGTTGGTGCGCAGGGCGCGGCACAGTGCCTCGCCGACGAGCGCGCCGCCGATGCGCCGGTTGATCTCGACGAGCTCCGGTCCTTCGGCGGTGAGGACGAACTCGACGTGTGCGAAGCCCGCGTCGTGTCCCGCCGTCTCCAGGACGCGCCCCACCCAGTCCTCGATCAGGGCGAAGTCAGGTTCCGGCAGGGCCACCGGGAAGGCGGCGGCCTCCTCGCGGACGGAGGGCTCGGGAGACATCTGGCGGCTGAGCACGCCCAGGAGCTTCGTCTCGCCCGCCCAGCTGAGCGTCTCGGCGCTGTAGACGGGGCCGGCGAAGAAGGGCTCCGCGAACAGCCGCCCGGAGAAGGGGCGCCCAGCGGCTTCGCGGAGAGCGGCGTGCAGCTGTCGCTCGTCGCGGACCAGCCAGACGTTACGGGAGGAGGTGCCCGCCGAGTCCTTGAGGACCACCGGCAGGCCGATCTGCCGGAGCACCTCGCCGGCCGCCGCGGGCTCGGCCGGGATCGTGAGGGCGGGGCCGCGGCTCAGGTTCTGTTCGTGGAGGAGGTTGCGCACCCGGGACTTGTCCCGCAGGAGGCGGACCGCGGTCGGGTCGGGCCCCGGCAGGCCGAGTTCGGCGGCCAGGTCCGCGCCCGGCACGCTCCAGGTGTCGGTCGAGTTGATGAGCCCCTTCAGGCCGGGCACCGCTGCCAGAGCCGTGGCGGACGCGGCCGCGTCGTGGGTGTCGACGTCGACGATGTCGAGTGCGCCCGGTGCGATGCGGTCCAGTTCGTGCCGGTAGACGGCTCGGTTGCCGGTGAGCAGACAGAGCCGGTGCCCGGCGGCATCGGCTGCCTCCACCAGCCGTCCGAGGCCGAAGGTGAGTGCTTCCAGGGCGGCGATGGTCACGATGCCTTCCCCTCCATCTCGTGCTGCTCGTGCTGCTCGTGCTGCTCGTGCTGCTCGTGCTGCTCGTGCTGCTCGTGCTTCTGGTGCGTCTCGTGCTTCTTCGTGCGTACGTCGTAGCTGCGCCGGTTCCACTCCATCGCCGACCAGGGCGGCGCGAGGTCGGTCAGGTCCGTGATCTGGTGCGGCTTGAGGGTGCGCGGGTCGAGGGCCTCCTGGTGGCGGGCGAAGACCCGCTCGGTGTAGCGGTGTCCCGTGTCGGCGCCGATCACCAAGTGCGTCCGGTCCGGGTTGCGTGCCGCCTCCCAGCCCGCGACGAGGTGGGCCGCCCCGGTGGACAGACCGGCGAACACCGCGTGAGCGCGCAGCAGATCGACGGCTCCCGCCATGGCGTGCCGGAAGTCCACCCAGTGGAGGGTGTCGTACAGGTCGTGGCGGACGTTGTCGAAGGGGATCGAGCTGCCGATCCCGGCGATGATCGCCTCGGGGTCACTGAAGTCCTCGCTGCCGAACGTGACACTGCCGAACGGCTGCAGCCCCAACAGCCGTACTTCGCGGCCGCGTTGGCGCAACGGCTGGACGAGCCCTCCGGTGGAGGCGCCGGTGCCGACGGCGCCGACCACGGTCAGCGGGGCGTCGGGCAGCGCGGCGTCGACAAGGTCCGCGAACTCCTCGTAGCCCGCGTAGTGGACACCGTCGTGGTACTGGCGCATCCAGTGCAGATCGGTGCGCTCGCCGAGCAGTTGGCGTACACGGCGCACCCGCCGCTCCTGGTCGAGCCGCAGGCTGTCGGAGGGCGGCATCTGATCCACCGTGGCGCCGAGGATCTCCAACTGGGCGCGCATAGCGGCGTCGACGGTGGTGGAGGCCACGATGTGGCAGCCGAGCCCGTAGCGGTGGCAGGCCATGGCGAGGGCGAGCGCGTAGATGCCGCTGGAGCTGT
This sequence comes from Streptomyces sp. BA2, assembly GCF_009769735.1. Lineage (NCBI taxonomy): Bacteria > Bacillati > Actinomycetota > Actinomycetes > Kitasatosporales > Streptomycetaceae > Streptomyces > Streptomyces sp. BA2. The sequence goes on from NZ_WSRO01000002.1 coordinate 602,522, forward strand.
CGACGAGGGTCTGGCCTGGCCGCACGGTGCCGCGTTCGAGGAGGGTGCGGACGGCGCCGAGCGCCGCGTACACCTTCATCGTCTCGAAGCGCGCGAGGACGATGTTGTCGGAGAGCCGCAGCAGGTCGGGGGCCTTCATCGCGTCGGTGATGTGCCCGTGGACGGTGGCCGCGGGGGCGGCAGGGGCCGCTGCCGTGGGCAAGGGGGTCATCGGCCCACCGACCGGAGGTAGCCGCCCAGGCGCTCCGCGCCCTTGACGTTGCGCGGGCCGCTCACGGCGTCGCCGTACGACATGACGAAGAAGCGGCTCTCCTTCACGGCCGGGACCGACTTCAGGCTGTCCAGCGACTTCAGGTAGGCGATCTTCTCCTTGGCCGGCTGGTCGGCGTAGTCGATGATGACGATGACCTCCGGCTTCGCCTTGATCACGGGCTCCCAGCCCACCGTCGTCCAGCCCTTGTCCAGGTCGTCGAAGACGTTCGCGGCGCCTGCGGCCTTGATGATGTCGTTCGGTGCGGCATGGCGCCCGGCGGTGAAGGGCTGGTCGGTGCCCGAGTCGTAGACGAAGACCTTGGCGGGGTCGCCCTTGGCGGGCCAGGTCTTCTTCAGGGCGGTGACGCGTTCCTTGAGGTCGGTGACGACCTTCTCGGCGCGCTTCTCGACGCCGAAGATCCGGCCGAGGTTGTCCAGATCCGTGTAGAGCGCCTCGAGCGGCGTGACGTCGACGCTCTTGTCGCCGTAGTCCCAGCACGTCTCGGTGTGCAGATAGCTGGCGGACCCGACCTTCTCCAGGAGGGCGGGCGTGATGCCACGCTCCTCGCTGAAGCCGGAGTTCCAGCCGGCGAAGACGAAGTCGGCCTTGGCGTCGGCCACGATCTCGCGGGTGATGCGCTCGGTGCCGAGGCGCTCCACGTCGGCGTAGTCCTGGCGCCAGGGCGAGCCCTTGATGGAGGGGTCGCCGAGCTTGTTCATGACGTACCCGCGCATCCGGTCGGCGAGGCCGAGGGAGAACATCTTCTCAGCGCCACTGACGTCGTAGGCCACCGGACGCTGGGGACGGGTGTACGTGACGTCCTTGCCGCAGTTGGAGACGGTGACCGTCTCCGCCTTGCTCTTCGCCGTCGGCTCGACCTCGGCGCCGCAGCCGCTGGTCAGGAGCCCGGTCGTCAGCAGCACGGCGGCTGCCAGGGCGCGGGGCAGCGGTGGTCGGATCATGAGTGGGGTCCTTCTGACAGGGCGTCGGCGGGTGCCGGGGTGCCGGTGGGGGCGAGGTCGTAGACGAGTTGGGGCGTCCCGGTGCGGGGGTGGTGCACGACGGTGGCGTCGACGCCGAACACCTTGCGGATCAGCTCGGGGTTGAGGACTTCCGCCGGGCTGCCCGTGGCGACCAGAGAGCCGGCGCTCAGGACGGCGATGCTGTCGCAGGCGGCGGCCGCCAGGTTGAGGTCGTGCAGGGCCGTGAGCACCGTGAGGCCCGATCCGCGCAGGAAGGAGAGGAGCTCCACCTGGTGGCGGATGTCCAGGTGGTTGGTCGGCTCGTCGAGGACCAGGACGCGCGGTTCCTGGACGAGGGCGCGCGCAACGAGCACGCGCTGCCGCTCGCCGCCGGAGAGGGTGAGCACGCTGCGGTCCGCGAGGTGGGTGACGTCGAGGCGGTCCATCGCCTCTCGGCACAGGGCGCGTTCGCGTGCGGTGAGGGGCTGGTTGCCGCGTGCGTGCGGGGCGCGGCCGAGGGCCACGACTTCCTCGACGGTGAAGTCGAGTTCGGTGTGGCTCTCCTGAGTGAGCGCGGCGATCGACCGGGCACTGTCGCGCAGCTTGAGGGAGGTGAGGTCCGCGCCGTCCAGGAGCACGGCTCCCGACGTCGGCTTCAGCGCCCGGTAGACGCAGCGCAGGGCGGTGGACTTGCCGCTGCCGTTCGGGCCGACGAGCCCGACGATCCGCCCGGCCGCCACCTCGATGTTCAACCGGTCGACCAGAGCACGCCCCGCCGCCTCGACCGAGAGCTCCCGCAGTACGAGGGTCATCTACCGCCCTCCGAACAGATAGCCGCGGCGCCGCATCAGCACGATGAACACCGGTACGCCGATGAGCGCGGTGATGACCCCGAGCGGCAGTTCCTCGGGGGCGAAGGCGGTACGGGCGACGAGATCGACCCAGACCAGGAAGCAGGCCCCGGCGAGCGGAGCGACGGCAAGGACGCGGCGGTGCGTCGAGCCGACGAGGATGCGCACGACATGCGGCAGGACGAGCCCGACGAAGCCGATCGCGCCGCTGACCGCGACGATCAGGCCGGTGACCGCCGCCGTGAGGAGGAAGAGACGGCGCCGCAGCGCCTCCGCGTCCACGCCCAGACTGGCCGCGGTCTCGTCCCCCAGCGAAAGGACGTCGAGGGAACGGCTCTGGCGCAGCAGCACCACGACCGTCACCAGTACAGCACCGGCCGCCAGCGGCAGCGATTCCCAGGACGCCGAACCGAGACTGCCGAGCAGCCAGAACAGCACGGTGCGCGCGGCCTGGCCGTTCGGGGAGAGGAAGACGATCACGCTCATCAGCGCCTGGAACCCGTAGGCCAGCGCGACGCCGGTCAGGACAAGACGCAAGGGCGTCAGGCCGAGCGGCCCTCGCGCGGCCAGGTACACAAGGACGGTGGCGCCGAGCGCGCCGAGGAACGCGGCGGCGGACAACGCGTAGACGCCAAGACTGGCGAAGACCCCGAACACCACGACCGCGGTGGCCCCGACAGAGGCACCGGATGAGATGCCGAGGACGAACGGGTCCGCGAGGGCGTTGCGCACCAGCGCCTGGATGGCGACGCCGACGACCGAGAGCCCCGCCCCGACCACGGCGGCGAGCAGCACCCGTGGGGTGCGCACGTGCCAGACGATGGAGTAGCCGGTCACGTCATCGGCCCCGATGCTGCCGCCGGTGAGGGCGGCGGTCAGGAACCGCACGACGTCCCCGAGCGGCACGACGGTGGGACCGAGGGCGATCCCGGCGAGGACGGAGACGACCAGCGTCGCGGAGAGCACGGTCAGCGTGGTGACGAGCCGCCCGCGGCCCGCTTTGGCCGCTGCCGGCTCATAAGGGGCTGCCTCCGGGGAGGCAGTCCCGGACGATGCCTCTGTCGTGGCATCGGATGTGGCCTCGGTCATGAAGTCCCTTCACCCATCGGACAGTTCGAAGCGGTGCGCCGCTCCTGAGCGAACGCCGCACGGTCCAGTAGTCGGCGGTCGGTGCCGCCGAGTTCCCGGAGATTCACGAACTGCCCCGGTCACAGGCCGGGCTTGGTTCCTCGCACGATCAGGCGCCGCGAGTGTTGGTCGTAGATCTCACCGTCAAAGCCGCCGAAACACTCCACGCCGGTGAACCCGGCGTCCTCGAAGAGCGTGCGCAGTTCGGCGGCGCTGTAGAGGAAGGAGGTGATCGAGGCCTCGCGCGCCACCCCGCCCCGCACGAGCGTCCAGTCGGTCCGCAGCCGGGTCCAGCTGTCCAGGACGGTGTCGCGCTGCACCACGTACGCACCGTCGAGTTCGACGACCTGAGGGCGGCCGATCCACCCGGCGAGCACTTCCTTGCCCATCACGTCGACGAGCAGCTGCCCGCCCGGAACCAGCGAGTCATGCGCGTTGCGCAGCACCCGGAAGTTGTCCTGCGGGTCGTCGAAGTAGCCGAAGGAGGTGAAGACGTTGAGCACGACGTCGTACGTGTCCGGCTCGACGTGGGTGAGCATGTCAGCCCGGATCAGGCGGACATCGACCGCGGCTTCCTCGCACACGGCCTGCGCCCGCTCAAGCAGCCCGGCGCTGAGGTCCACCCCCGTGACGGTGTAGCCGCGGCGCACCAGCGGCACCAGGTAGAGGCCGGGCCCGCAGCACAGGTCCAGTACGCGGCTGCCCGCCGGGAATTGGAGCAGCGGCGAACGTGCGACGACGTCCGCCGTCTGAGCCCGCCGCCGCTCGGAGAACATCGTCTCGGAGAAGTCGGACCAGAATCCGTCGTCCTCGTACCAGTGCATGCTGCGGCAACCTCGATCCAGTGGGCCGTTCGGGACGTGCTCACCAGTGGTCGGCTGCGGATCACTTCTGGTTCCCGTTCTTCTGGAGGCGGAGCATCTCGCCGAGCCTGGCCACGTCGCAGGCCGCGTCACTGAATCCGCCGCACGCGGCCTCAACGCCCGCGCCGTCGACGATGTAGTACGCGGCTCCTCCACGCCGAGGCGGGACCAGGCCCGCAGGGGAAACGGAGAGGTCAGACAGGGCGGTTCAGCACAGTTGACTTGCAGGATGCGAAAGGCCCGAGCACGGCGCGGGCGCGCGCCGCCGGGCGCGGCCTGCGATCACCGTCAGCCCGT